>MWJO01000064.1 GCA_002027195.1 Streptomyces sp. GKU 895 | reverse complement strand
ACCGCGTCCCGCTCGGTCCACGGCAGCCGCCCGCGCCGGTGCGGTACAGCAGCGCGTCCTGGGGCCCACAGCGCGTTCAACAGGGGGGCGGGCAAGGCCATTGGCTGGGCACGAGGCGTCCGGCGGGCCGTGCCGGGCCCACTGCGCCGGCGCGCCGGCCGTGGCGGGGCCGGGGAGGTCGTCACCGAGGAGGAGGGGCAGCCGCGAGGGCAGGTCGGGGAGCCGGGCGGCGGCCTCCGCGGCCGACGCCCACGGCCCGTCCGCCAGGCGCAGCGGCAGCGCCGGGTCCTCACGGACCGCTTCCGGCCCCAACAGGGCGAGCAGTGGCAGGAGTTCGTGTTCGACCCGGTCCAGGGCGGCGGCCAGCTCGGCGCTCGTGACGGAGGGCCGCTCCGGCTGTTCGCCGCTGCCGCGCAGGCCCCACTCCAGTGTGGTGCGCAGTTCCTGGAGGGACACGCCCGGCGGCGGTACGTACCGTGCGTCCCCCGGCAGCCGCGATGCCACCAGCGCGCTGAGCGCCGGATGTGCGGAGCGCGGCCAGCCCAGCTCCCGCAGGGCGCGGGCGGCCGGGCTCTGGTGGACGAGCCGGCGTCCTGGCGGTGGCGCCGGGCGCAGGAGCCGTGAGATGTCCGCGAGCGCGTCCAGGGGGACGGCCGCGTCGGCCGCGGCTGCCATCGCGCCCAACTCGGCGAGGTAGGACGGGGCTTCGGGCAGCGGTGGGCCAGGTTCCGTCGACTCCGGCGAGGTCCGCACCTCCCACATGAGGGTGCGGCCGCCGCTGTACGTCACGGCCAGTCGCCGCCCGTCGGCAGACCAGCGCACCGACCACACCGGCCCGCGCCCGGGGCCGTCGTCCAAGGTCATCGTCACCGTGCCCCGGCTCACGTCCCACACCTCGACCACCGCGGTGTCGGCACCGGGGCCCGGCGCGGCGAGCAGGGAGCCGTCCGGCGACCAGACCAGCGCCGGTGCCCAGCCGCGCCCGCCGGGCGCGCCGAACTCGCGCAGCACCGCCAGGTCAGCGGTCGACCACACCACCAACGGCCCCTGTCCGGCGGGCGGCGTCGCGGCCAGCCGGCTGCCGTCCGGCGACCAGGCGGCCCGGGTGGCGAACGCGCCGGAGGGCAGGGGCAGTCGCCGGCCCGCTCCCTGCGCGGCATGTGCCAGAGCATGACGGCACCCTGGGTCCCGGCCGCGAGCAGCGTGCGTCCGGCGACCAGGTGGGCGGCCCGTGCCCTGCGGGAGATGCAGACTCGCGCGCTGCTGTGCCGGGACGCCGCGGGCGTCCAGGACGTGCACGAGCAGGTGGGTGGGCGCGGGCCCCGGCTCGGGCACGACCAGCGT
Organism: Streptomyces sp. GKU 895; assembly: GCA_002027195.1. GTDB lineage: Bacteria > Actinomycetota > Actinomycetes > Streptomycetales > Streptomycetaceae > Streptomyces. Next base: position 45,649 of record MWJO01000064.1, on the reverse strand, counting down.
CGCCGACCCCTCGGCCGGTGCCGGGCACCACACGGGACCCTGACCGCCCTCCAGTACGGCCCGGATCTCGCCGCCGTCCAGGTCGACGACGGTCAGCCCCGAGTGGCCCTCGCGCGAGGCGCAGGCCAGCAACTGTGGTGAGCCGGGGGAGAGTTCGAGGTCATGGGCGCGCCCGGCCCGGTGGCCACGGCCACGTCGCGGCGTCCGTCGTCCGGGCCGGTGCGCTCAGCAGGGTGAGCGCACCGGCCGCCGGTCTCCAGGACCCAGCGGCGTCCCGCGCGGGGGCGATCGCCGGGGCCCACAGGCCGTCGCCGGCGTCGTACAGCAGCGTCCGGCCGGTGATCCGGGGCGCCCGGTCCCGTAGCGCCGGCAGCGCCCGGCCCACCCGAGCGGCACATCGCCGCCGCCCAGCTGCGCAGCGGACGCCGACCCGGCGTTCCGCGCGGTACGGCGCCGCGTCCGGCAGCTCCCACAGTTCCGGGCCCGCGCCGCCGGTGAACAGCACCCGCCCGGTCGCCGAGACACTCAGGTCCCGCGGTGACCTGACACGCGCGGGCAACTGCGCGGCCCGCTCCAGCGCACGGTCGAGGACGAGCAGGACCTCGTGGTCGGTGGCGACCACGAGGAACCGCCCGGTCCGGCTGAACCCCAGTCCGACGACGGCACCGTCGACCGGCGCCTCGGCGAGCGTCCGGCCGGTGGCGCGGTCCACCAGGTGCAGGCCCGCCGTGTCGGCGAAGGCGAGCGCGTCGCGGTCCGGCGACCAGGCGAGGGCGGTGATGCCGCTGCGGCCGGTGCACGGGGCGAAGTCCATCCGGACCGGGGAGACGCTCCACAACTGGAGCGCGGTGGCGGTGGCCAGGCACAGCTGGCGGCCCTGGGGGTCCCAGGCCAGGGCGACCACCGGGTCCACCGTGGGCAGCGGGGACGACGCGAGGGTGCCCCGGTGGTGGACGAGCACCCCGTCGCCGGCGCAGGCCACCCACAGTCCGTCGGGCGACACCGTGAGCGTGTCCGCGCCGGCCGACACCGGGAACCCGTCGTCGGCCAATGCCCCGCTGTCCCCGTCGTAGACCTCGACCCGCCCGGCCCGCAGCACGAACACCTCCCCGCCGTCCGGCCCCCAGGCCACGGCCGCCGGCACACCCTCCCCGGGCGTCGACCACAGCACCCGCCCGGTGTCGTCACGACAGCTCAGGGCCCGCTCGGTGAGATGCACGAACGCGGTGCCGTCCGGAGAGACCGGTGCACGGATCGCTGCCGCTGGGAGCGAGCAGCCGCCGGGGCCGGAGGGCGGGGGCTTCGGGCAGTGCGGGCGCCTCGAGTGGTGCGGCGGCGCTCTGTGCTGCGTTGCGGGCGGCATCGCCGCTGTGCCGTCGTCCGTCCGGTCGGCCGGGCGTTTGCGCTGTCGGGTCGCCGTCACCCTCCGTCCTCCAGCGCCGCCTGTTCGAAGAGTCTGGCCGCTTCAGATGGTCACCGGCGAGCGGTAGGCCTCGCGGCGGCCTCGTGGTCACCTGTGGCGCGGAGGCGGTGGCGCGTTCGGCCTCGGCGGTCGTGGTGGGCGTCGGGGCGGACCTTGCGAGGTGCCGCTCGCCGCGGCCAACGCGTCCAGGGCGTCGAGGAGTTCGCGGCCCGCCTTGGACAGGCCGCTGGAGACCTCGACCGGGCCCGGTGGGGCCCACAGGTCCACAGGGGCACCATCGGGGCGAGCGGAAGCGGCTTAGGCCGCCGTGCCAGCAGACCACCGCCGAGGTGCCGTCGAGCCGAACAGGTGGGCGCGCGCGGCCGCGGTGGCAGCGAGTGGCGGTGCCCGACTCCAGGAACAGGCTGCCGGGGCCGATGCGTGCAGGGCATGCCGAAGGGAGGTCGCGGCCAGGCCCACCGGTTCGAAGCAGATGATGCCCGGGACCCGCGCAGGAACCCGTCTCGCCGAGCGGCCGGCCGGCAAGTACCGGCAGAGGCAGTTCGTCGTCGTCCAGGGACGGCGTCGACCGCGGTGTCCGCGTGGGCGTCCGGCACCACCGCACCGGTCGACGGCACGCGTGCGGCATCCGGCAACGCGGAGGCGGCGGCGGGGTTCGGCCGCCACCCCGACCAGCTCGGTCGGCACCGGCGAGGGCGCCCCAGCGGCTCCAGCCGCGGCGGAGGCCTCCTCGCGGTCGCCGACCAGCCACAACTCGCCTTCCGGCACCGGGAGTACAGCAGGAGTCGTCTGAGGGAGGCGCGTCGTACGTCCAGCAGCAGCCGTTCGCAACCGGTCACCGGGCGGCGCCACCGCCGTCCGGGGCGCGCCGACAGGGCCACGACCAAGGCGTGCGGAATCGCGTCGGTGCCGTCAACGCGAAGGCGGTCAGCTCGTGGGGGTGTCCGGACTGTCCCAGAGACGTGCCCGGACGGCGAGCGTGGACACTCGACGCCGAAGGCCAGCGCCTGGCGGACGACGGACGACAGCAGGGTGCGGCCGTCAGCACCAGCAGGTGCGGTGGTCGGCGGGCGGGAGAGACAAGGGAGGCGGAGATCAGGTCCATCAGGTCGAGCCCGGGCCAGGCCAGCACTTCGCTCAACCGTCGGGCCGCCCCGTTCGCCCGCCAGGGCACCGTGGCCGATCGCGAGCGCGCCGCCGTGCAGGTCAGCAGCTCGGTGCCGACCGCCGGGCCGATCCCGCTGAGCAGCCAGACCGCCCCGCCGCCCTCGTGCAGCTCCACTCCGCCGCCCCGCCCGGTGCAGCGCGCCTCGAGCGCGCGAGACCCGGTGCGGAGAGGTGAATCGGGCGGCGACGCGCCAGTCGACGGTGGGAAGGAGGTGTACGAGACGGGCGGCGCCGGTTCCGGAGATCCTCTCCGGCGGGCGGGCCGGGCGCACGCTGAAGCGACACCGTGGTCGTGGCGCCGCTCGCCTGGCGGGGCGGCCGCGGAGGAGGTGGGCCGGTGGGTCTGCGGGGTCGGCGGCGGTGCCCGCGCGCCGGACGCGCCACGATCGGTGTGGGCGGGTGCCGGCGGGGCGCCTCCGGCGTGATGCGGCTCAGGAGACGGCGCAGGGGCTCTCACTGCGTGCCATGGGTCAGGGGCCCCCCTGCCCGGCCGCCGTCCGCCTCGACGGGGGGCCCGGACGGCAGCCAGGCGGCGGAGCCGAGCCGTTGGCCGGCCCACTCCCGCCAGCGGTCCAGTACGTCACCGCCGCCCTGGGCGTCGTAGGCCGCACGGAACAGCCGTGCCCCCCAGTCGAAGCGCTCGACCCGGTCCGCGGCCTCGACGCCCCAGTCCAGCGTCAGCCGGCGTTCGGTGCGGGCGGCCAGGGACGGCAGGCGGGCCTCGATCCGCGGGAAGAGGGCGAGGAGGGGGCCGGGCGGGCCGCCGCAGAGGCGGTCGGCGAGGGCGCGGGCGAGTTCGAGCCGGAGCTGCTGGGGCCCGTTGCCGACGGTGCCGGTGGCGGCCAGGAGGCGGCGGGCCGGGGTGATGTCACCGGCCAGGAGCAGCTCCCAGGCGGCCTCGAGTCTGCGGCCGCGCTCCTGCCAGCAGCGGGCGGCGAGTTCGGGGCGCCCGAGCAGCCGGTAGCAGCGGGCCGCCTGTTCCGGGTGGCCGGCCTGCCGGTAGGTGCGCGCGGCGTGCTCCAGGTCGCCGGCCCGCTGGTAGGCGTCGGCCGCCGACCACTGCCAGCCGAGGAGGTCGTAGCAGCGGGCGGCCTCGGTGTGCGCCTGGGCCTCGGAGTAGCAGCGCGCGGCCTTGAGCAGCAGCCGGGTGCGCCGGCTCATGTGGTCTCCCGCTCACCCGGCTCGGGACCCTCGGTCTCCTCGTCCCGGACCCGCGCCGGGGGCTGCGGTGCCGGGTCGTGCCGCCACAGGGGCGGCTCGTCGAACGGCGAGATCTCCTCGACGTCCGGTCTGCGCGCCAGGACCTGCCCCAGCTCGGCGCTGATCCGGTCGTGCTCGGCGTCGTGGTCGGGACCGGAGCCGGTCCCGATGTCGTCCACCTGGAACAGTTCGACCTCTCCGGTGTCCGTGTTGAACCGGAACCGCACCCGCACCCGCATCGATCAGTTCTCCGTCTTGTCGTCGAAGTCGATCTCGAACTCGATGTCGATGCCGCCGTCGGACTCCTCCTGCCGGATGCCGGTGGCGCCGTGCTGCCGGGCGAAGTCGAGCAGGGCCCGCTGATAGGCCGTGGCCAGCACGCCGTTCACCGCCCGCAGTCCGTCCTGGCCGAGCCGGGCGACGCGCTCCCGGTTGCGGGCCTCCAGGTCGGCGCGGACCCGCTCGCGTTCCTCGGCCAGCCGGGCCCGCGCGTCGTCGTCCGCCGCCCGCTGGAGCCGCGCCTGCCGCGGCGGCCGCCGTGGTCGACTCCCGGTCCGCCTGCATCCGCAGCCGTCCCGCCAGTTCGCGCGCCCGGCGCACGGCGTCGGCCTCGGCGACCACCTGCGCCTCCCGCGCGGCCACTTCGCGGGTGCGGCCGGCGAACCCGTCGGCGTAGTACCGCCCTTCACCGCTGCCGGTCGCCTGCTCGCGGACCGAGCCGCGCAGGGTCTCGGCGGCATGGCCCTCCACGGTGACCTGGTCCTCCAGGCGGGCGGTCACGACCAGTTCACCCGTGGCGGGGTCGTAGCGGACCCGGCCGTCCGGCAACTCCAGGACGTGGCCGCCGCCTTCGGCCCGCCAGGCGTCGGCCGTGGCGAGCGTCGCCTCGAAGACCTGCCGGGTGGCCTGCCCCAGCGTGCCGCCGAACGGATGACGCACCTCGAGCTCGCTGACCACGGAGTCGCTGGCGCTGGCGCGGCGCTCCAGGGCGAGTTCCCATGCCTCGACGACTTCTCTGGTGGCCTCCACCCGTACCCTGCGCGGATTGCACATAGAGCTGGTGTCCCCCTGAATTCCGCAGCCGGGCGCGGGGCGCCCGTAACTGTGCGTCAGCCCTGGTCCAGCAAGGCCAGAGTGTGGTCGATGATACTCGCGAGCTCCCTTTCGCCTTCTCTGTTGCCCGGAACTGCACGCCTCAACTCCAGCCTCAACGAATTGAGTTGACGCAGGACGCGCTCCACGGACGCGGGCGGCGAGCCGGCCCCGACCTGGCGGCCGAGGACCCTCGCCTCGGAGACCAGGCGTTGTGCGGTCCGGGCGGGTTCGTCGGGGTCCTCGGCGAACCCGCCGGTGCGGCGGCGTACCGCCTCCTGTACCACCGGCGCGTGCGCCGGGTCGGACCAGAAGTGCTCCAGCGGCCACAGGTCGGCGGCCTCGGCCCGTACCCGTTCCTCCCGCAGCGCCGCCGCGGCCACCAGCCGGAGTCCGCGGATGATCCGCCGGTCGGACAACGTCACGCCCTGGCCGAGGAGTTCACGCACCAGCTCCGCGTACTCCGGGGCCACCGCGCTCAGATCGGCGTGCGCCAGCTGCCGGTTCAGCCGGTCCAGGGTGGCCGCGTCGATCCACGCGTGCTCGTCCCCGGCGGGCGTGGCGCGGCCGGGCGCGTATCCCTTCTCCAGCAGCTCGTCCAGCCGGTTGCCGGCCACCGGCGGGATCGTCAGCCGCAGCAGGAACCGGTCGGCGAAGGCAAGCAACGAGGGGTCCTGCGGCAGGGAGTTGGCCGCGCCGACGAGGGTGATGAGCGGGACGAGCTCGACGCCCTGGCCGTTGTGGAAGACCCGCTCGTTCATCACGGTCAGCAAGGTGTTGAGGATCGGACTGCCGCTCTGGAAGATCTCGTCGAGGAACGCGACGTGTGCCTGGGGCAGCATGCCGTCGGTGCGGAAGCGGTACTCGTGACCGTTCTGGAAGGCGGGCACGTCCACCGGCCCGAACAGCTCGGCCGGTTCGGTGAACCGGGTCAGCAGCCGTACGAAGGGACGGCTGCCGAGCCCCGCCGCGAACCGGCTGACGAGGTCCGTCTTGCCGGTGCCGGGCGGCCCCAGCAGCAGCACGTGCTCGTGCGCCAGCACCGCGACCTCCAGCACGTCGAGGGCGCGGCGCCGCCCCACGAAGTGCTGGTCGATGCTGCGGCCGAGCGCCTTGAGGCGTCGTACGGCGTTGAGGTCGTCGCCACTCCAGGTGGCCGTCGCGGTGCTCATCGGCGCTCCGAGATCATTTCCAGGCGGCCCTGCTGGAGCCGTCCCACGAGCCAGCCCAGCCGGCGGGCGTCCGGTTCGATGCCGTGCATGTGGCGGCCCACGAACGCGTCCCGCATCAGCGAGCGCAGCTCGTCGCCGTTGCGGCCCGCCGTCGCCTCGGCGATCAGCTCCAGCACCTCGTCGTCCAGGGAGATGTGATAGCGACCCGCGTGGTGGCGCAGGATGGCCCGGCGGGCGGTCACGTCGGGCAGCGAGATGGCGATGGAGCGGAACCGGCTCGGCCGCAGCAGTGCCTTGTCGATGATGTCGATGCGGTTGGTCGTGCCGATCACCAGCATCGGGACCTCGGGCCGGAAGCCGTCCATCTCGGTCAGGATCTGCGCGACCACGCTGTTGCCGGCCCGGCTGCCGCCGTCGGGACGGTTGCTGCGCTCCATCGTGATCGCGTCGATCTCGTCGAAGACGATGACGGAGGGCGCGCTGCGCCGCGCGGAGGCGAAGATCTCCCGCACCTTGCGCTCGCTCTCACCGACGTACATGTCGGTGACCTCGGGCCCGGACACCACCTGGATGGTGGCGTTCATGCCGTTGGCGATGGCCTTCGCGAAGAGCGTCTTACCGGTGCCGGGCGGGCCGTAGAAGATGACGCCGCGCGGGACGAGTTCGGAGCGCACCTCCTCCATGTCGTCGGGCAGGCTCTGCGCGCCGCTGATGATGGCGAGGGTCTGCCGGATCTCGTCCTTGACCTCGTCGTAGCCGCCGATGTCCTCGAGGGTGACGTCGGGGACCTCGAAGTGCGACGACTGCTGCGCCTTGAACGTCAACAGTGTCTCGCGCAGGTCCTGTTGGGTGGCCCGCTGCGGCTGCGTCCGGTGCTTCTCGTGCGCGTACCGCATGGCCTGCCGCAGGCGTACGGGGTTCATGCCGGCGACGTGCTTGTAGAACTCGCGCGGCTGGAACCCCTCGAAGGTCTCCGCCTCCTCCCGGGTCACCAGGGCGGCCCCCAGCAGGGTCTCCTCGGTCTCCGGCGTCTGCACCTTCGGCGGCAGACCGCTGAGGGTGACCCGGGCGCTGAACCGCTCGGCCAGCACGTCCGGCAGCGGCAGCGTCGGGTCGGCGAAGGCGAGGACCAGCTGGTCGGGGAAGGCGTAGAGCAGCTCGACCAGTTCGCGTGCCTCGGCGTGCCGGCCGATGTCGGCGCTGCCGGCCAGCAGGTCGAGATGGGTGAGGACGATGACGTCGCCCTCCTTCAACTCCTCCAGCTGGGCGCGGAGTCGGGCCAGGCGGCGCTGACGGGTGCTCATCGACGCGCCGTTCATGTCCGCGACCGGGTCCCCGGGGCCGCGGCCGCTCTCGTCGTCCTGCGAGTCGTCGTCGAGCCGGATGCCGCGGCACCCGGCCAACGTGACCATCTCCTCCCACAGATGGGTCACGATCAGCTTCTCGCTGATGACGAGCACCGGCAGACGGCTGCGCAGCAGGGAGGCCACGCGTTCGATGTGCGGATAGTAGGCGAGCCGGACGGCCTGGGCGTCGGTGATGCGGTCGGGATGCGCGTCCCGTCCGGGTTCCGCTGCCGCTTCCACGCCGGTGGCGTGGTCGGCGGGGGGCTTGCTCAGCGACGTCGGGGCCGGGGTGGCCGTGATCCCCGGGGGCGCGAACAGCGAGGCGCCCGGGGCGAGTTCGGACCGCAGCCAGACGTCGGGGGCGAAGTCCGACCAGGGCCGGTCCAGCAACTCCTCGTCCAGCGGGTCCAGCAGCCACACCTCGCAGGAGGCCAGCACCTCCCGCAGCGGGCGGTCGCCCGCGGTGCCGAGCAGGTCCATCCGGTCGCCGTGGTCCGCGGTGGCCAGGCGCAGCGCTCTGGTCATCGGTCCAGCACCTCGCGCAGCGCCTCGAACTCCCGGACCCGGCCGTAGACGCGGTGCAGTTCCGTGCCGGTGCGGTACCCGCTGAGCAGCGGGCGGCGGCGCAGCTCCTCGGGATGGCGCCGGACCAGCACGGCCAGGGGCTGCCACCAGTCGAGCGTGGCCCGCGCCCACTGGCCGGGCGCGTCGTCGCCGAGCAGCCTGGCGGGGTTCTCGACGGCCAGCTTCCGTACGTCGTCGGTGAGTTTGCGGTAGTGGCCGCCGTGGTGCAGCAGGGCCGTCTCGTACACCTCGTACACGACTGTTCTCTCCCCCGGGGTGAAGCGGAACCGGCGAAGCAGCGCCGCGCGTCTGCCCTCGGTGTGGTCGAGGAACCGGTCGAGGAGCTGCCCGCAGCGCTCCTCCGTGCCCGGCGGGGGGTGGTCGAAGAGGGCCGTGAGCGGCGAGGCGCGCAGCAGTGCCGCGCGCAGCCCCGCGTCGACCGGAGTCGCCGACAGGGCACGCCCCACGAGACCATGACGGGCCATCAGATCGCGTACGGTGCCCGAGCCGCCCACGCCCTCGGCCACCAGCAGGGCCGTCGGCGGGTCGTCCCGCAGCGCCAGGGCGGCCGCGACCATCAGCGGCTCCAGGCCCGTGGGGCCGTGGTCACCGAGGGGCGGGTCGGACAGGTGCAGCCGGGCCGCGGTGACCCGGGCCAGCCGTTCGAGGAGGACGACCGGGTCGTCGTCGCTCTCGGGCGGCCGGGCCGAGATGGTCTCGGGCGGCACCAGGGTGCCGTCGGGCGCCGGTTCAGTGATGGCCCAGTGAAGGATGCGTACTGCGGTGGCTGTCAGGGTCGTCATCGAGGTTCCGGATCGGACAGGGTGCCATCCAGTCGTCGGAGGAGGCGTAGCAGGTCAGCACCCGCCGGCGCGCGGTGAGATTGATCAGGGCGGCCACCTGCCAGGGGCGCCGGAAGGTGTCCCGGTGCAGGTCGATGTCGGTGCGGGACAGGCCGATGGTGCGCTCGGTCTGGAACAGATGGGTGTGGTACCAGCCGACGAGCTGGCGGTCGCCGAGCGTCCGGCTCATCGCGCGGAACGAGTCGCCGGTGAACGTGAAGTGCATCAGCGAGGCCCCCGAGTGCTCGGCGGGCAGCACCTCGTCGACGATCACCGCGTGCAGGGCGGGGTCGTCGGCCCGCCGGAAGGCCCGGCCGACCAGGAAACCGCCCTCCTCGATCTCGGTCGACAGCTCCATCTCCATCAGGCTGCGCCGCACCCCGGTGCCCAGCAGCACCGTCACCGGCGCCCCGGTGTCGCTGAGGGTCACCCCGTACTCGGCCAGGTCGAGCAGCGGGATCTCGGGCTCGGCCGCCGGACGGATGCCGAACGGCAGCCGGGTGGAGCGGGAGACGTCGATGTCGTCCGTGCCGTCCACCACCGGGGGCAGCCGCTGCGCCGACTCCCCGTCCTCGGGCGAGGGCAGTCCGGCGATCCGGAACGCCCACTGACGCTCCTCGGGGGAGATCTCCCGGGCCAGCCGGGCGAGTACCGGGCCGACGAGCGAGTTGACGGAGTAGGGCTTCTGGTAGACCACGCGTCCCTCCATATGGATCGCGACATGGATGTACCCGAAGTCGGCGCGGAGATTGGTGAGGTGGAGATCTCCCTCGTGCGTGTCGGCGTCGTGGCCGTCAGGCTCGTAGGTGTCGGGCCCGGGGTCGTTGCGCAGCATCAGCTGGAAGCGCGGGCGGCCCTTGAAGGGGGCGGTCTCCGCCGCGAAGACGGGCTTCAACAGCGCGATCAGCGGTTCGGTGCGCACCAGTTGGCGTGACTCGCCCTGGAAGAGCTCGATGTCAAGTGCCATCGGCCGTCCCGTCCGTACGCCGTATCCGCAGGGCGCCGACGCGTAGCGCCCCCGCGTCGGGCGGCGGGGCCGGCACCGGCGGCTTGCCCCCGATGGCCTCGATCATGGCCGCACCGTCCTCCGTCTGCGCCCAGAATGCCGCGATCGGGTTGAAACTGTCCGAGATCTCGTAGCTACGATACCCAGCCATGTCCACGAGCATCTGGCACAGTTGGCCGAAGTCCAGGGCGGGGCGCCAAGACCGCGCCAGCATGCCCAGGCACACGGCCCCCTCGGCCTCGGGGTACTGCGGATCGGGCCCCTTGATGTTCGGGTGGAAGATCGGGCTCAGCCAGAAGACGGCCGGGGCGACCAGCGGAAAGTCCGGGCCCAGCAGGATCAGCAGGTTGTGCTTGTCCTGCACCTCCGGCCGCGGCAGCGCGCTCGCGCTCTGCTGCTCCGGCAGCCGCAGCCCCGGCCCCTTGAAGCGGATCTCGTAGTCGGTGGGGAACTCCGGGTCGTCGGTGTCGACGATCTCGAAGTCCTCGTGCTGGTCCGCGTAGCGGTGCATCTCCTCGCGGACCCGGATGATCGCCTGCATCCTCAACTCGGCGTGTCCGGCGGTCGCTTCGGGATACACGTTGAGTGTGTCGCCCTCGCGTACCCCCGCTTGGTGCAGGGACTGCGCCGGGTCGAGGCGGCGGAAGCTGCCGTCCGGCTGCTGATGGTCGACGACGGTGCGCGGGCGCCGCCCCATCCGGCCCTCGTAGTGCGCCAGCACGGCGGCGGCGATGTCCCGCACCGGGGTGATCGACGGCACCCCCGCCAGATCGTAGGGCTGCTGGTCGGGTCCGTTGACCCGGAGCGCCTCCAGCAGATAGGGGCGGTGGTCGTAGACCTCCTGGAGGATCTCCAGGTCCGCCGGGGCACCGGCCGCGATCAGCGACCCGCGTAAGTCGTCGATCTGGCGCTGCGTCAGCTCGTACGTCAGCGACAGCGCGATCTGCCCGACCTGGGCCTCCTCGCCCTGGCTGACGAAGAACAGCTCGGCGCGGGCGTCGAGGCGGCGCACCTCCTCGATGAACGCCGCGTGGTGCGTGCTGCACACGAAGACCAGCGTGGGGTAGGTGTCCGGCTCCGGCTCGGGCTGCGCGGCGGTGGTGGACGTCGGCCCTACGGGCGGCGGGACGCGGGGCTCGGCACGGGTCGGCTGCGGGGGCTCGGTGACCGGCTCCAGCGCTTCGACGGAGGCCCCGAAGACCGCGTTGCCCGGGTACTCGTTGCGCACGGCGCGCGCCAACTGGGCCTCGCCGTCCACGAGTACGCCCGCGTCGATCAGCCGGCGCACCTCGGACCAGTAGACCCGGGCGGTCGCGTCCACGGACGGCAGCCGGCTCTCCGGGAAACCGATGGTCCGCAGGATGATCTCGCCCTCGCGCGGGTTGATCACCCGCTCCAGCTCGTTGTACAGCTCGTCCCTCACCGGACACCCTCCGTCGTCGCGCGCCGTGCCTCGGTCAAGTCGCCCGGTATGCCCCGCCGTTCCCGCCCGGCGGCGGCCAACTCGACGTACCGCAGCCCCGATCCGTCCCGTCGGGCCACGGGCAGTACTTCACGCGGCGCCACCCCCAGTGCGCTCAGCCGCGCCGAGGCGGGCGCGGACCGCAGCCGGGTGGTGACGGCGCGCACCGCCGCCCGCCGCCGCACCGGCCTGCTGAATCCTGCCCAGGAGAGCGGCTCTTCGTGCACGCCGACGTGGTCCAACAGGTCGGCCACCGTGGCCTCGTGGTCGAGCGGCAGCACCGGGACGTCCGCGGGGAGCCGTTCGTGCAGCGGGCAGTCCGGGTCGGCAAGCGCCCGCAGCGGGGTGCCGGACAGCGGCATGGCGAACCCGGCGGCGTCGACGCGCAACGGCGCGTCCGGCACGGACAATCCCAGCAGCAGTCGTACGGCGAAGTCGGCGAGCCACGCGCCGACCAACGCCGACACCGGAGCCGACGCGCCCACCTCGGCGGCCGGATCGGGCGCGGCGCACGACCACGGATCGTCCTGCACCGCACGCTCCGCCGGACCGAGACCACAGGCCCGGCAGCGTCCGCCGGGCGGATACCAGGAGACCTCGCCGCCCCACGCGTGCGTCCCGCCGTCGAGCATGCGGGTCCCGGCGAGCGTGCACCGTCCGGCCAGGGCGATCCGGGCGGCCCGGCTGTCCAGCGCGCTCACCACCAGGTCGGCGTCGCGCAGTTCGGCCAGCCCGACCCGGAGACATGCGGAGCCTCACGCGCGTCCACGTCGGTGCCGGGCGCGAGGTCCGCCAGCGCCTCAGCCAGCACCCGCGCCTTCGGCCGGCCCACGTCCGCCGCCCGGAACAGCGGGCAGCGGCTGAGGTTGCTCACCGCGACCGTGTCCGGATCACACACCACCAGCCGCCCGAGACCCGCCAACGCCAGTGTCTGAGCGACGGTGTTGCCCAGCGCCCCGGCGCCCGCCAGGACGACCGTGGCGTAGGCGAGCCGTTTCTGGTCCCAGCCGGGGATCAGCGCGTGCCGCGCGAACCGGTCCCCGGTCACCGGGTGTCCCGAAGGGAGTTGAGCATCAGGCACGGCACCCCGGGATGCTGGGCCTTCCAGTCGTCGTAGCAGACCAGCCCGTGGTCCGGGTCGCGGTGGACGGCGCTCGCACAGTTCGGCGCGTCCGGCGCGCAGGTGCAGTGGATGACCATCTCGTCCGGCCGGAAGGTGTGCCCGCACACCCAGCAGCGGTGCCGGGTGGGCGCCCCGTCGCCGGGACCCGGGTGGAGCCGGAGCAGGGGATGCCCGCGGTGCAGCCGGACCGTGTTCAGCTCCGGCGGCGGGGGATTGGCCTCGTCGAGACCCTGGTGGAAAAGCTCCGCCGACACCGAGGACTGCCCGCCCGCCTCGGGGTTGAGGCAGTCCAGGCGGCGGCTGTGGTGCTTGAGGACGACGCCGGGGCCCGCGTCGGCGCGCTCGATGGAGATCTGCTCGCCCAGCCGAAAGGAGTGGTGGCAGACCGGGCAGGTGGTCCCGGCCGAGCCGAGCTTGCGCAGCAGTTGCGAGGTGACGACGGTGATCTCCTCGCCGGGCCCGCCGTCCGGCTGCGGCACGTCGACCGCCTCACGGCGCCCGCCCGCCTGCCCGAGCAGGAAGTCGTACGCCGCCGGACTCGGCCCGCCCTCGCCCGCGTCCCGCGCCCTGGCCTCCGCCCGCTCCCGCTCCTGACTGCGCCGCCGCCGCTCGGCGACGTTCACCCCGGCGGGTACCTGCACACTGACGGCCCGGGCCCGCTGCTCACTCATCGCACACCCCTTCCGGGCCCCGTGGCTCGCAGGTCCTGCGTGGCCTAGCGGCCGGCTGGGCGGGTCTGGACGTGGGGTGCTCGGTGGTCGGGTGTGGGTGCGGGGTGGGGTGATTGCTGGTGGGGTGCAGGCGCGGGGTCGGGTGACCGCTCGTCGGGCGTCGCCGCGGGGCGCGGTGCTTGGCCGACGGAATCGGTCCCTCGAGGCGTTGCTCGGTCGTCGGGTACAGTCGCCGGTCCCGGTCCTCGCTCGTCGGGTAGAGCCGCCGGCCCTGGTTCTCGGTCGTCCGGTGGCGCCCCTTGTCCCGGTCCTTGGTCGTCCGGTGCAGCCGCCGTCCTGGTGTCCGGTCGTCGTGGGTTGTCCCAGGGCGGGCCGTTCGGTCGGCCGGTGCGGGCCTCGCGCTCGCGGTTGCCTCATACCGTGTCGCCCTCCCGCACCCGCACCGCGCGCCGAAGGTCCGGTAACCCGCGGGCACCCAGCCCCACGCCCGCCCGGCCCAGGCGGAAGGCCTTCTCCCAGGACTCGCCGAGGGCCAGCGCCGCGTAGTAGTCCCGGCAGAACGCCAGCGCGTCCTCGTCGTTCAGTTTCGCCGGGGAGCCGATGACCTCGCCCACATGGGGTCGGACGACATCGAGGTACCGGCCCAGGTGGCAGGCGTTGAGGACGGCGACCGTGACTCCGCCCACCGCGTCCAGGACCGTGCCGAGCGCCTTCGCGCTCACCGGGGCGACCGAGCCGTCGTCCTCCTCCAGCAGCAGCTCACCGTCGGCGGAACCGTGCCCGCCGAAGTGCAGGACGTCCGGCTTGTGTTCGGTGAGCGCCGGGATCAGGTCGCGGCGCCGGGTCGCCGCCGACAGCCTGATGTCGAGGGTGCGGCTACGGCCCCGGCGGGCGGCCTCCTCGATGGTACGGAACTCGTGCCGCAGCTGGAGCCTGGACGCCTCCCGGGGACCGGCCAGCAGACACAGCACGGTCAGGCGGTCATCCGGCGCCCCGTCCGACGCGCGGGGTCTCACGTACCGCCCCAGCAGGTCGTTCGAAGGGAAGTCCTGGTGCGCCGCCCGCACGAGGTCCTCCAGCGTGAAGCCGAACGCCCCGTGCTCGATGGTCAGACAGATCCGGAACCAGTGGCCGAGCGGCGCCTGGGAGCCCCCGAACGGCGGCAGCCGGGTCAGGTCGGCACCCAGCCCCCGCAGCAGCAGCTCGGCACTGAGCGGATCGGCGTACAGCTCCGCCAGCACGCGCAGCACCCCGTCCTGCTGCAACCGCCCCGCCGTCAGTGCCGCCATAAGCGCTCCCCCCAGCCTCAGGTGCTCCGACTGTACCGGGCCAGGTCATACCCCCGACTGGCCTTTCGCCAACAGGAGTTGATCAACCGTCAGGCGCCGCCGAGTGCCAGGTGCACTCATTTTGACGCTGTGCCTGAAGCGCCACTCGCGTGGGCAGCGTTCTGTGATAGTTGGTGTCCCGGAGGGCTACGGGGAGGAGACACGGGGGTGGCGGAGTTCCGGGGTCGAAGGCCCGGGTCGGGGGACGGTGAGGAGGCGGTCTTCAGCCTCGAGGAGGACACCGGGGAGCAGGGCCGCCTGGAGCTGCCGCCCTTCCAGGTGCGCCGCTACCGCAGGCTGCCCGGCCGCACCCGGTGATGGTGCAGGAGGCGGTCGGGCCCGACGCCGAGCGGCGGATGCGCCGCCACTTCGAACTCTTCGGCAGCCTCGCCGCCTTCCACGGCCCGCATCTGCCACGCCAGCTTGCCCACGTCCTCGCCTACGACGACTCCCGGCGCCCGCACCGGATGCTGCTCGACTGCCGGGGCGTCCCCCTGTCCCGCCTCGAGACCCCCGACGTGCTGCACGGCCCGCGGCTGCGCGGTGTGGTGCAGGACCTGTTCGAGGCCGTCGCCGGGCTGCACGAACCCCGCCTGGTGCACGGCCGGATCAGCCCCGAGCACCTGTGGTGGGACGAGGCCGAGGGCCTCCAACTCGCCGGTCTGGAAGGGGCCGTGTACGCCACCGAGCCGCTGCCCGACCGCCCGGCGACCGCATGGGACGCGCCCGGTTTCCGCCCCGGACTGCCGGCCTCGGCCGACCAGGACGTACTCAGCGCCGCCCTCGTGGCGTTCTGGATGGCCACCGGCGAGACCCTGCCGCGCGGCTCCTCCCGTGAACACCTCCACGCCGTCCTCGACCAGGGCCACGAGGAGTGGCTCCAGGAACTCCTGCGCGCCGCCTTCCCGTTGGGCTCCGCCGTCTCCCCGCCCGCACGCGAACTGGTGCGCCGCCTCGCCGACGGTGCCGCGCCGAACGGCCTGTTCGAGCGGCCCCTGGCGGAACAGGCCAGGCGCCGCGAACTCCTGGCCCGCGAGGAGTTCCGCGCCCTGCGCGCCCGCCAGCGCACGGCGCCGGCAGCCTGCGCGCCAACGGCTACGTCCCGCCCCCGGTACGGGCCCCCGGCTGGTGGCGCCGGACGGGGCAGCGGCTGCGGATCGTCCCCGACCGTCCGCTGCCCGCCCTCGGCCCCGTCGAGTGTCCCATGTGCCTGCGCCCGCTGAACTGGGACACGGCCGAACGGGTCGTCCTCGACGCCTCCGGCGGCATGCTCCCCGAGGCCGAGCTGCCCACCCACTCCGACGCCGAGCGGGACGCCCAGCTCGCCCGCACCTATGTGGTCTGCCCCGGCAACGACGACGTACCCCAGCACGAACTGCCCTACCGCTACCCCCTGTTCGGCACCGAACCAGTCCGTATCGGGCTGGTCGGAGCGTCCAGCACCGGTAAGTCCCACTTACTGGCCGCCATGATCGACCAGGCCCGCAAGTCCACCGTCATGGCCCGCTACGGCCTGCGCGTCGAGGCCCTGGACCCGCAGCGCTACCACCTCTACCTCAACGAGGTCGTCGCCCCCTTCATCGACGGCCGCCAGGAACTCCTCGCCACCGCGGACCGCCCCGAACTGCGCTACTCCACCGGCCTCGTCGTCACCGACGAGCACTCCGGCCGCTCGCACAGCGTCGTCTTCTTCGACGTGGCGGGCGGCCGGCTGGAACGCCCCGGCCGCGAGTCCGACTTCCTCAACCGGCTCAGCGCCCTGCTCTGCGTCGTCGATCCGACCCGCATCCACGGCCTGACCTCCCAGGGCGGTACGACCGGACGCGACCCGGCGTTCGAGCACGTCCGCCAGCGGCTGCGCCAGCAACAGGCCAACCCCGCCCTGCCGTTCCTGCCGGTGCCGTGCGCCCTCGTCGTCACCAAGAGCGACCTGCTGCGCTTCCGCGGCTACCGCGAGATCGACGGTTGGCTGCACGAAAAGCCGGACGCCGAAGCCGACTTGAGTACCGTCGAGCGGGAGAGCGAGGACGTCTACGCCTTCCTCGGTGCCCGCGGCGGCGGCGACTGGCTGCAACTCGCCGGCGAGTGCCAGGGCTCCACCCTGCACCTCGCCTCCGCCACCGGAACCGGCCCCCGCGCCCAGGCCGACCAGGCCGCGGCCCGCCGCTTCGACGAGGCGCTGTTCCGCCAACACCGGGTGCTGCGGCCGCTGTTGGCGCTGCTCGCCATGAAGGGCGTCATGACCGGACCGGCCGCGGACGCCCTGCTGCTGGGACGGGGGCCCGGCACATGAGCCTGCCCGCGCACGGCGGCCCGCGCGCCGACATCACCGTCTACCAGTGGTCCGAGCGTTCCCTCACCGGCCGCGGTGACGTCGGCCCGGTCGCCACCTCCCTCGACCGCGAGGCGCTGCTGCGCTGGAACAGCCGGATCGAACACCTGGTGTGGGCCAGCCAGGAACACCCCGGCGACACCGCACCCGGCTTCGTCTACCTCCGTCACGAGAACGAGGCCGCCGTCCTGCGCAAACTCCCGGTCCGCGACCCCAACGGCCGCGCCGGGTCCACCCTCACCCACGTCCTGACCGGCCCGGCCGGCGGCATCGACCTGCACCTCGCGCTCGCCGCCTGCCGCAGCGACTGGGACGACTGGCTGCCGCCGCCGGTCCGGCAGAGCGCCCTCCTCGACGGCCAGGCGGCCCGGGGCGGCGGCGCCGAGCGCCTGGAACGGGTCCCGCTGGACCTCGTACGGCAGTTGCTGATCGAGGAGCAGCGCCTTCTCGGCGCCCTCGACACGGCGGCCGAGGACGTGCCCGACGACCTGCTGGTGCGGCTCGCCGAGGCGCTCATGGAACAGCCCGGGGCACCGCTCACGGTGGTGGGTTCGCCGGCCGACGGCGAGGTCGTCGTCCATGCCCTGGCCGGACTGCTGGGCCGGGTCGTGCTGGGCAGCTGGGGCTTCGCCACCCGGGAGGAGAACGACACGGCGAAGGACCTGCCGCAGTTCGTGTTCGTACGGAGCGACGGCACCGAACCCGCCCTCCACCCGGCGCCGCGTCGACGCCAAGGCCGACCCGGCCCACCGGCCTGCGCGACCAGGCCGCACGCCTGGTCGCCTTCCGCGGCGCCGCGGCACCGGCGCGCTAAACTGTTGCCGGACCAGCCGATGGCCAGCGCCACGAAGATCGCGGTGGGCGGCCGGACATCAGGTCGCCCCCGGGCTGATGAGCGATGTCATGAGCCTGCTGGAGGCGGCCCCGCAGGCGACCTGTCGGACCGGGAGGACGCCTACCTGCGCAGTACCACCGCCGTCCCGCGGATACAGCTGGAGCTCGACCGGGCCACCGAGGGACAGCTGGCCCGCCTGCTGGTTCTGTGGCGCCCGGACTCGCTCGAACTCCAGCCCTACCGGCATCTGCGGGAGGAGATCCACACCTGGGCGCTGCACCGCGCCTTCGACGGCGCCGGCCGGGACCTGCTGCGCGAGCTGTCCCTCGCGCGCCCGGCGGGCGGGTGGTGCACCGGGTGCTGGAGGAGCGGCTGGAGAGCGCCGCCCGCCGACGGGCGGACTTCGACATCCTGCCCCTGCTGCGGATCGCCCTGCAGATCGGCGTCTCCAAGACCGCGTTGGACGACATGATGCGGGTGCTCGTGACCCGCTTCTCCATGGCGTTCCTGATGAGCCAGGTCGACGCGATCAGCCGGATCGCCCCGGCCCAGGCCCGCACCCTGCTGGAGAGCTGCGCCCGGCGCCGCCCCGCCAAGGAACGCCACCACCCCTTCGACGTACTGCGCCGCACCCAGTTCCACGCCGAGGCCGTGGACCGGATGGCGCCCCAGAACCCCTGGCAGGCGGTGCACCTGTACCGGCTGCTCCTCCTGTGCACGACCGGGGAGCAGCTGGGGCAGCGCGAGGTGCTGGACGTCCTGGAGGCGGCGGGGCGCACCCCGTCGCCCGCCCTGCTGCAGGCGCTGCTCGACGGCTGCCGGCGCGGCAGGGCGCAGGACACCGTCCACGCCGTCGTCGTCCAGCAGTACTTCCGGCAGCATCTGCCCGCCCGGCCGCACGACGGAGACCACGGCCCCGACCGCCGCGGTCCCCGGGACTGAGGGAGAGGTCTTGTCCAGCAGGAAACCCGCTACACATCAGCCCGCGCCTCCGGCGCCCGAACCCTCCGCGGCGCTGCGGGCGGCCGCCGACCGGCTCACCGAGCTGGCCGGTGAGTGCCCCGAGGAGAGCGCCGGGCGCTCGGTGCTGACCTGGATCGCCGACGACGCGCGGGCGGGCGGGCGGCCCGTGTCCGGCGTCAACCTGCTGCACGCCTATCCGCCCGAGGCGCTGGTGCCGGACGCCGAGCCGCGCCACAGCGCGCTGATCGCCGTGGTGTCGACGGCACGGGACGTGTCCGTCTTCCTGCCGATCGTGCTGACCTGGCTGTCCCTGTGGTTCGCCTTCGGGGACTTCCAGGACTCCGCGAAGGGCACCAACTTCCTGAAACTGTGGTCGTCGGGCTTCGGCGGCACCGCCGTCCTGCTGGTGGTGCTGCTCATCGCCGGGGTGGTGCTCGCCACGATGTGGCTGCAACGCCTCGAATGGGCCGCCCAGCACGAAGCGTCACACGAACGGCTGCGCACCAGGATCGCCGGACAGCTGACCGTCCTCACGATGGAGCTGTCCAAGTACGCCGTCCTGGAGGCACAGGTCGTACCGGCCGGCCAACTCGTCGGCATCGCACGGGACATCACCCGCAGCACCGCCGAACTCTCCCGCACCCTCTCCGACAGCGCCGACCGCATGGAGAAGATCTTCGCGCCCGGCCCCGAGGGCAGGTTCGTCACGGCTCTCGACCAATGGACCCGCTCCGCGGGCGAGTTGGGTGAGATGGGCCGCTCCCTGACCGTGCCGCACCAACTCCTGCGCGACTTCGCCAAGATGCGCGACGACCTGCGCGGCGACGAACAGGCGACCCGCGAGTCCCTCACCCGCCTGCTCGCCGAACTGCGCCGCGCGGCGGGCAGCTCCCAGGAGGCCAACCGGGTGCACGCCACCGTCGCCGACGAGGTCACCGAGACCACCCGGAAGGTCGGCGAGGCCATGGGCGTCCTCAATGACAACAGCGAGCGTATGTACGCCTACATGGACGCCTTGGAGCGCGTGCTCGCCCTGCTGCAGCACGGCGGTTCCGGACCGGCGCCGATGTCGAACTCCGGGGGGCCGCCCACGGGCCCCTACGGCGGCCCCTACGGCGATCCCTACACCGGCCCCCGCAACGGCCCCTACAACGGCAACGGTTACCCCGGAGGTGGCTCCGGCGGCCCCGCCGCGACGCCGCCCCGCGCCACCCCGCACCGACACCGGCGGCTCCGACACCGCGGCTCCCGACACCGGCGCCGCGACACCGCCGCCGCGCCGGCCGGGTGACGACTGGTACGGCGGGGATCAGCGGTGAGGCGCCGCCCGCCGGGCGCCGGCATCGCCCCGCGCCACCTCGCGGGCTGGCTCTTCGCGGACCTGTTCCTGGTGTTGTTCCTGGTGGCGCTCGGCATGATCGCCTCGGACGGCACAGGGGCGGCGGGCGCGAAGAAGGCACCGAAGCCGTCTGCGTCCCCGTCGTCCTCCGCGTCGTCGTCCGCGTCGCCCTCCCCCTCACGCACGGCCAAGGGCCCGACCGGTCTCGATCCGCGACGGCACACCTTCGCGGTGTCCCTGTCCTCGGGCGCGACCGGCCGCGCCGCCGGCAAGGGGAACCTGAATGCCGCCGACCGAAAGAAGATCATCGCGGCGCTCGACAAGGAGATCCGCGCGAGCGGTGACGGCCGCCGCATCGGCATGGTCATCACCTTCGGTGTCGCCCCGCAGTCGATGCTGGGCGCGGCGACCGACCTCGCGGAGGACGTCAACGCCACCCTCAAGTCCCGCCGCCCGCAGGCCTTCTGCGGCGGGAACGTGGGCACGCGCCCGTTCTGGTCCGGGGGATCGGCGGACCGGGTGGAGATAGAGCTGTACTACATCAACGCGTGCGAGGGGCAGGGCTGAGGTGCGGGCCGAGCCGTGGGGGAGCCGACGAAAGCCGTCAGACCGAGGTGCGCCGCCCCTCGGGCCTCAGTCCCGCAGCCGGGGGATCTCGATAGCCGGGCAGCGGTCCATCACCATGTCGAGACCCGCCGCACGCGCCCGTTCGTACGCCGCCTCGTCGATCACGCCGAGCTGGAACCAGACCGCCTTGGCGCCCTTGGCGATCGCCTCGTCGACGACAGGGCCGGCGAGGTCGCTGTTGACGAAGACGTCGACCACGTCCACGTCGAAGGGAATGTCGGCGAGCGAGGCGTAGCCCTGTTCGCCGTGCACGGTCTCGGCCTTCGGGTGCACGGGCACGATCCGCTTCCCGTAGCGCTGGAGCACCTCGGCGACGCCGTACGCCGCGCGCCCCCGGTTCGAGGACAGGCCCACCACGGCCCAGGTGTCGCCGCTCTCGGTGAGTATCTTGCGGACCGTCGCTTCGTCTCCGTACACCGTGGGTCTCCTGGAGGATCTGGTCGCTGGGGCTCTCGGCACAACAGCGCACCGCCCCCGCTGATTCCCCCGATCTCCCAGGGCCGTCGCCCCGTTTGCACCGCCTGTCACCAGGCCCGCGCACCCCGCCGCACCCCGCCCCCCTGTCCGGAATCCGCGCCACCTGCCTGCGGACGGCCTCCGTCCCGCCTACGCTCACCTCGTGCTGCGCATCATCGACGCCCGAACCGGCGACCCGGTCGAGGCCGCCCCCCGCCCGCCGTGGTCTCACCCGCGTCGAGGCGCATGTGCCCGGCCTCGACGGCACCGCCCTGCGGGTGCTGCTCGTCGCCGACACCCTCGTCCGCGCCCTCGAACTCGGCGGTACGCCGGTCTGGGCCCGGCTCGACGCCGCCCGGCAGCGGCCCGAGGTACGGGCGGGCGCCGCGGCGCTGGGCATCCGTCCCTTCGAGGACGCCACGACACGGGCCCAGGGGGAACGCAGGTCATCCATGTCGTGGCCGAGGACCAGGTGACGTCCGTCGGAGTCCAGCTCGCGGTCGCTCCCGTCGAGCACCCGGCGGAGGGCGCGGACCCCGACGTACTGCGGCTCGCCCTGCTGTCCCGGCCCCGGGGTCTGGCGGCGCGCCTCGACACGGCCGCCCTCCAGGACGCCCACGACACTCTCGTACGGTGGCGTCGTGCCGTCGCCGACTGGGCGCGCGAGCCGTCGCGGCCGGTGCCGGACGAGGTGCGCGGAGAGCTGCGTACGGCATGGGAGGACGACCTCGACGTACCCGGCGTCCTGCGCGTCCTGCGGTCGGTGGAGGCCTCCGGCCTCCCGGGCGGCGCCCGCTTCGAGACGTACGCCTACGCGGACCGGCTCCTCGGCCTCGAACTCACCCGCGAGATCGGCTCGCCCGCATGATCGCGCGCGCCGGAGCCGGTCCGCTGCGCCGCCTCGTCGTGCTGCGCCACGCGAAATCCGCCTGGCCGGAGGGCGTCCGCGACCACCAGCGGCCGCTCGCCCCGCGCGGACTGCGCGACGCTCCCGCGGCGGGCCTGGCGCTCGCCGAGGCCGACTGCCTGCCCGACCTCGCGCTGTGCTCCACCGCCGTACGCGCCCGGCAGACCTGGGACCTGGCCGCCGCCCAGTGGGGCACCCCGCCCCCGGTCCGCCACGACGCCCGGCTCTACGGCGCCGACGTGCCCGAACTCCTGGAGGTCGTGCACGAGGTGTCCGCCGAGGTGGAGACGCTGCTGCTGGTCGGCCACAACCCCGGCCTGGAGGAGCTCGTCCTCGAACTCGCAGGCGACGGCCTCGACGACACCCTGGACACGGTCCGGGCGAAGTTCCCCACGTCGGCCATCGCCGTCCTGGCCTGGCGCGGCACGGCCTGGGAGGCCCTCGCCCCGGGCACGGCCCTGCTGACGGCGGTCACGGTGCCCCGGGGGAGGAAGAAGTGAGCGAGCGCCCCCTGTCAGGACGGGACCTCGACGAGGACCTGAAAGCGATCTTCGTGGACGAACCGAGTCGAGCCGGCCCGCATGACCTGCGCGGGCCCCCGCTGAGGCGGCCCGCGACCCTGTCTCGGTCACGGACTACGCTGGCCCGATGCAGGACGAGTACCGCACCGTCGCCCAAGCGGGCGTGCACGAGACCGAGGTCAACCGCTCCCGCTTCCTGTGCGCCCTCGCCCCGGCGGCCACCGAGCAGGAGGCCCAGGACTTCATCGCGGCCGTCCGCAAGGAGCACGCCGACGCCACCCACAACTGCTTCGCCTACGTCATCGGCGCCGACGGCGCGATCCAGAAGGCGAGCGACGACGGCGAACCGGGCGGCACCGCCGGCGTCCCCATGCTCCAGATGCTGCTGCGCCGTGACATGCGGTACGTCGTCGCCGTCGTCACCCGCTACTACGGCGGCGTCAAGTTGGGCGCCGGCGGCCTCATCCGCGCGTACGGCGGCGCGGTCGGCGAGGCCCTGGACGCCCTCGGCAGCATCACCCGCCGCCGCTTCCGCCTCGCCACGGTGACCGTGGACCACCACCGCGCGGGCAAGCTCCAGAACGACCTGCGCGCCACCGGCCGCGAGGTCCGCGACGTCCGCTACGGCGAGGCGGTCACGATCGAGATCGGCCTTCCGGACGCGGACGTACCCGCCTTCGAGGCGTGGCTCGCGGACGCGACCGCCGGGACGGCCGGGTTCGAACTGGGTGGAGAAGCGTACGGAGACGCCTGACACGCAGGTCAGGCGGCACTTTCGAGGGACGACGGACGCCGCTCGCGCGTCTTCGCGACCGGCGAAGCACACGGGGCGGTTATCCGGTGAGTCACCGTTCCCGGTCGACCCTTGGCATCCACAGCAGGACGAGCACCACGCCGCCGAGCAGTATCAGCCCACTCGTGCGGAACGCGGCCGCGTACCCGTCCGTGAGGGCCGCCGCTCCCGGTGCTCCGGCCGTGCGCGTCGCCGCGACCGTTGACAGGATCGACAGGCCGAGCGCGCCACCCATCGTGCGCGACGTGTTGATGAGGCCGGACACCAGACCCGCCTCGCCGGGCGCAGCACTCGACGTCGCAAGGAACGAGAGAGGAGTCGAGGCCAAGCCCGCACCGAGCATCATCAGCATGCCCGGCAGCAGGATCGAGGTGACATACGAGCCGTCAGGGGTCATCGTCGACTGCCAGCCGACCCCGGCCGCGGCTGTCAGGAGCCCGGCGACCGTGACGTTCTTCGCTCCGATCAGCGGCATCAGGCGCGGCGCCAGCTTCGAGCCGACGACCCCCGTCAACGAGGACGGTACGAGGGCGAATCCAGCCTGGACCGGCGAGTAGCCGAGCACATTCTGCGCGTACACCGTCATGAAGAACCACATGGCGAACATGGCTGCGCCGGAGATCATCATCGTCGCGTTCGCCGCCGCCACCGACCGCACCCGGAAGAGCCTGAGCGGCATCAGCGGAGCCTTGGTCCGCGCCTCGACCAGCAGGAACGCCACGATGAGCAGCAGCCCTGCGGCGAGTGGCACGAGCGTCGCGGGCGCCGTCCATCCTTCGCCCTCTGTCTGCACGATCCCGTACGCGAGCGTGGCAAGGCCCGCCGTGACGAGCAGCGCGCCCGGCAGGTCGAGTCGCCGCCGCTCGCCGGCCCGGCTCTCGGTCAGCCAGCGGACGCCCGCCGTGAGGACGAGTACACCGACGGGCACGTTGATGAGCAGTACCCAGCGCCAGGAAATCAGGTCGGTGAGCACTCCACCGACCGCGCCACCGACCGCACCGCCGCCCGCACCGACCGCTGTCCAGGTCCCGATGACCCGCACCCGCGCAGGCCCTTCGGGCACGGCCGAGGTGAGCAGGGTGAGCGTGGACGGGGCGAGCACGGCCGCGCCAAGGCCTTGGACGGCCCGGGCGGCGAGCAGTTGCCAGCTCCCCTGGGCCAGACCGCCCGCCAGAGAAGCGACCGTGAACAGGGAGAGCCCGACGAGGAACATGCGCTTACGCCCGAACAGGTCCCCGGCCCGGCCGCCGAGCAGCATGAACCCGGCGAAAGCGATCGAGTACGCGTTGACCACCCATTGCAGCCCGAACGCGCTGAGACCCAGGCTCGCCTGCATGGACGGCAGTGCGGTGTTGACCACCGACACGTCGAGGACGACGAGGAACTGCCCCGCGCACACAGTGAACACCACCGCCCAGGTCGGCACGGCCCTGCGGGACGAGCGGGTGGAAACGCGGGTGTCGGCGGGTGTCTGGACCATGCTTCCAGTCGGGCCTCGGCCCACACATCCGGGATTCGATGGAGGGGTCATCGAGCTCTACCTTTCTTCTGGGCCCGCCCCGGCCATTCGCAGGGGCAGGGCAGGTGGACGAGGTCGCCCGAGCGGCTGGGGCGTTCGATCGGGGACGTGAAGGCGCTCGGCCTCGCGCAGGTACCGCGATGGCCCCCGCGTGCTCGGCCGGCGCAGCGGCCAGGCCGCGTCGGTCCTGCCTGACGCCCCATGCCGGTTCCGCCACCGCCCTGCCGGTCCATCCGTTGATGCCGACGATCCGGCACACCGCCCAGTTGCCTACGCCCTGGTCCACGAGCCGGAAGCATTCCTTCGCTCACAGGCCAGGGCCACCGGCCCGCCGGGCGCTCAGTTCAGTTCGAGGCTGCGCAGCAGCAGGCCCGAAGCGGGTTTTGGGCCGAACGACGTCGACTTATGGGGCATCATCACTCCCTGGCGGGCCAGGTCGAGCACGGTGCTCTCGGCGATCGGGTGCATCAACACCGCGGTGCCGCCCAGGCGTTCGGCCTCGTGGACCGCGGCCAGGGCGTCGTGGATGTAGGAGATGTGCTCCGGGGCGTCCGGTACGTGCCAGAGGTGGTCGATCATCGCGTAGTGCAGCACGCTGGCGTCGAGGCGGCGCCAGGAGGTGGGACGGTCGCGCGGTACGGATGCGTCGACAAGTCGCTCATCGGGGAGGGTGAGCAGGTGGAACGTCCCGTCGCCGGCCAACAGGTACGCGTTGCCGCCGACGGCGATCGCGTCGGCGAGCGCGGCCAGCGCGGTGTCCAGCGGGCCGTCGACCTGCTCGATCCGGAACGTGTCCCGTACGGCCGACAGCGCGTCCGCGACCGGGAGTTGGCGCAGCACGCGGTGGATGGCGCCTACCCGCAGCGGGTAGCGGTCGGTGTCGACGAGCAGCACCAGGCCGTAGTCCCAGGGGCTCGGACTCTGGTGCTCCTCGCGCAGCCGCAGGTAGGTCGCCCAGCGGTGGTGGCCGTCGGCGATCAGGGCCTGGCGCGGGGCGAGGTCGGCGTTGACGGCGGCGATCTCGTCGTGATCGGTGATCGCCCAGAGCCGGTGCCGGGTGCCGTCCTCGGTGGTCGTGGCGAGCAGCGGGGGGTGTTCCGCGATGGCGTCGATGATCCGGGCTGCGGTGCCGGGGCCGTCGCCGCGGTACGCGAGCAGCAGCGGTTCCAGGTTGGCGGCAGTGGCCCGCATCAAGCCCGCGCGGTCGGCCACCGGTGCGGGCATGACGTCCTCGTGCGGCAGGACTACGCCTTCGTCCAGGGCGGGCAGGCGCAGGTTGCCGATGAGGCCGCGCTGCAGGACGTCGTCCGCGGTGTGCTGCTCGTAGACGTAGAGCGCGGGGGTGTCGTCGGCGACCAGCACGCCCAGCTCCTGCCAGCGGCGCAGCGTCTGGGCCGCGCGGGCGTGGCTGGGCTCGCGTTCGCCGTCGCGCGGCAGGATCAGCCGCACGATGTTGTGCGGGTCGGCGCCCTCCAGCTCGACCACCTCGTCGGGTCTGACCACGACGTCGTACGGCGGCGAGGTGACCGCGGACAGGCTGTGGACCTGGTCGGGGACGTAGCGCAGCCCGCGGAACGGCGCGAGGGTCAGCCCATGAGGGTCCGGGGGCGTCACATGGCGCAGCCGGGGGGAGCGTCCAGGGATCTCTTGAACGCGAGAGGACGGCGCCGCGGTAGCGTGCTTCATCGAGCTGATTCCTCGTCGAGGATTTCCTCGTACATGGCAGCTTCGATTTCTCGAATCCGACGCGCCCGATCGTTGAGCTCTTCTTGGGTTTCGGCGGTCAGGAGGACCACTCCTGCCGCAGTGAGCGCATCCTTCGTCAGCATTTGACGGTCACCCGGCGCATACAGGTAACTGACATGCATCACGCCGTCGACACTGAGGAATCGGGAGAGGTCGGCTTCTTGAACCCTCCCCTCCGTCTTGGCGATCAGATACACGTAGGCAGCCCTCTGGGATCGCGGGGCGGCCGGCAGGAGTTCCCGAGCCTCAGTGAATGCGACCGGGTTCAGCGAAGCCTGCACCAGCCACCTGATCTGTGAGTGCCCCAGGCAGCTCTCGACCACATACGGGTCGGCACCACCCGCGATACGCGCGCCGACTTCGATCAGCACGGGCCCGTTGTCCGTAAGCATCACTTCGGCATGGAAAGGCCCGTTCACAAGCCCGAGCGCGCGGCATGCGTCACCGACGTACTCGGTTATCTCCATGAAGCCCGGGTCTTCTTCGCAGAAGAGGTACTGCGTGTCGTAGACATGAAATCCGTGGTTGTCGACCTTGTCGGATCGCCAGGCGTCCGTGAAGGAGTAACGCCCTTGACAGGCAATACCGTTGATCACATATTCGACACCGGCCAGAAACTCCTGAACCACCGCCGCATCGTTCTGGTTCCCGAAGAGATCACTGCTCCCGATGATTGCATCGAGAGCTTTATGGGCTTCAGTGCGCGAATGGCACACAAAAACACCTTCGGTACCCGCACTGAGCAGCGGCTTGACCACAACGGGATATGCGTCGTGTGCGGCGAGCCAGGTATCAAGCTGCTCGGCATCGGTGACGCGAGCTTGCTTGATGCTCGCCACGCCTGCCTGTCGGAGATGCTCTTGCATTTCGAACTTGTCGCGTCGCGCCATGGACTTTCCTGCGTGATTGCGAAATGGCAGGTCCAGGCTGTCTGCCAGCTGATCGGCAAGCAGCACCCCACCCTCGCTTCCCGCCAGCACGATCCGTGGTGACGAGGCACGCAGAGTCTCCACCAATGCGTTGACGTCACCCTCGTTGACCAGGTGAATCTCGGCGCGGGCCGCCGCCGCTTCGTTGTCACGGGAAAAGGGGCCAGCCGGCCCGGACTGAACGTGTACCACCGGATATCCAAGAGCCTGGAAGGCGGGGATCAGGTATCGGCCGCCCGAGTAGGCGTCCACAATCACTACGTGATCTTTTTGGGTCAGTGTCGGCATGGTGACTCTTTCATCTGGAGCGGTGGATGCACAGGTGGAGCGGAGAGGGGGGCAGGATGTGCTACTCGGGGCGCGCAACGCGGTACCGGGTCATGAGCAGGGCGGCGACCACGCTGAACCCACCGCCGAGGAACATCACCGCGGACGGACCGGAAGCGTCCACAACCCACCCTCCGGCCAGCGCGCCCAGCGCGATGGAGACATTGAAGGCGCAGATGTACAGCGAGGTCGCTGCCTCGGGAGCCTGGGGGGCGCTGGCGAAGACCAGGGTCTGCAGGCAGACCGGCAGTGCTGCGTAGGCGACACCCCAGACCAGCAGCAGGGCGATCGTCCCAGGATGCCACCGGCCGTTGACGACGAGGAGGACGACGGCCGTGGTGAGCAGCAGGATGCAGGCAAGGGTGGTGGACCGCAGTGCGCGCGCCGCCACCGCGCCGCCCGCGAAGTTGCCGACAACGCCGGCCACCCCGTACAGCAGGAGCAGAGCGCTGACCCAGCCGGACGGGATACCCGCGTCCTGCTCCAGGAAAGGCGCGATGTACGTGTAGGCGGCGAAGTGGCCGATCACCATCACCGCGGTGACGAGGGTGGCGGTGCGGAGGTTGCCGTCCCGCAGCAGCTTGGGGAGTTCGGCCAGGCGCACCACGGCACGAGGTTCCATGGACGGGACGAGGAAGATCACCACAGCGAGGATCAGGACGCCGACCCCTGCGATCGTCCAGAACGCGATACGCCAGTCGGACTGACCGATAAGGGTGCCCAACGGCACGCCGACGACGGATGCGATGGAGATACCACTGAAGACGATCGCCGTGGCACGGACCGCTTGGTCCGAGGGGACGAGGCGGATGGCGATACTCGCCGCGATCGACCACATCACGCCGTGGGCGAATCCCGTCAGCAGCCGCGAGACCATCAGGAGCGCGTACGACGACGACAGCGCGGTGAAGACGTTCCCGCCGACGAAGACGCCGAGCACCACAAGGAGCAGTCTGCGGCGGTCGAGCCTGCGCGTCGCCACCGTGAGCACGGGTGCGAACAGGCCCGCGATCGCGCCGTAGAGGGTTACCGACAGGCCGACAGTTCCCTCGGAGGCGCCCAGGTCACGACTCATGGCGGGGAGCAGTCCGATCGGGACCATCTCGGTGGTGGTGAAGGCGAAGACGCCCATACCTACCGCGATGACCGCGAGCCAGTTGCGCAGGGAGCCGGTCGACGAGGTGAACGCGGCCGAGCGGCCGGCGCCGTCCGGGGCGACGACGGATTCCGCATCCGTGTCCGGACGGGAGGGGGACGAGGGTGTCACGGGGTTCTCCCAGATCATGCGGGGCCGGCTCAAATGCCGCTTGGCGCACCGCGGTTGGCGAGGGCGGGAACCCGGTACTCGGGTTCCCGCCGCGTGACGCCGGACATGTGTGCGGTGAGTCGAATCATGTCGGCCGGTGTGCCGGCGGAGGGGCGACGTCGCACACCGCACGGGCGGTGTCGGCGGTGCCGCTGCGGCCGGTCAACGGGCGACGTTCTCCGGCGCTTCGACGGGCACGGTACGGATCGTGATGGACCGGGTCGCCCCGAGGGCGGCGGCGTCGATGTCGTCGTCGAGCGGAGCATCCAGAACGACGGAGACCGACCGGCCTTTGGAGTCTGACTGGTCGCCCAGCACGTCGCCGTGGTGCCGGCTCACCAGGACCGCGTGCCCCCTTGGCGGTGCCTCCTTCGGGATCGGCGACAGGTCCGGCCACTGGCCCTGCTCGCTGACCCAGTGCACGGGTATGCCGTCTGCGGTCACGTCCGCGAGGAGGCCTCGGGGGTGGTCGAGATAGGTCTGCCGGGCCCGACGCCGCGGTGACGCGGTGGACGGCTCGATACCGAGCACGAGGTCGAGCAGGGCTGCGTCAAGATCCATACCCGTGGCCAGCCGCCACAGGCGCGTGATGGCGTCACCGGGTGGGCGAGCGGCGGCCTCCATCAGGACCACCCGGTCATCGGCGGTCAGCCGGAACTCGGCGTGGCTCATGCCGGTGCCGAACCGGACGGACCGCAGAAACTCGGCGTTGGCCCCGAGCAACAGCCGCTCCTGGTCCGGCGTGAGGTGAGGCGCGGGCGAGGTGTGGCCGGTCTCGGTGAAGAACGAGGTACCGGATTCGTTGGTGTCCTTTGCCGTGATGCCCGCCCACAGCACAGAGCCGTCGCGTACCAGCGTCTCGACGGAGAACTCCCGGCCTTCGATCCGCTCCTCGAGCAGCAGCAGCTCATCCGCGCCGTAGTCGGGCAGGAGCGGGCGGACGGCGGTCGGCCCGTTGACCGCTCGGACACCTGAACTCGACATCCGCGAGGCCGGTTTGAGCACGGCGGGGAACACTTCCCAGCCATCCGCGGCAGTGCTGCGCGTCGTGTCCAGCAAAGTCCATCGCGGGGCCAGGGAAGGTGCTGCCAGACGCTGGAGCACCTTGTTGCGGCAGACCTGCGCCGCGTGTGTGCCGGGACCGGGCAGGCCGAGGGTCTGGGCAAGAGCCCCGGCGGCTTCCACGAACACCTCACCAACGTTCAGCACCGCGCGCACTGCGTGCTCGTGCAGCCAAGGTGTGACCGCGCGCAGCACCGTCTCCAGCGATGTGTCCGAGACGTGGCGAAGGTTGTCGTCCGGGATACGGGAGAGCGGGTGTGCCGGGTCACTGCGGTGCCGGCCGAGTTCCTCGGCGGGTGTCTCGGGCCCGAACAGGAACAGCGGTGTGACACCGCGCTGTTCGGTCAGGTCCAGAAGGCGTAGATGCTTGGCCAGCACGACCAGGTCGGTGATGACGACAACGGCTGTCATGGCTTCCCTCAGACGGGTGCGGGACGCGAGCGCGTCGCGTCCCGCACGGTGGTGGATCAGGCGGAGAGGCGTTCGGCGGACAGGGTCAGCTCGCGGATCTGGCTGCCCTCACGGGTACGCAGGACGACCCGGGGGTCCGGCCCGTCAGGAAAGACCTGAAGAGTGCGCTCCTCGCTCCAGCCGGCAAAGCGGTATTCGTGGTCACCGAGGTGCACCAGCGCGAAAACCCGGTCGCCTGGCAGGCGCAGCACCATGCGTTCGCCGTCCTCGGCGAGGGTCGCCGTCTCCTGGGGCAGGTCGGCCGAGAGCTCGGTGTCGTCCTCCCAGAGGTGGAACGTGGCAGGCAGGGAGAAGCGGGTGGTTCCCAGCCGTCGGCGTTCTTCTGCGGTCTGCGGGCACTCCTGACGGTTGAAGAGGATTTCGCCGTCGTGGAAGTACTGCTGCCAGCTCTCGGGGAAGAGGGTCACCAGTCCCGGGGTGACCAGGACATCGATGACCAGGTGCACGCGGGCGTCGCTGCCGGTGTTCTGAACGCGGTGGGTGCGGCTGAAGTCGCCGAACCAGAATTCCCCCGGCTGCCAACGGTGCTCGACACCGTCGAGGACGAGCACGGCTTCGGGGTTGGTCACGACCGGCACATGCAGCCGGCCGACGCCCCAGCGCGGCCCGTACTTGGGGTCAGTGTGATCGATTCCGACGGTGTCCGGGCCGAGCGCCATGAACCGGACCGCGTGCAGCGGAGCCGGGATGGACTCCAGGATGTCGCGGACGTACGGGATGCGGTCGAGCCAGGCGGTGTCCGCGAAGTCCTGCGGACCGGGGCCGCCGGGGTCGGTGCGGTCGCCGTCGCCGCCGGGGCTGCGCAAGGCGAGGCAGCGCCAGTCGACGTCGGTCGAGGCACCGACGCCGTCCTCGGTGTAGACGCGCTGCTGGTCCCAGGTGTGCTCACGCACCGAGGTGAGTTCGCGCAGCATGCGGCCGGCGTCGAAGGTGCGCTGGAGCCGGGCTGCCTCAGCCGGCATGGGCACGGTGCCCAGGAGCGATGCCGAGGATGACATGGAGGTTCCTTTGCTCGTGTGTGAAGGTGGACAGGCAGGTGGTTGATGGAGGGCCCGGGCGTCAGGCGTGGGCAGCAGCGGTCATTTCGCGGGCCGTGCTGTCCTCTTGCAGCTGGTGCCAGCGCTCAAGCATGTAGAGCGTCCACAGTGCGTAGCTGTGCTCGGGGCGGAACTCGTGGACCGTGGAGCGCAGGGCGTCCGGGTCGAAGTAGCCACGTTCCAGGGCGGCTTCGGACGTCAGAGTGTCGCTGATCGTGGACCGCAGCTCCGTGCCCAGCCAGCTCTCCAGGGGCACGGCCAGTTCCTGCTTGCGGCGCTCCAGGACCTGTCGGGGCAGATACCGTGCGGCCACCCGCTTGAGCGGGGCCTTCTCCTCGTGGCCAACAAGCTTGCGGTCCGCGGGAACACGGGTCACGAAGTCGATCAGCCGGTGGTCGAGCAGAGGGCTGCGGGGCTCGACGGAGTGGGCCATCGACATCCGGTCGATCTTCACCAACTGGGCGTCGGACAGCCAGAATCCGCTGTCGACCTGCATGGCGCGGTCCAAGTCGGGAACCGATGGATCGGTGCGGTCGAAGCGGGCCCGCAGGTAGTTGTGCGGCTGGCGTGGCAGCCGCTCGGCGAAGTCTGCCGCGTACAGCCGACTCTTGAGCGTCTGGGGAACGCCGTCCAGCAGGACGCCCTCGTAACGATCGGCGAGGCTCCCTCCCGCTGAGAGATCGCGCAGTCGCTGATACCGGCCGTAGCCGCAGAAGATCTCGTCGGATCCGTCGCCGGTCAGCACCACGGTCACGTACTGCCTGGCCAACTTGTACATGCAGGAGGCAGCGATCGCGGAAGGGAAGGCGTACGGCTCCCCCATGTGGCTGAGGATGGTGTCGACGGCCTCCACCGCATCCTGCGGGCCGATCCGGTACGTGTGATGCCAGGTGCCACAGTGCTCGGCCACGGCACGAGCATGCACCGACTCGTCGAACGCGGCGTGCTCGAATCCGACGGAGAACGTGTGCAGGGGCCTGCCGAGCTGCTTGGTGGCCATGGCCACCACGAGGCTGGAGTCGAGCCCGCCGCTGAGCATCGCGCCGAGCGGAACCTCCGACTCCAACCGGTCCTGCACGGCCTGCTGGAGCAGCGCGTCGACGCGTTCGTCGATCTCTGCCTCGGGCAGGTCGGTGAGCTCGGCGGTGAAGTCGAACTGCCAGTACCTGCGGCGCCGTTCGGGCCGACCCCGTTCGAGGACCAGGGTCGTCGCCGGCTCCAGTTTGCGGACCTGCTGGTAGATCGTGTGCGGCGCGGGGACCACCCGGTAGCCGAGGTACTGGTCCACGGCAAGGGGATCGATGTCCCGGCCGATGCCGGGGTGCTGCATCAACGCGGGCAGCTCCGACGCGAACGCCACCGAATCAGCACTCGGCTTCGCGTAGAACAGCGGTTTCTTGCCGACCCGGTCAGTGGCCAGGACGAGCCGGTCGGTACGGGTGTCGTACACGGCAACGGCGAACATGCCGTGCAGGCGCTCGACGAAGTGCTCGCCCAGTTCCTGGTAGAGGTGCGGCAGCACTTGCGCGTCGCTGCCGCCGTGGACCGGGCGTCCTCGCGAGGCGAGGAAGGCGCGCAGTTCCTGGTGGTTGTAGATCTCACCGTTGAGGACGCATACGACCGTCCTGTCGTCGCTGAAGACGGGCTGGGAGCCGTCGTGCAGGCCGATGACCTTCAGCCGGCACATCGCCAGGACCGCGTTCGACGCGGTGAAGGACCCCGTCTCGTCCGGGCCTCGGTGCGCCATGGCGGCACAGGCGGCAAGGGCGTAGGGGGTGTGGACAGGAGCCTGTCCCAGGGACACCGTTCCGGCTATTCCGCACACCGGTCAGCCCTCCTTCAGGTTGAGGCGCCGCTTGGCCTGGCCCGACCGGAGTCCGTCCGGAGTCACGGCCTGCACGCGTACCGGCCCGACCAGTCCGGACGCGATCATCTGCGCGACATCGGGAGCCCTCCGGTCCACGGCCGCGCGGACAGCAGCGATCTGGTCGTCATCCACCGTTTCGGCGACGACCGTGATGACCAGGCCGTCATCGTCACCCGCCTCGAACGGGTGGCCGGGGAAGACCTCGGCCATGATCTGCGCCAAGTCGTGGTTGCTGATGCGCTCACCGTGCTTGAAGTCGCCGGCAAGCCGCCCGTCGATGCGTTCGAACGCGAACACCTCGCGGCCCTCGTGCTGGATGCGGCGCAGACCGGTGATGGCGTCGCCGGTCACGTAACGCACCGCGGGGAAGTAGTCACGGGTCAAGGACGTGAGCAGGAGCGCTCCGCTGCCTTCCTGCCGGGACGGGACCATGTCGTTCGCGGTGTGCCGGCTCAGCTCCCCGGGAGTCAGGACCTCGGGAACGATGTGGTCGTGGAAGTGGTACAGGCCCGTCTCGGCGCACGAATAGCCGATGGCCCCTATCTCGATCGACCCGAACACGTCCAGGACGTCCTCGGGGCGCAGGCCGAATCGCTCGGCCACGTGGGCACGCCAGGCGGGGGGCGCGACATCACCTACGACCATGATCTTCTTCGGTCGGATGTCCAGCACGGGCCGCGCCTGCAGGAGCCGGTCGAGGATCATCGGCATGGTGAAGAAGACGTCAGGTCGCCACTCGTTGAGCTTCGCGACGTGCTCTTCCACGGGACGGGTGAAGTCGATGTCGTGGGCCTCGTAACCGAGTTCCACGAAGACACGTCGTGCCGAGGCGGCGGCATGGCCGGTACCGAGGTCCGCGACAGCCACCGCCCCACGCGGCACCGACGCGGTGAACTTCCCGAACAGCGCACGACGTTGGGCGATGTACGCGTCGTCGTCGGCGGTCGAGTAGAGGATGCGCTTGCGCTGTCCGCCGGAGGTTCCCGAGGTGTGGTAGGCAGAGGCATTCGGCAGCTGGGGGTATGCGGCGGTGTAGTAGTGCGCGCCGAGCAGACCGGTGTCCACGAGCGGAAGATCGGACAGGTCTGCGGAGCCCAGGGCTCCGCGACGCAGGAGGAGTTCGTGGTACCAGGGGAATCGCTGGGCGTGTCCGGCCACGAGCGCGGCCAGTTCCGCACTCTGCGCGGAGTCGGCGGTCCTGGGGGCGGCATGGGTGGTGATGTTCGGCATGGCAACCTTTCGTGAGACGGGGAGTAAGCGCTTGTGAGCGTCAGCTCCAGCGCTCCGTCTCACCGAAGAAGTCCGGCACCGAGACCGCGAGGCCCTTGTCGACGGCCTGCTGGTAGAGGCGCTGTCCCACGGCGAGGTCGAGGACTCCGAGGCCGAAGGGCGAGAAGATGCGCGGTCGGTCGGCCGCGGGGGTCACCTCACCGCGGATCACCTGCGCGAGAGTGCCGTCGATGAAGTCCCGGTGTCCGAACTGCTGTACCGCCAGGTGCGGGGAGGTGTTGGCCGTCAGGCAGTGGTCGACGTCGTCGAGGATGTTCTGCGCACCGAAGACGAGGTCCGCGCCAAGGTCTCGCAGCGAGACGTTGAGGACGGTCTGTCCGGCGGCAAAGGTGTCGGCCCGGGTCACCCAGGGCTCGGGCGCGGTCGTGGCGAAGACGACGATGTCGGCGTCAGCCGTGGCCTGTTCGAAGGAGTCGGCGCGCTCGGCACCGTATCCGAGATCACCGATGCGCCGGGTGAGCGAATCCGCGTAGGAGGCATTCTGGTCGTGCACGACGAAGCGGTTCACGTTCCACGACTGCGCGGCGAAGAATTCGGCGATGTTCCGCGCGATGACTCCCGCGCCCACCAGGCAGATGCGGTCCGCGGTACGGCCACCCGTCAGTTCCTGGGCACCCAGCACGGCAGACGCCGCGGTGCGGGCGGCGCTGATCTGGGACGCCTCCAGGCAGGCGAAGGGGTAGCCCGTCTCGTAGTCGTTGAGCAGCAGGGTGGCCGACGCGCGTGGAATGTTCCGCTCGATATTGCGCGGGTAACTGGCGATCCACTTGATCCCCGAGACGCCGTAGTCGCCACCCAGGTGAGCGGGCAACGCGATGATGCGGGCGTCCGGCTTCTCCGGGAAACGCAGGAAGTAGCTGTTGGGGTTGACCGAATCTCCGTCACCGTGGGTGAGGTAGGCGGAGCGAACCGTCTCGACGATGTCGGAACGCGAGGCATCGATGAGGGTGCGCAGGGCGGTGCCGCCCACTACGTGGAAGTCGAACATGCAGAGGTGTTTCCTTGTCTCGTTGCTGTTTGCAGCGGGGGTGCAGGTGTGGCCTGGCGAGGACACAGGCATCGGGTCACACGGCGACGGGGTGTCCGGCGGGGTCGTCGAGGACACCCGTGCCGAAGGTGTCGGCCACCCACATGTCGTCGTAGATCGTCTTGACGTAGCGGTCGCCCATGTCCGGGGAGAGCGCCACCACGCGCGAGCCTGCGGGGATCCTGTCGCCGATCGATTCCAGGGCGGCGAGCACGGATCCAGTGGAGCCGCCGAGCGGCAATCCGTGTTCACGGGCCATGCGTCGGCACATACGTACGGCGTCGCGTTCGTCGACGAGGACCACCTCGTCCACCTGCTCGGGCCGGCACAGTTCGGGACGGCGGCTGGTGCCGAGGCCCGGGATGTGGCGTGGGCCTGGCGGGCCGCCGAAGGTGACCGATCCAGCGGTGTCGACTGCGACGATCTTCGTCCAGGGGGAGAACATGCGGAAGTGACGCGTGCAGCCCATGAGGGTGCCGGTGGTTCCGGCACCGATCACCAGGGTGTCGACATGCCCGATGTTCTTGAGTATCGAGGTGGCGGTCCGCCGCGCGTGTGCCTGCGCGTTGGCGGGGTTGGCGTACTGGTTGAGCCACACGAGGTTCGGGTCGGCTTCGGTCATCTCACGGATACGGGCGATGCGCGTGCCGAGGTAGCCACCGTTGTCGTCCCGTCGCGTGACCTGGACGATCTCGGTTCCCAGCGAGCGGATCAGCGCCAGACTCTGCGGGGAGATGTTCGGGTCGGTGACACAGGTGAAGTGGTATCCGCGCGAGGCGGCGATCACAGACAGGGCGATACCGAGGCTGCCGGAGGATGACTCGACCATCCGGCCACCGGGCAGGAGCACACCCTTGCGTTCGGCGTCCTCGACCATGCCCAGGGCAGACTTGAGCTTTACCGACCCGGCCGGGTTCATCCCTTCCAGCTTCAGGAAGAGGTGACGGTCCGGCAGAACGCCATCCAGCTCGAGAAAGAGATCGTCAGTGACGATTTCACAGGCGTGCTGGTAGATCATCGGCTCTCCTGCAGGCCGGTCGACGACAGACGGGGAGTACCTTCGCCTGAGCTGCGCGGGTTCGCCCGAAGGGCGGCAAGGCGTCGCAGGAAGAGGACCTCGGCATGGGCCAGAGAGGCGATCTCGCTCGGGCTCACGCTCTCGTCGATGCCGTGGATCTGCGAGGGCGGGTCCTCGACGCCGCACAAGACGATCTCTGTGTCCGGATAGAGCGTCCGGAAGACGGAGCAGACGGCGATGGAGCCACCGGCCCCCACGTCGCGGACCGGTACACCGAAGGCGTCGTGCAGGGCGCCGCGCATCTCGGCATGCGCCTGTCCACCGGAGTCGGCGAGAAAGGACGGGCCGCTCGTGACACGCCGGATTTCCAGGTGCGCACCCCAAGGCACCTGCCGACGCAAGTGATCGGCCAGCTCCTCATGGACTCGGGACACCTCCTCACCAGGCGGGGTGCGCACACTGATCAGCGCTTTCGCCGAGGGCAGCAACGCGGGGACAGCGTCGTCGAGTTGCGGTGACTGCACGGCGAGCACGGTGATGGCGGGCCGGCTCCACAGGCGGTCGGCGATGCTGCCGGTGCCGATGAGCTCGACACCGTCGAGGACACCTGCATCGGCGCGCAGGTCCGTCTCGGAGTACTCGGCGGCGGCACGGGGGCGCGCCGTCCGGCCGGTGCCGGACCTCGGCACACAGGGTGTCCCCTGACTGTCGTGCAACGTGGCCAGGAGACGGATCAGAGCGGTCATCGCGTCGGGCACGGGCCCGCCGAACTGGCCCGAGTGGAGCGTTTTGGACAGTGTGGAGAGCTCGATCTCCACTACCGCCATGCCTCGCAAGGAGGTGGTGAGAGTGGGGATGCCGGACTCGACGTTCCCTGTGTCGGCGACGACGACCACGTCCGGTGTCGGCAGGTCCGGATGGGCGCGCAGCACTTTTTCGAGACTGCCGTCGCCGGGCTCCTCGCAGCCGTCGACGATGACGGTCAAGTCGACGTCCGGGTAGGGCTCGTGAGGCAGGGCTTCCTGAAGCGCGCGCAACGCCGTGAGGTGCATGACGATGTTGCCCTTGCAGTCCGCGCTGCCCCGGCCGTACCAACGCCCCTCGCGTTCGGTCAGCTCGAACGGGGGTGTGTGCCAGGAGGTTTCATCCTGTGCGGAGACGACGTCGTAGTGCGCGTAAAGCACCACGGACGGGGCACCAGGTGGTCCGGGGCGGCGCCCGTACACGGTCTTCGGGCCCTCCTCGGTGGAGAGCAGTCGAGTCTCGGGGAAACCGGCATCCGCGAGCATGGCGACAATCAGGTTGGCCGCGCGCTCGAACTGATCCGGGGGTGAGATACCGACGACGGTGCGCAGCGCGACCAGTTCCGCGAGGTCATCGCGGGCTCTGGACATCAGGGAGCGCACGGTCTCGACCGAGCAGGGAGCAGACAAGGTTTCTCCAACATGCGGGACAGGTGCGGATGCTCAGCTGTGGCGGGTGCCAGGGCCGGCGCAGCGGGGACCTCACGGCCGGCGTCCTGGCCTGTGAGCCCCGACCACCGAGCCCGAGAGGGCAACGCCGGCGGTGAGGAGGCCGACGGCGAGCGGTGCGGTGCGGCCGGCCACGAATCTTCCCTGCTCCAGGCAGAGGACCAGGAAGGCCGACGCCGGCGTGCCGAGTCGGCGGACGGTCTGACCGCACCACGGCGGCTGAACGCCCAGGGGGCACTATCAGGAGCATTCCGTTCTTGTCGATCACCGTCGAAGTCGCTGGGTTGCAAGGCGACTTCGGCCTTGGACGGCCGGGGACGGAGAGACTGGATCCGGACGCATGCCCGGTCTCGGTCTCCCCGCCCGAAGCCACTCCGAAAACCCGCAGGGTGACCGGTAGTGACTGCCTCGGCACGACTTCAATTAACAAACAGACTTGTCTGTTTGTCAACGGCTCGCCGACCGCGCTCTAGAGGCTGTCTCCCCAGCTCACCTGCGGTTTTTCGCCTCCCGCCCGCGACGCGCAAGGTGGCACAAGTCACTTGAGTCGAGATTTTTCCATGCTGGGCTGTCTGCTGCTCGACCTGGTTCTTGCTCCCAGGTTGAGCAGCAAAGACGTTCCCTGAAACCAGACAGCCCTGTATGTTTTGACGGAGAGCCGTCACCAAACGACCAGTCGTGCGCGCCACCGTGGAGCTCATCGCGAACGGCCGGCCGGCCGACTCGTGGGCGTGCACGACGAAGTCCTCACGGCAGCACGTGAGCGATCCGACAACACTGAGCGGATTTGGGACATGGTCCTGCCGCTCTTCGCGGAAGCGGAGCGAGCGGAGCGGACCGTGGCCGAGCGCGAGAGAGGAGCTGCGGGGACGGGAGTGTCCGGTGAGCCCTACGGGGCGATGGTGGCCCCGGCCTCCGGCGCCGGCGGTGGGGTGACGCGCAGATGGCCGATCATGCCGGGGGCGACCAGGCCGGGCAGCAGCAGCCGCCACATCGCGGTGAGACGTTCCGGGAGATCCTCCCGATCGGTGTAGACCTGGGACATCACCTGCATGCCGGTGAAGGCTCCGACGATGACCGCGGAGACTTCGTTGAGGTCAAGACCCGGCAGGATCTCGCCCTGCTTCCCTGCCTGTTCGAGGAGTTCAAGGATGGCCGCGCTCGACTGCTCGTACGGCGTGTGCACAGGTCGCGGGAGCGACGTCTTCTCCACCGCCAGGCGCACGCTGGCACGCAGGACCGGATCGCGCTGGAGTTGGCCGGCGAACGCGAAGGTCAGGTCGATGATCGTCTGGATTCGGGTGGATCGGTCAGGGACGACCAGGGCTTCACCGTGGGCCTCGAGCAGCGCCATGGCAATGGCCTCTTTGGAAGGGAAGTGGTGATACAGGGCACCACGGGTCAGGCCACTGCGAGCGAGGATCTCATTCGTGCTTGCGGCGTCGAAGCCGCGCAGGTCGAACACCTCGGCGGCAGCCTCCAGGATCGCTCGCCGCGATCGGGTTCCGCGCTCCTGCTTTGCCATATCTGTCCCTGTCGCAGCCAAAGCCCATACTGTACCGACCAGTCTGCATCATGTGGCTGCGGGATGTCAGGGTGCATCCCGTCACGGAGGCGACTGCCCGTCTGCCCGGCTCTACCGGTGTGGGAACGTGACGTTTCGATCGGGTGCGAGTTCAACCCGAACATCCCAGACATGACGGAATTTTTGCCTTCACCCGACAGACCAGTCTGTATTTTATAGGGGAGCCAACCAGGGCTCGCTGTCGCCATCCGCGACGCCTCCCCGATCACAAGTCGATAGAGACACCAGTAATGACTGCACCGACCGATTCGCCCATAGGCCTCACCTCGATCGTCCCGCGCCAGTACGTGCATCGCGCCGCCGTCTCCGAGGTCCTGCTCACCGGTTGGCGGCCGACCGCTGCGGCCGACACGTTCATCGTTGACGCTCAGTGGCCGCGTGGGCACGCCGTGTTCGCCCAGTCGGACGGCTACCAGGATGCGATGCTCCTGGTCGAATCGGTGCGGCAGGTCGGCTCGCTCCTGGCGCACGCCGAGTTCGGGGTCGCCTTCGGCCATCAGTTCCTCATGCGATTCATATCGTTCGCTGCCACCCCGGAGCTGCTCGCCGCCACACCCGCTCCCACGGAGGTCGAGCTGCACACGGTGTGTCGCGACATCGTCCGACGCGGGAAGAACCTGTCAGGCCTGCACTACGAGGTGATCGCGAAAGTCGACGGCGTGGCCCTGGCCACGGCCGGCGCAGCCTTCAGCTGTACCGGTCCCGCCGTCTACAAGCGGCTGCGCGGCGAGCGGCCGATGCGCACCCGCCTCCGCCCGGGCCACGCGATCGACCCGCGGCGCGTGGGCCGCGTCGACCCGCAGCACGTGGTGCTCAGCGAGGACGCTCTCGGCCGCGCCAACACCTGGGAGCTGCGTGTCGACACCGGCCACCCGATCTTCTTCGATCACCCGGTCGACCACGTCCCGGGCATGGTGCTCCTGGAAGCGGCCCGCCAGGCCGCCTACGCCGCCACGGGCCTGGCCGACGCCCTCCTCCTCGACTTGGACAGCTCCTTCGAGCGGTACGTCGAAC
The DNA here is from genome assembly GCA_002027195.1 of Streptomyces sp. GKU 895. Taxonomy (GTDB): domain Bacteria; phylum Actinomycetota; class Actinomycetes; order Streptomycetales; family Streptomycetaceae; genus Streptomyces. The sequence continues at coordinate 4,810 of MWJO01000064.1, read as the reverse complement.
TCGACGCACCCTGCGTCATCGAGGCAACACCCGCCGGCGTCGACGCGGGCGGCGACGCACTGGTCGACGTGCGAGGGATCCAGTTCGACCGGACCGTCTTCACGGCACGGCTTGCGCTGCGGCCCCGCATCCGCTGACCTTCATCGACGGAGCACCCACATGCAACGCATCCTGATCACCGGAGCGGGTGGCTTCATCGGCAGCCACGTCTCCCGTGAAGCCGCGCGCACCGGCAGGGCGCTGACCTTGATGGCACATCGCCGGCCGCCGCAGTTGCCCCTCGACAGCCCATCGCGGGTCGTCCACGCGAGCCTGGCAGAACCCGCCTCACTGCACGGTCTGTGCGACGGCGTCGACGTCGTCGTGCACTGCGCCTCGCAGATCGGCGGGACTCTTCAGCGCAATCGTGACGTCAACGCCCGGGGGACCGCCGCGCTGGTCGCCGAAGCGCAGCGCGCCGGGGTGTCCCGCATCGTGTACCTGAGTACCGCCTCCGTCTACGGGCGCGGCACCTTCCGCCGCGCCCACCCCGAGGAACTTCTGCGTCGGCCTCAATCCCCGACGTCGCAGACACGGGCCGCGGCGGAGGACACCGTACTGGCCGCCGGAGGGATCGTCCTGCGTCCGCATCTGGTGTACGGGCGCGGCGACACGTGGGTCGTCCCCGGGCTCATCCGCTTGTTGCAGGCCGTTTCCGGTACGCCCACGGGCTGGAACGCCCAACTGTCCGTCATCTCCGCGACCGAACTGGCCGCACTGATCGTGGCGGTCGGCCTCGCTCCTCGAGGAGAGCTGTCGTCGTCCGTCTACCACGCGGCGTATCCCGCACCAGTGACGGTGTCCACGCTGCTGCAGGCTGTCGCCGGCTGCATGACCCCGCCCCCGAGGCTTCGGGACTTCAGTCACACCCAGGCCCGTAGCCGCCTCGGCCGGAACCATGAAGCCGCACACGCAGTGGACATGCTGGCCACCGACCACTGGTTCGACAGCGAGCCGATCTGGTCGGATTCGGGAAGATCGCCGGGTTCGTCCTGGGAGGCAGACTTCCCACGTCTCAAGGAGTGGTACGGGGTGCGGGCGGCGGCGTGAACCGTCGCCCACCGCCGACACCTGGCACCGAGGTCTTCTCGGCAGGGTGCGGCTCGCTTCGAGCGGTGACCAGGCTCCTGCTCCACGCACACCCTGGCAGACTGAGGTCCGTGAGGGATCAGGTACTGACAGGCGTTAGCGTGATGGGTGCCTACAGCGACGGCCGTGCCGGTTCGGTGCTGACTCCAGGGGCGAAGTAGGGAGAAACATGCAGGTCGGAGCGGCATCTTGAGAATTCTGCACACTTCCGACTGGCATCTCGGCCGGGCGTTCCACCGGGTCAACATGCTCGGGGCGCAGGCCGAGTTCATCGGCCGGCTCGTCGCGACCGTGCGCGAGCGCGGCGTGGACGCCGTGGTCGTGTCGGGAGACGTGTACGACCGCGCGGTGCCGCCGCTGGCCGCGGTCGAGCTGTTCGACGACGCCCTGCACCGGCTCGCCGACCTCGGGGTGCCGACAGTGATGATCTCCGGCAACCACGACTCGGCGCGTCGGCTCGGGGTGGGCGCGGGCCTCATCGACCGCGCGGGCATCCATCTGCGGACCGAACCGTCGGCGTGCGGGACGCCGGTCGTCCTTCAGGACGCCTTCGGTGACGTGGCCTTCTACGGTCTGCCGTATCTCGAACCCGCCCTGGTGAAGGACGAGTTCGGGGTGGAGAAGCCCGGCCACGAGGCCGTGCTCGCCGCCGCCATGGACCGCGTCCGCGCCGACCTCGCCACCCGCGCGCGCGGCACCCGCTCCGTCGTCCTCGCGCACGCCTTCGTGACGGGCGGCGAGGCCAGCGACAGCGAACGGGACATCACGGTCGGCGGGGTCGCCGCCGTACCGTCCGGCGTCTTCGACGGCGTCGACTACGCGGCGCTGGGACATCTGCACGGCTGCCAGACCATCACCGACCGCGTCCGCTACTCCGGCTCCCCGCTGCCGTACTCCTTCTCCGAGGCCGACCACCGCAAGACCATGTGGCTCGTCGACCTCGACGCCGAGGGGACGGTGACCGCGGAGCGCGTCGACTGCCCGGTGCCGCGCGCGCTGGCCCGGCTGCGGGGGACGCTGGAGGAGCTGCTCGCCGATCCCGGCCTCGCCCGGCACGAGGGGGCGTGGGTCGAGGCGACCCTCACCGACACCGTCCGCCCCGCCGACCCCATGGCCCGCCTCACCGAGCGCTTCCCGCACACCCTCAGCCTCGTCTTCGACCCCGATCGCGCCCCGGACGACCCCGAGGTGTCCTACGCCAAGCGGCTCGCGGGGCGCAGCGACCAGGAGATCGCGGAGGACTTCGTGACCCATGTGCGGGGCGCGGGACCCGACCTGGACGAACAGGGCGTGCTGCGGGACGCGTTCGACGCGGTGCGGGCGGACGAGGCGGCCAAGGAGGTCGCGCGGTGAGCCTGCGTCAACCGATGACAGGGGAGGGCGCTCGATGAGGCTGCACCGACTGGACATCACCGCGTTCGGCCCCTTCGGCGGAGCCCAGTCCGTCGACTTCGACGAGCTGTCCGTCGCCGGCCTCTTCCTGCTCCACGGACCGACCGGCGCGGGCAAGACCTCCGTCCTCGACGCCGTCTGCTACGCGCTGTACGGCTCCGTCCCCGGCGCCCGCCAGTCCGGCCAGGGCCTCACCCTGCGCAGCGATCATGCCGCTTCCGGCACGCGCACGGAGGTGCGGCTCGAACTCACCGTCGCCGGACGCCGGTTGGAGATCACCCGCCAGCCGCCCTGGGAGCGCCCGAAGAAGCGCGGCTCGGGCAGCACCCTGGACAAGGCCCAGAGCTGGCTGCGCGAGTACGACGCCCGCACCGGCGCCTGGAAGGACCTCAGCCGCTCCCACCAGGAGATCGGCGAGGAGATCACCCAGCTCCTCGGCATGAGCCGCGAGCAGTTCTGCCAGGTCGTGCTGTTGCCCCAGGGCGACTTCGCCCGCTTCCTGCGCGCGGACGCCGAGGCACGCGGCCGGCTGCTGGGCCGCCTCTTCGACACCCACCGCTTCGCCGAGGTCGAGAAGCGGCTCGCCGAGCGCCGCCGCGCCACCGAGGCACAGGTCCGCGACGGCGACACCGAGCTGCTCGCCGACGCCCACCGCATGCAGCAGGCGGCGGGCGACGCGATGGTCCTGCCGGACGCCGCCCCCGGGAGCCCGGTCTCGCCGACGCCGTCATGAGCGCCGCCGCCGTCGCCCGCAGCACCGCCCGCGAGCAGCTCACCATCGCCCACAGCCGGCTCACGGCCGCCGAGTCCGCGCAGGCCGCCGCCGAGCGCACCCTGGCCGACGTCCGCGAACTCGCGCGGCTCCAGCAGCGGTTCGCCGAGGCGCGGCAGCGGGCCGCGCTGATGGAGGAGCGCTCCGACGGCTACCGGCAGGCGCTCGCGCGCATGGAACGCGCCCGCAAGGCCGAGGCCGTGGCACCGGCGCTGGAGCTCAGGGAGGCCGCCGACGCCGAGCACCGCCGGGCGGACGCGGCACAGGCACGCACGCGTGCCCTGCTGCCGGACACCTTCGCCGACGCCGGCGCGGCCGGGCTCGCGTCCGCCGCCCGCCGGCCGCCGAGGAGCTGGGCGGGCTGGAGTCGGCGCGCCGTGCCGAGCAGCGGCTGGCCGACCTGGTCGCGGAGCCGGGACGGCCTGGACCGGCAGGAGCGTGCCGACGACGACGTGCTGCGCGACGCGGACGACTGGCTCGGCCGGCTGGGAGGCGACCCGCGCCGCGCTCCAGGCCCGCGTCGACGCCGCCCAGGAGGCGGCGACCCGGGCCGAGCAGCTCGGGGTACAGCGCGAGCCTGCGCAGAAGCGGCTGGGCGCGGCGCGGATGCGGGACCAGCTGGCCGGCGACACCGACACGGCCGCCGAACAGGTCCGCCTCGCCCAGGCGGACGCGCTGGCGCTCAAGGCCCGCTGGCTGGACGTCAAGGAGCAGCGGCTGACCGGCATCGCCGCCGAACTCGCCGCCCAGCTGACGGACGGGGAGCCCTGCGCGGTCTGCGGGGCGACCGAACATCCGGCCCCGGCCCGCAAGGACGCCGGGCACGTCGACCGGGAGGCGGAGGAGCGGGCGCTGGCCGCCTACCAGCAGGCGGAGGAGCGGCATAGCGAGCAGGAACGGCGCCTGGGCGTCGTACGCGAGGCACTCGCCGCCGCCACCGCGGAGGCCGGTGACGCCTCCACCGAGCAACTCGCCGAAGCCGCCGAGGAGTTGGAGCGGCTCTACGCGCAGGCTCGGCACGCGGCGTCGGCGCTGCACCCCGCGCACGAGGAGCTGCGCCGCGCCGAGCAGGAGCACGAGCGGCGTACCGCCGTCCGCCAGGAGGCCGCGGTGCGAGCCGCCTCCCGCGTCGGCCACCGGGACCGGCTCGACCGTGAACGGGCCGCGCTGGAGGAGGAGTTGGCCCAGGCCCGCGGCGCCCTCGACAGCGTCGCCGCGCGAGCCGGCCAGCTGGAGCGGCAGGTCGGACTGCTCACCGACGCCGCCGACGCGGCCCGTGTCGCCGAGGACACCGCGCAGCGGCTCAAGGACGCCGACGCCCGGCTGGCCGACGCCGCGTTCCGGGCCGGCTTCGACACCCCGCAGGCCGCGGCGGAGGCGCTCCTGGACGACGCGGCTCACCGCGACCTCCAACGGCGGCTCGACGACTGGCAGGCGCAGGAGGCCGCGGTACGGGCCGTCCTCGCCGAGCCCGACACCGCGGCCGCCGCCCAGCAGCCGCCCGCCGACCTCGCCGCC
>MWJO01000063.1 GCA_002027195.1 Streptomyces sp. GKU 895 | reverse complement strand
TCGGGCTGGCGCTGCCCCATCTCCACGACGGCCAGGGTGTCCCCGCGCCGCAGGTCGAACACCCTGCTGGGGCCCCCCTCGGCCCACAGCCGGGCCACCGCCCCCTGCGTGATCCTGCTGACCCAGCCGGGCCCGAGACGCTGCCTCCCGCGGACCCGGTCGACCGTGACGGGGTCGCCCGTGAAGACGGCGAGCCGCAGGTCGGGGCCGTAGGCCTTGGCGGCCGAGCGGACGAACGCCCAGCTGCGGGTGGCGCCGGCCAGGGGATGCAGCGGCAGGTCGACGATGTCGTGGCCGTGGTCGTCCTCGATGAGGAGGGTGTTCGGGTGCTCCTTCAGCACGGCACGCAGGGCACGCGCGCGTGCGGCGGTCACGGCGGCTCCGGTCGGGTTCTGGGCCCGGTCGGTGACGATCAGGGCGCGCGCACCCGACCGCAGCGCCCGGCGGACGTCGTCCGGCAGCGGACCCTCGTCGTCCAGCCGACCGGAGCCGTACGCAGTCCGACGGCCGGGATCAGGTCCAGGAGGCTGCCCCAGCCCGGGTCCTCGACGGCGACCGTGTCGCCCGGCCTGAGGTGGGCCGCGAGGACGCGTTCGATCGCGTCGAGCGAGCCGGACGCCACCGCGAGAGGCCCGTCCGGGACGCTGTCGGCGTCCAGCGCGGCACGCGCGAGCCGGGCCAGCTCCGGGTCCACGGCCGCCTCCCCGTACAGCACCGGTGCCCGGTCGTTGCGCCCGGCCGCCGCCGCGAACGCTCCCGCGAGGGCGGGCAGCAGCTCCGGGTCGGGGTTGCCGCTCGCCACGTCCCGTACGCCCTCCGGCACCTCCACCCGGATCGACTCCCGCGCGGTCGTGGCCGGCTTGGGTCGCACCCGGCTGCCCCGGCGTCCCGCCGTCTCGATCACCCCGCGCTCGCGCAGGACGCGGTACGCCGCCGCGACCGTGTTCGGGTTCACCCCGAGCTCTCCGGCCAACTCCCGCATGGGCGGCAGGAGTTGCCCCGGCTCCAGTTCACCGGCACCCACCGCGCGCTCGACGCTCGCCGCGATCTCGGCTGCGCCCCGCCCTTCGATCCGATATCCTCCTAGCACAAAGCAGATTATGCACTAGTGCAATAGATGTTGCAACGCGCACCACTGTTGCCACTCGTACCGCTATGGAGACCGCCATGCAGGGGACCACGCAGCCGACGACACCACAGCCCGCCGCCTACCCGGCGACCGACCGCACGGTGCCCACCCGCTCCGCGGACCGCGCCTCGTACGACAAGGACGTCGTGCACGCGATACTCGACGAGGCCTACGTCTGCCACCTCGGCTTCGTCCGTGACGGCGCCCCGGTCGTGCTGCCGACGCTCTTCGCCCGGGTCGGCTCGCGCCTCTACGTCCACGGCTCGACCGGCTCGCGCCCGCTGCGGATGACCGGCCAGGCCGACCCCGGTCTCCCGGTGTGCCTGACGGTCACGCACGTCGACGCGCTGATCCTGGCCCGCTCGGCCTTCCACCACTCGATCAACTACCGGTCCGTGGTGGTGCACGGCACCGCGTACGACGTGACGGACCCGGAGGAGAAGCGGCTCGCCCTGGACGCGCTCGTCGACCACGTCGTGGCGGGCCGGTCCAAGGACTCGCGGCCCGCGAACAAGAAGGAGCTGGCCGCCACCGCTGTCATCCGCCTCGACCTCGACGAGGTCTCCGCGAAGATGCGCACCGGCGGCGTGAACGACGAGCCCGAGGACCTCGCCCTCCCCCACTGGGCCGGCGTCGTCCCGCTGCGCAAGGGCTACGACACCCCGGTCGGCGACCCCGACCTGGCTCCCGGCACCGGACTCCCCGACTACCTCGCCACCCTGTGATGCTGGTCCACCCGTGGGACGCGCCACGCGCCGACGCCGAGTGGCAACAGTGGCTCGCGGTACGGGACTTCGGCACGCTCGTCGTCAACGGACGCGACGGCGAGCCGCCGTACGCCCAGCCGCTGCACTTCCTGTACGACGCCGAGCGCGGCGAGGTCCTCACCCACCTGGCCCGCCCCAACCCCCTGTGGGCGGCGCTGTCGGCGCACCCCGACGTCGTCCTGAGCGTGGTCGACGACTACGTGTACGTCCCCGGCCCCTGGCAGGCCGACCCGGAGGGCCCGGCCGAGCACGGCACGCCGACCAGCTTCTACGCGGCCGTCCAACTCCGCTGCCGGGCCCATGTGGTGGACGACCCGGCAGAGAAGGCCGCGCTGCTCAACCGGCAGGTCGGCCACTTCCAGCCGGAGGGCGGTACGGCCGAAGTGGCCTCCGGGGAGGTGCCGTTCGGCCGGCTGCTGTCGGGCCTGCGCGGGGTGCGGCTCGAAGTCACCGGCGTACGGGCGAAGTTCAAGTTCGGGGGGCGACGGAGCGAGGACGTCCAGGACTCGATCGCCGTACGCCTGGCGGAGCGGGCCGGTCCGCGGGACGCGGCGGCGCGTGCGCACATATTGCGCCGCCGCGTCGGCTGAACCCCTACGCCGGCAGCGGTGCGCCGCGTCGCACGGCACGGGTCTCGGCCACCGCGAGACCCGTGACCGAACCCAGCATCAGCAGGGTGCCGAGCAGGGTCGGCGCCGTCAGGTGCTCGCCGAGCAGGACCACGGCGAGCACCGCCGCGCTGACCGGCTCCAGGAGCATGATCACGGACACCGTCGCCGACCGTACGGCCGCCGCGCCCGCGAAGTAGAGGGCGTAGGCGAGGGCCGTGGGGACGGCGGCGAGGTAGGCCAGCAGCCAGAGCAGCAGGCCCGGTTCGACGGTGTGCGGGACCAGGCCCTCGGCCAGCGCGAACGGCAGCAGCAGCGCGCTGGTGACGGCGAACACCCCGACGGACGTGGCGGCCGCGTCCGCCTCGCCGGCACGGCCCCAGCGACGGGTGAGCAGGGTCATCGCGGACCCCCCGGCCGCCGACGCCAGCCCGCACAGCACCCCCCAGGGGCGTACGGCCGAACCCCCGCCCCCGAGGGTCAGCACCCCCAGCCCGGCGAGCGCCCCGGCGACGGCGACCGCGCCACCGCGCCTGAGCCGCTCCCCGAGCGTCAGCCGGGCGCCGAGCGCGACGAGCACGGGCCCGGCGCCCAGCGTGACGACGGTGGCCACGGCGAGTCCGGTGGAGCGTACGGCCGCGAAGTAGCCGGTCTGGAACACGGCGAGCCCCAGGCCCGTGGCCCCCGCCCGCCACACCGTGCGGCCGAGCGGTCCGCGCGCGGCGGTGCGGGTCCGGGGGCGCAGCAGGCGTACGGCGGCCAGCAGGACGAGCCCGGACGCGCAGCGCCAGAAGGACAGGGCGACGGGCCCCAGATCGCTGACCCCGTAGGCCAGCGCGGCGACCGCGCCCGCGGTGCCCCAGGCGACACCGGCGATGATCAGATACAGCAGGCCTCGCCCGACGGGCAGGCCGGAAGAACCAGCAGAAGCATTCGACACTTGTCGTCTCCGCAGACATGGAGAAGCGGGGAACCCGGCTCAGCGGGGTCCGTGGACTTCGTCTGCGGGCAGCACCGTTCCGCCCTGCGTACGGCAGGGCGGGAATGACCGGAGGGCCCGCCTCAGGCGGCCGGCGGTGCGATGACGTAGTGCGGATGCATGATCGGCAGCCTAGGCAGCCGTCGAACGGCGGGACAACTCCCTTTCCGGACCACCGCTCGCCACCGGTTCCGGGGAGGGCTTGACCGGGGTCGAGGACTGCGCGATGAACGCGCCGAGCAGGACGATCACGCCGCCGAGGATCTGCGGGGCGGACAGGTGCTCGCCGAGCAGGACCCAGGCCAGCACGGTCGCGACGACCGCTTCGAGACAGGCGACGACCGTGGCGACCTGCGGGGAGAGCCGGCGTACGGAGACCACGCCGGTGACGTAGGCGACGACCGTGGCGACGAGCACGATCCAGGACAGCAGCAGGGCGGCCGCGACGGAGGTGCCGTTCATGTCCGCGGTGCCGCCGAGCACGGACCAGTCCATCGACCAGGGTCGCGCCACGACGGTGAGGACGGCGGCGCCGACGAGGAGACCGTACGCGATGACCCCGAGCGGGTCGGGGGTGTCGGCGCCGGAGTCGGTGCCCTGGTCGGACAGGACGAAGTAGCCGACCTGGCAGCAGGCCGCGCCCAGCGCGAGCAGCAGGCCGACCGCGTCGATGCTCAGTCCCGACCAGACCTCGACGACACAGGCGAGGCCGCCGACGGCGAGGACGACGCCGACCGCCGCGGCACGCGTGACCGGCCGCCGCTGCACGAACCGCACCCAGCCGAGGACAAGGGCGGGCGCGAGGTACTCGATCAGCAGGGCGACTCCCACCGGCAACCGGGAGATCGAGGCGAAGTAGAACGCCTGCACCCCGGCCACGCCGAGCAGTCCGAACCCGGCGAGCAGGGCGGGGCGGCGGCGCAGCAGGGCGCGGTGGCGCACGGCGAGCGGCAGCATCACGAGGGCCGCGCCGGCCACCCGGAGCCACACCACGTGAAGCGGGTCGAGGCCCGCCTCGATCAGCGGCTTGGCCGCGACACCGGAACCTCCGAAGGCGACCGCCGACGCGAGGGCGAGCCCGAGCCCGACCCCTCGGCCGCGGTGACCGGCACTGCTGTCAATCGTCTGCACCGGCACATGATGACAGGCGATGACATGACCGTCACCCCCATTGACACCTGTCTCAACGATTGGACGAGACAGGCGCTCGGCGCGGCGACCGCCTGGCGTGCGGCCCGTGGAGGGGGGCGATGGCTGTCTGCGCGGGCCTGGACGGGGCGGGCAACGTGCGCGGGCCGGCGAATGTCCGGCGCGGAGCAGTCCGGGGCGGCGACTCTCCGTCACGGGCGTGGACGGGGACGGCGACTATCCGGGCCGGCGAACGTCCGGCGCCGAGCAGCCCGGGGCGGCGGCTCTCCGGCACGGGCCTGGAGGCGGCCGACGGCTATCCGAGCCGGTGGCCGTGCGGGGCGGTGGCCGTTCGGGCCGGTGGCCGTGCGGGGCGGTGGCCGTACGGGCCGGTGACCGTTCGGGGCGGTGGCCGTAGGGCGAGCGGTGGGCCGGGACGAGGTCCGTCCGGTCAGGGGTCCTGCGGTCGGCTAGTGGCTGTGCGGTACGCGGCTCTCGAGTCCGGTCCGCAGTGCTTCCGCGTCGATGCCGGCCCGGGTCAGTACGTCGACGGCGCGGGCCTCGGGCTCGCTGACGACCGCCGCGAGCAGGTCGAGGCCGCTCGCCCGGCCCGCGCCGCGACCGGCGGCGCGCTCGTGGGCGTACTCCATCGCGCCCGCCGCCAGCGGCGAGAGCCCGTCCGCCTCCCCCACCACGGGCACCGCCCCCGACGTCCTCGACACTTCCCTGCCAGCGCAGCCCGTAGCCGATGCTGCGCTGCACGAGATAGGCGAGCAGCCGGGCGAGCTGCGGTCCGCCCTCGAAGACGGCCCGCACCTCGGGGTCGTGCTCGAGGAGGGAGTGCAGCAGATGAGCCGTGTCGATCTGCCGGTCCCCGTCCCTGACCGCACGCCGCGCGCGCCGGAGACCACCGCTGCCAGCTCCTCGCCGAGCCGGACATCGTGGTCCGCGCGATGACCTCCCGGCTCGCTCACCGACTGCCGGGGTCATACGGGGTTGCACATCCCCCACCCCATCAGTCCCGCCGAACCGCGTCATCCCCGGCGGGAACCATCTTCGCGTCCCACGCGGAGTGGACCCGGGCGACCGGAATCTCCTCCTTGCGGATGAGATCAAGCCGTTCTTCGGGCGGGGGCGCGCGCCGCTTTGCTTCGCGCCCGGTACGCAACCGCCGTGTTCCCTCGCTCGTCCCACAGGGACATGGACAGCAGGTGCTGGCTGGTGGCGCTGCCGGCCGTCGACGGGATGCAGTACGTGTACCGGGTGTACGCCCCGGAGGACGCGCTGCTCGCCGACCTGTTCTGGGAGGCGTGGCACTGCCACGACGAGAGCGCGTTCCCGCGGGCATGGGACGTGTTCGACGCGGCGGTGATACGGCTGGTCGCCTGACCGGTCGCCGGACCCGGCACCTCTCCACATTTTCTGACGGTCCATCAGCATTGAATGTTGCGGGCCCTGCGGCTACGTTCCGCGACACCGTAGCCGGAGACGAAGGGGTGGTCGCATGGCCGAAGTCAGCGCGGAGGCACGGATCGAGGCGCCGGCCGAGAAGGTGTGGGGCCGGCTCACGGACTGGTCGTCGTACGGCGAGTGGAACGCCACCCACACCAGCTTCCCCGAGGGCGGCCCGAAGAGCCTCGAAGTGGGCGGGACGTACCAGGAGAACATGAAGCTGATGGGCTTCCCGGCCGAGGTCGAGTGGACCATCGACGAGCTGGAACCGGCCCGGGTGTTCGCCACCAAGGGCAAGGGGCCCATGGCGGTGAGCCTGGTCAACCGCTACACGCTCGTCCCGGACGGCGACGCCACGACGGTCCGGATCGACAGCGAGTTCACGGGCGCGGCGGTGTCGCTGATGGCGGGCAAGCTCAGGGACTCCGCGACGGCCGCGCTGAACGAGTCGCTGCGCAAGCTGGCGGGGCTGGTGGCCTGAGCGCCGGGGCACGGGAAGGCGCCCCGCGGAAATGAACCACGGGGCGCCCCTCTACAGCCGTACGGCCGCCGGTCAGTCCTCTTCGGCGAGGATCAGGTACAGCTTCTTGCGGGCTTCGTTGATGACGCCGACCGCCTTCTCGCGCTGCTCCTTGCTGCCGGTCTTCCAGACCTGCCCGAAGGCCTCCATCAGACCGAAGCCGGCCTGCCGGATCTCACCCAGTGCCTCGAAGTCCACGCCACGGGACGCTTCCTCCCAGGGCGCGTCGGGGCCTTCCTCGGCCGCGGTGCGGCCCGCCTCGGTGAGCGAGAACAGCTTCTTGCCGCCTTCGCTCTCGCTGGCGATCAGGCCCTCGTCCTCCAGCAGCTGAAGGGTCGGGTACACCGAGCCGGGGCTGGGCTTCCACGCCCCGCCGCTGCGCTCGGCGATCTCCTGGATCATCTCGTACCCGTGCATGGGCCGGTCCCTGAGCAGGGCGAGGATCGACGCGCGTACGTCGCCGCGCCGTGCCCTCCCCCGGGGTCCGCCGCGCCCTCGTGGGCCCCAGGGGCCCGGACCGAAGCCGGGTCCGCCGAAGCCGGGACCACCCGGGCCACCCGGCCCGAAAGGACCGAAGGCACCACGCCGTCCGTCGAAACCACCTCGGCCCCCACGCGGCCGTGTCCACGTTCGAATCCATGGGAACGCATCGCCATCACTCCATCCATCGTTGATCTGTCGCGATGCGTCAACGATATATCGGAATACTTCGCATGACAAGGCCCGCCAGAAACCCGAAGAAAACAGCACGCCAGCGCGCTCAGTGCCCCCGGAACGCCTCCTCCAGCCACCAGGCGCCGTGCTCCCTCGTCACCTTGGCGTCCACCAGCAGGGGCGCCGAGCGCGGCCCCCGCCACCCAGTCGGCCACCGCCTTCAGGTCGGCGCGCTCCCGCACGGTCACCGTCTCGAAGCCGTGGCCGCGGGCGACGGCGGCGATGTCCGTCGGCGGGAAGGTGACCGTGTCCAGGGGGAAGCCGTCGGGGCCGAAGTGGTGGACCTCGGCTCCGTAGGCCTCGTCGTCGTAGACGATCACGACCATGGGCAGCCCGAGTCGTCGTACGGTGTCCAGCTCGGCCACACCCATCAGCGCGCCGCCGTCGCCCAGCGCCGCGACGGGCAGCCGGTCCGGCCGGGCCAGGGCGGCGCCGATCGTCGTGGCGAGGCCCAGGCCGATCGACTGGAAGGCCTGGGTGAAGCAGAAGCCGTGGTGGTCGGGGACGGAGAGGTAGGCGCTCGGGTAGCCCATGAAATTGCCCGAGTCGACGCCGACGACCCGCTCCGCCGGGAGGAGGTCGTCGAGCGCCGCGCTCAGGGTGCGCGGGTCGATGCGGTCCCGGGTGCTCTCGTCGTCGTACGGCACGTCCCGCCATCGCCCGCGGGTGCGCAGGGCCCGCGCGATGTCGTCGGTGCGATACCCCTGGCGCCGTTCGCCACCTGCGGCGAGCGTCTGCCGGGCCGTGACGGCGACGTCGCCCGTGACGCCGAGGCGGACCTCGCGGTGCGCGCCGAGCGCGGACGCGTCGTCGTCGACCTGGACGACGACGGTGTCCGGGCCGATGAGCGTGCCGTGCCGCGTGGTCCACATGGTGAGCCCGCAGCCCCAGCCCACGATCAGGTCGGCGTCCTGGATCAGTTCCGTGGCCAGGGGCGTCGCGAAGCCTCCCGAGATGCCGAGCGACCAGGGGTCGTCGTGGAACAGCCCGTGGGCGACGGCGGAGGTCGTGAGGAGGGCGCCGTGGTGGTCGGCGAGCGCCCGGAGGGCGTCCCGCGCCGCCGGCGACCGCGCGCCCCGGCCGGCGACGAAGACCGGGCGCCGGGACCGGGCGAGGGCGGTCACGAGGGCCGAGACCTCGGACGCCGACGGTTCGACGGCGGCCCGCGGCGGTGGCGGTACAACGGCGACGGTGGCGGCGTCGGGGACGTCCAGCGCCTGCACGTCCAGCGGGAGGTTGAGGACGACGGTGCGGCGCTCGTGCAGGGCGCGGCGGACGGCGCCGAGGGCCTCCTCTACGGCGGTGTGCGGGGACGTCACCCGTGCCGCGACCGCGCCCACCGCCCGCGCCAACGCCTCTTGGTCGACGTGGAAGTTGGAGGTCGGCAGGGTCGCCTCCGCGGCCACGACGAGCAGCGGGGTGCGGCTCTTCGCGGCCTCGGCGATGCCGGTGAGGGCGTTGGTCAGCCCGGGCCCCTGGTGGACGCTGAGGGCCGCGACCGTGCCGCTGATGCGGGCGTAGGCGTCGGCCATGGTGGCCGCTCCGCCCTCGTGCCGGGCGGCGACGAAACGGGAGCCGGCCGCGACCATCGCGTTGGTGACGTGGAAGTTGCCGGAGCCGACCACGCCGAACACCTGGTGCACACCGGCAGCGGTCAGCGCCCGGCCGACGGCCTCGGCGACCTTCACGAGCGCTCCACCAGCGCGAGGACGCGGGCCGGGGAGCCCGAGCCCTGGACGATCGGCAACGGTCCCGCGATGACCACGGCTCCGGTGGCGGGCAGCCGGCCGAGGTTCTGGAGCTGCGTCAGCCCGTACTTGTCGTTGCCCATGAGGTACGAGTGGCAGGGGAAGACCGGGTCGAAGGAGTGGGCCGCCCCCGCGTCGGTGCCGACCGTCTCGGTGCCGAGCCCGATCACCGGGGACTCCTCGGCGACCCAGCGGGCGCACTCCGGTGACAGGCCCGGCGTGTGCGGGCCGTTCTCGTCGGCGTTCAGGAACTCCCGCTGGGATGCGGCGCGGGCGTCCCAGCCGGTGCGCAGCAGCAGCCAGCCCCCGTCGGGCAGCGGACCGTTCTCGGTCTCCCACTCCTTGATGTGGTCCACCTCGACCAGGAAGTCGGGGTCCTCGGCCGCCGCGGCGGAGAAGTCCAGCACGACCGCGGGCGCGATCAGCCGGCTCACCGGCACGGAGGCCACATCCGCGAGGTCCTTGCCGGTGACCCAGTGGTTGGGGGCGTCGAAGTGGGTGCCGGTGTGCTCACCCGTACGGAAGTTGTTCCAGTACCAGGCCGGCCCCCGGTCGTCGTACCGGCTGATCTCCTCCAGCTCGAACACCTGCGTCTGCCCGAACGGCTCCGGCAGCTGGATCACCGGTGTCGCGGAGGACAGCGGCGCCGTCAGATCGACGACCTCGATCGCACCACCGCGCAACCCGGCCAGCAGGGCTCGGAGAACGGACGGCTCGGACATGGCGGCCTCCTGAACTGTCGTGAGTGGCTGACGCGTTGACGACAGTCGCACCGCCGGGGCGACGCGTCCAGACACCACTCCCGAAGTTCGAAATCAGGCCAGTGACCCCGGATTGGCCTTGGTCCGGCCTGCCACGCCCCTCTAGCGTCGAGACCATGCGCATCCGAATCGTCGACGCCTTCAGTGACCGCCCCTTCGCGGGCAACCCCGCCGGGGTCCTCCTCCTCGACTCCTTCCCGGACGACGCGTGGCTCCAGAACGTGGCCGTCGAGGTCAACCACGCCGAGACGGCCTTCGCGCACCGCCTGCCCGGGGGCGGGGACGCCGACTGGGCGCTGCGCTGGTTCACGCCGGCCGCCGAGGTGAACATGTGCGGCCACGCCACACTGGCGACCGCCCATGTCCTGCACACGACCGGCGCGCACGAGGGCCCGGTGCGGTTCGCCACCCGCAGCGGGGTGCTCATCGCGACGCCGGGCGAGGACGGTTCGATCACCCTGGACTTCCCGACCGCGCCGCTCACCCGGACCGAGGTGCCGGACGGGGTCGCCACGGCGCTGGGGGCGGAGCCGCTCTCCGCCTTCGACACCGGCCCGAACGTCGGCGACCTGATCCTCGAACTCGCCGACGAGAAGACGGTCCACGCCCTCGCCCCCGACCACAAGGCACTCGGTGCCTTCTCCGAGCGCGGCATCATCGCGACCGCCCGCGCCGAGGACCCGTCCCGGGGCTACGACTTCGTCTCGCGCTGCTTCTTCCCGAACGTCGGCATCGACGAGGACCCGGTCACCGGCAGCGCCCACACCGCGCTGGCCCCGTTCTGGGCCGAGCGCCTCGGCCGCACCGGGCTGACCGGCCTCCAGGCCTCCCGGCGCTCCGGCCGCGTCCGCACCGAACTGCGCGGCGACCGCACGCTCCTGACGGGCCGCGCGGTCATCACGATCGAGGGGGAGCTGCTCGTCTGACGCCTCAGGCCGTGGGGAGCCAGCCCACCTTCCCGGCCAGCAGCGCGTACCCGACGAACGCGCCGATGTCGAGCAGCGAATGCGCCACCACCAGGGGGCCCACCCGGCCCCAACGGCGGTAGAGCCAGACGAACACCACCCCCATCGCCATGTTGCCGAGGAACCCGCCGATGCCCTGGTAGAGGTGGTACGACCCGCGCAGTACGGAACTGGCCACCAGCGCGGTCCCCGGCGTCCAGCCCAACTGGCCGAGCCGGCGCAGCAGATAGCCGACGACGATGACCTCTTCGAGGATCGCGTTCTGCAGCGCGGACAGCACCAGCACCGGGTACTTCCACCACACCTCGGGCAGTGCCTCCGGCACGACGGTGAGGTTGAAACCGAGGCCGCGTGCGGCCAGGTAGAAGGCGATTCCGGTGCTGCCGATCACCGCCGCGATCGCCGCGCCGCGGGCCAGGTCGAACCAGGGCCTGGTGCGGTCGAAGCCGAGGACGCGCAGGCTGCTCCCCTCGCGCAGCAGCAGGTGCGCGACGAGGGCGACGGGCACGAGCGACGAGGCGATCCCGAAGAGCTGCCAGGCGAGATCGAGCCAGGGACGGCCGGGCGCGGCGGAGGCGTTGAGGGTGGCCGCCTGGTCCTTGAGGCCGCCTGGTTTGGTGACCGATCCGACAAAGCTGATCAGGGCGGACACACCGCTCGCACCGAGGGAGAGCCCCAGAACGAGCAGGGTCTCGTCCCGGAGAATCCGTCGCAAGGACCGCTCCGGCGGAAAAGAATCAGCCACCGCACCCGCCTCTGCCTGCACACCTGACTCCAATTCAGTAATCCCGTCTCATCCCCCGCGATGCCCCGCTAGGGTCCTCGAAAGAACTTACGAAGATCGTGAGAACTTACGACGATCGTGCGAGACAGGCCGTTGGGGGACGGACACCGTACGGGGCGCACCTCCCCCTTTGCCCGACATGCGGCCGAAAACCGGCAGAAGGTCTGACAGGGAGGGGCACCACCGTCATGGGACGTCACAGCTTGCCCGATCAGTATGGGGCGGGCGGCAGCGACCCCCGCCCACGCGCCCGGCGCCGCTCGGTGGCCATCGCGACCGTACTCGTCCTCACCGTCGCCGGCGGGACGGCGGCGGCCGTCCAGAGCGGACTGCTCTCCTTCGGCGCGTCCTGCCAGGAGGACGCGGTACGGCTCAAGGTCGCGGCCTCTCCCGACGTGGTCCCGGCGCTGCGCGCGGCCGCGGAGCGGGCCCGTGACGACAGCCTCACCTCCGACGGCCGCTGCGTGGACGTCACGGTCACCGCGCAGGACTCCTCCAAGGTCGCGGACACCCTGCTGGCCGGCCGGAAGACCGATGCGCAGGTGTGGGTGCCGGACTCGCGGGTGTGGGTGGAGCGGGTCGCGGCGGACACGGGGGCGACGGAGGTGACGCCGGTCGGCAGCTTCGCGTCCTCACCGGTGGGCGTGGCGGTGGTGCCGCAGGCGGCGAAGTCGCTGGGGTGGCCGCGCAAGACGTACAGCTGGATCGAACTGGCCGGCGCCACCATGCGGGACGACGCCCTCAGGCTCGGCGCGGCCGACCCGGCGCGCAGTGCGACAGGGCTGCTGGCCCTCACCCGGCTGACCACGGCCGCCGGCGCGATCGAGGGCGGGGACACCCAGGCCGCGGCCATGATGAAGACGCTGTCGCAGCGCACCTCCGACAGCGACACGCAGGTCCTGGACACCCTCCCGCGCGACGCCTCCGGCACCGAGCAGGGCAACCCCAAGCGCAACCAGGCGCTGATCCTCAGCGAGCAGGCGGCGTTCGCGTACAACACCGCGGACGGGGGCGAGGGTCTCGACCTCTTCTATCCGAAGGACGGCTCACCGCGGCTCGACTTCCCCTACACACTGGTCGACCAGGCGGTGCTGACCACCGACGAGAGCCGGGCGGCCCTGCGGTTCGTGAACTATCTGCGCAAGCCGGGACAGCGGAAGCTGCTCCACAAGTACGGCTTCCGCACCTCCGACGACGAGGTGGAGGCGTCGGTCGTCACCGGGGCCGGCGGCAGCAGGCCGCAGCCGTACGCGAAGGCCGCCGTACGCCCGGCGTCCGAGACGGCGCTCCAGGAAGCCCTCGGCACCTGGACGATCACGGTGCAGAGCGCTCGCATCACCACGGTCGTGGACGCGTCCTCCTCGATGTCCGAGGAGGTCACGAGCGACGGCCAGTCCCGGATGGACGTGACCAAGGCGTCCCTCCTCCAGGCCCTCGCCACGTTCACGCCGGACGACGAGATCGGCCTGTGGGACTTCTCCACCAAGCTGGACGGCGACAAGGACTACCGCGTCCTGGTGCCGACCGAACGCCTGGGCTCCGCCCAGGGCAACGGCACCCAACGCGACCGTCTCACAGCGGCGTTCAGCGGCCTGACGCCGGTCCCGAACGGCGCGACAGGGCTGTACGACACCACCCTCGCCGCCTACAGATCGGCGGTGTCCTCCTACGCCAAGGGCAAGTTCAACGCCCTGGTCGTCCTCACCGACGGCGTCAACCAGGACCCCGGCAGCATCTCCCGCGGCGCCCTGATCAACCGCCTCCGCCAGCTCACCGACCCCGACCGCCCGGTCCCCCTCATCATGATCGCCGTCGGCCCGGACGCGGACCGCACGGAGGCGACCCAAATAGCCACGGCCACGGGCGGCTCCGGCCAGGAGGTCACCGACCCGTCCCAGATCCACGAGGTGATCCTGAAGGCGATCGTGGCGGCGGGGGCGGAGGGAAGCGGGAAGGGGTGAGCGGGGGAAGCGGCAAGGACTGAGCAGGGTGGAGCAGGGGAAGCGACACGGACTGAGCAAGGTGAGCAGAGGACGCGACACGGACTGAGCAGAGAACACGGCACACCTGAGCACGGGCACGCGACACCTGATCCGCCGCCGTGTCGTCCCGCCCAGCAGCCTGCCGGCCGACGCCCGACCCTAGCCCGCCCTCTGATCCGCCGACCTCCCAGGCCGCCGTCCCGATCACGGCCCTCTTCCGCCGGCCCTCGCCACGGCGCGCCCAGCGGCGCGCCGTGCCCCGGACCGGCCACGGCACCGCCATCCCGCGGGCAGGCCCTGTCACCCAGCTGCGCGCCGCCATCCAACGACCACGCCCCGACATCCCAACGGCACGCCCTGTCACCCCAGGGGCCACACCCCTCCACCCCAGCGGCCGCGCCCCGTCACCCCAGCGGCACCGGCTCCGGCAACCCCACCGGCCACGTGTGCACCGGGTCCCCGACGAGCATCAGCTCGCGGTAGCGCCGGGTCAGCGCGGCGAACGCCGCGTCGCGGGCGAGGCCCTTCTCCAGGGCCCGGTGGAAGGTCGCGGACTGCCAGGTCGCGCCGTTGGCCCGGCGTCGGCAGCGTTCGTCGATGACGCCGAGGTAGAAGTCCCGGTCGGCGGGTTCCACGCCCCACGCGTCCAGTCCGGCCTCGGCCAGCGGCAGCAGCTCGTCGCGTACGAGGGTGACGGCGTCGACCTGGGCCAGCCCGCCGTAGCGGCCGCGCCGCGGCCAGTCGAAGCGGGCGTCGATCCCGTGTCGGCAGGCCGCGTCGAAGTTGGCCGCGGCCGACTCGAAGGGCAGCCGCGTCCACACCGGCCGCGACTCCTCGGCGAGGGCGCGGACGACGCCGTAGTAGAACGCGGCGTTGGCGATGACGTCGGTGACGGTGGGCCCGGCGGGGAGCACCCGGTTCTCGACGCGCAGGTGCGGGACGCCGTCGGCGATGCCGTAGACCGGGCGGTTCCAGCGGTACACGGTGCCGTTGTGCAGGACGAGCTCGGCGAGGCTGGGAACGCCGCCCTCGTCGAGCACCTTCAGCGGGTCCTCGTCGTCGCAGATCGGCAGCAGGGCGGGGTAGTAGCGCAGGTTCTCCTCGAAGAGGTCGTACGCGGAGGAGATCCACCGCTCCCCGAACCAGGTGCGCGGCCGTACCCCCTGCGCCTGGAGCTCGGGCGGACGCGTGTCGGTGGACTGCTGGAACAGTGGGGGCCGGGACTCGTGCCACAGCTCCTTGCCGAACAGGAACGGCGAGTTGGCGCCGACGGCGATCTGCGCGGCGGCGACGGCCTGCGCGGCGTTCCACACGTCCGCGAAGCGCCCCGGGGTGACCTGGAGGTGCAGTTGCACGGAGGTGCAGGCGGCCTCGGGGGCGATGGACTTCGAGGTGCAGCTCAGTCGTTCCACGCCGTCGATGTCGAGGGCGAAGTCCTCACCGCGGGCGGCCACGATCTGATCGTTCAGCAGGGTGTAGCGGTCGACGTCGGAAAGATTGGAGGAGACGAGGTCGTCCCGGTCGAGCGTCGGCAGAATGCCGATCATCACGATCCCGGCGTCGAGCTCTCCCGCTTTTCGGTCCGCATATGCCAGCGAGGTACGTATTTCCTCGGCGAGCCGGTCGAATACGCGACCGCCCAACGGGTGTGGGGCTATGTTGACTTCCAGATTGAACATGGCGAGTTCTGTTTGGAAATCTCGGCTCGCGATCCGCTCGAGCACCTGCGCGTTCAACATTTTCGGCATACCGTCGGGGCCGGTGAGATTCAGCTCGATCTCCAGCCCCATGAGGTTCTTCGGCCGGTCGAACCGCTTCTCCTCCAGCAGCCGCTCCAGGCCCGCCAGACACTGCCGGAGCTTGTCGCGGTAGTGCTGGCGATCGGACAGATCGAACCGACCTGCCACGACCTTCTCCCCCATCGCAGCGTCCCTCCTCGGATGGGCGTGCCGTAGATCGGCCGCCGGGCGTCCCGGGTCACGTGGGATGATGCCCAGCGGATGCGATCGATAACGTCCCGCGCGGCCCGGCGCCCGCTACTCTGGCGCAGACGACCGGGGCACATTCACCGGGCATGCGGCACTTTGCAGTTTCGAGTGCCCTGAACAACTCGTGAAAAACGCCGACGAGAATTGGCCGTCCACTTCCGCGGCATTCACCGAGGTCATCGCCGTACGGGCGACGCGGAATCGGGATGATTCCCACGTATCGACGACCGGATGAAACCTTGCCGTTCACCTCGGAAACGGCTAGACGAAACATCGTCTGAACACGTGTCGTATAAACTCCGCGAACGAGGCAGAAGGTTGGCGCCCCCGGTCGAACGATCCTGCCGTCGAGGTGACGTAGGCAGGCCTCACCCTCATCACGCGCACTCATGACCCGGCCCCCGCCTCTCTGGCCCCGCGAGCTGACAGCGCCGTCCGCCCACGCCCTCGCGCCACCGTGCCTGTCGAATGAGAGGCGACCCACCATGCCGCTGCATGTGCCCCCGGCCCCCGCGCCCGCCCTTCGCTCCGTCCTCACTGCGCTCGGTTCGCCCACCGCGGTCCGCGAGGCCCGAACACCGTCACTGCGTACCGCCCAGGGGCCCGCGACCCCGGAACTCCCGCTGCCCCTCCATGTCCTCGACGAGCTCACCGCCGCGGGCGCGGCCGCGACCCGGCTGGCCGGGTGGCGCTTCCTGATCCGGTGCGGCGACCGCGCCGTGGCCGCGGCCGAGACTCGCCTGACGCCCGACGGCTGGGCCTTCTCGCACTTCTTCGAGGGCCCGTACGTCGCCTCCACCGAGCGCGCGCTGCGCCAGGCCGAGACGATGCAACAGTCCTACCAGCCCCGCCTGTTGTCGGTGCCGGGCCTGTACATGCTGACGCTGTGGCTGCACGGCGACTGCACCGCGGACGGGGCCGGCGGCCATCCCGCCGCCACCGATCTGCTCGTCCCGCTCGCGCCCGCGCCGCCCGGTATCGCCGCCCACCGGCCGCACCGGGTCGCCGAGCTGCTTCCGGTGCTGACCCATCGGGTGACACCGAAGCCGGCACCTCTGCTGAGCCAACCGGCCTGAAGCGGCGCCCCCGACTGCGGCTCGTACGAGCGGAACACGGCTCGTACGAGCCTCTTTCGTGCCCGCACCCGTCCGGACTAGCCCCATCCGGCCATCGCGAACCACCCGAAGAGACAGTGCAGTTGGGATGAACCGTCCGCGCGGGTGACGCGTCATGAACCTGTGAGTAGCGGTGCTGCCAAATCCCTGCGGATCGAGGCCCGTGGGGCAACACTGGTTCCGACCGACTTATCACAACGGGGGCAGCGATGAACACCACGACAAAGCGAAAGATCCCACCCATGTGCCAGCACCAGCCGCCGTGCCCGACCGCCGACTCCGCCGACCGGGAATCCGCCCGCCTCGTGGCGCACCACCCGGAGCAGGGCTGGAGCCTGCTGTGCAACGGCGTCCTGCTCTTCGAGGACACCGGCGAGCTCCTGCCCGATGGCCAGATCATCGCCCCGCACCGCCCGCTGGGCACCGACAAGGTGATGACCGCCGCCTGAGCCACCCGCGGGCGGCCGGCGCACCGCCCGCAGATCCAGAGGGGCCGGCCCGCAGACACACGCTGCGAACCGGCCCCGACGCATGTCCGGTGCCGCTCACTCCCCGTAGCCCCGCATGCGGAATCCGCTGATCCTCGTACTGCCCTCCAGTCCCCTCTTCCCATCAGTGCCCGTTTTCCGGAAGACTCCTGGAAGTTTCGACACAGCCACGGAGGTGGGGAGTTGGCAGCACACGAGGTCGGCGCCGGCGGGCCGGCCGCGCCCGGGAGCCGGATCACGATCACCGAGATCGCCCGGCAGGCCGGCGTCTCCGTGCCGACCGTGTCCCGGGTCGTCAACGGCCGTTCCGACGTGTCCCCCAAGACCCGGGCACGGGTCGAGGAACTGCTCCAGCAGCACGGCTACCGCAAGCGCCCCACGTCCTCCGGGACCCGCGCGGCCCTGCTCGACCTGGTCTTCAACGACCTCGACAGTCCCTGGGCGGTGGAGATCATCCGCGGGGTCGAGGAGATCGCCCACGCGACCGGCGTCGGCACGGTCGTCTCGGCGATCCACGGCCGCTCCGGCGACGCCCGCGAGTGGATGCGCAATCTGCGGGCCCGCGCGTCCGACGGCGTCATCCTGGTCACCTCGGACCTGGAGCCGTTGCTGCACGAGGAGTTGCGCATCCTCGGCGTCCCTCTGGTGGTCGTCGACCCGGCGGGCTCCCCCGCGCTGGACGCCCCCACCATCGGCGCCGCCAACTGGTCGGGCGGGATGGCGGCCACCGAGCATCTGCTCTCCCTCGGGCACCGCAGGATCGCCCTGATCGCGGGGCCGCCCCGGCTGCTGTGCTCCCGGGCCCGGTTCGACGGCTACCGCGCGGCTCTGGAGGGCGCCGGGCTCGGCGTCGACGACTCCCTCGTCGTCCCCGGCGACTTCCACCCCGAGTCCGGCTTCGCGGGCTGCAACGCCCTGCTGGACCTGCCGGAGCCGCCGACCGCGATCTTCGCGGCCAGCGACCAGATGGCGCTCGGCGCGATCGAGGCGCTCAGGCAACGCGGACTGCGGGTGCCGCAGGACATGAGCCTGGTCGGTTTCGACGACCTTCCGGAAGTGCGCTGGTCCGCCCCGCCCCTCACCACCGTCCGGCAACCTCTCGCGGACATGGGCAAGTTGGCGGTGCGTACGGTGCTCAGGCTGGCCCGCGACGAGCAGCCGGACTCGCCCCGGGTGGAGCTGGGCACGGAACTCGTCGTCAGAGCCAGCACGGCGCCTCTGACCCGCTGAAGCCGCCAGAGCCGGGACCGCGCCCCTGAGCCACTGAAGCCGTCAGCGCGCCCCTGGCCCCTGAACCGGCACCGCCCTGCGGTGGGACGCACCGCAGGGCCGGGCCGCACCCCGGCGGACTCCCCTCCTTGCCCAGCCGCCGGGTGTCCTGGGAACGCGCCGCTACTTCAGCGCGTCCCTGATCGCGAAGTACGCGGGCTTCGGCTGGAGTTGCTCGTCGTACGGCAGGGCCGCACCCTCGCCCTCGAAGAACGCCGGTATCCAGCTGTACTTGTCGGTGTAGTCCCAGATCGTGATGCCGACGCACCTGCGCACCGCCAGGCAGGCGTCGGTCAGGTCCCCGTACCACTTGGCCTGCTCGGCGAGCTTCTCCTCGGTCGCCGGCAGGATCATCCGGATGTCGACCTCGGTGAGCGCGGTGTCGAGCCCGAGCTTGGAGAACCGGCGGAGGTTGTCCTCCAGCGTGGTCGGATACCCGTACTGGAGCGCGAGGTGGGTCTGCAGGCCGATGCCGTTCAACGGGACCTTCTTGGCCTTCAGCTCCTTGGCGAGCTGATAGTAGGCGTCGCTCTTCGGCCCGACCGCCTCGATGTTGTAGTCGTTCAGATAGAGCTTGACCTTCGGGTCGGCCTGGTGGGCCCAGCGCAGGGCGTCGGCGATGTAGCCGGGGCCGAGCGTCTTGTAGAAGATCGTCTCGCGGTACGTGCCGTCCTCGTTGAACGCCTCGTTGACGACGTCCCAGGCGAACACCTTGCCGCGGTAGTGCCGTACCTCGGTCTGGATGTGGTTCTTCAGCACGGCCCGCAGCTCCTTGGCCGTCCATTCCCTGCTCGTCAGCCAGTCGGGCAGCTGGCTGTGCCAGACGAGGGTGTGGCCGCGCACCTTCTGGTGGTGGGCGCGGGCGAGGTTCACGATCTCGTCGCCGGCCGTCCAGTCGAAGACGCCCTGCTGGGGCTCGGTGGCGTACCACTTCATGCCGTTGCCGGGCGTGATCTGGTCGAACTCGCTGCCGAGGACGGCTTTGTAGGGCTCGTCGACGAGTTCGGGGTTGTCGGTGGCGCTGCCGAAGTAGCGGCCGTGGCGCTGGGCCAGGTCGGCGAGGGTGGCGTGCTTGCCGTGCGCCTGGGCGGGCGCCGCCATTCCGCCGGCGACCAGGACCGCGGCCAGGACGCCGACGAGTCTGAGACGGTTCTTGTGCATGGTGGTGCGACTCCTCACGTGCGGGGGTGGGGGCCGTACTGCCGCCGTCAGCCCTTGGTGGCGCCGGCGGTGAGGCCGCCGACGAGCTGGCGCTCGGCGACCGAGTAGAAGGCGAGGGCGGGAACCATCGCCAGGACGAGATAGGCGAAGACACGGGCGTAGTCGGAGGAGTACTGGCCCTGGAACTGCTGGACGCCGATGGGCAGGGTCCACCAGGTGTTGTCGGTGAACACCAGCAGCGGCAGCATGAAGTTGTTCCAGCTGGTCACGACGGCGAGCACCGAGACCGTGCCGAGCGCGGGCCGGGCCATCGGCAGCAGCACCCGCCAGAAGAACCCGAAGGGGGTGCACCCGTCGAGGGTGGCCGCCTCCTCCAGCTCGCCGGGGATCTCCCGGAAGAAGGCCCGCAGGATGATGATGGTCATCGGTAGCCCGAACGCGGCCTGCGGCAGGATCACGCCCAGCGGGTTGTCCAGCAGGTCGAGGTAGCGCAGCAGCAGGAACAGCGGCAGTGCGGCGACCGCGAAGGGGAACATCAGCCCCATCGTGAACAGCGTGAACAGCGCCTCCCGCCCCCGGAAGGCGAACCGGGCGAAGGAGAAGGCCGCGAGCGCCGACGCCGCGACCACCAGCACGGTCGTGGCGACCGCGATCAGGGTGCTGTTGCCGAGCAGCCGCCAGAAGTCTCCGGAGCCGAGGATGCCGGTGTAGTTGCCGGTCCGCCAGTGCTCGGGCAGCCCGAAGGGGTTGCTGGAGAGCTCGTCGGTCGACTTGAAGCCGGACAGGACGGCGTACACCAGGGGTACGACCATGAGCGCGCCGACGGCGATGAGGATGACGTGCAGCGGCAGCGTGCGTGTGGTCCGGCTGTTGCGGCTCACGCGCTCGGTCTTGAGGCTCACGCCCTCGCTCTTGAGGCTCATTTCCCGGCTCCCCTCATCGTGGTGGTCGCCCCTTCGAGGTCACGGCGGAGTACGAAGCGCTGGTAGGCGAGGGCGAAGACGAGGCAGATGCCGAACATGACCACGCTGATCGCGCTGGCGTAGCCGACCTGGTAGCGCTTGAAGCCGTACTGGAACATGGTCACGGCCATGGTCTCGGAGTGGTGGTCGGGACCGCCCTGCGTGATCACCCACACCAGGTCGAAGAGCTGGATGGAACCGATGACCGCGAGGAAGATGCTGATGCGGATGGTGGGCATCAGCAGCGGCAGCGTGACGCTGCGGAAGCGCTGCCAGGCGTTGGCACCGTCGATGAGCGCCGCCTCGGTCAACTCCCGGGGCACGGACTGGAGTCCGGCCAGGTAGAGCATCATGTGGAAGCCGAAGTACTTCCAGGTCATGACGATGAACAGGGTCGCCATGACCCACGACGGGTCGGCGAACCACTCGCCGCCGAGGCTGTCGAGGCCGATGCTGCCGAGGAGATGGTCGGCGAGACCGTCGTCCGGGGCGAACACCATGCTGAAGAGCACGCCGGTGATGGCCTCGGACAGGACGTACGGCGCGAAGAACAGCATCCGGTAGACGGCCCGGCCGCGCAGCCGCTGGTTGAGCAGGACCGCCATGGCGAGCGCGAAGGGCAGTTGCAGCGCGAGGGTCAGCAGCGTCAGGACGAGGCAGCGCCACAGGTCGCCCATGAACACCGGGTTGTCGAAGAGGTCGGTGAAGTTGTCGAGACCGATGTAGTCCTCGGGCATCCCGAAGCCGCCCCAGCGGAAGAAGGCGGCGTACAGGGCGAACAGCATCGGCAGCAGCACGAGCCCGATGAACAGGACCAGCGCGGGCAGCTGGAAGCCCACCGCGGTGAGCCAGTTGAGGGCGCGCCGCCGGGCCCGCCCCCGGGCCCTGACGGTGTCCGGGGGCGGAGCTTCGGAGCCTGGGCGGCTCCGCTTGTCTGCGAGGGTGGAGGTCATCGCCTGTTACTGCTCTTCCTTCGTGACCTTCGTGATCGACTGGGCGACCTGCTCGGGGGACTTGGAGCCGGCGATGAGCGCGGCCACGCTGTCGTTGACCTCCTGGCCGACGGCGGGGGCGTAGGCCTGGTCGAGGTAGAGCTGGAAGCCGGTGGCGGCGTTCAACTGGGCCTGTACGGCCTTGAGGTTGGGGTCGGAGACGGCGCTCTCGGCGCCGGGGACCACCGGGAGGGTGCCGGTCTTCTTGACCAGTTCCAGGTCGGTGGCCTCGGAGGCGAAGAACTTCAGGAAGTCGACGGCCGCCTGCGGGGCGCCCCGGCGCAGGGCGTGCGCACCGCCGCCGCCGAAGACCTCGGTGATGGCGCCCTTGCCGCCGTCGACCGCCGGGAACGGGAAGAAGCCGAGGTCCTTGCCCAGGCCCTTGCCCGCGTCGGCCTCCACCTGCGGCGCCCACTGGCCCATGAGCTCCATGGCCGCCTTGCCGTTGCCGACGCTGGCGGCCTGGCCCGTCGGCGAGGAGTAGGCGGCGTTGAGGAAGCCCTTCTGGAAGGGCTGGAGCGCGACGAGCTCCTTCAGGTGCGCGCCCGCCTGGACGAACTCGGGGCCGGTGAAGTCCTTGGCGTCGTACGCCTTCTGCAATCCGCTCGCGCCCGCGGTGCGCATCGCGAGGTAGGCCCAGTAGTACATGCCGGGCCACTTCTCCTTGCCCGCGAGGGCGATGGGCGTGATGTTCTTCGCCTTCAGCTTGCTGACGGCGTCGAGGAACGCGGCCCAGGTGGTGGGGGGTTCGGTGATGCCGGCCTGCTTGAAGAGCGCCTTGTTGTACCAGAACCCGATCATGCCGATGTCGAACGGTATGCCGTAGATCTTGTCGTCGATCAGGTAGGCCTCCTTGGAGACCTTCAGCAGGTCGTCGGCCCACGGCTTGGTCTTGTCGGTGAGGTCCTCGACCAGGCCCGCGTCGACCTGCTGCTTGAGGACACCGCCGCCCCAGGTGTGGAAGATGTCGGGAAGCTTCCCGGAGGCGATCAGCGCCGTCATCTTCGACTTGTAGGCGTCGTTCTCCATCTGAACGATCTTTACCTTGACCTTGGGGTTCTGCGCCTCGAACTTCTTCGCCAGCTGCGCCCAGACCGTGTGGGCGGGTTCGGTGGTGGAGATGTTCCACCACTCGATCGTGGTCGTTCCGTCGGACGACCCACCGTCCGAATCGCCACCGCAGCCGCTCAGTGCCGTCATGCCCAGACCGGTCGCGGCGGACGCCGCCAGGAAGCCGCGGCGAGACAGTGCCGGGTCGCCCATTTTGCACTCCTTGGGTACGGGACGGCGTGTCCACTACACCGTCCTCAGGACCGAAAGTTTCGGAGTTGATCCAGAAAGCTTCGTTGTTGCCGCACCCTAGAGACAGCTCCCAAACGGTGGCAACCCCTTGTACGCGGTGAATCTGCGGCCAACTTCCACGGCACCCGCCGGGCTTGCCTCCGCCACGACCGGACCGAACGTTTCCGAAGCCTTCCGGAACTACCGCGAAGGCCCAGCCGCGTAGGCGAACCAGTCGAAGGCCGCGCTGCCCTCGGTGACGTACATCCCGATCACCCGGCCGGTGAATCCGCCGGCGACCTGAGTGGACAGATAGCGGCGTCGAGGGCGGCGAGCGGCTCGCCGTCGACGGCGAAAGTGATCGCGTCGGGCCCGCCGGCCCGCAGCCCGGGCAGGTCCTCCCCGGTGGCGGTGACCAGGGGTTCCGTGCGCACCCCGATGGTGAGGGTGAGCGGCCCGGCAGCCACCGCCCGCCGCGCGACGCGACTGCGCGCCGGTCCGACCCGGGCGATCACGCTCGCCTCTCCGCCGGCGATCTCCAGGTCGTAGTGATGGGCCTCGTCGATCCGCACGGACAGCCCGGCACGCCCCTGCCCGGGCTCCAGGAGGGCGTCCACCCGGCATTCGGGGTGCTGCTGACGACGCCCGACGAAGGTGTGTCCCGGCCGGTCGAGACTGCCCCCGGTGGCGTGCAGGGTGAGCGCCCCGGGCCGCTCGACGAGCGACCACGACCCGGCCGGCCTGCGGCGCGGGGAGATCCAGTACGGGGCGAGGCCGGCGGCGTCGAAGTCGTCCCGCTCCGGCTGCGGCGGTACGGGGTGCCAGGCGGCCGGCGCCGCATGGCTCTCCCGCACCGGCCCCACCCGCGGCCAGCCGTCGACCCACTCCACCGGCGTCAGGAAGGTCTCCCGGCCGAGGACGTGGAAGCCCGGGAAGTAACCGCGCGGACGGGTCGCCAGCAGCACCATCCACCAGGTGCCGTCGGCCGCCTCGACGAGGTCGGCGTGGCCGGTGCACTGGATCGGCAGGTCGGTGCTGCGATGGCTCAGCACGGGGTTGTCCGGGGCGCCTTCCCAGGGTCCGCGCGGCGAGCGGGCACGGGCGATCGACACACTGTGCCCCTGCGCCGTGCCACCCTCGGCGAGCATCAGGTACCACCAGTCGCCGATGCGGTACAGATGCGGCGCCTCGGGGTGCTCCAACCCCGTCCCGGACCACACCGGAAGGGGCCCTTCCAGCACCTTTCCGGTCCCGGGGTCGATGCGCGCGAGGCGGCATCCGGCGACCGTGCACCAGCAGTTGCCGTCCTCGTCCCAGGCCAGGTCGGGGTCGATGCTGGGCACGTCGACCCATACCGGGTCGGACCACGGCCCCTCGGGCCGTTCGCTGGTGACGATGAAGTTCTCGCCGGCGCCGACGGCGGTGGTGATCATGTAGAAGCGGCCGTCGTGATGGCGCAGGGTCGGGGCGTAGATCCCCGCGGAGGCCGGGAGGTCGTCGGAGAACTCCAGCTGCTCCGGCCGGTCGATCACGTTGCCGATCTGCCGCCAGTGCACGAGGTCACGGCTGTGGAAGATCGGGACGCCGGGAAAGTACTCGAAGCTGGAGCAGACCAGGTAGTAGTCGTCACCGACCCGGCACACACTCGGGTCGGGATGGAAGCCGGCGATGACGGGGTTGTCGTACGTCCGCATATGTGTCAGCCCTTCCAGCGGGCCGATCGAAACATTCGGCCCCGTTGGCGAACATTACGGAGCGGACTGTACGAGGATGCCGGGGCGGGAACAAGAGAGCGCTTGCCCCGCAGCTGTGAGGTACCGGTGGCGCGGCTGCCCTGTTCACGCCTCGAAGCGGTAACCCATGCCGGGTTCGGTGATGAGGTGACGGGGATGGGCGGGGTCCGCCTCCAGCTTGCGGCGCAGTTGCGCCATGTAGACGCGCAGGTAGTTGGTCCTGTTGCTGCGGGACACGCCCCAGACCTCCCGCAGCAGGTGCTGCTGGGTGACCAGGTGCCCCGGCCGGGCCACCAGGATCTCCAGCAGCTGCCATTCGGTCGGGGTGAGGCGGACGTCGCGACCACCGCGTACGACCCTCTTCGCCAGCAGGTCGATGGTGAACCCGGCCGTCTCCACCCGGGTCGTCCCCGCCACGGGAACCGACTCCTCGGTGCGCCGGACCGCCGCCCGCAGCCGGGCCATCAACTCGTCCATGCTGAACGGCTTGGTGACGTAGTCGTCGGCACCCGCGTCGAGGGCCGCCACTTTCTCGGCGGAGCCCTGGCGCGCGGACAGCACCAGGATCGGCACCCGGGTCCAGCCGCGCAGCGCCCTGATGACGTCGACCCCGTCCATGTCGGGCAGGCCGAGGTCGAGCATCACCACGTCCGGCCGGCGCGCGGCCGCCAGCCGGAGGGCCGTGGCACCGTCGGGCGCCGCGTCCACTCCGTACCGGCGTGCCCGCATGGTGATCACGAGTGCTCGTACCAGCTGGGGGTCGTCTTCCACGACCAGCACCCGGGTCATCGGTCAGTCGCCCTCGACCAGTCGCCTGAGCGCGATGTTGAGCTCCAGGACGTTCACCCGCGGCTCCCCGATGAAGCCGAGGGTGCGGCCCTCGGTGTGCTCGTCGACCAGCTTCTGCACCCGGGCCTCGGGGAGGCCGTTCCTCTCGGCGACCCGGTGGACCTGGAGGTCGGCGTAGGCCGGGGAGATGTCCGGGTCGAGCCCTGATCCCGAGGAGGTGACCGCGTCGGCGGGGACCTGGGAGGGCTTGACCTTGTAGTCGGCGGTGGAGTTCTCCTTGACGACCTTGGCCTTGGCCTCCTTCACCCACCGGATCAGCTCGGGGTTGTCGCCGGAGCGGTTGGTGGCGCCGGACAGGATCAGCTTGTAGCGGGTGTTGACCGAGTTCTCGCCCAGGCCGTTGGCCGGACGGGGCTGGAAGTAGTCCAGGCTGTACCCCTGCTGGCCGATCAGCGAGGACCCGACGACCTTGCCGTCGGCCTTGATCTCGGAGCCGTTGGCCCGGTGGGGGAACGCGGCCTGTGCGATGCCGGTGACGGCCAGCGGATAGAGGACGCCCGTGAGCACGGTCAGCACCAGCAGCGCCCGCAGGCCCGCCCCGAGCAACCGGGCGGTGTTGGACACGGAGTTGTTCATGACGGTCGACACGCCTTTGAGTAGTTACAGCCCGGGGATCAGGGAGATGAGCAGGTCGATGAGCTTGATGCCGATGAAGGGAGCGACCAGGCCCCCCAACCCGTAGAGGGTGAGGTTCCGCCGCAGCAGCTTGTCCGCGCTCACCGGCCGGTACTGCACGCCCTTCAGGGACAGCGGCACCAGCGCGATGATGATCAGCGCGTTGAAGACGACGGCCGACAGGATCGCGGAGTCCGGCGAGGACAGGCCCATGACGTTGAGCTTGTCCAGGCCCGGGTAGACGGCCGCGAACAGCGCCGGGATGATCGCGAAGTACTTCGCGACGTCGTTGGCGATCGAGAACGTGGTCAACGCACCCCGGGTGATGAGGAGTTGCTTGCCGATCTCGACGATCTCGATGAGCTTGGTCGGGTTGGAGTCGAGGTCGACCATGTTGCCGGCCTCCTTGGCGGCCGACGTACCGGTGTTCATCGCGACGCCGACGTCCGCCTGGGCCAGCGCGGGCGCGTCGTTGGTGCCGTCACCGGTCATCGCGACGAGCTTGCCGCCGGCCTGCTCCCGCTTGATGAGCGCCATCTTGTCCTCGGGAGTGGCCTCGGCGAGGAAGTCGTCGACCCCCGCCTCCTCGGCGATCGCCTTGGCGGTCAGCGGGTTGTCGCCCGTGATCATGACGGTCTTGATGCCCATGCGCCGCAGTTCCTCGAACCTCTCGCGCATCCCGTCCTTGACGACGTCCTTGAGGTGGATGACCCCCAACACCCGGGCGCCTCGGGCGTCTTCGACGGCCACGAGCAGCGGAGTGCCGCCCGCCCCGGCGATCCGGTCGGTCACCTCCCGTGCGTCCGCGGCGACTTCACCGCCCTGCTCGGCCACCCAGGCGATCACCGAACCGGCCGCGCCCTTGCGGATCCTGCGCCCGTCGACGTCGACACCGGACATCCGGGTCTGCGCGGTGAACGCGATCCATTCGGCCCCGGCGAGCTCCCCCTGGTGCCGCTCACGCAGTCCGTACCTCTCCTTCGCCAGTACGACGACGGAGCGGCCCTCGGGCGTCTCGTCGGCCAGCGACGACAGCTGGGCGGCGTCGGCCACCTCGGCCTCGGTCGTCCCGCGCACCGGCACGAACTCGGCGGCCTGGCGGTTGCCGAGGGTGATGGTGCCGGTCTTGTCGAGCAGCAGCGTGGAGACGTCGCCGGCGGCCTCGACCGCACGGCCGGACATGGCGAGGACGTTGCGCTGGACCAGCCGGTCCATGCCGGCGATGCCGATCGCCGAGAGCAGCGCGCCGATGGTCGTCGGGATGAGGCAGACCAGCAGCGCGACCAGCACGACCATCGTCAGGTGCGTGCCCGCGTAGTCGGCGAGCGGCGGCAGCGTGGCCACGGCCAGCAGGAAGACGATCGTCAGCGAGGCGAGCAGGATGTTGAGGGCGATCTCGTTCGGCGTCTTCTGCCGGGCCGCGCCCTCGACCAGGTTGATCATCCGGTCGATGAAGGTCTCGCCCGGCTTCGTCGTGATCTTGATGACGATCCGGTCGGAGAGCACCTTCGTACCGCCGGTGACGGCCGAGCGGTCGCCGCCCGACTCCCGGATGACGGGGGCGGATTCACCGGTGATGGCCGACTCGTCGACGGACGCCACTCCCTCGACGACGTCACCGTCGCCCGGGATGATGTCGCCGGCCTCGCAGAGGACCAGGTCACCGATCCTCAGCTCGGTACCGGCGACCACGCTCCCGTCGGCCTTGCGCGCCACGGTGTCGGTCTTGGCCTTGCGCAGCGTGTCGGCCTGCGCCTTGCCCCGGCCCTCGGCGACGGCCTCCGCCAGGTTGGCGAAGATCACCGTCAGCCAGAGCCAGGCGCTGATGGTCCAGCCGAACCAGTCGCCGGGGTCCTTGAAGGAGAACGCCGTGGTCAGCACGGACCCGATCCACACCACGAACATCACGGGAGACTTGACCATCACCCGCGGGTCGAGCTTGCGGAAGGCGTCCGGCAGCGACTTCAGCAGCTGCTTGGGGTCGAAGAGGCCCGCTGCGACACGGCCCTCGGGAACCTGGTGCCCGGTGGGCGCGTCCTGGTGGGGCGCGAGGGTGGGAGTGGACATCTCGTCGCTTTCGATACGGGTGGTCATGACGCCAGCCCCTCGGCCAGCGGCCCCAACGCGAGCGCGGGGAAGTACGTCAGACCGGTGATGATGAGGATCGCGCCGACCAACAGCCCGGTGAACAGCGGCTTCTCGGTGCGCAGGGTGCCCGCGGTCTGCGGCACCGGCTTCTGCCCGGCGAGCGAGCCGGCCAGCGCCAGCACGAACACCATCGGCACGAAGCGGCCGAAGAGCATGCACAGGCCGAGCGTCGAGTTGAACCACTGGGTGTCCGCGTTCAGCCCGGCGAAGGCCGAGCCGTTGTTGTTGGAGGCGGACGTGTAGGCGTACAGGATCTCGGAGAAGCCGTGCGCCCCGCTGTTGGTCATCGAGTGGCCCGGGGTCGGCAGGGCCATCGCGGCCGCGGTGAAGACGAGCACCAGCGCGGGCGTGATGAGGATGTAGCAGGCGGCCAGCTTGATCTCGCGGGCGCCGATCTTCTTGCCGAGGTACTCGGGCGTGCGGCCGACCATCAGACCGGCGATGAACACCGCGATGACCGCCATGATGAGCATGCCGTAGAGGCCGGACCCGGTACCGCCGGGGGCGATCTCGCCCAGCATCATGCCGAGCATGGTGATGCCGCCGCCGAGGCCGGTGAAGGAGGAGTGGAAGGAGTCCACGGCACCGGTCGAGGTGAGGGTGGTCGCCGTCGCGAAGATCGACGAGCCGCCGACCCCGAAACGGACCTCCTTGCCCTCGTAGGCCCCGCCCGCGATGTCGAACGCCGGTCCGTGGTGGGCGAATTCGGTCCACATCATCAGCGCGGTGAAGCCGATCCAGATGGTGGCCATGGTCGCGAGGATCGCGTAGCCCTGCTTGACCGAGCCGACCATGATGCCGAAGGTGCGGGTCAGGGCGAACGGGATGACGAGGATCAGGAAGATCTCGAAGAGGTTGGTGAACGGCGTCGGGTTCTCGAACGGGTGAGCGGAGTTGGCGTTGAAGTAACCGCCGCCGTTGGTGCCGAGTTCCTTGATGGCCTCCTGCGAGGCGACCGCCCCGCCGTTCCACTGCTGCGAACCGCCCGTGAACTGGCCGACCTCGTGGATGCCGGAGAAGTTCTGGAGGACACCGCAGGCGACGAGCACGATCGCGGCGACGAAGGCCCCGGGCACCAGGACGCGTACGACACCCCGCACCAAGTCGGCCCAGAAGTTGCCCAGTTCACCGGTCCGCGACCGGGCGAACCCGCGCACGAGTGCCACCGCCACAGCGATCCCGACGGCCGCGGAGACGAAGTTCTGGACGGCCAGACCGGCGGTCTGCACGACATGGCCCATGGCCTGCTCGCCGTAGTACGACTGCCAGTTGGTGTTGGTCACGAACGACACGGCGGTGTTGAACGCCTGGTCCGGGTCGATCGAGGAGAAGCCGAGCGAGCCCGGCAGCACGCCCTGTATCCGCTGCAGCAGGTAGAGGAACAGAACACCGACCGCTGAGAAGGCGAGAACTCCGCGCAGGTACGCGGGCCAGCGCATCTCGGTGTCGGGGTTGGCACCGATGACCTTGTAGATCCACTTCTCGACGTGCCAGTGCTTGTCGGAGGAGTAGACCCTGGCCATGTAGGTGCCGAGGGGGACGTAGGCGAGAGCCAGCGCGCCGGTCAGGGCGAGCAGTTGGAGGACGCCTGCGAGGACGGGACCCATGTCAGCTCTCAGAACCTCTCCGGGAAGATCAGGGCGAGGACGAGATAGCCCAGCAGGGCGACGGCCACGACGAGGCCGACGATGTTCTCGGCGGTCACAGCTTCGTCACCCCCTTGGCGACGAGAGCCACCAGCGCGAAGCACGCGATCGTGGTGACGACGAAGGCCAGATCGGCCATCGTGAGCTCCTGGAGTGAGGTTCGTTCGAACAGGGACACTCCGAGCAAACATCGCTAACGCACGGGATCACCCGCCGTTGACGCCTCCCATACGGCCCACGGCCCGCCCTTGACGCCTCCCTGACGCCAGCGGTCCACGAAGCCCCGCCCGAGCCCCGGCGTGACGCTGGGTGTCCACCCCCGCCCCGGCCCACCGCCCCGCCCCCCGGACAGCGCAACGGACGGCCACCCACCCCACACGCTCCATCCTTGACGCGTGGCAAGGGCCCGCGGCCCCAGTCTTAACGGACTTTTGACGCCCCCGACCCCCTGATCCGTGGGCCCATGCGTCACTCTCCGCTTACGCTGAATCCGCCGTCCGTGTGATGGCCGGAACCGTATGGAACCGCACTCCGAGCCGCACATCAGGAGCCCCCGATGGCCACCACCGAACACCCCCCTCCCAGTCGCCTGCGCGCCTGGATGCTGGAGGGCCTGTCCGACATGGCCAAAAGCCAGGACCAGGGCCAGGGCCGGCCGGCGGAGCAGAAGGATTCCACGCCGGAGCACGAGGGCCAGCCCTGGTACCGGGTCATGTGCCTCACCGGCGTCGACTACTTCTCCACCCTCGGCTACCAGCCGGGCATCGCGGCCCTCGCGGCCGGCCTCCTCTCCCCCATCGCGACGATCGTCCTGGTGATCGTCACCCTCGCGGGCGCCCTGCCGGTGTACCGCCGTGTCGCCGAGGAGAGCCCCCACGGCCAGGGCTCGATCGCGATGCTGGAGCGCCTGCTCACCTTCTGGAAGGGCAAGCTCTTCGTCCTGACCCTGCTCGGCTTCGCCGCGACGGACTTCCTGATCACCATCACGCTGTCCGCCGCGGACGCCTCCACCCACCTCGTCGAGAACCCTCACCTCAACAGCGCCCTGCACGACAAGCAGATGCTGATCACCCTCATCCTGGTGGCGCTGCTCGGCGCGGTGTTCCTCAAGGGCTTCCTGGAGGCCATCGGCGTCGCGGTCGCCCTGGTCGGCCTCTACCTGGCGCTGAACGTCGTCGTCGTGATCGTCGGCCTGTGGCACGTCATCACGGCCGGCCACGTGGTCACCGACTGGTCCAGCGCCCTGACCGCCGAGCACGGCAACGTCTTCGTGATGATCGGCGTCGCCCTGGTCGTCTTCCCGAAGCTCGCCCTCGGCCTCTCCGGCTTCGAGACCGGCGTCGCGGTCATGCCACACGTCAAGGGCGACCCGGGCGAGACGGAGGAGAACCCGGCAGGCCGCATCAGGGACACGAAGAAGCTCCTGACCACGGCCGCGCTCATCATGAGCTGCTTCCTGATCGCGACCAGCTTCATCACCACCCTCCTGATCCCGGAGAAGGAGTTCGAGTCGGGCGGCCAGGCCAACGGCCGCGCCCTCGCCTACCTCTCGCACGAGTACCTGGGCGGCGCCTTCGGCACGGTCTACGACGTCTCGACCATCGCCATCCTGTGGTTCGCCGGCGCCTCCGCGATGGCGGGCCTGCTCAACCTGATGCCCCGCTACCTCCCCCGCTACGGCATGGCCCCGCACTGGGCCCGCGCCGTACGCCCCATGGTGATCGTCTTCACCCTGATCGCCTTCCTGGTCACCTGGATCTTCGACGCCGACGTGGACGCCCAGGGCGGCGCGTACGCCACCGGCGTCCTCGTCCTGATCAGCTCGGCGGCGATCGCGGTGACGATCGCGGCGCGCAAGGCGGGCCAGCGCAACTGGACGATCGGTTTCGCGGTCATCTCCGCGGTGTTCCTGTACACGACGGTCGTCAACGTCATCGAGCGCCCGGACGGCGTCAAGATCGGCGCCTGCTTCATCGCGGGCATCATCCTGGTCTCGCTGCTCTCCCGGCTGGCCCGCGCCTTCGAGCTCCGCGTCACCAGCGTGACCCTCGACCCCATGGCGGAACGATTCATCCGGGACATGGCCAGCCGCAAGATCCGCTTCATCGCCAACGAGCCGGACAACCGTGACAAGGCCGAGTACCGCGACAAGATCGAGCAGATCCGCGAGGACAACGACATCCCCGGCCAGGAGGACTTCGTCTTCGTCGAGGTGACGGTCACCGACCCCTCGGAGTTCGAGGCCGGCCTGACGGTCCGCGGGGAGGTCCTGCACAACCGCTACCGCATCCTGACCCTGGAGTCGTCCTCCATCCCCAACGCCCTGGCCGCGCTGCTCCTCCACGTCCGCGACATGACGAGGTGCACCCCGCACATCTACTTCGAGTGGACCGAGGGCAACCCCTTCGCCAACTTCCTCCGCTTCTTCCTCTTCGGCCAGGGCGAGGTGGCCCCCGTCACCCGAGAGGTCCTCCGCGAGGCAGAACCCGACCGAGCCCGCCGCCCAAGGGTCCACACAGGCTGAAGCCGAGGCTTCCGACAGGCCGACGCCCGACCACGACCCCGCTCCCGTCTCCCCCTATCGTGACCGCATGCAGTCCTACACGATCGGCCAGGCCGCCCGCCTGCTCGGCGTCAGCCCCGACACCGCCCGCCGCTGGGCCGACGCCGGCCGCGTCACGACCCACCGCGACGACAGCGGCCGCCGCCTCATCGACGGCCGCGACCTCGCCGCGTTCTCGGTAGAGCTGGCCAAGGGCACCGCGGCCGACGACGAGCCGTCGTACACCTCGGTCCGCAACGCCTTCCCCGGCATCGTCACCGCCATCAAACTCGGCGACGTGGCCGCCCAGGTGGAGATCCAGGCCGGCCCGCACCGCCTCGTCTCCCTCCTCACCCGCGAGGCCGTGGAAGAACTCGGCCTGGAGGTGGGCATGGAGGCCACGGCCCGGGTGAAGTCGACGAACGTCCACATCGACCGGACGTAGAAAAGCCACGGACACCCTCATACCGGGCACAACCCGCCCAGACCCCTACGGTTGATGCCCATGACCCTGAGCATCCGCAACCAACTCCCCGGCACCGTCACCGCCATCACCTCCGGCGAGGTCATGGCCACCGTGGGAATCCGCCTCACCGGCGGCCAGAACCTCACCGCGGCGATCACCAAGGAAGCGGTCACCGCCCTCGGCCTCGCCCCGGGCTCCCCCGTCCGCGCCCTGGTGAAGTCAACGGAGTTGGCCCTCGCCACGGGCCCGGTGGAGGGCCTCTCCATCCGCAACCAGCTCCCCGGCACGGTCACCACCATCACCACCGGCGCCGCGATGGCCTCCGTGAAGATCGCGTTCGACGACATCGAACTCACCGCGGCCATCACCAAGGACGCCGCCGAAGACCTCGCCCTCGCGGCCGACACCCCGGTCGTGGCCCTGATCAAGTCGACCGAGGTCTCCCTCGCCACCCCGTAAAACGAGCGGGCCCCGCCGAAGCGGGGCCCTCTCCCGAAGCACGGTCGGCCTCAGTCCTCGTACGCGTCCAGCGGCGGGCACGAGCACACCAGGTTCCGGTCCCCGAAGGCCTGGTCGATCCGCCGTACCGGCGGCCAGTACTTGTCGGCGACCACGACCCCGCCCGGGAACACGGCCTCCTCACGGCTGTAGGCGTGCTCCCACTCGCCGCCGAGCGCCGCGGCGGTGTGCGGGGCGTTCCGCAGCGGGTTGTCGTCCGCGGGCCACTCCCCGGCCCCGACCTTCTCGATCTCCGCGCGAATGGCGATCATCGCGTCGCAGAACCGATCCAGCTCGACGAGGTCCTCGGACTCGGTCGGCTCGATCATCAGTGTCCCGGCCACCGGGAACGACATGGTCGGCGCGTGGAACCCGTAGTCGATGAGCCGCTTGGCGACGTCGTCCACGCTCACGCCCGTCGCCTTGGTCAGCGGCCGCAGGTCGATGATGCACTCGTGCGCGACCAGCCCACCGGGCCGGTGTAGAGCACGGGGTAGTGCGGCTCGAGCCGCTTGGCGATGTAGTTGGCGCTCAGCACGGCGACCTGCGTGGCCCGCTTCAGCCCTTCCCCGCCCATGAGCCGCACATAGGCCCAGGAGATCGGCAGAATCCCCGCCGAGCCCCACGGGGCGGCGGAGATCGGCCCGACACCCGTCTCGGGCCCGGCCGCGGGCTGCAGCGGGTGGTTCGGCAGATACGGCGCCAGGTGCGCCCGCACGCCCACCGGTCCGACGCCCGGCCCGCCGCCGCCGTGCGGGATGCAGAAGGTCTTGTGCAGGTTCAGGTGCGAGACGTCGCCGCCGAAGTGCCCCGGCTTGGCAAGCCCGACCAGCGCGTTGAGGTTGGCGCCGTCGACGTACACCTGACCGCCGGCCTCGTGGACCTGCGCGCAGATGTCGGCGACGTGCTCCTCGAACACTCCGTGCGTCGAGGGGTACGTGATCATCAGCACCGCGAGCTCGTCCCGGTGCTGCTCGATCTTCGCCCGCAGATCCTCGACGTCGATCTCGCCGTCCTCGGCGGTCTTGACGACGACGACCTTCATGCCCGCCATGACGGCGCTGGCGGCGTTGGTCCCGTGTGCGGACGACGGAATCAGACAGACGGTCCGCTGCTCATCGCCGTTGGCCCGGTGATACCCGCGTACGGCGAGCAGCCCGGCCAGCTCACCCTGCGACCCGGCGTTGGGCTGCAGCGAGACCTTGTCGTACCCGGTGACCTCGGCGAGCCGCTCCTCCAGCTCACGGATGAGGGTGAGGTAGCCCTGCGCCTGCTCAGCAGGGGCGAACGGATGCAGCTGGCCGAACTCGGGCCAGGTGACCGGCTCCATCTCGGTGGTGGCGTTGAGCTTCATGGTGCAGGAGCCCAGCGGGATCATGCCGCGGTCGAGCGCGTAGTCCCGGTCGGCGAGCCGGCGCAGATAGCGCAGCATCGCGGTCTCGGACCGGTACTGGTGGAAGACGGGGTGGGTCAGGAACTCGTCGTCGCGCACCAGCGCCGCCGGCAGCGCGTCCTCGGCCACCGCGTCCAGTGCCTCGACGTCCCCCTCGACCCCGAACGCGGCCCACACGGCACCGAGTTGCGCCCGGTTGGTGGTCTCGTCGCAGGCGATGGAGAGGTGGTCGGCGTCGACGAGACGCAGGTTGACGCCGTTCGCCTCGGCGGCGGCGGCGACCTCACCGGCCTTGCCGGGCACGCGCACGGTCAGGGTGTCGAAGTAGGCCCCGTGCACGACCTCGACCCCGCCGGCGGCAAGCCCCGCGGCGAGGACACGGGCGTACCGGTGGGTCCGCCGGGCGATGCCCTTCAGCCCCTCCGGGCCGTGGTAGACGGCGTACATACCCGCCATGACGGCGAGCAGCACCTGCGCGGTGCAGATGTTGCTGGTGGCCTTCTCCCGTCGGATGTGCTGCTCACGCGTCTGCAGGGCGAGCCGGTAGGCCTTGTTCCCGTCCGCGTCCACGGACACGCCCACGAGCCGCCCGGGCAGGCTGCGCGCGAACTTCTCGTGCACCGCCATGTAACCGGCGTGCGGCCCGCCGAAGCCCATCGGCACCCCGAACCGCTGCGTGGTCCCGACGGCGATGTCGGCCCCGAGCTCCCCGGGCGACTTCAGCAGCGTCAGCGCGAGCAGGTCGGCGGCGACGGTCACGAGGGCACCGAGCTCGTGCGCCTGGTCGACGACCGCCTTGATGTCGCGTACGGCACCGGAGGCACCCGGGTACTGGATCAGCACGCCGTTGATCTCACGCGCGGCGATGTCGGCGGGAATCCCGTCGCTGAGGTCGGCGACGACGACCTCGACGCCGGTCGGCTCGGCGCGCGTCTGGATCACGGCGATGGTCTGCGGCAGCGCGTCCGCGTCGACGAGGAACAGACCCTTCTTGTTCTTGCCCATGCGCCGGGACAGCGCCAGCGCCTCGGCGGCGGCCGTGCCCTCGTCGAGCAGCGAGGCACCGGAGGTCGGCAGCCCGGTGAGCTCGGCGACCATGGTCTGGAAGTTGAGGAGGGCCTCGAGCCGCCCCTGGGAGATCTCGGGCTGGTAGGGCGTGTACGCCGTGTACCAGGCGGGGTTCTCCATGACGTTGCGCAGGATGACGGGCGGGGTGAAGGTCCCGTAGTAGCCGAGCCCGATCATGGACCCGAGCACCTGGTTCTGATCGGCGAGCGACCGGAGCTCGGCGAGCACCTCGGCCTCGGTCCGCGCCCCCGGCAGATCGAGGGCGTCAGCGTTCTTGATCACATCCGGCACCGCGGCGGCGGTGAGCTCGTCCAGCGAGCCGTAGCCGACCTGCGCGAGCATCTTGGCCCGGGCCTCGTGGTCGGGGCCGATGTGACGCTGCTCGAAGGGAATCCCCTGCTCGAGTTCGGTGAGCGGAGTGCGGTGGGCGGTCATTGCGGAGGCCTCCTGGTCTGACGCGACCTTCGAGGGACACCACGGCTGCGGGTCCCGGCGGCCTCCCCCTCTGTCATCTCAACCTGAGAGCTTCACCGGACCCCCGAGGGTGCCCGGCTTTCACCGTCGGTGAGAGCGGAAGCCGTCGACACCCGCTCTGCTTTCCAGAGTGACCTCGTCCGTGCGGTACGTGGGCCTGAGAGATTCCGGGGAGGATTTGCTCCTTCGGCGCCCCCGGACGTTCTCCGGAGGACTCTCCCGCACAGGGTCAACAGCCGCTTGCCAGCCTACCAGCGCACAAATAGTCGATCCCTAGAGGAGCCCTCGAGTGGCCACTGGCCCTAATGTGCTCTTTTGTAGTGCTTACGGATGAGTTGCGAGTGGCGACCTAGTGGAGGGCCCGTGCAGACCGACATCGATCCGCGCAATCTGATCGGCCGCAAGGCGTTCGACCGCAACGGCACCAAGATCGGCACGATCGACGAGGTCTACCTCGACGACGCGACCGGAGTGCCGGAGTGGGCGGCCATACGCACCGGCCTGTTCTCCCGGGACGCCTTCGTCCCCCTGGAGCCCAGTGAACTGATCGAGGGCACCCTTCAGGTCCCCTTCGACCGCTCCTTGATCAAGGACGCCCCCGACTTCGGCGTCGGCCGCCACCTCTCCCCCGACCAGGAACTCCAGCTGTACCACCACTACGGCCTGGACGTATCCGCACCCCCGCCCCTCCCCGACAGGGATTTCGGCAAACTGGCAGGCACAGAAGAGGCAGACGCCTGACGAGAGCCGACGACCGTCCGGCAGCCGCCGACGGCGATCGCGCCCCACAGGGGCCACCCGCACCCGAAAGCGAAACTGTCACAGGTGGTGCGGGCGGGAAACCAAGTCCGGCCGAAGGCGTGATGCCCCACCCTCAACCGGCACCAACGGCAATGGCTCAGCCACTGCCAACGCCTCATCATCCACCCGAAACGTCCGCACCCGCCCCGGCTCGGAATCCGGCGTCTCGAACCGCACGGTCACCCGCCCCAGCCCACTCCCCTGCACCCATCCGTGCCCGAACTCGGCATGCATCACGTCATGCCCCGCTGCGAACCGCCGCTCGACAGGCGCCTCCACCCTCTCGGCGGCCACCTCCCCGGCGTCCTCCTCGGCAACCTCCCCAGGATCCCCCGCAGCCTGCGCGAACAGATCCTCCTGCGTGTAGTCGGCCAGCCCGGAGACCCCCACCCCCAGCAACCGCACACCCCCCGTGGTGTCGACGGACTCCAGCAGCCGAGCCGCGGCCTCCCTCACCACCGCCGGATCATCGGTCGGCCCCCGCAGCGTCTCGGACCGGGTCAGCGTGGAGAAGTCGTACCGCCGCACCTTCAGCACGATCGTCCGCCCCGACAAACCGGCCCCCCGCAGCCGCAGCACGCACCGATCGGCCAGCCGCTGCACCTCCGTCCCCACCCGCACCCGGTCGTGGATGTCCACGTCGTAGGTGTCCTCGACCGACACCGACTTGGTCTCCCGCTCCGCCACCACGGGCCGCTCGTCATGCGCCAACGCCATGGCGTACAGCCCGTGCCCATGCGCCTTGCCGAGCAGCCGTACGAGCTCGTCCTCGCCCGCCTCGACGATCTCGTCGACCGTGTGGATGCCGGCCCGCCGCAGATGGTCTCCCGTCGCCGGCCCCACCCCCGGCAAGATCCGCACGGACATCGGCCCGAGCAGCTCCCGCTCGGTCCCCGGATCGATCACCACCAGACCGTCGGGCTTGGCCTGCTCGGACGCGATCTTCGCGAGCATCTTGGACGCCGCGAGCCCCACCGACCCCGTGAGCCCGGTGACCGCCCGTATGTCGGCGCGCAGCTTCTCCCCCGCGAGCCGCGCCGACGCCTCGTCCCAGGCCGCGCCTCCGGCCTCCAGGTCCACGAACGCCTCGTCGAGGCTCAGCGGCTCCACCAACGGTGACAGCGCCCGCAGCAGCCCCATCACCTGCTCACTGATCGCGCGGTAGAACCCGAAGCGCGGCACGAGATACGCGGCATTGGGCGCCAGCCGCCGCGCCTGGGCCATCGGCATCGCGGAATGCACCCCGAAGACCCGGGCCTCGTAGGACGCGGTCGCCACCACACCACGCGGCCCCAGCCCGCCCACGACGACGGCTTTCCCGCGCAGACTCGGCTTGGACGCCTGCTCCGCCGAGGCGAAGAAGGCATCCATGTCGAGATGCAGGATCGTGGGCGCGGTTCTCACATGTCCGATGCTGCCCTACGCCACTGACAATGCCCTCGGTGATACCCCGGGCAAAGCCTCAAACGGCCCGATTGCCCCGCCGCCGCGCCAGCTCGTCGGCCGGGTTGTGCCCCACCAGCGTCTCCCCGGTGTCGATCCGCTCCCCGTGCAGCTGGGACAACGCGCTCTCGACGTCCCGCCACACCACGCCCACGGCGATCCCGAAGATGCCCTGCCCGCCCTGGAGCAGCGCGTGGACCTCGTCGGGCGAGGTGCACTCGTAGACCGTGGCGCCGTCGCTCATCAGCGTCATGCGCTCCAGGTCCCGGAAACCGCTCTCCCGCAGGTGCTGCACGGCGGTACGGATGTTCTGGAGCGACACACCGGTGTCGAGGAAGCGCTTGACGACCTTCAGGACGACGACGTCCCGGAAGCTGTAAAGGCGCTGCGTCCCCGACCCGTAGGCGGGCCGCACGCTCGGCTCGACGAGTCCGGTGCGCGCCCAGTAGTCGAGTTGCCGATAGGTGATGCCGGCGGCCGCACAGGCCGTCGGACCGCGGTAGCCGATCTGCTCGGACGCCATGGACGTCGCCCCTCCGCCACTGCTCGGCACGGCCGCCGGTCGCTGCGGAGCGTGATCGGCCGCGTTGCTGTGATGGGGGTCCCCCCAACTCGAACGCAGTTGAGAGCTTGGGGGAGGGTACGGACCGCTAGCCCCGAGACTCCGTCCGGGGGCACCCCCAGCCGTACCGTCGCCGCTGCTTCTCACGCCGACCTCCGTCCTTGACCTGCCTTCTCGACGGTAGGCAGTCACCCGGGGTGCGTCAACGATCGCCACACTCGGCACGCCGAGTGATAATCACCCTAGGAGTGGTTTCCCGCACCCCACCGCGGGGAAAGGCTAGCCGAATGCGCTCGGGGCGGGCCGTAGGACGCTCTCACACGCCGGTGGCAAATGCCGGCATTTCCGTGGTGACCGGACACAGCCGACCCGTCACGGACGGCGAGTCCGCCGGGCCGGCCCCGTCTCACTGGCTGCTGGTGCCGAAGTCCTCGGGCGAGATCTGGTCGAGGAACTCGCGGAACTTCTCCACCTCGTCCTCCTGCTCGTCCGGGATCGCGATTCCCGCGTCGTCGAGCACACCGTCGCTGCCGTAGATCGGCGTTCCGGTGCGCAGGGCCAGCGCTATGGCATCGGACGGCCGGGCGCTCACCTCCACGCCGCTGGCGAAGACCAGCTCCGCGTAGAAGACGCCCTCACGCAGATCCGTGATGCGCACTTCGGTGAGCTCCTGGCCGACCGCCTCCAGCACGTCCTTGAACAGGTCGTGGGTCAGCGGCCGTGCGGGGGCCATGCCCTGCTGGGCGAAAGCGATCGCCGTCGCCTCCCCCGGCCCGATCCAGATGG
Organism: Streptomyces sp. GKU 895; assembly: GCA_002027195.1. GTDB lineage: Bacteria > Actinomycetota > Actinomycetes > Streptomycetales > Streptomycetaceae > Streptomyces. The sequence goes on along the minus strand of MWJO01000063.1, from coordinate 7,482 downwards.
GGAGGTAGCGGTCGCCTCCCACTTCGCGCAGGAGCACGATCGGTTGGTTGGAGGGCATTTCGACCCGGACACCTACGACATCGAGCTCGTTCACACAGCAACCCTAGGCCGTGCCCGGGACGTTTGGGTAGTCGGGCAGGAAACGGGGGCCCGATCCGGCGTCCGCGCCCTTCAGGGCAGCCGTACACCGAGGGCGGTCTGCACCAGGGCCGCGTGCAGCTTCACCGTCAGCCCCGCCAGTTCCTTCGTACGGGCCTCGGCGTGCGCCCGGGTCTGCGGATTGCGGTGGCGCTTCAGCGGGGCCACCACCTGGTCCACCAGCCCCGCCTCACGATCGGCGGCGGCCTTCATGGCGCGCAGATGCCGCGGCTCGATCCCGAACCGCCCCAGCTCGAGGACGAGCGCCGCCACGGTGACCGCCTCGGCGTCGTACGCCCCGTCCGGCAGCGGCGCGATGAGTCCGTACGACTCCCACTCCTCGAGCTCCTGCTCGCCGATCTCGGCGGCGGCCAGCAGCTCGGACCGGCCGATCCGCGCGGCCGTGGGAGCCTCCCAGGGCTCCTGAAGCGTTTCTCCGTCCCGCTGGCGCCCCACCACGGGCAGCGCCACGGCCTCACCGCGCTCCATGGCGTCCAGATGCTCCCGGATCACCTTCAGCGGCAGATAGTGGTCCCGCTGCATCCTCAGCACATGCCCGAGCCGCTCGACATCGCCCGCGCTGAACTTGCGGTACCCCGAGGGGGTCCGCTGCGGCTCGATGAGGCCCTCGGACTCCAGGAAGCGGATCTTGGAGATGGTGACTTCGGGGAACTCGTCGCGCAGCACATTGAGCACCGTGCCGATGCTCATCAGCCCACTGTCCGCGGCGGCGGTGCCATGACCGGCACCGCCGCTCGGTGTTTGAAGCATGGACCTTCCCTGACGGGGTCAGTAGCCCCGCTGGCTCGCGTAGAAGACCAGCCGGTACTTGCCGATCTGTACCTCGTCCCCGTTGTGCAGCGGCACCGTGTCGATCCGCTCGCGGTTCACGTACGTGCCGTTGAGGCTGCCGACGTCACCCACCGTGAACGAACCGTCCTGCTGGCGACGGAACTCCACATGACGACGCGACACCGTCACGTCGTCGAGGAAGATGTCGCTCTGCGGATGACGCCCCGCCGTGGTCAGATCGCCGTCCAGCAGGAAGCGGCTGCCCGAGTTCGGTCCACGACGCACGACCAGGAGCGCGGAACCCAGCGGCAGCGCGTCCACGGCCGCCTGCGCCTCCGGGGAGAGCGTCGGCAGCTGCGTCTGACCGGTCGCCTCGGCGTCGTAGGCCTCGAGACCGGAGATGGAGATGGTGGAGGTCGTCTCGGACGGACGCTCGGGCGCACCGCGCAGCGGCGCACCGCAGTTGGAGCAGAAGCGGCTGTTCTCCGCGTTGCGGTTACCGCACCTCGTACACACCAGGGCCGACATGGAAAACTCTCCACCCGTACTCGAGGTTGACGGTTGCCCGAAACCTATGCCGCCGGACTGCGCAGGGTCAACAGACGGCGCGCCCTGACCTCCCGGAACGCCGCCCACCTGGTCCCGGAACAGGGGGCGCTGGCCCTCCGCGTCTGGCTGTGCGCGATGACGAGCGGTGGCGTTCGCATTGTCGCTACCCTCTCGCGCGCTCTTGCCGAACAACTTCGCAAACAACTTCACGGGCGATTCCCCTTGACCGAAACAGACCCGCCCGTGGGGCAGGACGAACCCTGATTGCATACACCGGCCGACCCGGACATCCTGACAACGTCCGTATCCACCAGACAGTTTCCACCACGCACCACCCAATCGGTGCGCCGACCCCCCGCAACCTCATGCCCTGGCCGGACGTCCCTCATGCACCCCCGGTTCACCGGGAGGACGACCGAGCGTAGTCAGGCTGCTTCGCGGCTCGCAAGGCGTCCACGACGATCTTGGTAGACCGCTCGACGGTGACCGTGGCCTGCTCCTTCTCCAGAGTCTGCACCACGCCTCCAGGAATGTTGAGCGCCGGTTCCAGGTCCTGCGGCTTGCCGATGACCTTGAAACGATAGGGGGCGTTGATCTTGTTCCCGTCGACGCTCACGCTGTTGCCGGAATCGGTCAGATACGTGCCGGCGACCACCCGCACCCCGTTCACCTGGATCGCCTCGGCACCGGCCGCGCGCAGCTCCTGGATCGCGTCGAGCAGCATGTCCGCCTCGACCGTCCCCTTCGTGTCGTCGATGGTCATCGTGATACCCGGCCCCTGCGCGGCCACCGTGCCCGCCAGGATGCCGAGTTGCCGCTCCTTCTCCAGCGTCTGCTTGCGGGCCTCCTCCGCCTGGTCCGAGCTGTTCTCCAACTCGTCACGCTGCTTCTCGAGGCCCGCCTTCTCGTCCTCAAGACGCTGAGTACGGTCATCCAGTTCATCGAGAATGCGAACAAGATCTTCCTGCCGGGCACCGCGCAGCGCGCTGTCGCCGTCGCTGTTCGACGCCACCTGCACGGCCAGCCCGAATCCGAGGCCGAACAGCAGCACGGCGACGATCAGTTGGGCACGCGTGACACGCGGCGGCCACAGCCCCTGGACGAGCCGCTGGCGTCCGGTCGCCCCGGGCTGCTCGTCCTGCTCGGCCCTCTCGTCCTGCTCGGCCTTCTCGGCCGACGGGACCGCCTCCGGAGCCGTCGCGGGCGTCTCCTCCGGCAGTTCCTTGCGCAGCCTGTTCTCCGGCGTACCGTCCTGGTCGCTCATCGGCCTCACGCCCGGAAGACGTGCCGGCGGATCGCCGCGGCGTTCGAGAAGATGCGGATGCCGAGGACGACCACCACACCGGTGGACAGCTGGGCCCCCACGCCCAACTTGTCGCCCAGGAACACGATCAGCGCGGCGACGACCACGTTGGACAGGAACGACACCACGAAGACCTTGTCGTCGAAGATCCCGTCGAGCATGGCCCGCAGACCACCGAAGACGGCGTCGAGCGCCGCCACGACGGCGATCGGCAGATAAGGCTCGACGACCGCCGGAACCTCAGGCCGGACCAACAGGCCGGCCACGACTCCCACGACGAGGCCCAGTACGGCGATCACGATGTGCCCTTCTCAGTTCTCGGCTGTGCTGTACGTACGATCACACTCGTTGCTGCGGGCAGCCGGAGATCCCCCTCCACGGAGATGCCCGTCCGGATGCCGTAGTTCTCCTGCAGGGCGTTCAGATACAGCCCGTCGGCGCTGTTCTGGAACCGGGTGCTCAGCCGCTGCCCGTCCCCCACCGCGAGCACCGTGTACGGCGGCACCAGCGGCCTGTTGTCGACCAGTATCGCGTCACCGGCGGCCCTGATCGCCGACAGCGCCGTCAGCCGCTGTCCGTTGATGGAGACGGCCTCCGCGCCCGATTCCCACAACCCGTTGACCACGCGCTGCATGTCCCGGTCCCGGACCCGGCCGGTGTCGGAGAACCCGGAGGTCTCGCGCGGGTCGCCGTCACCACCGGTGGTGGCCTCCTTGGCGTCGTCCACGACCAGCTTCACACCAGGTCCGTGCACGGCCGTGGCGCCCGACAGAATGCCGACCAGGTCCGCCTGCCCACTGCCGCCGCTGTCCCTGAGCGCCGCGCGCTGCATGGCGCTCACGTCGTCGCGCAGGTCGTCGACCGTGCCCTCCAGCTGGTCGGCCGCGTCCGTCTCCTGGTCGATGCGGTCGATCAGCTCCTCGCGCTCCTTGGCGACGACGGGAGCCGCGACGCGCGCCTGCGCCGCTCCGACGGTCACGACGAGCGCCGCCAGCACCAGGCCGGCGGCAAGCCCGAGCTTCGCCCGCAGCGTCTTGGGCAGACCACCCTCGCCCGCGGCCTTCTTCCGGGCGGCCGCCTCGGCATAGCCGTCGTCGAGGCTGTGGTCCATGACGTTGGTGAGCAGCGACATGGACGCGTCCGGACGCGAGGGACGCGTAGGTGTGCTCCGAACGGGGGGCTGCTGCGGCATGCCGCACATCGTCGCACGTCGCGACCAGTACCTCCGAACGGCCCCACCGGCGTGCCGGACTGGCCCCCTTGGGGACACTTGTCCGGCACGCACGCGTGCTGGCTGTATCAGCGACCGGCGCTGTCCACGACCGCCGCCCACTCGTCCAGCAGTGCCTGGGCAGAGGCGTCGTCGGGCCCTTCCGCCCACAGATGGGTGACCGCCTCGGCGGGATCGGGCAGCACCATGACCCACCGCCCGTCGGTCTCCACGACCCGCACTCCGTCGGTCGTGTCGACAAAGCGATCCCCGGCCGCCTCCACGACCCGGCGCATCACGAGCCCCTTGACCGCCCAGGGAGTGGCCAGATCCCGCTTGAGCACATGCGCCCGCGGAATCCGCGCGTCGATCTGGCTGAGCGTGAGCTGCGTCCGCGCGACGAGCCCGATCAGCCGTACGAAGGCCGCCGTCCCGTCGAAGACACTGCTGAACTCGGGCACGATGAACGCGCCCTTGCCGTCACCACCGAAGATGGTCGAGTCATCGCGCGACCCGCGTCAGGTCGTCGGGCGACGTGGTCGTCCACTCCACCTGCGTCCCGTGGTACGCCGCCACCTGCTCGGCGATCCGCGTGGTGGTCACCGGTAGCGCCACGCGCCCACTGCGCCGCTCCGCGGCCACCAGGTCGAGCATGACGAGCAGCGCCCGGTCGTCCTCGATGATCCGACCCTTCTCGTCGACGAGCGACAGCCGCTCGCCGACCGGGTCGAACCGCACCCCGAACGCGGCCCGCGACGACGCCACGATCTCCCCGAGCCGCACCAGCCCCGACCGCCGCACATCGGCGTCTCCGTGGGCCGTGACTCGTCGAGCCCCGGGTTGATGGTCAGCGAGTCCACTCCGAGCTTCCCGAGCAGACTGGGCAGCACAAGCCCGGCACTGCCGTTCGAGGCATCGACGACGACCTTCAGCCCCGACTCGGCGATCCCCGTCGTGTCGACGTTCCGCAGCAACGACCCGGTGTACGAGTCGAAGACGCTCGCGGGGAAGTGCAGATCCCCGATCTCACCGGGGAACGCTCGCCGGTACTCCTGCCGCGCGAACACCCGGTCCAGCTTCCGCTGACTGCCCTGCGACAGGTCGGCACCGCGCCCGTCGAAGAACATGATGTCGACGGAATCCGGCACCCCGGGCGTCGTCCGGATCATGATCCCGCCCGCACTGCCCCGCGCGGTCTGCTGCCGGGCGACGGGCAGCGGTACGTTCTCCAGATCTCGTACGTCGATAGCGCTGGCCTGCAGCGCGGAGATGACCGCCCGCTTCAGCGCACGCGCACCACGCGAGTGGTCGCGGGCCGTGGTGACCGTCGACCCCTTCTTCAGCGTCGTCGCATACGCGCCGGCGAGACGCACGGCCAGCTCGGGGGTGATCTCCACGTTCAGAATCCCCGACACCCCGCGGGCACCGAAAAGATGCGCCTGCCCTCGGGATTCCCAGATCACCGAGGTGTTGACGAAGGCGCCGGCCTCGATGGTCTTGAACGGATAGACCCGCACATTGCCCTGAACGATCGATTCTTCACCGATGAGGCACTCGTCGCCGATGACCGCGCCGTCCTCGATCCGGGCCGCGCGCATGATGTCGGTGTTCTTCCCGACGACACAGCCACGCAGATTGCTGTGCTGCCCGACGTAGACGTTGTCGTGCACAACGGCCTTGTGCAGGAAGGCCCCGCTCTTCACGACGACGTTGGACCCCACGACGGTGTGCTCACGGATCTCGACGCCGGCCTCGACCTTGGCGTAGTCCCCGATGTAGAGAGGGCCCCGCAGTACGGCGTCCGGATGCACTTCCGCACCCTCGGCGACCCACACCCCGGGAGAGAGCTCGAAGCCGTCGATCTCGACGTCGACCTTGCCCTCCAGGACGTCGGCCTGGGCCTTCACATAGCTCTCGTGGGTACCGACGTCCTCCCAGTAGCCCTCGGCGACAAAGCCGTAGATCGGCTTGCCTTCCTTCATCAGCTGCGGGAAGACGTCACCGGACCAGTCGACGGGCGCATCGGCCTCGACATAGTTGAAGACCTCCGGCTCCATCACATAGATACCGGTGTTCACCGTGTCGGAGAAGACCTGCCCCCAGGTCGGCTTCTCGAGGAAGCGCTCGACCTTTCCTTCCTCGTCGACGATGGTGATACCGAATTCCAGCGGATTGGGTACGCGCGTCAGACAGACGGTGACCAGCGCGCCCTTCTCCTTGTGGAAATTGATCAGCTCGGTGAGGTCGAAGTCCGTCAGGGCATCGCCGGAGATGACAAGGAAGGCATCGTCCTTCAACGCCTCTTCGGCGTTCTTGACGCTTCCGGCGGTACCGAGTGGCTTCTCCTCATTGGCATAGGAGAGCTCCATTCCGAGCTCTTCGCCGTCACCGAAGTAGTTCTTGACCAAGGAGGCCAGGAACTGGACAGTAACGACGGTCTCGTTGAGCCCATGCCTTTTGAGCAGCCTCAGAACGTGCTCCATGATCGGGCGGTTGGCCACGGGCAGGAGCGGCTTGGGCATACTCGAGGTCATGGGGCGAAGGCGCGTGCCTTCGCCTCCGGCCATCACGACGGCCTTCATGTCGGAAGCGTCCTCCTCCAAGAGACGACGGTCTAGCCGACTTCACCCGTCCAGATTGTCCCGCACTTTTCCAGCACGGGCCATCGCACACTAAGACTGCGCCCATCGGCGAGTTCAATCGGCCATGGCGTCCGCACGAACCAGGCGGCGGACTTGTACCACGTAGAGGACTCCTGCCCACCAATACAGGGTTGTACCCCATCCTGCGAACGCCCATCCGAAAATAGCAGCGAGTGACGGGAGCCAGCCAGTTCCGTCACTGAGCAGCAGCAAGGGGAAGGCATACATCAGGTTGAACGTGGCGGCCTTGCCAAGGAAGTTCACCTGAGGTGGCGGATAGCCGTGGCGCCGGAGGATACCCACCATCACCAGCAGAACCAGCTCACGCGCGAGAAGTACAGCGGTCAACCAGATCGGCAGAATCTCGCGCCACGTCAGTCCGACCAAAGTCGAGAGAATGTAGAGCCGGTCTGCCGCGGGATCCAGAAGCCGGCCGAGGCTGCTGATCTGGTTCCAGCGCCGGGCGAGCTTGCCGTCCAGGTAGTCACTGACGCCACTGAAGGCCAGCACCAGAAGCGCCCAGCCATCACTCTGGGGGCCTCCGAACTCAGGCCTGAGGATCAACCACAGGAAGAGGGGCACACCAACGAGCCGCGCCATGCTGAGGATGTTGGGGATGGTGAGGACTCGATCCGTCTGGACGCGAGTCTCCTGGACCTCCACCCGGGGGCCTCCTGTGGGAAACGTGCCAACGATGCCCCCTGACCTTACCTCAACACAAAAAAGCTCCGGCTCTTGGGCATATGCCCAAGAGCCGGAGCTGTAAAAGGAGTTCGGCGGCGTCCTACTCTCCCACAGGGTCCCCCCTGCAGTACCATCGGCGCTGTAAGGCTTAGCTTCCGGGTTCG
>MWJO01000062.1 GCA_002027195.1 Streptomyces sp. GKU 895 | reverse complement strand
CGACCGGGACCCCACCGAGGCCAGCTCTTCCGAGACCGCTCTCGCCAGGACCGCCCAGCCGCCGCCCGGGGACAGCGTGTCGCCGAGTCGCATCACCACCGGCAGCAGCGGGCTGCTCCCCGGCTTGAAGCCCAGCACGCGGGCCTGCGCGGGCGCGTCCTCCGCGGTGATCCGGCCCTCCGCGAGGTCGGTCAGGAAGTCGCCGCGGCCCCGCGCGGCCAGTTCCTCCTCCTGGCGGGCCTGCATCAGCACGACGGCGAGGATGCCCGCCGCCCGCTCGGCCGCCATCCGGTGCACGGGGACGAGGGGAGCGCGGACCGGGAGCAGGACCAGGCGGGCCCGTACCGACCCGGTGCCGGGCCGCCGCCGGGCACGTCGACCAGCACGGACCCGGTCGGCGGGGTGTCCTTGTGCTGGCCGCGCAGCCCCTCCCACACCTGGAGCGGGTCCGCGCCCTCGGGCCCGGCGCCGGCCGCGTACAGGAGCTGGCCGTCGGTCGTCTCCAGGAAGACCGGGTTGTCGCTGAAGTCGGCGAGGATGCCGAGGACCTGGGGCACCCCGCCGCCGCCCAACAGGGCCTCCGTACATCGGCGGTGGACCTCCTCCGCCCGCTGGAGCAGGGCGTAGTGGCCGTTGACGATCTCGGTGTGGATCTCCTCCGTGACGGTCACGAACGGCACCTCGCGGTGGAGCTGGACGAGCGGAAGGCCGGTCGCGCGGGCCGTGTCGACGAGGGCCGCGGGCAGGCGGGCGAAGCGGGGGCCGAGTTCGATGACGAGGGCCGCGATGCCGCGCTCGGCGAGGGTGCGGACGAACGCCCGCTGTTCGGCCGGGCGGGTACCGAGGCCGTATCCCGTGGTCAGCAGCAGTTCGCCGCCCTTGAGGAGGGAGGCGATGTTGGGGACCTCGCCCGCGTGCACCCAGCGCACGGACCGCTGCAGCCGGTCGGCGCCCGCGAGGATCTCGGGCAGGCCGCTGCGCAGGCCGGGCAGCTCCAGCGCCCGTTGAACGGTGATGCCGGCGCCCTGGCTGTCGAATCTGCTGTCCATGAGCCGGACGCTACCCGCGCGCATGCTTCGACGACATCTCCGGACGGTTACGGCAGCGATCACCGGAGCCCTGTACACGACAATCCGTCGCGTCCCCGGCCCGATTGCACGACCGCGTGTCGCTTGTGGCATGCGTCACTCCGCGGCCACACTGACGCATCCGAAAGGCAGGGCGTATTTCACCTTCGGATTTCGTTGCGCAAGCGCGTTGAGAGGGGCGGGAATGGCAGAGAGACCCACGCGAGAGGCAGCAACACCCACGCGGGAGGTGCATCGGCTCAAGGCGAATTCCGTAGGTCTCGTCGGCGTCGTCTTCATGGCGGTGGCGACCGCCGCGCCGATCACCGCGATGACCGGCAACCTGCCGATCGCGGTCGGCTTCGGCAACGGCACGGGCGCGCCGGCGGGCTATCTCTTCGCGACCTTGGTCCTGACCGTCTTCTCGGTCGGATACGTCGCCATGGCCCGGCGGATCACCGCCGCCGGCGCCTTCTACGGCTACATCTCGCACGGCCTGGGCCGGATCGCGGGCATGGCCTCGGGGATGCTCGCCGTGCTGGCGTACGTCGTCTTCGAGGCGTCGATCGTCGGCGTCTTCTCCTACTTCGCGAAGACCACGGTCGCCGACCAGCTGGGCGTCGATCTGCCCTGGATCGTCTACGCGGCGGCGATGCTGCTGGTCACGGCCGTGCTGGCGTACTTCGACATCAACCTGACCGCGAAGGCCCTCGGCGTGATGCTGATCGCCGAGATCGCCGTCCTCTTCGCCGTCGCCACCGCCGTACTCCTGCACGGCGGCGGCCCCGACGGCATCCCGATGGAGCCGGTCAACCCGAAGAACGCCTTCACCGGCCCCTCCGCCGGGCTCGGCCTGTTCTTCGCGTTCTGGTCGTGGGTCGGCTTCGAGTCGACCGCGATGTACGGCGAGGAGAGCAAGGACCCCAAGCGCGTCATCCCGCGCGCGACCCTCATCTCGGTCGTCGGCGTCGGCCTCTTCTACATCTACGTCTCCTGGATGACCATCGCGGGCAACGGACTCGAGGGCTCGCTGAAGATCTCCTCCGGGACCAGCCCCCTCGACCTGTTCTTCGACCCGGCGCACTCCTTCATCGGCGCCTGGGCCGTCGACGCCTTCCAATGGCTGCTGATCACCGGGTCGTTCGCCTGCGGGATGGCCTTCCACCAGTGCGCGGCCCGCTACCTGTACGCCATCGGCCGCGAAGGTTTCCTGCACCCCGCCCTCGGCCGCACCCACGCCAGGCACGGATCGCCGTACCTCGCCTCCTTCGTGCAGTCGGTCATCGCGGTCGCGCTCGTCGCGGCCTTCTGGCTGACCGGCCAGGACCCCTACATCCACCTCTACACGCTGCTCGCGATCCTCGGCACGATGGCCATCCTGATCGTGCAGACCCTGTGCTCCTTCGCGGTCATCGGCTACTTCCGCAAGCACCACCCCGAGGACCGCCACTGGTTCCGCACCCTCACCGCCCCGCTCCTCGGCGGCGTCGGCATGATCGCGGTGGTCGTCCTGCTGGTGACGAACCTGGACACCGCGGCCGGTACGGCGGCCGACTCGCTCTTCTTCAAGGCCATCCCGTGGATCGTGGGCCTGGTCTTCTTCGGCGGTCTCGGTCTCGGCTTCTACCTGAGGGCCAGGAAGCCGGAGCGCTACGAGATCATCGGCCGGATCGTCCTGGAGGACGCGGCCGAGCGCACCGAGGAAACCCCCGTCAACGTCTGAGGAGCGTGTACGTCGTGTCCCGAACCCTTTCGATGCACGTCCTGCGTTCCCTCTTCGCCGACCATGCCGCCGCCGAGCGGCTCGGCGTGCCCGTGGCGGAGGCGCGGGTGCGGCGCCGTACGGTCCTGAAGAGCGCCCTCGGCGCGACGGCCGTGACGGCGGCGTCCGCCCCCACGAGCCACTGCCTCCGCACCCCGGATCGCCGTCGTCGGCGCGGGGATCGCCGGGCTGACCGCCGCGCTCACGCTCGCCGACGCGGGCTACGGCTGCACGGTCTACGAGGCCAACCCCGACCGGGTCGGCGGCCGGATGTACACCCAGCGCGACCACTGGTCCTGGGGCCAGACCTCGGAGATCGGCGGCGAGCTGATCGACACCAGCCACAAGAAGATGCTGGAGCTGTGCCGCCGATTCGCCCTGCCCGTCGAGGACTTCCTCGGCGGCGGGCCCAACGGGGCCGAGGAAGTCCTGTGGTTCAACGGCGAGTACTACCCGCGCGCGCAGGCCGACGAGGACTTCAAGGGCGTCTACCAGGCCCTCCACAAGGACCTCCAGGCATCCGGCGAGGTCTTCTGGAACCAGACCACCCAGGCCGGCACCGCCCTCGACAACCTGTCCCTGTACGACTGGATCGAGTCCCGGGTCCCCGGCGGCCACACCTCGCCGCTCGGCCGGTTCTTCGACGTCGCCTACAACGTCGAGTACGGCGCCGACACCACCGACCAGTCCTCACTCGCCCTCGTCCTGCTCATGGGCTACCAGACCAATCCCGGCAACTTCAACGTCTGGGGCCTGTCCAACGAGCGCTACCACATCGTCGGCGGCAACGATCAACTACCGCACGCCATCGCCGACTTCCTGCCCGACGGCACCATCCGGCGGGGCTGGTCGCTCACCGCGGTCAAGGCCAACACCAACGGCACCCAGAGCCTCACCTTCACGGAGGCGGGAGCCGTCCGCACGGTCACGGCCGACCACACGATCCTGTGCGTGCCGCTCCCCGTCCTCAAGCAACTCGATCTCACCAGAGCCGGGTTCGACACCCGCATGACCAACCTGCTGCGGGACGCCCGGATGGGGTACTGCACCAAGCTCAACATGCAGTTCTCCAGCAGACCTTGGCGCGGCACCGGCCCCTGGCCCGGCGTCTCCGCGGGCGACTGCTTCACGGACGGCCGGGTCCAGCAGACCTGGGACACCACCAAGGTCCAGTCCGGGACGGGCGGCATCCTGTTGCAGTACGGCGGCGGCAGCCTCGCCAGGTCACTGACGCCGGCGGGGCCGTTCTCGTACGAGAGCGACCCCTACGTCACCAGGCTGGCCTCGAAGTACCTCGCGGACATCGACGCGTTCTTCCCGGGCACGTCGGCCGCCTGGACGGGCCGGGCCCAGCTGTCGGCGTGGCATCTCAACCCGTACGCTCTGGGCGCCTACTCGTACTGGCCGGTGGGCTATCTGCACCGGTACGCGGGGTACGAGGGGGTGGCGCAGGGCAACATCCACATCGGCGGCGAGCACTGCTCCTACGACTTCCAGGGGTTCATGGAAGGCGGAGCGACCGAGGGCGAGCGGGCCGCGAAGGAGGTGCTGGCCGTGCTGCGCTGACCCGCCGCCGCTCACGCAGGGCTGATGTTGTGGTTGAAGCGGAAGACGTTGTCCGGGTCGTACCGCCGTTTCAGGGCCGCCAGCCGGTCGGTGTTCTCGGCGCCGACCCCGGCCACGACCCGGTCTTCGCCCTCGTCGCCGATGAAGTTGAGGTAGACCGCGCCGGTGCTCCACGGCCGGGCGTCCTCACGGACGTCCCTGACCCACTGGATCACCCGCTCGTCGTCCGCCGGGTCCTCCCACATCGCGAAGGGATGGACGGCCCATGGGGCGTCCCGGTACGGCACCGGGTACTCGCTCGGCCCGTCGGCGATCGCCCCGCCCTGCGGGAACAGGACATGGATGGTGCCGGTCGGCACCGGCATGGACGCCGCCCGCGCGCAGTAGACGTCCAGGAACGCGTCCGGCGCCTCCCTCAGATACTCCGCCGACCAGTAGTTCCGCATCCCCGGCGGATCGTCGAGCATGCACTGGACGTCCGCGTACGGCATCGCCCCGACGACCTCCGTCTCGTGCGGCAGCGCCAGCAGCGGCTCGGCGACCTTGCGCATGTCCGCCTCGGACCCGGCGTATGTCAGCAGCGCCCCGCACAACAGCGTGCCGACCAGGTGCGGCGGCACGAACTCCTCGGGCGGGCCGGTGAGATAGATGACGCCGCCGCTCGCCTCGTTCGGGGCGGTGGCGATGATGTCGCGGTAGGTGCGGGCGACCTCGGGGCCGTACTCCGGGAGGAACAGCAGGAGTGCGATGGCGAACTCGGGCAGCTCGTGCAGCCTCAGGGTGAGCGCGGTCGCGATGCCGAAGTTGCCGCCTCCTCCGTGCAGCCCCCAGAACAGCTCCGGCTCGTCCTCGGCGCTCGCGTGCACGCGACGGCCGTCGGCGGTGACCAGGTCGACGCCGAGGAGGTTGTCGACGGCGAGCCCGCAGCAGCGGTCCAGCCAGCCGGTGCCGCCACCGAGCACGAACCCGCCGACTCCGGTCGTCGAGGCCCGGCCGCCGGTGGTGGCCAGACCGTACGGCTGACAGGTCCGGTCCAGGTCGCTCATCGTGGCGCCACCCGCGATCCGGACCGCCTGTGCCGTGGGGTCGACGGTGACCGCCCGCATGTGGCGCAGGTCGATCACCAGACCGCCGTCGTTCAGCGCCATCCCCGCCACGCTGTGCCCGCCGCCGCGCACCGCGATCGGCAGGTCCAGGTCACGGCCGAAGCGCACCGCCCGTACGACGTCGGCTTCGTCGACGCACTGGGCGATCACCGCCGGACGCCGGTCGATCATCGCGTTGAAGACGGTACGGGCCTCGTCGTAGCCCGCGTCCCCCGGGGCGAACACGTCGCCGACCAGTTCCTCGCGCAGCGCGGCGAGAGCCGTGCCGGCCTTTGATGGGGAGGCCATGGGGCGCCCCCTTTCGTGCAGGGGCAGATGGTTCCAGCGTAGGCGGGGTGGGGGCTTTGGGCCTGTCAGGCGAGGGGATGTTCCCGAATGGTCAGAAACGTTCAGGAACAGAAGTCGGTGAGGGCGGGCCGTGTCAGCACGCGGGTGCGCCCTCGGTGCTCAGCAGCACGACCACGGACGCCGCGTCCAGCCCCAGCGCCCTGCGGCGCTCCTCCGCACCCGCGCCGGTCAGCACCGTCCGCAGCCCGGCGAGCGGGGCCGCCCCGCAGGGCCCCGAGGAGACACCGAGGCCGGCGAGGTCGGCGGCCGCGCGGACACTCGCCGCGTCCGGGACGGCGACGGCGGCGTCGAGTCCGCCGTACAGGTAGGGCCAGGCGAGGCTGGACGGCGTACCGCAGTTCAGGCCGGCCATGACGGTGTCGCCGGTCGTGACGCTGACGGGCGTGCCCGCGGCGAGGCTCGCCAGGACGCAGGCCGCGGTCTCCGGCTCCACCGACAGCAGCGGCGGGGGCCCGTCCGGCGGGGCGGCTGTGGTAGTGGGTGACGACGGCCTGGGCGAGCGAGCCACCCCCACCGGGACGCAGACGAGGTCGGGGCCGGTCCCTGCCAGCTGCTCGTCGATCTCGGCGCAGAGCGTGGCGTAGCCCTCCACGATCCAGCCGGGGATCTCCTCGTAGCCGGGCCAGGCGGTGTCCTGCACCAGAACCGAGTCGGGCCGCCGGCCGCCTCGGCCGCGCGCCGTACGGCCTCGTCGTACGGCCCCGGCACCTCGGTGACCCTCGCCCCCTCGGCGGCGATGGCCGCCACCGCCGGCGCGGGCACCCCGCGCGGCACGAAGACATGGGCGCCCTGTCCGGCAAGGCGGGCCGCCCGGGCCACCGCGCGGCCGTGGTTGCCGTCGGTGGCCGTGACCAGAGTCACGGGACCCGGCTCCCGCTCGGCGAGGACGCGGTGGACGGCCCAGAACGCGCCCAGCGCCTTGAACGCGGGCAGCCCGAGGCGGCTCGACTCGTCCTTGACGAAGACCCGCCCGACCGCCAACTCGGCGGCCAGGAGTGGGAGTTCGGTCAGGGGTGTGGGTGCGTAGCCGGGGAGCGCGGAGTGGAAGGCGCGCACCCCGGCGGGCGCGGCCGCACAGCGCCAGGTACGAGCGCCGGGGCGTACGCGCCAGGGCGGTGAAGGGTTCGTGGACACCCGATCAGGGTCCGCGCCCGGCCTGCGATCGGTCCAGCGAAACCCTGGTCGGGCCGTGGCGTGCCGCGCCTCGGCAGTCAGCGCGGCACGCCCGTGACGGGAGTCAGCCCCCGTACGCCCCCGACGCCGTCAGCCGCAGGGCCGTGTCGATCAGCGGGACGTGGCTGAAGGCCTGCGGGAAGTTGCCCACCTGGCGCTTCAGACGCGGGTCCCACTCCTCGGCGAGCAGCCCGAGGTCGTTGCGCAGCGCGAGGAGCTTCTCGAACAGCTTGCGGGCCTCGTCGACGCGGCCGATCATCGCGAGGTCGTCCGCCATCCAGAACGAGCAGGCCAGGAACGCCCCCTCGTCACCGGGCAGGCCGTCGACGCCCTCGCTGTCGCCCTCGGTCGGGTAGCGCAGGATGAAGCCGTCCGGCGTGGACAGCTCGCGCTGGATCGCCTCGATGGTGCCGATGACCCGCTTGTCGTCCGGCGGCAGGAAGCCCATCTGCGGGATCAGCAGCAGGGAGGCGTCCAGCTCCCTCGAGCCGTACGACTGCGTGAAGGTGTTGCGCTCCTTGTCGTAGCCCTTCTCGCACACGTCCCGGTGGATGTCGTCGCGCAGCTCGCGCCAGCGCTCCAGCGGGCCGTCCGCGTCGCCGGACTCGATGAGCTTGATGGTGCGGTCGACGGCGACCCAGGCCATCACCTTGGAGTGCACGAAGTGGCGGCGCGGGCCGCGCACCTCCCAGATGCCCTCGTCCGGCTCGTCCCAGTGGTCCTCCAGGTAGCGGATGAGCTTGAGCTGGAGCAGGGACGCGTAGTCGTTGCGGGCCAGGCCCGTCATGTGCGCGAGGTGCAGGGCCTCGGTGACCTCGCCGTACACGTCCAGCTGGAGCTGGTGGGCGGCGCCGTTGCCGACCCGGACCGGCGCGGAGTTCTCGTAGCCCGGCAGCCAGTCCAGCTCGGCCTCGCCCAGCTCGCGCTCGCCCGCGATGCCGTACATGATCTGCAGGTTCTCGGGGTCGCCGGCGACGCCCGCAGCAGCCACTCGCGCCAGGCGCGGGCCTCCTCGCGGTAGCCGGTGCGCAGCAGCGAGGAGAGCGTGATCGCGGCGTCGCGGAGCCAGGTGTAGCGGTAGTCCCAGTTGCGGACGCCGCCGATGTCCTCGGGCAGCGAGGTCGTCGGAGCGGCGACGATGCCGCCGGTCGGGGCGTACGTCAGCGCCTTCAGCGTGATCAGGGAGCGGACGACGGCCTCGCGGTAGGGGCCGTGGTACGTACAGTGCTCGACCCATTCGCGCCAGAAGTCCTCGGTGGCCTCCAGGGACTGCTCCGGCTCGGGCAGCGGCGGCGGGTTCTTGTGCGAGGGCTCCCAGGAGATGGTGAAGGCGATCCGGTCACCCGGGGCGACCGTGAAGTCCGAGTACGTGGTCAGCGACTTGCCGTAGGTCTCGCAGTCGGTGTCGAACCACACCGAGTCGGGGCCCGCGACGGCGACCGTGCGGCCGTCGTGCTTGTGCACCCACGGCACGACCCGCCCGTACGAGAAGCGCATCCGCAGGGCCGAGCGCATCGGGACGCGGCCCGAGACGCCCTCCACGATCCGGATCAGCTGCGGCGCGCCGTCACGCGGCGGCATGAAGTCGGTGATCCGGACCGTGCCGCGCGGGGTGTCCCACTCGGACTCCAGGATCAGCGAGTCGCCGCGGTAGTTGCGCCGGGCCGCGGTGGGCGGCTCGCGTCGGCGGCATGCGCGGGCCCCAGGCGCCAGAAGCCGTGCTCCTCGGTGCCCAGCAGACCGGCGAAGATGGCATGCGAGTCGAAGCGGGGCAGGCACAGCCAGTCCACTGTGCCGTCCCGGCAGACCAGGGCGGCGGTCTGCATGTCTCCGATGAGTGCGTAGTCTTCGATGCGCCCGGCCACGTGCAACTCCAGTCGAACGGCCACGTCACCCCCCAGAGGAAAAGGGGGCTGTCGCTAGTGCGGTCAAGGGGTCGTTTGTAATGCGTCGTTGAGCGATGAAGCAAAGCAGTCGCGCTGCCGCTGGGCAAAACGACGATCTCTTCTCAACGAACTGACGAGCTCACGTTGTTCCGGGGCTTACGGGCGGGGGGTGGTGCCGTGTTGCCGGGCGCGCTCGGCAGTGAATGTCCGAGCAGGATACGACGCACGTAGATGATCTGTGTGCCGCTCCGGGCAACGCGGGTGGGCCGAACGGGTGAGCAGCCGGTGAGAAACCCGTGACGGGTGGGCGTCTGTGTCGACGCGTGCGCGGAGCGTGGCCGGAAGCCATCCCCCCGAGGCGCTGATACCCTGGTAGCCCGTGGACCGGTGGTGGACAAAACCCCCGACCGCAGCGACGGCGACGCCGGGAATCTCCGGTCACAGCGCCGCCCCGCACCCCAGATCGCGACCACGGGAGCCCCCTCTTGGCCATGCCGACGCCCTCTTTTCGTTCGAGCACAGCTACGACGACCAAGCACATCTTCGTCACCGGGGGTGTCGCCTCCTCTCTCGGCAAGGGCCTGACGGCCTCCAGCCTGGGGATGCTGCTCAAGGCCCGGGGTCTGCGCGTCGTCATGCAGAAGCTCGACCCGTACCTGAACGTCGACCCCGGCACGATGAACCCCTTCCAGCACGGAGAGGTCTTCGTCACCAACGACGGCGCCGAGACCGACCTGGACATCGGACACTACGAGCGCTTCCTCGACCGTGACTTGGACGGCAGCGCCAACGTCACTACAGGCCAGGTCTACTCCACGGTGATCGCCAAGGAGCGGCGTGGCGAGTACCTCGGTGACACCGTGCAGGTCATCCCGCACATCACCAACGAGATCAAGCACCGCATCCGCCGTATGGCCACCGACGAGGTCGACGTGGTCATCACGGAGGTCGGCGGCACGGTCGGCGACATCGAGTCGCTGCCCTTCCTGGAGACGGTCCGCCAGGTCCGTCACGAGGTCGGCCGGGACAACGTCTTCGTGGTCCACATCTCGCTCCTGCCGTACATCGGCCCCTCGGGTGAGCTGAAGACGAAGCCGACCCAGCACTCGGTTGCGGCCCTTCGGAACATCGGTATCCAGCCGGACGCGATCGTGCTGCGCTGCGACCGCGAGGTCCCGACCGCGATCAAGCGGAAGATCTCGCTGATGTGCGACGTCGACGAGGCCGCCGTGGTCGCCTGCCCCGACGCCCGCTCGATCTACGACATCCCGAAGACCGTGCACGGCGAGGGTCTGGACGCCTATGTCGTCCGCAAGCTGGACCTGCCGTTCCGCGACGTGGACTGGACGACCTGGGACGACCTGCTCGACCGCGTCCACAACCCCGACCACGAGATCACCCTCGCCCTGGTCGGCAAGTACATCGACCTGCCCGACGCCTACCTCTCGGTCACCGAGGCGCTGCGCGCGGGCGGCTTCGCCAACCGGGCCCGCGTGAAGATCAAGTGGGTCACCTCCGACGACTGCAAGACCCCGGCCGGCGCCGCGGCGCAGCTCGCGGACGTCGACGGCATCTGCATCCCGGGCGGCTTCGGCGACCGCGGTGTGCTCGGCAAGGTCGGCGCGATCCGCTACGCCCGCGAGAACAAGATCCCGCTGCTCGGCCTCTGCCTGGGCCTGCAGTGCATCGTGATCGAGGCCGCGCGCAACCTGGCCGACATCCCGGACGCCAACTCCACCGAGTTCGACTCCGCCACCGCCCACCCGGTCATCTCCACCATGGCCGAGCAGCTCGACATCGTCGCCGGTGAGGGCGACATGGGCGGCACCATGCGGCTCGGCATGTACCCGGCGAAGCTGGCCGAGGGCTCGATCGTGCGCGAGGTGTACGACGGCAAGGAGTACATCGAGGAGCGGCACCGCCACCGCTACGAGGTGAACAACGCCTACCGCGCGGAGCTGGAGAAGAAGGCGGGCCTCCTGTTCTCCGGGACCTCCCCGGACGGCAAGCTCGTCGAGTACGTCGAGTACCCGCGTGACGTCCACCCCTACCTGGTCGCCACGCAGGCGCACCCGGAGCTGCGCTCGCGTCCGACCCGCCCGCACCCGCTGTTCGCCGGGCTGGTGAAGGCCGCGGTCGAGCGGAAGACCTCGAAGTAACACAACAGTTGTACGGTGGCCGGGGCGTTCGCATTCAAAAGGCGGCGCCCCGGCTTCTCTTTGAGCACGTGCGGAAGGACTGGGCATGACGATCAAGGACACCCCGGAGGAGTGGGAGATCCGGGCGACCGAGACCCCCTTCGTGGGCAACAAGACCTCTGTCCGCACCGACGACGTGGTCATGCCCGACGGCAAGGTCGTCCGCCGTGACTACCAGGTCCACCCCGGCTCGGTCGGCGTGCTCGCCCTCGACGACGAGGGCCGGGTCCTGCTGATCAAGCAGTACCGCCACCCCGTCCGGCAGAAGCTGTGGGAGATCCCGGCCGGCCTGCTCGACGTCCCCGGCGAGAACCCGCTGCACGCGGCGCAGCGGGAGCTGTACGAGGAGGCGCACGTCAAGGCCGAGGACTGGCGGGTGCTGACCGACGTCTACACCACGGCCGGCGGCTGCGACGAGGCCGTACGGATCTTCCTCGCCCGCGATCTGTCGGAGGCCGAGGGCGAGCGCTTCGAGGTGGAGCACGAGGAGATCGACCTGGAGTACGCGCGCGTGCCCCTCGACGAGCTCGTACGGGGTGTGCTCGCGGGCGAGCTGCACAACAACTGCCTGGTGGTGGGCGTGCTTTCGCTGGTGGCGGCACAGCAGGGCGACGGGCTCGACGCGCTGCGCCCCGCGGACGCGCCCTGGCCGGCCCGTCCCTTCGAGTCCTGAACGCCGCTGGTGTGACCATCGGCTGATCCGATCGAGCGACCTGCCCGCCGCGCTCCTCCCGGAACGTTGCAGAGCGTGAACTAGGCTCTGAAAATGCCCGAACCGGAGTCCCGGCGGGCTTTGCGCGTGCGGTGGGACGGGAGTGTGGCCCGTGACGGATCAGGCGGTGGACACGAGCGGCGTTCAGCTGTCGGCCGAAGGTCAGTTCCTGGGCCGGACACGGGAGTTGAAGGAACTCCGCGCCGACATCGAGCGGGCGGGCCTCGACACCCTCTCCGGCAAGAAGGCCCCCCCGCGCGCGCGTGCTGCTCATCGCGGGCCGCCCCGGCTCGGGCCGCACCGCCCTCGCCGAGGAGCTCGTACGCCAGGTCGCGGACCGTTACGACGGGGTGCTGAAGGCTCGCCTGAGCGAGCCCGAGGGAACGCCCGTCCCCGTCGAGCGCGCGGCCCGTGAGCTGCTCGCCGCCCTGGACCGGCCGACCCCGGCCGGCGCCGCCGAGGACGACCTCACGGCCGCGCTCCGCGAGGCCCTCGCGGACCGCAGCGCGCTGCTCCTGCTCGACGACGCGGTGACCGCCGACCAGGTCGACGCCCTGCTCCCGGACACCCCGGAGTGTCTGGTCGTCGCGGTGTCCGACGGCCCGCTCACCGGCATCTCCGACGTCCGCCCCTGCACGCTGGGCGGCCTCGACACCAAGTCCGCCCTGGAGCTGCTCACCCGGCACACCGGCTCGGTCCGCATCACCGTCGACCCCCGTGCCGCCGAGGGCCTCGTCGAGGAGTGCCAGGGCCAGCCCGCCGCGCTGACGCTGGCCGGCGGCTGGCTCGCCGCCCGGCCGAAAGCCGCCGTCGCCGACCTCGCCAAGCACCTGCGTACCGAGGGCGACGAGGGAACTCCCCTGGCCCGGGTCTTCCGGCTCGCCTACGGGTCCCTGCCCAGCCCCGCCGCCCGGATACTGCGACTGCTCTCCCCTCGCCCCCGGCCGGCCTGGTCGATCCGCACACCGCCTCCGCCCTCGCCGGCTGCTCGGTGGGCGCGCCCGCACCACCCTCGACGACTTCGTCGCCCTCGGCCTGCTGCACGCCGTGGAGTCCCCCCTCCCGCAGTACGAGGTGCCGGCCTGTCTGCACCCGTTGCTGAAGTCCCTCGCCGAGTCCCAGGACCGCCCCGCCGAG
Source organism: Streptomyces sp. GKU 895 (assembly GCA_002027195.1). Taxonomy (GTDB): domain Bacteria; phylum Actinomycetota; class Actinomycetes; order Streptomycetales; family Streptomycetaceae; genus Streptomyces. Next base: position 34,412 of record MWJO01000062.1, on the reverse strand, counting down.
CTCCAGCTGGCCCGCGCCCGGATGCTGGAGCGGACGGTGCGGCTGCTGCAGTCCTGCCGCGCCATCACCGAGACCGACAGCCCCGAGGCCCGCGAGAAGCTCCAGGGCATGCCCCGCTCCCTGCGCTTCCCCAGCCCCCGGGCCGCCGAGGACTGGCTGCGCATCCGCCGGCCGGCCCTGCTGGCCTCGGCCCGCCTCGCGGTCGCCGACGGGGAGCTCGACACCCTCGCCAGGCGGCTGATGTCCCAGCTGGTCAGGGCGATGGTCGCGCACTTCGGCACCCAGGCCGCCGCCCCCGACCTGTACGGCATCCACCGGCTGGTCCTGGACGTGGCCGAGCGCCGGGAGCTGCCCCGGGAGAAGGCGGCGGCGCTGCTGAACCTGGGGGACCTGGACGCGCAGACCGGGCGCACGGCCGACGCGCTGGCCCGCTACCGGTCCGCGCTGGACGCCGGGCGCCAGGCAAATGACCCGTATGCGACCGGCCGCGCGATGGAATCCGTAGGCGGCGCGCATCTGGAGCTCGGGGACTACGACCGGGCCGCCGACTGGTTCGGCCGCGCCCTCGCCCAGCGGCTGGCCCGGGACGAGCGGGTGGACGCCGCCCGGCTGTACGGCCGGATCGCCGCCGCGCACACCTACGCGGGCCGTTACGGCGAGGCGCTGCGGGGCTGGCGGGCCGCGGTCGCCGGATATCGCAAGGAGGGCGATGTCGCCGCCCACGCGCGGGCGTTGAGCGAGCTGGCACGGGTCCAGGAGTACGCGGGCCGCCCCGAGGAATCGCTGCGCACCTGCCAGGAAGCGGTGGAGTGGGCGCGGCGCGCGGAGGACGTACGGCTCCAGGCGGCGTTGCAGCTGAGGCTCGCCGACACCCTTGATCACCTGGGCGATCCCACCGCGGCGGCGCTGCACCGGGGGGCCGCGGAGCGGCTGCTGGGGGAGGAGGTCGCGGAGCCGGAAACGGAACCGGAGCGGCCTGATCCTTCGAAACAAGACGCTGATGCCTGCGAAATCCGTAGTACACCCGCAGAAGATTGATGCAATGAAAGGCTAGACAGCGGGAACACCTTCATTAGACTGGCTCTGCCGCACCTTCTCCTGCGGTGTCTCCCGGTGTGCTCGTGCATGCCCGGGTATGTGTTGTATTGCCCCACATCCACTGAGCCAAGGACCGTGATCCACGTGAAGGTCGGCATCCCCCGCGAGGTCAAGAACAACGAGTTCCGGGTGGCCATCACCCCGTCCGGCGTGCACGAGCTGGTGCGCCACGGCCACCAGGTCGTCATCGAGCAGGGCGCCGGAGTCGGCTCGTCGATCCCGGACGAGGAGTACATCGCCGCCGGCGCCACGATCCTCGGCACCGCCGACGAGGTGTGGGCCACCGCCGACCTGCTGCTGAAGGTCAAGGAGCCCATCGCCGAGGAGTACCACCGCCTCCGCAAGGACCAGACGCTCTTCACCTACCTGCACCTGGCCGCCTCCAAGGAGTGCACCGACGCGCTCATCGAGTCCGGCACCACCGCCATCGCCTACGAGACCGTCGAGCTGCCGAACCGCGCCCTGCCGCTGCTCGCCCCGATGTCCGAGGTCGCGGGCCGGCTGGCCCCGCAGGTCGGCGCCTACCACCTGATGCGCTCGGTCGGTGGCCGCGGCGTGCTGCCCGGCGGCGTCCCCGGTACCCAGCCGGCTCGTGCCGTCGTCATCGGCGGCGGCGTCTCCGGCTGGAACGCCACCCAGATCGCCGTCGGCATGGGCTTCCACGTCACGCTGCTCGACCGCGACATCAACAAGCTCCGCGAGGCCGACAAGGTCTTCGGCACCAAGGTCCGGGCGATCATGTCCAACTCCTTCGAGCTGGAGAAGGCCGTCCTCGACGCCGACCTCGTCATCGGCGCGGTGCTCATCCCGGGCGCCAAGGCCCCGAAGCTGGTCACCAACGAGCTCGTGGCCCGGATGAAGCCCGGAAGTGTCCTTGTCGACATCGCGATCGACCAGGGCGGCTGCTTCGAGGACTCCCACCCGACCACGCACGCCGAGCCGACCTTCCAGGTCCACAACTCGGTCTTCTACTGCGTCGCCAACATGCCCGGCGCGGTGCCCAACACCTCCACCTACGCGCTCACCAACGCGACGCTGCCCTACATCGTCGAACTCGCCAACCGCGGCTGGGTGGAGGCGCTGCGCCGCGACCCCGCGCTCGCCAAGGGCCTCAACACCCATGAGGGCAAGGTCGTTTACCGCGAGGTCGCCGAGGCGCACGGCCTGGAGCACGTGGAGCTCGAGACGCTGCTCGGCTGAGCCCCTGACCTCGCCGAACAGCTAAGTCACCTTTTCATAAAGGCGATACGTCAACATGGCGCGTCAACGACGCGCACCCGGCCGGACCTTGCCCGACAAGGTCGGCCGGATGTGTGTATGGTCACTTTGCGGCGCTCGGTCAACTCGCCTCGAACGTAACTCTTTGGTCGATTCGCACACCGGTGAAACCTGCTGTGCGACGGCCGTACGCCCTTGACAGAGGGATGTTTCATTGTCGACACATCGAGCCGGGTCCGGCGGATTGTGTTGCTGCGGACGCCCGACACGCCATAGAGTCGCCGACTGTCGGCATGGTGCAACGCTGACCTGTCTAGAAGTTTCCTGGTCACCAAGGAGGTAAGACGACTTGTGAATGAGTCGACATTTACTCCCGGGGGTGGTCAACCAGGAATGCCGGTACGGGACCAGGGTCCCGCGGGGTTCGAGGCTGTCGGCTCCGTGGCGGTGCGCACCTTCGCAGCCCACCAGAGTCACCAGACGACAGGGACGACTCTGTCAGCACACCAGAGCATGGATGGCCATCACGTGAACGCCATGGCCGGCGACGGAAGTGGCGCGCCCCACAACCACTTCGCCGACTACGACGAACTGCCCGAGGGGCACTTCTACGACCCCGACGCCGAGTACGAGCCGGACCCCGAGTACGCGGCCACGCTCGCTCCCGACGCTGCCCGTCAGCGCCGCGAGCGCATCGGCCCGACCGGTCGCCCGCTGCCGTACTTCCCGATCCCGGGCCCGCTGACCGACCACGGCCCCGCGAAGATCATCGCGATGTGCAACCAGAAGGGCGGCGTCGGCAAGACCACGTCGACCATCAACCTGGGTGCCGCGCTCGCGGAGTACGGACGCCGGGTGCTGCTCGTGGACTTCGACCCGCAGGGCGCGCTGTCGGTGGGTCTCGGTGTCAACCCGATGGAGCTCGACCTCACCGTCTACAACCTGCTCATGGAGCGGGGCATGGCGGCCGACGAGGTCCTGCTCAAGACCGCGGTCCCCAACATGGACCTGCTGCCGAGCAACATCGACCTGTCGGCGGCGGAGGTCCAGCTGGTCTCCGAGGTCGCCCGCGAGTCGACGCTCCAGCGGGCCCTGAAGCCGCTCATGGCCGACTACGACTACATCGTGATCGACTGCCAGCCCTCCCTCGGTCTGCTGACCGTGAACGCGCTGACGGCCGCGCACAAGGTGATAGTGCCCCTGGAGTGTGAGTTCTTCGCCCTCCGCGGTGTCGCCCTGCTGACGGAGACCATCGAGAAGGTCCAGGAGCGGCTCAACCCGGAGCTGGAGCTCGACGGCATCCTCGCCACGATGTACGACTCGCGCACGGTGCACAGCCGAGAGGTCCTGGCCCGCGTGGTCGAGGCGTTCGACGACCACGTCTACCACACGGTCATCGGGCGCACGGTCCGCTTCCCGGAGACCACGGTCGCCGGTGAGCCGATCACCACGTACGCCTCCAACTCCGTCGGTGCCGCCGCCTACCGCCAGCTCGCCAGGGAGGTGCTCGCCCGGTGTCACGCCGAGTGAGTCTGCCGGGGGCCGACGAACTCTTCCGTACGACAGGGGGAATGGCGCTCCAGCCGTCCACTCCGCGGCGGGGGGCCAACGGCGATGCCCGGGTGCCCGCTCCCGCCGGGGAGAGCGACACAGTGGCGGCGGAGGACGCACCGCAGTCCGTGCCCGCACAGGGCGGGGACGGCGACGGGGCGGAGCACGTGGCCACGGAGCCGGCCGAGGCGGGCGAGTCCCGCAGCCGGGGCACCGCGGCGGAGCGCTCCACGCGACGTCAGGACGCGCAGGAAGGTTCTGCCGCGGCCTCCGCCGCACCGCGCAAGCAGCGGGGCGGTGGCAGCAGGGCGGCCGCGCGCCGGCCCAGTGGCCGGGAGCGGCACGACGAGAAGATCACCGTGTACGTCTCCGCCGAGGAGCTCATGGATCTGGAGCACGCGCGTCTGGTGCTCCGCGGCGAGCACGGGCTGGCCGTCGACCGCGGGCGGATCGTCCGCGAGGCGGTCGCCGTGGTGCTGGCCGATCTGGAGTCCCGTGGGGACGCGAGCATCCTCGTACGACGGCTGCGCGGACGGTAGCGGTAGCCTGCGGGGGCCATGACCTCGAACGACGTCCCTGTCCCCGCCGCCGGCGCCGCTGCCGGCCGTCGGCGTGCGCTGGGACGGGGGCCGGGAGCGCCCGAGGCACCTGCTGAGGTGCCTGAGGTACCTGTGCCCGAGGTGCCTGAGGAGGTGCCCGAGCCGGTCGCGGAAGAACCGGATGACGGCGTCTTCAAGGTCCGGCTCGCCAACTTCGAGGGCCCCTTCGACCTGCTCCTCCAGCTGATCTCCAAGCACAAGCTGGACGTCACCGAGGTCGCGCTGTCGAAGGTCACCGACGAGTTCATGGCGCACATCCGGGCGATGGGCCCGGACTGGGACCTGGACCAGACGACCGAGTTCCTGGTCGTCGCCGCGACCCTGCTGGACCTGAAGGCCGCCCGGCTGCTGCCCGCCGCCGAGGTCGAGGACGAGGCCGACCTGGCGCTCCTCGAAGCCCGTGACCTGCTGTTCGCGCGGCTCCTCCAGTACCGCGCGTACAAACAGATCGCGGACATCTTCAACCAGCGCCTCGACGAGGAGGCCCGCCGCTACCCCCGTACCGTCGGCCTGGAACCGCACCACGCGGAGCTGCTGCCCGAGGTCGTCATCAGCATCGGCGCGGAGGGGTTCGCGAAGCTCGCCGTGAAGGCGATGCAGCCCAAGCCCAAGCCGCAGGTGTACGTCGACCACATCCACGCCCCGCTGGTCAGCGTGCAGGAGCAGGCCGGGATCGTCGTCGCCCGGCTCAGGGAACTCGGCGAGGCCAGCTTCCGCGCGCTCGTCGAGGACACCGACGACACCCTGACCGTCGTAGCGCGGTTCCTGGCCCTGCTCGAGCTGTACCGGGAGAAGGCCGTCGCCCTCGACCAGGAGACCGCCCTCGGGGACCTGATCGTGCGGTGGACCGGCGGCGAGGGGGACGAGACGCCGACGGTGACCGACGAGTTCGACCGACCGCCCGAGCCGCCCAAGGAGGACAAGGCGTGAGCGAGGAGACCACCGACGTACCCGCCGGGCTGCGTACCGTCGCCGACCTCGATCTCAAGCCGGCTCTGGAGGCCGTCCTCATGGTCGTGGACGAGCCCGCGACCGAGGAGCACCTGGCGAAGATCCTCCAGCGGCCGAAGCGGCAGATCGGCGACGCCCTGCGGGAGCTGGCCGACGAGTACACCGTGCAGGGGCGCGGCTTCGAGCTGCGGCTCATCGCCGGGGGCTGGCGTTTCTACTCCCGGCCCGAGTACGCGGCGGCGTCGAGGGCTTCGTCCTGGACGGGCAGCAGGCCCGGCTCACCCAGGCGGCGCTGGAGACGCTGGCGGTCGTCGCCTACCGCCAGCCGGTCAGCCGCAGCAGGGTCTCCGCGGTGCGCGGAGTGAACTGCGACGGTGTGATGCGCACCCTTCTCCAGCGGGGTCTGGTCCAGGAGGCGGGCACGGAACCCGAAACAGGTGCGATCCTGTACACGACGACGAACTACTTTCTGGAGCGGATGGGCCTGCGCGGCCTGGACGAGCTCCCGGAGCTCGCGCCCTTCCTCCCGGAGGCGGAGGCGATCGAGGCCGAGACACTGGAAGGGGTGCCGTCGTTCGATCCGGACGCTCCTGACGCGCCGGACGGCCAGGACGCAGACGACTAGACGGAACTTTGATGCGAAGCAGCAGCGGCAGGAACAGCAGCGGAAACAACGGCGGGAGCCGTGGTGGCAACAGCGGCGGCCGCGGCGGGAGCAGCGGTGGCCGCGGTAACTACCGCGGTGCCGGCAACTCCCGTGACGACAAGCAGGGCGGGCGGCCGAAGAAGCCGCGCCCCGAGGAGCGCCAGTACGACGTGGGCCCCGGCGCCTCGCCGCAGGGTCCGAAGTCCGGGCGCGGCGCTTCGGCACGCGGCGGCGCCAAGGGCGGACCCAAGCAGGGTGGCACCGGGCGCGGCCGCTGGGTGCCGGCGACCTCCCGTGAGTACGAGGCGCGGGCCGAGGAGCGCAACCGGGAGCGGTACGCGGGCAAGAAGGACGTGAAGCTCCCCAAGACCTTCCCGGGCGCCGAGCAGGAGGGCGAGCGGCTGCAGAAGGTCCTCGCGCGCGCGGGCTACGGCTCCCGGCGGGCCTGCGAGGAGCTCATCGAGCAGGCGCGGGTCGAGGTCAACGGCGAGATCGTGCTGGAGCAGGGCAAGCGCGTCGACCCGGAGAAGGACGAGGTCAAGGTCGACGGTCTGACCGTCGCGACCCAGTCGTACCAGTTCTTCTCGCTGAACAAGCCCGCCGGTGTCGTCTCCACGATGGAGGACACCGAGGGCCGCCAGTGCCTCGGCGACTACGTCACCAACCGGGAGACGCGGCTCTTCCACGTCGGCCGGCTGGACACCGAGACCGAGGGCGTCATCCTGCTCACCAACCACGGCGAGCTGGCGCACCGGCTGACCCACCCCAAGTACGGCGTGAAGAAGGTCTACCTCGCGCACATCGTGGGCCCGATCCCGCGCGACCTGGGCAAGCGGCTCAAGGACGGCATCCAGCTGGAGGACGGGTACGCAAAGGCGGACCACTTCCGGGTCGTCGAGCAGACCGGAAAGAACTACCTCGTCGAGGTCACCCTCCACGAGGGCCGCAAGCACATCGTGCGCCGGATGCTGGCCGAGGCCGGCTTCCCGGTCGACAAGCTGGTGCGCGTGGCCTTCGGCCCGATCACCCTGGGCGACCAGAAGTCGGGCTGGCTGCGCCGGCTGTCCAACACCGAGGTCGGCATGCTGATGAAGGAAGTCGACCTCTAGGCCGACATCCGCCCTCGGAGCCGATGCGTTTCCGCTCCCTCGCCGGTCTGTACTCGTGACCGGCGAGAGGAGTGGCCATGGGAGCGACGACGGACCGCGACGAGTTCGTGCGGCTCACCGACCCGTACCGGCGCGAGCTGCTCGCGCACTGCTACCGGATGACGGGCTCGGCCGACGAGGCCGAGGACCTGGTGCAGGAGACCTATCTGCGGGCCTGGCGGTCCTACGACGGCTACGAGGGCCGGGCGTCCCTGCGCACCTGGCTGCACCGGATCGCCACCAACACGTGTCTGACGGCCCTGGAGGGCCGTACGCGGCGTCCGCTGCCCACGGGGCTCGGCGGCCCGTCAGAGGCGCCTGAGGAGCCGCTGAGGGCCCCCGCGACGGACGTCCCGTGGCTCCAGCCGCTGCCGGACGCGCTGCTCGACCCCGCGACGGTCGTGGCCGCGCGGGGCAGTCTGCGGCTCGCCCTGGTCGCCGCGCTCCAGCATCTGCCCGCGCGGCAGCGGGCCGTGCTGATCCTGCGGGACGTGCTCGCCTGGCGGGCGCCCGAGGTCGCGGCCCTCCTCGACACCTCCACCGCCGCCGTGAAGAGCAGCCTCCAGCGCGCGCGTGCCCACCTCGACGAGGTCGCGCCCGACGAGGACCTCGTCGTGGAACCCGACGGCGCCGCCGACCGCGAGGTGCTCGACCGGTACATGGCCGCCTTCGAGAACGCCGACATGGACGCCCTGCTCGCACTGTTGCGGGACGGCGTCGAACTGGAGATGCCGCCCTACCTGGAGTGGTTCCGCGGCCAGAAGGACGTGCTGCGCTTCCTGGAGCCACGCGCGCGTGCCAAGCGCGGGCTGCGGATGCTGCCCACGCGCGCGAACGGGCAGCCGGCGGCGGCGATGTACGAGCGGGGCGTCGACGGCGTCCTGCGCGCGCACTCCGTGCAGGTGCTCACGCGCCACGGCCGGGAGATCGCGCGTATGACGGTCTTCCTCGACCCCTCGCTGTTCGCCTCCTTCGGTCTGCCGGAGGTGCTGTCGTGAACGTGGGGGAGCTGCTGGAGCGTTCGCTCGCCTATGCGCTCGGGAGCGTCGCCGGGGCGGAGTCCATGGGGCTCGGCCGCGGCACGCCGTGCGCCGAGTGGGACCTGGGGGAGCTGCTCGGCCATCTCGACGACTCCCTCGACGCGTTGTACGAAGGGCTGAGCGGCGGCCGGATCGGACTGCTGCCGCAGGCCGACCGGGAGTGCGGCTTCCGCACGCGCGCGTGCGCCGTGCTCGGCGCCTGGGCGGCCGGCGCCGAGGGCGAGGTGCTGGTCGGCGAACGGCCGCTGGACGTACGGGTGATGGGCGCGGTCGGCGCCGTCGAGATCGCCGTGCACGGCTGGGACGTCGCCCAGGCGTGCGGCAGGGCCCGCCCGCTGCCGGTCGCCCTCGCGGCCGACCTGCTGCCCGTCGCGCGGTGCGTGGTCGCGGCGGAGGACCGGGGGGTGCGGTTCGGGGCGCCGGTCACGGTGGCGGCCTCCGCGCCGCCCGACGTGCGGCTGCTGGCCTTCCTGGGCCGCCGCGATTCCTTTCCGCGATGAGCCCGGTCTGCCTTCCGTGAACGACACTCACGGAAGGCACCACAATGACCGAAACGACCGAAACGGCCGAAGCGCTCGAAGTCCCCCTCCGGGAAACCCATGCCCCACCCGCACCACCCCACCGCGTCTGGACCGTCGCCCTCGCCGGGCTCGGTGCCCTGCTGTGCGCCCTCGACATCGTGGTCGTCGCCACCGCGCTGCCCGCGCTCCAGGCCGACTTCGGGGCGAGCCTGTCCCAGCTGGAATGGACGATCAACGCCTACAACCTCGTCTTCGCCTGCCTCACCCTGACCGGTGCCGCGCTCGGCGACCGGTTCGGGCGGCGGCGGATGTACGTGACCGGCCTGGCCGTCTTCACGCTGGCCTCGGCCGCCGCGGGCCTCGCCGGCGACTCCGGCCAGCTCATCGCCGCCCGAGTGGTGCAGGGCGCCGGCGCCGCCGTCCTCCTGCCCCTCACCCTCACCCTGATCAGCGAGGCGTTCCCGGCCGAGAAGCGGGGCGTGGCGATCGGCGTGTGGGGCGGGGTCACCGGGCTCGGCGTGGCCGCGGGGCCCGTGCTGGGCGGGGCCGTGACCGAAGGCCTGTCCTGGCAGTGGATCTTCTGGCTCAACGTGCCCCTCGGGCTGGCGATGCTGCCCCTGGCCGCCCGCAAACTCACCGAGAGTTTCGGGCCGCGCCCCACCTCGACATCGTCGGCCTGGTGTTGGCCGCCGTCGGGCTGACCGGCCTCGCCTGGGCGCCGGTGCGGGCTCCCGAGGCGGGCTGGGGGAGTGCGGAGGTCCTCGCCACCCTGGCCGCCGGGATCGTCTTCGTGGCCGCCTTCCTGAGGTGGGAGCACAAGGGCGCCCGGTATCCGATGCTGAGCCTCGCCCACTTCAGGAACCGCCGGTTCTCCACGGCCAACGCGGCGGCCTTCCTGGGCTTCGCCTCGCTGATCGGCGCCCTGTTCATGATGACCCAGTTCTTCCAGACCGGGCTCGGCTACGACCCCTTGGAGTCCGGGGTGCGCATCCTCGTCTGGAACGCCACCCCGCTGCTGATCTCCCCGATCGCGGGCGCCCTCGCCGACCGGTACGGCACCCGGCCGTTCATGCTGGCCGGCCTGCTGCTCCAGGGCATCGGGCTCGCCCTGCTGGCCTGGCAGGTCGAACCCGGCGTCGGCTACGGCAGCCTCGTCGGCCCGCTGATCGTCGCGGGCGTCGGCATCTCCATGGTGTTCCCGAGCGTGGCCAACGCCGTGACCTCCGCCGTCCCCCTGGGCGACGCGGGTGTGGCGGCCGGCGTCAACAACGCGCTGCGCGAGCTCGGCGGGGTCTTCGGCGTCGCCGTGGCCGCGGCGGTCTTCACGACGTACGGCGGCTACGGCTCGCGGACCGACTTCCTCGACGGCTGCGGACCGGCGCTCTGGGCGGCGGCGGGCATCGCGGCGGTCGGTGCCGTCGTGGCGGTGTTCGCGCCGTCCCGGGCCGCCGCGGAGTGAGCCTCCCGTGCGCCGGGACATGGGCGCCCTGTGCCAGCAGGTGCCGCATGGTCTCGGCGGCACGGACGGCCGCGGTGCCGCAGCAGTTGTTGAACAGCACGTGCAGCGCGTCGACCCGCCCGGCCAGGGAGCGCAACCGGGGCAGCCACTCGGCGAGTTCGGCCTCCTGGTACTCGTACCGGAACCGGTCCTCCTTGCTCCCCGTGCCCCAGGACGCGCTGCGGCCGTGGAAGCGGACCACGGACAGCCGCCGTGAGGTGACGGGAGCGACGGGCGGGATCGAGGAGGGGAGCGTCTGTGTCATGTCGACGGCCACCGCCGCCATGCCGTACCGGGCGAGCAGGGCGGCGGTCACGTCCGCCCACTCGCTGCGCCACCAGCCGGGGTGCCGGAACTCCACGGAGACGGGCCAGCCGGCGGTCCGCTCGGCGCACTCCCGCAGGAACGCCCCGGCCCGCCGCCCCGGACGGAACCAGGGCGGGAACTGGAACAGCACCGCGCCGAGCCGGCCGGCCGCCCGCAGCGGCTCGATCGCCTCGGTGAAGCGCGCCCACACCGCGTCGAGCACCGCCGGGTTCCCGGGGTCGGCGGGCAGCCCGTCCGGCATCACCGCGCTCCGGGTCGGATGACCGGTGAGCAGCGAGAACGCCTTCACGTCGAAGACGAAGCCGGCCGGCGTCCGCTCCGCCCACAGGGCGCTGGTGCGGGCGTTCGGCAGCGCGTAGTAGGCCGAGTCGACCTCGACGACCGGGAACCGCTCGGCGTAGTGCCGCAGCCGCCCCTCGGCGTCCCGCCGTCCCGGCGGATACCAGCCGCTGCCGGTCAACGCCCGGTCGGTCCACGAACACGTGCCTACGAGGATCTCGCCCATGCGGATGCGGTTACCCGGGTTGTGCGAACTCACCCCGCCTCTTTATAGTCGTACTGACTATTAAAGGAGGGGGGGTGAAGGTGACCGAGTACGACAAGCACGCCTACGAACCCTTCGCCGTCACCGTCGACCTCGCCGTCCTCACCGTCCGCGGGGGGGCCCTGCACGTCCTGCTCGTCGAGCGCGGACAGGAGCCGTACGCCGGACATCTGGCGCTGCCCGGCGGCTTCGTGCAGCCGGCCGAGTCCGCGGAGACGGCCGCCCGGCGTGAACTCGCCGAGGAGACCGGCCTGGTCGACGTCTCCGGGCTGCACCTGGAGCAACTGCGCACCTACAGCGAGCCCGACCGCGACCCCCGGATGCGGGTCGTCTCCGTCGCCTTCGCCGCGCTGCTGCCCGACGCGCCCGAACCGTACGGCGGCAGCGACGCGGCCGACGCCCGCTGGGTGCCGTACGACAGCGCCCGGCCGCTCGCCTTCGACCACGACCGCATCCTCGCCGACGCCCATGAACGGGTCGGCGCCAAGCTGGAGTACAGCTGCCTCGCCACCGCCTTCTGCCCGGCCGAGTTCACCCTCGGCGAGCTCCAGCAGGTCTACGAGACGGTGTGGGGCACCACGCTCGACCGGCCCAACTTCCGCCGCAAGGTGCTCGCCACGCCCGGCTTCGTCGAACAGGTCCCCGGCGCCGCCCGGTTCGACCGGCGGCCGCGGCAAACCGGCGGCTCTCTACCGCGCGGGACCGGCCACCGCCCTGCACCCGCCCCTCCTCCGACCGTCCCGGGAAGGACGCCCCGCATGACCGCCACCACCGTCAGGAAACGCGCCGCGACCGGCACGCTGATCGGGCTCGCCCTCGGGGACGCGCTCGGCTTTCCGACCGAGTTCAACGACGTCCCCTCGATCCTCGCCAAGTACGGGCCGTGGCGGGAGATGCCGCTGCCGCAGCGGGCCTTCGTCTCCGACGACACCCAGATGACGCTCGCCCTCGGGCGCGGGTTGCGGACCGCCATGGACCGTGGGCTGCTCGGCCCGCTGCGGCTGGAGCGGCCGCTGCGCGAGGAGTTCGTGGACTGGTACCAGTCCCCGGAGAACAACCGGGCACCGGGGCGCACATGTCTGACCGCCTGCGAGATGCTGAAGGACCAGAGCCGGCTCTGGCAGGACGCCAGCCAGATCCATTCCAAGGGCTGCGGCGCCAACATGCGCGTCGCCCCCATCGGCCTCGCCCCCGGACTGAGCGACGAACAGCGGTCCGGCGCCGCCCAGTTGCAGTCCGCGCTCACCCACGGGCACCCCACCGCGCTCGCCGCCTCCGACCTCACCGCGCACGCCGTACGGCTGCTCGCCCAGGGGGCCGAGCCGACCGGGCTGATCGGGCTGCTGCGGTCGTACGCCCTCGACAACCGCACCCGCTACCAGGAGCGTTGGCTCGGCGACCTGTGGACGCGGAGCCAGGACCCCACGCCCGAGCACTTCATCGCACGCGGCTGGGACGAGTGCCTGGCGATCCTGGACCGGCTGCGGGACGCCGTCCGTACCGTCTCGCCGGAGACCGACCCCTGTCTGGCCACCGGCGCGGGCTGGATCGCCGAAGAGGCCCTGGCGACCGGGCTGTTGTGCTTCCTGCTCTTCGTCGACGAGCCGGTGACGGCACTGCGGCGGGCCGCGTGCAGCTCCGGCGACTCCGACTCGATCGCCTGTCTGACGGGCGCGTTCGCGGGGGCGTACCACGGGGCCGACGCCTGGCCCGTGGAGTGGGCGGACCGGATCGAGTACCAGAGCGAGCTGGTGACGCTCGGAGCCCTGTGGGACTAGGGGACTAGGCGAGCCGGATCGAGTCGCCCTCGACCGTGATCTTCTTCTCGGCCAGCGGCTGGGTCGCCGGTGGGTGGGCCACCGAGCCGTCCTTGATGCTGAACTTGCTGCCGTGGCAGTTGCAGTTGATGGTGCCGCCCGAGACGCTCGCCACCGGGCACTGCTGGTGGGTGCAGATGTTGGTGAAGGCCTTGAACTCGCCCTTCTCCGGCTGGGTGACGACGACCTTCTCGTCCTTGAAGATCTTGCCGCCGCCCACCGGGATGTCGCTCGTGCTCGCCAACTCGGTACCGGGGGAGGCCTCGACGGTGTCGGAGCCGGAGTCGTTCTCGTCGCCGTACTCACTGCACCCCACGGTGAACGCCGCCGCGCCCGTCGCGAGGAGCACCGAACGCCGCGTCGGGCCTTGCATCGTCATGTCGTCACTCCGAAAGTGCGGAAGAACCAGAGGGCGGAGGTCAGCCAGATGATCGTGAGCGCGGCGAAGACGAGCCCGCCGACGACCGGCAGCAGCCAGTTGGGAAGACGCTCCGAGCGGAGCAGGAGCATCTTGGCACTGAAGGCCCCGAAGAAGAAGCAACCCAGGAGGGAGTGCCAGAAAACGCGCGTTTCGTACGTCTGATAGCCGAGCGCGTAGAGGCAGTGCACCGCCACCGGCACCGCCACCAGGAAGGCCGCGCGGCCCGACCAGCGGTGCAGGGTGCCCGACCAACTCGGGCCGGGCAGCCTGCCGTACAGCATCAGCGCCGAGGTGAGCTGGACCAGCGCGAAGAAGACCGCGACCGTCGCCAGCCAGGACTTCACGGCTCCCGTGCTGCTGAAGCCGGCGAGGTTGAAGGCGGTGCCCGCCGGGTCATGGACCTTGCCGTACACACCGAGGGCGACCGCCACCGCGGCAGCCACCAGGGCCGGGACCAGATAGCGGGCCGCGCTCGGCCGGTGGTGGTCGGGGGGGCGGACTCGGGAATCCCTGCGTGGCGGCGTTCGGGTCGACGGTCATGGTCGGCTCCCAGAGGGTGTGAAGGCGGCGATCAGGGTGTGACGGGGCGGGCTGTGAGCTGCTCGCCGTCGACCGTCACCGCGCCCGTCGCGGGGTCGATCTCGGGTGCGGGGGAGGGCTTGCCGTTCCTGGTGAGGATGCCGACCTGGGTGCCGTCCTTCAGGACGATCCAGCCGCCGTCGAACTTCGCGCTCCGCACGGTCGCCGTCGCCCGGTACAGACCGGACGGCTTGATCGCCTTGTCCGCGGTGAACCTGTAGTGCCCGCCGCCGATGTCGACCGTGCCGCTGATCCGCTTGCCCTCCTTGAGCGTTCCGTTCAGCTCGGCGCCGTGCTTGCCGGTGAGCTTCATCGTGCCGTCGTCCTCGACGTCGCCCTTGAGCCACGACTCCTTGTCGTGGCCGTCGCAGAAGTACGCGATCGCCCGGCCGTCCCGCAGGGAAACGGCGACCGCCGAGGAGTCGTCGTCGGTGCGGCCGGCGTAATCGGCGTTCGGGATCGGCGACTTCGAAGGCGAGGGGGACGGAGAAGGAGACTGGGTCGTCGGCGGCGGTGAGGCCTTGGGGCTCGGTGACTCCTCCACGTACGACGACGTCTTCTTCTCGCCCGTCGTCGCGTTGAGCGACAGCATGAACAGGCCTACCAGCAGACCCGCGAGAAGAGTGAGCAGCGGTCCGGAACGCTTCATGAAAGGGGCCTCCCCCGAGGCGAGCTTCCTGTCATGAGAGCGGAACACCGGCCCCGAGTCCAGGGGCGCATCGGTGTGTTTTCTCCCCAAGTAGCGGAGCTGTGACATTCGGGTGACATTGTCAGGGTCCGCACTCCCGAAAGGCTTTTGATCATGGCGGGAAACGATCTCGGCGGCCTGCTGGGCACTCTGCTCGGCTCGGGCAGCAGCTCCGACGGGGGAAACATCCTGGGCGCGCTGCTCTCCGCCCTAGGCAAGCAGGGCGGCAACGGCGGCAACCCGCTGGGCGGGCTGCTCGACACCCTCGCCAAGTCCGGTCTCGCCGAGCAGAAGGAGTCCTGGCTCGGCAGCGGCGAGAACAAGTCGGTGACCGGCACCCAGATCCAGCAGGCGCTGCCCGACGACACCCTCCGGCAGGTGGCCGAGGAGGCCGGCGTCTCCCCGGACCAGGCCGCCGACGCGCTCGCCCGGGAACTGCCGCAGGCCGTCGACCGGCTGACCCCGAACGGCGAGGTGCCCGCCTCCCTGGAGGAGCTCATCAGTCAGCAGACCGTTTAGAGCACCGCCGGTGTCTCAGGGGGCGGGCGCCAGGCACCCGCCCCCCCGCGGGCTGACTAGGCTGGATGTACCAATGGCCGTACATCAGCAAGGAGCATCGCCGTGGCGGTACGAGCGGTCCGGGGCGCCGTCCAGCTCGAACGGGACGAGGCCGGTCACATGGACGAGCAGGTCGGAGCCCTTCTCACCGCCGTCCTGGAGCGGAACGACCTCACTGCCGACGATCTGATCAGCGTCTGGTTCACGGCCACGCCGGACCTGCACAGCGACTTCCCGGCCGCCGCGGCCCGCAAGCTAGGCGCCGGATTCGCCGACGTACCGCTGATCTGCGCCCAGGAACTCGACATCGAGGGCGCCATGCCCCGTGTCGTACGGATCCTCGCGCACATAGAGTCCGACCGGCCCCGCGCCGAGATCAACCACGTCTACCTCGGTGCCGCCGCCGCTCTGCGCAAGGACATCGCCCAGTGAGAACCGCACTCGTCATCGGCACCGGACTCATCGGCACCTCCGCCGCGCTCGCGCTCGCCGGCCGGGGCGTCACCGTCCACCTCTCCGACCACGACCCCGAGCAGGCCCGTACCGCCGCCGCGCTCGGCGCCGGCACCGACGAGGCGCCCGAGGGGCCCGTCGACCTCGCGATCGTCGCCGCCCCGCCCGCCCATGTGGCCGGCGTGCTCGCGGACGCCATGGGGCGCGGCCTCGCCCGCGGCTACATCGACGTGGCCAGCGTCAAGGGCGGTCCGCGCCGCGAGCTGGAGGCGCTGGGCCTGGACCTCACGTCGTACATCGGCACGCACCCCATGTCCGGCCGGGAGAAGTCCGGCCCGCTGGCCGCGACCGGCGACCTCTTCGAGGGCCGCCCCTGGGTGCTGACGCCGACCCGCGACACCGACACCGAGGTGCTGAACCTCGCCCTGGAGCTGGTCTCGCACTGCCGTGCCGTGCCGGTGGTCATGGACGCCGACGCCCACGACCGCGCGGTGGCGCTGGTCTCCCACATGCCGCACCTCGTCTCCAACATGGTCGCCGCACGCCTGGAGAACGCCGAGGAGTCCGCCGTACGGCTGTGCGGGCAGGGCATCCGTGACGTGACCCGGATCGCCGCCTCCGAGCCCCGGATGTGGGTCGACATCCTGTCCGCCAACCCGGGGCCGGTCGCCGACCTGCTCTCCGACGTCGCTGCCGACCTGGAGGAGACGGTGCAGGCCCTGCGGGCGCTGCAGTCCTCCGACGTGGCCAAGCGGGGCGCGGGCGCCGTCGGCATCGAGGACATCCTGCGGCGCGGGAAGGCCGGCCAGGTGCGGGTACCCGGCAAGCACGGCTCGGCGCCGCGGGCGTACGAGATCGTCGCCGTCCTCATCGACGACCAGCCCGGTCAGCTGGCCCGCATCTTCGCGGACGCGGGACGGGCCGGGGTCAACATCGAGGACGTCCGCATCGAGCACGCGACCGGGCAGCAGGCGGGCCTGGTGCAGCTGATGGTGGAGCCGCAGACGGCGCCGGTGCTCGCTGCGGCTCTGCGGGAGCGAGGGTGGGCGCTGCGGCAGTAGGCACCCGGCGTCGGGGCAGCCCTCCCCGGAGGCTGCCGCCCCCAGAC
The DNA here is from genome assembly GCA_002027195.1 of Streptomyces sp. GKU 895. Taxonomy (GTDB): domain Bacteria; phylum Actinomycetota; class Actinomycetes; order Streptomycetales; family Streptomycetaceae; genus Streptomyces. The sequence continues at coordinate 17,647 of MWJO01000062.1, read as the reverse complement.
CCCTGCTCCGGCCGAAAGGCCTCGTCCTCAGACGCCGGACGGGCTGGATGGTGCCGACCGGCGCTGAAGAGGCACCCATCTGGAGCCAGTAACCTTGTGCGGGGCACGTTCCGCGCCCCGCAACCCCACCACACCGCACCAGGAAGGTCGTCCCCCCGTGGAAAACGCGCCGCCCAGCCCGTGATCGTCGCCATCGACGGTCCCTCCGGCACCGGCAAGTCGAGCACGTCGAAGGCCGTCGCCGCGCAGCTCGGTCTGAGCTACCTGGACACCGGCGCCCAGTACCGCGCGATCACGTGGTGGATGGTGACCAACGGGATCGACATCGAGGACCCGTCCGCGATCGCCGCCGTGGCGGGCAAGCCCGAGATCGTCTCCGGCACTGACCCGGCCGACCCGACGATCACCGTCGACGGCACGGACGTCGCCGGTCCGATCCGCACCCAGGAGGTCACCTCCCAGGTCAGCGCGGTCAGCGCGGTGCCGGAGGTGCGGGCCAGGATCACCGAGCTGCAGCGCTCGATCGCCGCCGGTGCGGAGCGGGGCATCGTCGTCGAGGGCCGGGACATCGGCACCACCGTGCTGCCCGACGCCGACCTCAAGATCTTCCTCACCGCCTCGCCGGAGGCGCGTGCCGCCCGCCGCAGCGGTGAGCTCAAGGGCGCCGACGTCAACGCCACCCGCGAGGCCCTGGTCAAGCGGGACGCGGCGGACTCCAGCCGGAAGACCTCGCCGCTCGCCAAGGCGGACGACGCGGTCGAGGTGGACACCACCGAGCTCACGCTGTCCCAGGTCATCGAGTGCGTCGTCACCCTCGTCGAGGAGAAGCGGGCCGGGAAGTGACCGCACCTTCACTCCGCGGCGCCGAGGTCGGGCGCCGCATCGGCGTCGGCCTGATGTACGGGCTGTGGAAGCCGCGCGTGCTCGGCGCCTGGAAGGTGCCCGCGTCCGGCCGGTGATCTTCGCCGTCAACCACTCCCACAACATCGACGGCCCGATGGTCATGGGCGTCGCACCCCGGCCGACCCACTTCCTGATCAAGAAGGAAGCCTTCGTCGGCCCGCTGGACCCGTTCCTGCTCGGCATCGGCCAGGTCAAGGTCGACCGCTCGGGCGCCGACCGCACGGCCATCACCCAGGCCCTGGACGTGCTGTCCGCCGGGGGAGTCCTCGGCATCTTCCCGGAGGGCACCCGCGGCGAGGGCGACTTCGCGGCGCTGCGCGCCGGGCTCGCGTACTTCGCGGTCCGCAGCGGCGCCCCGATCGTCCCGGTCGCCGTACTGGGAAGTTCCGACAAGCGCGGACGGTTGATAAAGGGGCTGCCCCCGCTGCGCAGCCGCGTCGACGTGGTCTTCGGTGACCCGTTCGAGGCGGGCGACGGCTCCGGGCGGCGCACCCGCAAGGCCCTCGACGAGGCGACCGAACGCATCCAGAAGCAGCTCACCGCGCACCTGGAAAACGCCAGGCGGTCAACCGGCCGTTAGGCGACACTGAGTAGTGGATCAAACCGACAGAAACCGGCTGGTCCACCGATCACCACGAATGAACGACGAGGTACCGACTTCATGAACGACCACATCCACTCCGACGGCTCGGGCGAGCAGCACGACCACGGAGCGCTTGGCGACGCCGAGTACGCGGAGTTCATGGAGCTCGCCGCGGAAGAGGGCTTCGATCTCGAGGACGTCGAGGGCGCGATCGAGGAGGCCGGTCACGGCCCGCTGCCCGTCCTCGCCGTCGTCGGCCGGCCGAACGTCGGCAAGTCGACGCTGGTGAACCGCATCATCGGCCGCCGTGAGGCCGTCGTCGAGGACAAGCCGGGCGTCACCCGCGACCGCGTGACCTACGAGGCCGAGTGGGCGGGCCGCCGCTTCAAGGTCGTCGACACCGGCGGCTGGGAGCAGGACGTCCTCGGCATCGACGCCTCCGTCGCCGCCCAGGCCGAGTACGCGATCGAGGCGGCCGACGCGGTCGTCTTCGTCGTCGACGCCAAGGTGGGCGCGACCGACACCGACGAGGCGGTCGTACGACTGCTGCGCAAGGCCGGCAAGCCCGTGGTGCTCGCCGCCAACAAGGTCGACGGGCAGAGCGGCGAGTCCGACGCGGCCTACCTGTGGTCCCTGGGCCTCGGCGAGCCGCACCCCATCTCCGCGCTGCACGGCCGCGGTACCGGCGACATGCTGGACGCCGTCCTGGAGGCCCTGCCGGAGGCCCCCGAGCAGACCTTCGGCACCGCGGTCGGCGGCCCCCGCCGCATCGCCCTCATCGGCCGCCCGAACGTCGGCAAGTCCTCGCTGCTGAACAAGGTCGCCAACGAGGAGCGCGTCGTCGTCAACGAACTCGCGGGCACCACCCGTGACCCGGTCGACGAGCTGATCGAACTCGGCGGCGTCACCTGGAAGTTCGTCGACACCGCCGGCATCCGCAAGCGGGTCCACCTCCAGCAGGGCGCCGACTACTACGCCTCGCTGCGCACCGCGGCCGCCGTCGAGAAGGCCGAGGTGGCGGTCATCCTGATCGACGCCTCCGAGAACATCTCCGTCCAGGACCAGCGCATCGTCACCATGGCGGTCGACGCGGGCCGCGCGATCGTCCTCGCCTACAACAAGTGGGACACCCTCGACGAGGAACGCCGCTACTACCTGGAGCGGGAGATCGAGACCGAGCTCGGCCAGGTCGCCTGGGCGCCGCGGGTCAACGTCTCGGCGCGCACCGGCCGGCACATGGAGAAGCTGGTCCCGGCGATCGAGACGGCGCTGGCGGGCTGGGAGACGCGCGTCCCGACCGGTCGGCTGAACGCCTTCCTCGGTGAGCTGGTCGCGGCCCACCCGCACCCGATCCGTGGCGGCAAGCAGCCCCGTATCCTCTTCGGCACCCAGGCCGGCACCAAGCCGCCGCGGTTCGTGCTCTTCGCCTCCGGCTTCATCGAGGCCGGCTACCGCCGCTTCATCGAGCGTCGTCTGCGCGAGGAGTTCGGCTTCGAGGGCACCCCGATCCATATCTCGGTGCGGGTGCGCGAGAAGCGCGGCGCGAAGAAGAAGTAGGCGCGGCAGGCGTACGACATGCCGAAGGGCGGCCCTCGTGGAGACGGGGGCCGCCCTTCGTGCTCGCTTCCTCAGAAGCCCCGGCGCTGACCCGGCGGCAGCGCCGGTACGTGCTGCACCATCGTGCCGTGCTGCCCGACCTGGCCGACCCGCTGCCACTGCGACTGCTGCCCGACCCGGGCGTGTGCGCCCCCGCGCTGTAGGCGCTGTACGAGCTGCTGAACGACCCCGGCCGGTACCCGCCGTAGGACTCCGAGCCCTGCGGGAGGTTCCCGAAGGCCGTGAAGTCCATCTCGTCCTCGCCGCTGCGGTCGCCCGGCAGTGTCCGGAAGGACCTGACGTACTCGGCGTAGAGCGCGTCGTAGATCGGCGTGGCCGATGGGCCGCCCAGCGGGTCCGGGGCCGACCGCGACGACGGGATCGACTGGAGGGACGGGCGGCGGGGAACCTCGTATGCGTGCACGTATGTCCAAACGACCGCGGTGTTCAGGAGATGCGGTCGCGTTCAGGCGCACGGAGGCGCCGGGCTCAGGTCCCCGCGAGCGGGAGGGCCGAGGCGACCAGCTTGCCGTTGGCCGCGGCCTTGTCGATCGCGCCCCGCAGCAGGTCCTCGCGCGGCTGACGGCCGATCGAGCCCACCGGCGCCGCGAACATCAGCACCTGCTGGTGCTTGTTGGCGGCGGCCCGCCAGCCCTCGGTGACCTGCAGCGGCTGGTGCGCCTGCCACCAGGCCACCGGCTGCCCGCCGTTGGCCGACGGCTGCAGCACCGCGTGCAGCTGGCCCATGGCGAGCAGCACCGACCAGCCGTGCAACACCGGGGGCACCTCGGTCAGTTCGGTGACCGGCATGAATCCCTGCTCGATGAGGAGCGGCAGGAAGTCGTCGCCGGCGCCGGTCGCGCCCCGGGCGCACGATGGGGCCTGTGCGGCTCGACGACGAGCGCCGGGTGCAACTCCCCGGCGATCAGCACCAGTCCGCTGGTGACGCCGAGCACCGCCTGCTCCGGGACGACCCTGTCGGGCTCCAGGTCGACGGTGTCGCCGGTGATGGACCGCACCGCGCCCTGGAGCTGCTCCTCGGTGACCTGGACGACCTGCGAGGGCAGGCAGGTGGCGTGGGCGAAGGCGAGGACCGCGGTCTCGTCGCCGATGAACAGGACGGTGCTGGTGCGCTCCGCTTCGGAGTCGCCCGGGGTGCGGCAGGACGTGCAGTCGTAACTGCCGGGGGCGTTGTCTCCGGCGAGCAGCCGGTCGGCTTCTTCGTCGCCGATCTCGGCGCGAACTTCGTCGCTGACGTCGAGCAAGCGCGGCACGGGTGACTCCCTCAGGAAGCGGTGCCCGGGTGGGTCCCGGGCTCATGAAGAAGACAACGGGCGATCTGTGGCGGGAGTCACGCTCCAGAGCGAACGGAATCGAACCATCCGGCGCAACGGGTCACCGGCGGCGCGGAATCGGGCACTCAGTGTCAAGTCCTTGGAAATCCAAGGAAGTTGGTTCGGTGAAGTGAGTCACAGATCATCGGGGCGACTGGTCGACAAATCAGGAAATCAGTGAATGAAGTAGGTGGCCGAAAAAAGCCAATACCGGGAGTAACGGGGAACTGGCCTGGAATGACAAGGAGTTGGTTGATACCGGGCGGTCACCCTCTCTACATTCCTCCGCCGTGTGCAACGAGTACCGGTCCTGCGAGAGGGAACTTCATGTCCGAATGCGCCGATACCACGCACGACATCGCTCGTAAGACTCCTGTTCGTACGACGGCGGTCCTCGCCGGGGCGGCCCTGCTCGCCCCGCTCGGACTCCTCGCCGCGGCCGGCAACGCCGCGCCGGCGGACGACGGAGTGTGGGACCGCATCGCCCGGTGCGAGAGCGGCGGCGACTGGCACATCAACACCGGCAACGGCTACTACGGCGGGCTCCAGTTCTCCGCCGGCACCTGGCGCGCGTACGGCGGCACCGTCTACGCGGCGACGGCCGACCGGGCCACCAGGGCCCAGCAGATCGCGATCGCCACCAAGGTCCAGCGCGCCCAGGGCTGGGGCGCCTGGCCGACCTGTTCGGCCCGGGCCGGGGCGCACGGCAGCGCACCCTCGGTGTCCGCCGGTGCGCCGGCCTCCGGTACCACGTCCAAGCCGTCGAAGACGCCGGCCCGTTCACAGAGCCACACCGGCCGCGGCGCGTCCCGCGGCGACTACACCGTCCGCGCGGGCGACACACTGAGCACGATCGCCGCCCGCCACGGGACCACCTGGCAGCGCCTCTACGCCGCCAACAAGGCCGTCATCGGCGGTGATCCCGACCTGATCGTGCCCGGGCAGCGACTCGCACTCTGAGCTGCTCCCCCTCCCGGGCACGGGGCTCCACCCGGACGGTCCGCCGACCGGGTGGGGCCCCCGATCGCGCCGGACGCGCATCTGCGGCCGTACGGAACGAGCCGCTTAGCGTGGGCCGATGCACCGCACGCCGCCCAAGCCGCTCGTCGCCGTCTGGCTGCTCGTCGTCGGCCTGTTCGCCGGGGCCACGGTCCCCGCCCTCGCGCATGCGGCCCCGCCGCCCCCCGGCTCCCGGTCCGGCCCCGGCACCCGTCCGCTACGACTGCGCCCGCGACGGCTGGCCCTGGAGCTGCGTCGCCGAATGCGAGAGCAGCGGCCGCTGGCACGCCGACACCGGCAACGGCTTCTACGGCGGACTCCAGTTCCGGCAGCCCACCTGGGAGGAGTTCGGCGGGCTGACGTACGCCCCGCGCGCGGACCTCGCCACGCCGGCGCAGCAGATCGCCGTCGCCCGGGAAGTGCTCGCCGCGCAGGGCTGGGAGGCCTGGCCGGTCTGTTCGCGCCGATACGGACTCCAGGGGCGGATGCACACGGTGAAGGCCGGCGACACCCTCTCCGGGCTCGCCCGCACGTACGGCGTCCCGGGCGGGTGGCGGGCGCTGTACCAGGCCAACAAGGACATGATCGGGCGCTCTCCCGACCGGCTGAACCCCGGGACGTTGCTGGTCATTCCGAAGGGTTCGGGGGATTCGAAGGGCGGCGACCGGGCTGTGGCGGTGTTCGGGGCGCCGCTTGATCCAGGGTTCGCTCGGCCGCCTCTCCGCTGAACACGACCGCGCCGCGGCGCAGTTCGTAGGCGAGGACGGGCGCGTGCGCGGCCGTGCCGTCACGCAGGGCCGGCGGCAGGCGTTGTTCCGCTACGACCACACAGGCGTCGAGACCGGCCAGCAGGGCGTACGTGCGGGCGGCGACCGTGGGGGACATGCCTTGCGTGGGCTCGTCGACGAGGAGTACGCGCGCGCGGGTCAGCAGGGCGCGGGCGAGCGCGAGCATGCGCTGCTCGCCGCCGGAGAGGGTGCCGGCGCGGCGCGGGAGGAGGGCCTCCAGCCGGGGGTACGCCTCGAAGGCGGGAGCGTGGGCGGGCGCGGCCAGTTCGAGGTTCTCGCGGACGGTGAGGGAGCCGAACACCGCCTGGCGCTCGGGGACCAGGTGGAGGCCGCGTCGGGCGCGTTCGTGGGCGGGGACGCGGGTGATGTCGGTGCCGTCCCAGACGACGGCACCGGCCGACAGGGGGACGGTGCCGGCGAGGGCGCGCAGGGCGGTGGTACGGCCGGAGCCGTTGCGGCCGAGGAGGACGGTGAGGCCGGGGGGCGGGGGCGGCGAGGGGTGACGCCGTGGAGGGCCTCCAGGGGGCCGTAGCGCACACGCGCGTGGCGCAGGGAGAGGGTCGTCGTCATGCGGTCGTCTCCCGGGCCCTGAGGGTGTCCAGTACGTGCTCCGGCGGGCCGGAGGCGATGATGCGGCCCGCGGCCATGACGTGGACGACGTCCGCGAGGTCGGCCACCAGGTCGAGGTCGTGCTCGACGACGAGCAGCGCGGTGCCATCGGCGGCGAGGGCCTTCAGGACGCGGGCCAGCGCGGTCACCTCGGCGGTGTCGAGGCCGGCGGCGGGTTCGTCGAGGAGGAGGACGCGGGGGTTGCCGGCGAGGGCTCTGGCGAGTTCCACGCGGCGGAGGGTGCCGGTGGGGAGGCCGGCCGCGGGGAGGGTGCTGAGGGGGCCGTCCAGGGCGAGAAGTCTGAGGGCGTGGCGGGTGGCGGCTGCCGGATCGGGGGTGTGGCTCTGCTCGGCGCCCACGCGGACGTTCTCGGTGACGGTGAGGGTGGGGAAGACGGCGAGTTGCTGGAAGGTGCGGGTGATGCCGAGGCGGGTGCGGGCGTGGGCGGGGAGGCGGGTGATGTCCCGGCCGGCGTAGCGGATCTGGCCGTGGGTGGGGCGGTGGGTGCCGGCCAGGCAGTCGAAGAGGGTGGTCTTGCCGGCGCCGTTGGGGCCGATGACGGCGGTGATGCGGCCGGGGTGGAGGGTGAGGTCGATGCCGTCGAGGGCGGTGAAGGTGCCGTAGCGGGCGTGGAGGTCGTGGGTGGTGAGCACACGGCCTGCGGCCGCGCGGAGTTTCCCACCCGCACCGACCGTGCGGGTTTCGTGGTGGTGTGGGTGGCGCTGGTGGGGTGGGCGCCGTCGGCGGTGGTGCGTTGTGGTTCGCGGGCGGGCGTGCGGGTTTCGTGGTGGTGCGGGTGGCCCTGGTGAGGTTGGGGGCCGTCGGCGGGTGCGGGTGCGTTGTGGTTCGCGGGCGGGCGGCTCGTGCGGGTTTCGTGGTCGGGTGCGGTGGCGCTGGTGGGGGTGGGGCGCTGTCGGCGGTGCGGGTGGTGCCCAGGATGGGAAGTGGGCGCCACGTGGCTGCTCGCTGTCGTGTCGTGTCGCCCCTCAGCGTCTCGGCCTCGTCGGTGCGGGCGTGCGTCGGCCGGTGTTCCGTCGTCCGCAGGCGCCCCGCACGCCCCACCGCCGTCGCCGCACCTCCTCCGCAGCCGCAACCGCCCGCCCCGTCCTCAGCGCCTCGTACGGCCTCCCGAATCGCCACCAGCACCGCCAGCACCCGATCAGCGCCGCCGCCGCGCCTCGCGCCCAGACCGACCAGCAGCGCCGCCGCCGTCAACGCGCCCAGCGTGCTGTCGGCACCCAGGACCGTGACCGCGGCGAACCACAGCAGGCCGCGGACGGGGTCGAAGGCGCCGGGGTCGAAGGCGCGGACGCCCATGCCGAGCATTCCGCCGCCCAGGGCCGCCAGCGCCGCGCCCGCGACGAACGCCAGCAGTTTCAGTCGCGGTACCTGGACGCCCGCCGCCGACGCTCCCGCCTCGTGGTCCCGCATGGCCGCCAGGGCCCTGCCCGTAGGGCCCGCGCGGAGCAGGCGGGTCGCCCACAGGGCCGCCGCGAGGAGCACCAACTCCAGGACGTAGTAGGCGCGGTCGCCCTCGAAGGCCGCCGGGCGGCCTAGCGTCAGGCCCGCCGTGGCGTACGGCTGGGCGAAGACGAAGCGGCTCACCCCCACGCCCACCGCGAACGTCGCCAGCGCCAGGGCCAGGCCGCGGCGGTGATCGCCGGCCAGCCGGTGAGCAGGCCCAGGGGAGCCACCAGGAGGACCGCGAGGGCCAGTGCCGGGAGTTCGGGGAGCTGCGGCAGCCCTGGGAAGCGGCCCGCCGCCAGCAGCGCCGTGAACAGGGCGCCCAGGCCCGCGTACGCCGCCTGGCCGAGGGAGATCTGGCCGCCGCGGCCGGTGACCACGACCAGCGACAGCAGCACCACCCCCAGCGCCGGCACCTGCACCGACGTATGCAGGTCCGAGCCCGCGAAGCCCAGGGGGAGGAGGAACAGCACCACGGCCACGATCCACGCGCCCGGCGGCGTCGGCACACGCGCGCTCGCCGTGCGGGGCAGCGCGTCGCGGGTGCCGATGCGGGGGAGGGCCAGGGCGGCCAGCAGCAGGGCCACCACGAAGAGGTTCGCGCCCAACGCCTGGAGCAGCTGTTCGGCCCAGCCGGAAGGGTGCAGTCGCGTCAGTTGGCTCTGGCCCACCCCGATGGCGAGGGCCACCAGGACCGCCACCGGCAGGTTGCGCATCCGGGCCGCCACCGCGACGGCCACCACTTCCATGACCAGCAGGGGGAGGCCGTAGGGGTCCAGGCGCACGTATGGCGCCAGCAGCACGCCCGTCAAGCCCGCGGTGAACGCACCGAACGCCCAGCCCGCCGCGGCCACCCGGTCCGCGTCGATGCCGCCCAGTACGGCCAGGTGACGGTCGTCCACGACCGCGCGCAACTCCCGGCCGAAGCGCGTCCAGCGGATGACCGCCCCCACCCCCGCCGCCAGCACCAGCACGACCGCCAACTGGCCCCACGGGTCCGACGACACCAGCTCCGGCGCGTCGTCCCGCGCACCCTGGCCCCACAGCAGCGCCGCTCCGCCCACCAGCAGCACGAACACCCCGATGGACGCCACCAGGGTCTGGGCCGGGTCGCCGCCCAGTACCGACAGGGGGCGGAAGACGAAACGTTCCAGGACCACCCCCAGCCCCGGCGCCAGCAGCATCAGTGTCACCGCCGCGCCCGCCCACAGCGGCCAGTCCCACTCCACCACGCACTGCCGCAGCGCGTACGCGCACACCATCGCGATCGCCCCGTGCGCGAAGTTGAGGACGCCCGTGGCGCGGTAGGTCACGATCAGGCCGATCCCGGTCAGCGCGGCGGCGCTGCCCACCGACAGGCCGGCGAGCGTCAGGTCGTAGGTGAGGGACGACATCGGCCGCGGGGCTTCAGTCGGTCTCTTCGGCGGGCTCGCAGATGGGGCAGGCGCCCAGCTCGCCGCTCGCCACCAGCTTCGCGTCCACCGGCACGGCCTCCACCTTCCCGGCCACCAGCGGGCAGTCCGCGCGGTGCCACAGCGTGCCGCCCGGCACCATCAGCAGGTCCCCGCTGATCGCCAGGGGAGCCGTCGCCCGCTCCGGTGGAGTTTCCGGCTCGGCGGTCACCAGGAGGCCGTACAGCTCCTCCACGCGCGCGGCGGCGATCGTGTCCCGGCCGTGCGCCAGCAGGACCGCGCCCGCGCGATCAGCGCGGCGCCGGGGACCGTGCAGGAGGCCAGATAGGGCAGCTGGCGTTCGGCGAACCGCTCGCCGGAGACGCCGTACCAGCCGAGGACGCACAGCACCGCGCCCGCGGCGAGCGCGGCCCAGCCGGCCCACTGGGCGGGGTGCAGGGTCCGCAGTCGGGCTGTCCGCATCTCTGGCTCCCACATGTCGCGTGCGCGTGCCTGTCCATGTCAGCCAATCTTTTGCACTATGCACTCTGGAAGCTGACCCTGAAAGCACCGGGCGCACATGGCCCGGACCGACACCCGGTGGTGAGCCAGATGGTTCTCGGGAGCGACCGCACGTGGGGGAACGGCAGCCGAGGGCTGGTGGCGGTGGTGTTCGTCCTCGCCGCGTCCCTCACGGCCTGCAGCGACGACAGCGGCGGCGGCAGTGACAGTCCGCCGCCCAGCCCGACTCCGGAGACGACGACGAGCGCGCCCGCCAGCCCCTCCGTGAGCGGACCGGCCGACGAGGCGGCGGCCGAGAAGGAGGTCAAGGAGAACTGGCACAAGTTCTTCGACCCCAAGACGTCCACCAAGGAGAAGCAGGCCGTCCTGGAGAACGGCGACAAGATGGGGCCCGTCCTGGCGGCGTTCAGCGGTGACGACCGCGGCGGACAGGTCGAGGCGCAGGTCACCAAGGTGCAGTTCAGCTCGCCGACCGAGGCGACCGTGACGTACACCCTCCTCCTGAACGGTGCCACCGCCCTGCCGGACGCCTCCGGGAAGGCGGTCGAGCAGGACGGCACCTGGAAGGTGTCCGTCACGACGCTGTGCGCGCTGGTCCAGTTGAGCGGGAATGCGTCGGCGTCGGCCCTGCCGGGCTGCTGAGGCCGCGGCCGCGGTGCTGCTGCTCGCCCTGACGGCGGCGTGCGGCAGCAGGCTCCCGGAGAGCGACTTCGAGCACCGCGGCGACCGGAGCACGCCGGCCGGGGAGGCGACCCCGATTCGCGTGGGCATCGTCAGCAGCGCCACCAGCCCGGTCGGCGGCGACACCTTCACCGGACCGCGCGACGGCGCCAAGGCCTACTTCGACCGTCTCAACGCGCGCGGGGGCATCGACGGGCGCCCGGTCGAGGTGCGGGAGTGCGACGACGGCGGCAGCGGCGTCGGCAACAACACCTGCGTCCACCGGCTGATCGACGAGGACGAGGTCGTCGCCCTCGTCGCCACCACGTCCCTCGACTACGCGGGTGCCTCCCGTGTCTCCCACGCGCGCGTGCCCGACATCGGCGGCCAGCCCATCGGGAACGCCTACGACACCTGGCCGCACCTCTACGGCATCTACGGCAGCCTCGCGCCCCGCGACGGCACCACCGGCTGGGACGGGCGGCAGTACGGCGGCACCGAGGTCTACCGGTACTTCAAGCGCGAGCAGGGGGCCCGTACGGCCGCCGTCGTCTCGTACAACCAGGCCGCCTCCGCCGCCTACGCCCGGCTCGTCGTCCAGGGGCTGAAGGCCGAGGGGTACGAGGTGGTCGACGAGCAGGTCGACTTCGCGCTGCCCAACTTCCGTGCCGTCGCGGCCGACCTGAAGGACCGGGGCGTCGACCTCGTGTTCGACGCCGTCGACGCGCACGGCAACGCCCAGCTGTGCAAGGCGATGGACGACGCCGGCGTCCGGGTCACCGCCAAGGTCACCAACGTGCAGAACTGGACCTCCACCGTCCCCGACGACTACAAGGACTCCCCGCGCTGCCGCAACGCCCTGTGGGCCACCGGCTCCAGCCGGAACCACGAGGACACCGGCCAGGCGGCGGTACGGGAGTTCCGGGACACCACCGAGGGCCTGGAGACCCACTCCCAGTGGCAGCTGGAGGGCTGGGCGGCGGCGATGTGGTTCACGGACGCGGCCGAGGCATGCGCGAAGGCGGGGAGCGGCATCACGCGCGCGTGCGTCGACGACCGCATGAACCGCAGCGAGGACTACACCGCCGACGGGCTGCTGCTCCCCGTCCGCTTCGAACGGCTGGCCGAGCCGCCGAAGACCCGCCGGACCTGCCTCTCGGTGGCCCGCTGGCAGGACCGGAAGGGGTGGGTCTCGCAGGGGGACATGAACGACACCTGCTTCGACGTGCCGCAGCTTCCCTATCGGCAGTAGCGCCGGCAAAAGACTCGGAGGGCAAGGCAACCAAAAGGCAAAGTCGCGGGTCTCACCTGACAGCACAGCCGAGGAAGGATCCGTACCGCATGACAACGTTGGCTCGGCCGACGGCACCCCTGCGGGCCGACTGCATCGCCGACTCCGCGGGCGGGCTGACCTTCGACGTCACGGTGGACGGCGGGGGCGGTACCGCCCACCTCGTGCTGCGCCGGCGCGACGGGCATGAAGAGGTGTTCCTGCCGCTGACCCCGGCCGCCGACGGCAGACTGCGCGCGGCCCTGCCGAGCAGCGTCGGACTGCCGGACGGCTGCTGGGACGCCTACGCGCGCGTGGACGACGACGAGCGGCGGCTGATGCCCGGCGTGATGGATCTGCGGGCCGCGGGCGACCGGGTGCCCTACGAGACCCGGCACGCAACCTCAGCCTGCGCTGCGGCCGGTAGAGCGCATTGCGGACCGCGGTTGTCCGCGATCGCTGGCAGACTCGGCCCCATGTTGGAGACCTCGGCACGACTCCTGCGCCTGCTCTCGCTCCTCCAGGCCCACCGCGAATGGTCCGGCGCCGATCTCGCCGACCGCCTCGGCGTCACCCCGCGCACCGTGCGCCGGGACGTCGACCGGCTGCGCGAGCTGGGCTACCCCGTCAACGCCAGCCCCGGCACCGGCGGCGGCTACCAGCTGGGCGCGGGCGCCGAGCTGCCGCCGCTGCTGCTGGACGACGACGAGGCCGTCGCCGTGGCCGTCGGCCTGCGCACGGCCGCCGGGCAGGGCATCGAGGGCATCGGCGAGACGTCCGTACGGGCCCTGGCCAAGCTGGAGCAGGTCCTGCCGAACCGGCTGCGCCGCCGGGTGGGTGCCCTCAACGCCTTCACCGTGCCGATGCTCCGCGGCCCCCAGCCGTCCGGCGTCGACCCGGCCGTGCTGACCGAGCTCGCCCACCTCTGCCGGGACGCCGAGCGGCTGCGCTTCGAGTACAGCGACCACGGGGGCACGCCGACCCGTCGTACCGTCGAACCGCACCGCCTGGTGTGCACCGAGCGCCGCTGGTACCTGGTCGCCTGGGACCTCGACCGCGACGACTGGCGGACCTTCCGGGTCGACCGCATCACGCCCAAGCCGCCGCACGGCCCCCGCTTCGCCCCGCGCACCCCGCCCGCCGAGGACCTCGCCGCCTATGTGTCCCGAGGCGTCTCCACGCGCGCGTACGCCGCCCACGCCGTTGTCCGCCTGCTGGTGCCGGTCGAGGAGGCCGCCGAGCGGATCTCACCGAGCGCGGGGCAGCTGGAGGCGGACGGACCCGACGCCTGCATCCTGCGCACCGGGGCCGCGAGCCTCGACGTGATGGTCATTCACGTGATGATGACCGGCTTCGAGTTCGAGGTGCTGGAGCCCGCCGAGCTGACGGAGGCGATCAGGACGGCGCACGGCCGGCTTGCTCGCTCTCTGGCTCGGGCTGCGGAGTCTGCGCCGCGTACTCGGGATGGTGCAGATCGAACGCCGGGGACTCGGAGCGGATCCGCGGCAGCGTCGTGAAGTTGTGCCGCGGGGGCGGGCAGGACGTCGCCCACTCCAGGGAACGGCCGTAGCCCCAGGGGTCGTCGGTGTCGACCTTCTCGCCGTACTTGGCGGTCTTCCACACGTTGTAGAGGAACGGCAGCGTCGAGATGCCGAGCAGGAACGCGCCGATCGTCGAGATCGTGTTGAGGGCGGTGAACCCGTCGGCGGCGAGGTAGTCGGCGTACCGGCGCGGCATGCCCTCCGCGCCCAGCCAGTGCTGCACCAGGAACGTGGTGTGGAAGCCGACGAACAGCGTCCAGAACTGGATCTTGCCGAGCCGCTCGTCGAGCATCTTGCCGGTGAACTTGGGCCACCAGAAGTAGAAGCCGCCGAAGATCGCGAAGACGACCGTGCCGAACACGACGTAATGGAAGTGGGCGACGACGAAGTACGAGTCGGAGACGTGGAAGTCCAGCGGCGGCGACGCCAGGATCACCCCGGTCAGACCGCCGAACAGGAACGTCACCAGGAAGCCGCACGCCCACAGCATCGGCGTCTCGAAGGACAGCGAGCCCTTCAGCATGGTGCCGATCCAGTTGAAGAACTTCACGCCCGTCGGCACGGCGATGAGGAACGTCATGAACGAGAAGAACGGCAGGAGCACCGCGCCGGTGACGAACATGTGGTGCGCCCACACCACGATCGACAGCCCGGTGATCGCCATCGTCGCGCCGACCAGCGTCAGATAGCCGAACAGCGGCTTGCGGCTGAAGACCGGCAGGATCTCCGTGATGATCCCGAAGAACGGCAGCGCGATGATGTAGACCTCGGGATGCCCGAAGAACCAGAACAGGTGCTGCCACAGCAGCGCCCCGCCGTTGGCCGACGCGAACACCTGCGAGCCGAACCGGCGGTCCGCCTCCAGCACCAGCAGCGCCGCCGCCAGCACCGGGAACGCCATCAGGATCAGGATCGACGTGAACAGCGTGTTCCAGGTGAAGATCGGCATCCGGAACATCGTCATGCCGGGCGCGCGCATCCCGATGATCGTGGTGATGAAGTTGACCGCGCCGAGGATCGTGCCGAAGCCGGCCAGCGCGAGCCCCATGATCCACAGGTCGGGGCCGACGCCCGGCGAGCGTTCCATGCTGTTGAGCGGCGCGTAGGCGAACCAGCCGAAGGCGGCCGGCCCGGACGGCACCAGCAGCGAGCCCATCACGATGAGCCCGCCGAACAGGAAGAACCAGTAGGACAGCATGTTCAGCCGGGGGAAGGCCACGTCCGGCGCGCCGATCTGAAGCGGCATCAGCTCGTTGGCGAAGCCGGCGAAGCTCGGCGTCGCGAACAGCAGCAGCATGATCGTGCCGTGCATCGTGAACAACTGGTTGAACTGCTCGTTGTCGAGGAGCTGCAGCCCCGGCCGGGCGAGTTCGGCCCGCATCAGCAGCGCCATCACACCGCCGGCCAGGAAGAACACGAACGACGTGATCAGGTAGAGATGACCGATCTTCTTGTGGTCGGTGGTGGTCAGCCAGTCGACGACGACCCGGCCGTGGTTCCTGCTCCGCACGGGTCGCACCGTCGTCTGCACGGTCTCGGTACCCATCGCTGGATCGCCCCTTCGCCTCTCGCGCCTCGGGTCACGTCATGATGCTCGCGTCGCCGCGCACAGCGACAGAGGGCGTACGGGGGTTGTGTGGTGGATCAGTGTTTTTCCTATGCGGTGTCAGACCCACCTACCACGCCCGGAATCGGAGGGAAAAGGCTCCGGCGACACATCTCCTGGCACTTTCCGGCCGCTTATCGGAGAAGCGTCCGCGACACGCGGGAATTGCGTTCGATTACGCGCGGAAGGGCTAGGGAACCGCTCGTACGTGTGACGTCGAGACGGGGATACGGCTGTCGGGATCTTGTGACAGAAGCGTGACCGGAGAAGGACCGGTGACCGACAGTGCTCTGATCCCTGGCCCGGGCGCGGGCGCAGGGCCTAGCGTGGGCCGTATGGCACCGATACCGACACCGCCCGCCGAACCCCACGACAACCCGGACACCTATGTGGGTCTGGAGCAGGGCCGCGCCGAGCCGCTCGCGCGCGAGAAGGGCTGGTCGACGGTCCGCTCGCTGCCGCCCGGAGCGATCATCACGATGGAGTACCGCAGCGGTCGCCTGAACTTCGAGGTGAGGGACGGGCGCGTGGCGCGCTCCTGGAAGGGCTGACCCGCGACGAGCCGCGACCTGCGACGACGCCCCACCCGGTGAGGAGTGGGGGCCGTCGCTGCGGGGTGGGTGTGTGCGTACCGGTCCCCGCTGTCCGCCGGTGGCCTATCCGCCTGTCAGGGGGCGGGCCGCCGAGGCTGTGCCGCGTGCGACGCGGTCGGGGTGGGGTGGCCGGCGCGGGCCGACCGGGGTGACCGGGGTGCGCTCCGAGCGGGTGGTGTGCGGACCCGGCGCCAGATAGGCGGGCGCCCGGCCGGAGCGGGCCGCCGGCTCGCTCTGCGGCGCGGTGCGCGGCTTGAGCGGTACCGGGACCTCGACCGGCTTGACGGCCGTGGGGACCGCGCGGCGGGCCCGCCAGCGGTCGCGCAGGTCGAAGAGGGCGGTCTCGGCGCGGGTGATGAGGGGCTCGCACCAGGGCAGGGCCAGCAGGACCAGCAGACCCGCGGTCCAGCCGAGCATGACGTCGCTCAGCCAGTGCGTACCGAGGTAGACGGTGGCGAGGCCGACGCCGAGCGAGGTCACCGCGGAGATGGCGGACAGCCATCTGCGGGCTCTCGGGGTGGAGGCCAGATAGGCCAGGATTCCCCAGGTCACCACGGCGTTCGCGGTGTGGCCGCTGGGAAATATATCGCCGCCCAGACCCATCTCGTTCGAGCCGATGGTGGTCGCGTAGTGCGGTCCGAGGCGGCCCATGCCGAGCTTGGCGGCGCCCACCGTGATGTTCAGCAGGAGCAGCGAGGCACCGAGGGTGAGCAGCGGGCGCAGGGTGTGCTGCCGCCAGGAGCGCCAGCCCAGCCAGGCCGCGACCATCACCGCGGTCGGGCCGCGCTGGCCGAGCACCACGTAGTAGTCCACGAACCAGTGGATCTCCGACCACTGCTGGTACGGCCGGAAGAACATGACCTGCCAGTCCAGCCGGACCAGCCACGACGTGTCCACCACGAGCCACACGATCGCCAGGTAGAACAGCAGGGTGCCGGCGAGCAGCGCGACGCGGTGCCGGGACATCCGCGGCACGTCGAGATGCGCCGGTCGTTCCGGCTCCCGGTCCAGCCTGGCGAACACCCGGTCCAGACGGGTGAGGTTCCGTTCGGTACGCACCCAATCGACGTTACAGCGAGTGAGCTCAGTTCCCGGTCGAATCCACGGCTTTGTGATGACGATGTGATGTGGGATTCCTCTCAGGAAGAGGTTTATTTCCGAGGAATCCGCTTTCCGGTCCCGCCTGTCCCTTCAATTCCTTTGATCATTCCGGGTTCCGGTTTATGGGCGCTTATGAATTCGTTCACCGAATGGTGGGGCGCAATTGTCCCGGCGCTCATCGGACGCCGCGAGTCGATCATGGCGGGCCCGAGCCGTTCAGCCAGAACGCCCCGTACACCGCCGAGGCCAGGGCGACACCGGCCACCACCAGGGCCGCCCTGGACGTCCGCGCCCGCGCCAGGGACAGGGCGAGGGGCAGCAGCAGCGGGAAGGCGGGCAGCAGCAGACGCGGTTTCGAGCCGAAGTAACTCGACGCGCACAGCGCGAGGGCGGTGACGACACCGGCGTACACCAGGAGCGGCAGCGGCTGGCCCTGGCGTACGCAGACGATGTACAGCCACACCACCAGCCCGACCCCGACGATCAGGCCGACGCCGGCGAGGGCCGAGGGGAACGACGTGAACTTGTCGGCGACGAAGCGGGCGAAGGCGTAACCGCCGTCGAAGCCGTTGCGCCAGCCCGCCTGGACGTCGAGGTAGCCGAGAGGGCCCTTGCCGGTGTGGTGGCCGACCCACAGGACGTAGCCGGCGGCGCCGAGGGGGGCGAGGAGCATGCCGAGGGCGCGGC
>MWJO01000061.1 GCA_002027195.1 Streptomyces sp. GKU 895 | reverse complement strand
CCGTCCGCAGCGCCGACCCCAGCGCCACGTTCGCCCTCATCGACGAGCTCCTCACGCGCGTGCGCCGCCACCGCCCCGCCGACTCCTTCGACGAACTGGCCCGCCACCGCCTCCTGGAGCGCCGCGCCCCTGCTGGAGCAGCACGCCCACCGGCGGCCGCCGAACGGGGCCCGCGTGGGCTGGGTGCACGGCGACTTCCACCCCTTCAACCTGCTCTACCAAGGGGACGCCCCCGCCGCGATCGTCGACTGGGACCGGCTCGGCGTGCAGCCCCGCGCGGAGGAGGCCGTACGCGCCGCCGCGATCTTCTTCGTACGGCCCGCGGGGGCGCTCGACCTGCCCAAAGTGCGGGCGTACGCGCGCGCGTACCGGCGCGCGGCCGGGGCCACGCCCTCGGAGCTGGCGGCGGCCGTGCACCGGGTGTGGTGGGAGCGGCTCAACGACTTCTGGATGCTGCGCTGGCACTACGAGCGCGGCGACACCCGCGCGGACCCCCAGTTCCCGGCCGCGTCGGCGCTGGCGGTGTGGTGGACGCGGGAGTACGAGACGGTGTGCGACGCGTTCGCGGGATGAGGACCGCGGAGAACCACGGAGGACCCCGGGAAAAAGGTGCTCGGGAAGCAGCACGCGCGCGTACGGTCCGTCTCCGGTCCGCACGCGCGCGCAGGTCGCAGGCCACCAGCCGAGGTCACAGGCCCCGGGTCGGCAGGCCAGGCCTTCAAGTGCCGTCGGGGTCGCCCGTGTCGCCGCCGCTCGTGTCCGTGGGCTCCGCCGTGGCGGTCGGCTCGGCGGTGTCCGTCGGCTCGTCCGTCGGCTCCTCGGTCGTCGGCTCGTCCGTGGGCTCCGTCGCCGTCTCCGAAGGCGTCGCCGAGGGCGTGTACGAGGGCTGCGACGACGGGCTCCAGGAGTTGCCGCCGTTGCTCGTGCCGTCGTTGGTCTGCTCCTCGGTGGCCTCGTCCGTCGGCTCGTCGGTCGGCGACTCGCTGGCCGTCTCGTCGTCCTTGGTCTGTGAGGTGGTCGGCGACTGCGTGGTGCCGCCCCCGCCGCCGTTTCCGCCGCCGCCGTTCAGCGCCAGCGCGACGCCCGCCGCGATGGCGATCACCGCGAGGACGGCGAGGATCCACAGCTTGCCGCGGCCGCTGCCCCGGTTGCCGTGCCCCTCGAAGCCGCCGTCGTCCCCGCCGTAGCCCTGGTGGGGCAGGATCGGCTGCGGGATCTGGGTCGTACCCGAGGCGCCGGCGTCCGGGTGCCCCATGACGGTGGTGTTCGCGAAGCCCGCGGCCGGGGTGTGCCGGCCCTCGTGCAGCGCGACCGGCCCGGTGTTCCAGGTGCCGGTGTGGCCGCCCTGCTCGTAGAGCATCTGCAGCCCGTACTGGACGAGCCCGCGCATCTCCTCGGCCGTCTGGAAGCGGTCGTCCGGCTCCTTGGCGAGCGAGCGCATGACCAGGCCGTCGAGCTCCGGAGGCGTGGCGTCGGAGACCTCGGAGGGCGGCGTCGGGATGTCCTGGACGTGCTGGTAGACCACCGACAGCGGGGTCTCACCCGTGAACGGCGGGCGCAGGGCCAGGAGTTCGTAGAGCAGACAGCCCGTCGCGTACAGGTCGGAGCGGTGGTCCACGGCCTTGCCGAGGGCCTGCTCCGGCGACAGGTACTGGGGCGTGCCCATGACCATGCCGGTCTGCGTCATCGTCGACTGCGCGCCGTGCAGGGCGCGGGCGATGCCGAAGTCCATCACCTTGACGGCACCGTTGTTGGTGATGATGACGTTGGCCGGCTTGATGTCGCGGTGCACGATGCCGTGCTGGTGCGAGTAGGCGAGCGCCTCCAGAACCCCGGAGACGATGATCAGGGCCTGCTCGGGGCCCGGCGCCTCGGCGTTGATCAGCAGATCGCGGATCGTCCGCCCCTCGACGATCTCCATGACGATGTACGGAACGGCCTGGCCGTTCACATGGTCCTCGCCGGAGTCGTACACGGCGACGATCGCGTGGTGGTTGAGACCGGCGACCGACTGGGCCTCGCGCGTGAAGCGGGCCTTGGAGACCGGGTCCTCGGCGAGGTCGGCGCGCAGCAGCTTGACCGCGACGGTGCGGCCCAGCCGTACGTCCTCGGCGGCGAACACCTCGGCCATGCCGCCGCGGCCGAGTCTGTGCGTCAGTCGGTAACGGCCGTCGCCGACCAGTCCGCCGTTACCCCACAGCTCCGGCGCATCTGACATTCCGCCGCCAGTCGCCTCGGGGTCGGACGGGCCCTGGGCGCGCTGCTGCTGTGCCATCAGTCCTCGCCGTCGTTTCTGCCCGCGGTGCGCGCGGTGTTGTTACGGTCTCCGTCGGCCACGCTACAGCCTCCGCGCAAGCCTCCGGTCCGGGATGCGCCCGGGGGCCGGTCCGAGACGGACCGGTCATCAAAGCGGTAGCACGCGCTGTCGTGCAAATTCTGTGTACCGGCCGTACGGCCGCTGTAACGCTTCCGCGACGCTTCTTTCGCGTACGG
This sequence comes from Streptomyces sp. GKU 895, assembly GCA_002027195.1. Classification (GTDB taxonomy): domain Bacteria; phylum Actinomycetota; class Actinomycetes; order Streptomycetales; family Streptomycetaceae; genus Streptomyces. Next base: position 45,478 of record MWJO01000061.1, on the reverse strand, counting down.
TCACGGAACGGGCACCCGGCTTGACCTGTCAGTGCCGTGGGGCAGACTTGGCCGGGAATGAGCCATTCGATCAACGACAGTCGGGCCGGCGCCTGATGGCCGATGGGGGACGCGGAAGATGAGCCAGGACGGCGCACAGGGCCGGTACGCGGGGCGGGCGCTCGCCAACAACCGCTATCAGCTGCGCGACTTGCTCGGCGAAGGCGGCATGGCCTCGGTGCACCTGGCGCACGACACCATGCTGGACCGCCCCGTCGCGATCAAGACGCTGCACACCGAGCTGGGCCGGGAACAGGCCTTCCGCGAGCGGTTCCGCCGCGAGGCCCAGGCGGTGGCCAAGCTCACGCACACCAACATCGTCTCGGTCTTCGACACCGGCGAGGACACGCTCGACGGGTCGACGATGCCGTACATCGTCATGGAGTACGTCGAGGGCCGGCCGCTGGGCTCGGTGCTCGACGAGGACGTACGGCAGTTCGGCGCGATGCCCGCGGACAAGGCGCTGAAGATCACCGCGGATGTGCTGGCGGCCCTGGAGATCAGCCACGAGATGGGCCTGGTCCACCGCGACATCAAGCCGGGCAACGTGATGATGACCAAGCGCGGCGTGGTCAAGGTGATGGACTTCGGCATCGCGCGCGCCATGCAGTCGGGCGTGACGTCGATGACGCAGACCGGCATGGTGGTCGGCACCCCGCAGTACCTCTCCCCCGAGCAGGCCCTCGGCCGTGGCGTGGACGCCCGTTCCGACCTCTACTCGGTCGGCATCATGCTGTTCCAACTGGTCACCGGGCGGCTGCCGTTCGAGGCGGACTCGCCGCTGGCGATCGCGTACGCGCATGTGCAGGAGGAGCCGGTGGCGCCCTCCTCGATCAACAGATCGCTCCCGCCGGCCGTGGACGCGCTGGTCGCCCGCGCCCTGAAGAAGAACCCGAACGAACGGTTCCCGAGCGCCGAGGCCATGCGCGACGAGTGCCTGCGGGTGGCGGCGTCCTTCCAGGCGGCGCCGCCCAGCATCGTCCCGGGCGCGCAGACCGCGAGCGGTGCCGGTGTCGGCTCGGCGGTGTTCCCGCCGGTCGGCCAGACGCCCCCGCCGCCCACGAACAACGTCCAGACCCCGTACCAGCCGGCCCCGACGCCGAACCCGTACGGCACCCCGACCCCGGCGCCCGCGTACGGCTACCCGCAGCAGGCCGGCTACCAGACCCCGGCGCCGAACGCGTACGCGTCGACCCCGCCGCCGTACAACATCACGCCGCAGCAGGCTCCCGCGTCATCGGGCGGCGGCGGCAAGAACAACAAGCCCGTGATCCTCGGCTCGATCATCGTCTCGGTCATCGCGGTCGGCGGCCTCATCGCGGCCCTGCTGATGAACGGCGGCTCGGACGACGACGCGAAGGGGAGCGACGGGGCGAGCACGTCGGCTTCTTCTCACCCGACGGGATACCGGACGGGTGACGCGACCCGGACGGTCGAGAAGACCGAGTGCACCGAGCCGCAGGAGTCGTACAACGACCCGGACAAGGTCGAGATGCCGGACTTCCAGTACAAGAACTGGGACTCGGTGCTCGAGTGCCTGAAGGCTGCCGGCTGGCACTACGACCCGAATCCCGTGGATGAGAACACCTGGGGCGAGGGCACCGTGATGAAGCAGTTCCCCAAGGCGGGTACGGATTTCGATCCGAAGGATCCGCCGGAGATGCAGTTCGACGTGTCGTCCGGCAACCCGGCGTGATCCGGAACCTCCTTGCACCTCATGATCATTTTACTTAATGTGCGCATGTCAATCATGAGAGCTGGGAGAGACATATGCGTACACGCAAGGCAGGACTCCTCACCGCAGGCGCACTTGCGGCGGTCCTGATCCCCCTTGCGGCGAGTCCGGCCGCGGCGGCAGGCGCGAGCGCCTCCTGCTCGGTCACGGGGGGAACCGGGTCCGCCAGCTGGACCTGGGTCAGCAGGACCAAGATCGACCCGCTGAGGATCACCGTGAAGGACACCAAGGCCGACGGGTTCCACCCTGCCGTCCGCCTGGTGACGTACACGGGCAGCACGGTCAAGCAGTGGCCCTGGCACCATGTCTACGGCGGCAACGGCGCCTCCGAGACGTGGAACACCTCCGCCGAGGACAGCCGCGGCATCAAGCACGCCGGTGTCGAGGTGCAGCTGTATGACGGCAGCACCGAGGTGAACAAGGCCGGGATCACCGTCAACTGCTACTCCGGCGGGGAGTTCAACCCGTACTTCTGACCTCAGGAGTGAGCTTGAACGATTCTCCGGCCAGGCATCATGGTCCGATGACCAACGTCAGGCGGGCCCGTGTCGGGGACCTTCCGGATCTCATCGCCCTCATTGCCGAGCATGCCGTCTACGAGAAGGCCGAGCCGCCCGCCGGGGGGCTGGCCGGGCGGCTGGAGGGGCTGTTGTTCGGGAGTCCCGAGCCCCGGCTGATCGGGCTCGTCGCCGAGTTGGGGGAGGGCGGGCCGCTCGTCGGGTACGCCACCTGTTCCGCCGAGGTGTCCACCTGGGACGGGGCCGAGTACCTGCACATGGACTGCCTGTTCCTGCGGGACGGGCACCGGGGGCTCGGTATCGGGGAGTTGCTCATGGACGCCGTGCGCGGCGAGGCGCGGCGGCTGGGGCTCGGGCATGTGCAGTGGCAGACACCCGTGTGGAACGACGGGGCCATCCGGTTCTACGGGCGGATCGGGGCCACGTCCAAGGACAAGCGGCGGTTCTTCCTGCCGGTGCGCTGACATGCGAGAGGGGGCCCGCCGTCGCGGGCCCCCTCGTCACCTGTCCACGCGTCAGCTGATCTTCGCGTAGCCGTAGTTGATGAGCTTCTTCACGTCCGCCGTGCGGCTGGCCTCGTCGGGCGCGGTGAGGACCGCGCCGATCACCGACTCGCCGTTGAGCGTGGCGGCGAAGACGAGGCAGTACTTGGCCTCGGTGCCGGAGCCGGTCTTCACGCCGAGCGTGCCGTTCCAGCCGAGCAGGGTGTTGGTGTTCTTCCACGCCGCCATGGTGCGGGTGGAGCCGGTCTTCGTGATCGTCTTGGCCGTGTACGACTTGGTCTTGACGACGGTCTTGAAGGTGGAGCTCTTCAGCGCGCTGCGGGCGACCTTCGTCAGGTCACGCGGGGTCGAGGCGTTGGAACCCTTGCTGATGCCGTCGAACGAGTCGAAGTGCGTGTTCGTCATGCCCAGGTTCTTGGCCATGGTGTTCATCTTGCCGATGAAGTTCTTGGTGCGGGCCGCGACCGTGGTGCCGGAGCCGTACTTGTCGGCCAGCGCCATCGCGGCGTCGCAGCCGGACTTCAGCATCATCCCGTAGAGGAGCTGACGGACGGTGACCTTGTCGCCGACGATCAGACCGGCGGACGAGGCACCGTTGGCCACGATGTAGTCGCTGTACGCCTTCTTGATCGTGACCTTGGCGTCCAGGTTCAGGTTCGACTGCGACAGCACGACCTTCGCCGTCATGACCTTGGTGGTGGAGGCGGTGAGCCGCTTGGTGTCGGCGGCCTTGGTGAAGAGCGTCTTGCCCGTGGCGCCGTTCATCAGGTAGCCGCCCTTGGCGGTGATGGTGGGCGTGGTCACGGCCTGCGCCGGTGCCGCGGTGAGAGCTCCGGTGGCGAGCATCGCGCCGGTCGTGAGGGCGACGGCAGCGGCTCTGCGGACACGGAGGCCCTTGGTAGCGGTTGTCAACTGAAATACCCCGAATACGTCGAATTCGCCTTTTATGCGGCCGAGTTGGAGGGGGTGACGAAGGGGCCGCATAGGTGTGACACGTAACTACCACAGAAGGTTGTGCGGCGGCTGGGGTGAATGTTGAGACAGCAGAGGGCGGTCCGTATCGTGAAACGGATCGCCCATGCGTACGTGTTGTATCTATGCTGTGCGCATGTCTTCCGCTCCACCCGCAGCCACCGCCACCACCAGACAGCCACCCGCCGCCGACCGTGTCTACGACCACGTCAAGCAGGGCGTCCTGGAGCGCCACTACGAGGGCGGGACACTGCTCACCGAGGGCGAGCTCGCCGAGGCCGTCGGAGTGTCCCGCACCCCGGTGCGGGAGGCGCTGCTGCGGCTGCAGGTGGAAGGGCTGATCAAGCTCTACCCGAAGAAGGGCGCCCTGGTCCTGCCCGTCTCCGCACAGGAGATCGCGGACGTCGTCGAGACCCGCCAGCTGGTCGAGGAGCACGCCGCGCGGAAGGCCGTACCCGCGTCCCCGCAGCTCATCGCGCGCCTGGAGGAGCTGCTCGCGCAGCAGAAGGAGCAGGCCGCCGCCGGGGACCTGGCGGGCGCCGCGGTCACCGACCGCTGCTTCCACGCCGAGATCGTCCGCAGCGCCGGCAACGAGATCCTCTCCCGCCTCTACGACCAGCTGCGCGACCGGCAGCTCAGGATGGGCGTCGCGGTCATGCACGCCCACCCGGACCGCATCACCAAGACCCTCACCGAGCACGAGCAGATCCTCGACGCGCTGCGTTCCGGTGACGCGGAGGCGGTCGTCGGGATCGTCCACGGCCACGTCGAGTGGTTCTCCCACCTCGCGCGGGGTGAGGTCCGATGAGGTCCGAGACCCTTCCCGGTGATCCCCCCGGCGGCCGCCGCGCCATGGCCGTCTGGGGCATCGGCGTCTCCGTCTACTTCGTCGCCGTCATCTTCCGCACGTCCCTCGGCGTCGCCGGCCTCGACGCCGCCGACCGCTTCCACGTCAACGCCTCCGCGCTGTCGACGTTCTCGATCCTCCAGCTGCTGGTCTACGCGGGCATGCAGATACCCGTCGGCCTGCTCGTCGACCGGCTCGGCACCAAGAAGGTGCTGACCATCGGGGTCGTGCTGTTCACGGCGGGGCAGCTGGGCTTCGCCTTCTCCCCCTCGTACGGCATGGCGCTCGCCTCGCGCGCGCTGCTCGGCTGCGGTGACGCGATGACGTTCATCAGCGTGCTGCGGCTCGGCAGCCGCTGGTTCCCCGCCCGGCGCGGCCCGCTGGTCGCCCAGCTCGCGGGACTGGTCGGCATGGCCGGCAACCTCGTCTCCACCCTGGTGCTGGCCCGGCTGCTGCACGGCATCGGCTGGACGGCCGCCTTCGCGGGCAGCGCGCTCGCGGGCGTGGTGGTGCTGGTGCTGCTGCTCCTGTTCCTCAAGGACCACCCCGAGGGCCACGAGCCCGAGCCCGTCCCGCACCAGGGCGCGGCCTACGTCCGCCGCCAGATCGCCGCCTCCTGGCGGGAGCCGGGGACCCGGCTCGGGCTGTGGGTGCACTTCACGACGCAGTTCCCGGCGATGGTGTTCCTGCTGCTGTGGGGCCTGCCGTTCCTGGTCGAGGCGCAGGGGCTGTCCCGGGCGACCGCCGGCGAGCTGCTGACCCTCGTCGTGCTGTCCAACATGCTCATAGGGCTGGTCTACGGTCAGGTCGTCGCCCGGCACCACGAGGCGCGCACCCCGCTGGCGCTCGGGACCGTGGGGGCGACCGCGCTGCTGTGGGCGGTGACGCTGGCGTATCCCGGTGAGCACGCGCCGATGTGGCTGCTGGTGGTGCTGTGCACGGTGCTGGGGGCCTGTGGGCCGGCGTCGATGCTGGGCTTCGACTTCGCGCGGCCGGCGAATCCGCCGGAGCGGCAGGGCACGGCGTCCGGGATCACCAACATGGGCGGGTTCGTCGCCTCGATGACGACGTTGTTCGCGGTGGGGGTGCTGCTGGACGCGACCGGGGACAACTACCGGATCGCGTTCTCCGTGGTGTTCGTGCTCCAGGCCGTGGGGGTCAGTCAGATCCTGCGGCTGCGCAAGCGGGCGATCCGCCGGGAGCGGGAGCGGCTGGTGGCGAGCCGGGTGGAGGCGGTGCACGTACCTGCGTGAGCGGGCCGCGTTGGTGGGGGGCGGTCCTGGGGCTCCGCCCCAGACCCCCGGGCCTTTGCCCGCCCACCGCCCGACTCGGCCGGCTGAAAAGGCGCCCTTACGGCGTCACCGCGAAGTTCCTCAAGATCGCCGCCGTCAGCTGGGGTTCGCCCTCCGCCTTGACCCGGTCCGCCACCTGTTCCGGCGTCACCCGGCCGCAGGCCAGGCGGACATAGGTCTCCCAGTCGAGGGTGAGGGTGGCGGCGGGGCCCAGGGCGGGGACCGTCTCGAGGGTGCCGCGGCCCTGGATGTCGACGCGGATCGTGCGCAGGAACTCGATGGGGCCGTGCACGTCGAAGACGACCGCCGAACTGCGCGGGGCGTCGGCCTTCTCCGCGACCACGGCGGGGAGTTCGGCGAGCAGGTAGTCCCGCGCGACGTGCGCGCCGGGTGAGTCGAGGTTGCCCGGGCGGCCGAGGGCGGCGCGCAGGTCCTGCTCGTGGACCCAGACGTCGAAGGCGTGCCGCCGCATGGACTCCTCGAGCGTCAGTTCGCTGCCGTAGGGGCCGCGCACCTTGGTCCCGGGGTCACGCGACTCGTTGCGGAGCTGGCGGTTGCGGCGGATGATCACGTACTCCAGCTCGGACGTCATCTCCGGCGCCGTGTGGTGACGGCGGACGTCGACCTGCATCTCCGTGTACCGCTGCTGTTCGTTCGTCACGTGGTAGAGGTCGCGCGGGAGCGTGTGGATCGGGCGCGGGTCGCCGAGCATCTCGCAGTCCAGACCGATGACATGGGAGACCACGTCACGGACCGACCAGGCCGGGCACGGCGTGCGCCGGTTCCACTCTCCTTCCACGAGCGGGGTCACCAGCTCGGATATCGCTTCGATGGAGTGGGTCCAGGCGTCGGCGTAGGGCTGGAGGGTGGGATGCAGACTCACGGAACGGGACCCCTCGGCGGTCGGTACACGGGCGGATGGCGGCGGCGTTGCCAGCGGGAGGTGGCTGCACTCGGCGGGTGTCTCGAAACGCTAAGTTACGCTGCTGTGAGGCACCCCGGCAGTGCTTTCGTGTGACGATCGTAGGCCCGTGTGAACGGCTCGAATGCCAGGACGGTGGTAGTGTGCGCGCCTCTCTGATCCAGATCGACGTGAACGAGGACGAATCGGTCGAGTCGCGTCGACGGCGGGTGGCTTCTCTGGTGCGCGGACAGGCGGGCGCCGACCTCGTCGTCCTCCCCGAACTGTGGACTGTGGGCGCCTTCGCCTACCAGGGGTTCGACAGCGACGCGGAGCCGCTGGACGGGCCGACGCACGAGGCGATGGCGAAGGCCGCGAGCGACACGGGCGTGTGGCTGCACGCGGGCTCGATCCCCGAGCGCGCGGACGACGGGACGCTCTACAACACCTCGCTCGTCTTCTCCCCCTCCGGTGATCTGATCGCCGCCTACCGCAAGATCCACCGCTTCGGCTTCGACAAGGGCGAGGCCGTGCTGATGGGCGCGGGCCGGGAGCTGGTGACGGTACGGCTGCCCGAGACGACCCTCGGCCTGGGCACCTGCTACGACCTCCGCTTCCCCGAACTCTTCCGCGGTCTCGTCGACAACGGCGCCGAGACCCTGGTCCTCCCCGCGGGCTGGCCGGAGCGCCGCCGGGCGCACTGGACGCTGCTGGCCCAGGCGCGGGCGGTGGAGAACCAGGCGTTCGTGCTCGCGTGTGGAACGGCCGGGACACACGCGGGAGTTCCGCAGGCCGGTCACTCGATCGTGGTCGATCCCTGGGGCGAGGTGCTGGCCGAGGCGGGGGCCGGCGAGGAGATCCTCACGGTCGAGTTCGACCCCGGGAAGGTCGCGACGACACGCGAGCAGTTCCCGGCCCTCAAGGACCGCGTGCTGGGCCTGGAGACCCCGCGCCGACCGGCCTCCTAGAGCCCGTTCAGTCCTCCTCGCGTTCCTTCTCCGCCAGGTGGATCACGCACACCGCCACCGCGATCAGCAGCGCCGGGTCCGCGTCCTCCCGTACGACGTCCACGCCGTACGTCTCCCGGACGTGCAGCCAGCGGCGCGAGACGACGGCGAGGAGCTCCTCGTCGTACTCGATGGCGAACTCGCGGTCGAGGATCTTGCCGCTGACGTCGAGTTCGGTGCTGCCGTCGGCCAGGGAGACCCGGTAGTGGTTGCGCAGCAGGGACAGGCGTTTGCGCTTGATGGTGGCCAGCGGCTCGCCGTCCCGCTCGATGAGCATGGTGTCCCGCAGGGCGAACATCTTCTGGCGGATGTCGATGAGGACGCGCCCGCGCGTGTCCTTCAGCTCGAAGGTGTCGCGCAGCCGCATGGCCTTGCCGTCGACGAGGAAGACCTTGTTGCCCTGGTCGTCCTCGATCCAGTAGTCGTCGCCGAAGCCGAGCAGCCGGTCGCGTACGAGGAATCTCATGCCATGAGCGGTTCCCCGGACGCCGGGCCGAAACGCCGCCGGTACTCCGACGGGCTGAGTCCGGTCTCGCGTCGCACGCGCGCGCGGAGGTTGGCCGCCGTGCCGAGTCCGCTCCGCGCGGCCACGACGTCGAGGCGCTCCTCGCCGCGCTCGATCATCCGGCAGGCCAGCGCCACCCGCTCCCCGGTCAGCCAGGCGAGCGGTGTCGTCCCCAGTTGGGCCTGGAAGCGGCGGTGCAGGGTGGCGGGGGAGACGGCGGCGCGGGCCGCGAGGTCCGCCACGGTCAGCGGTTCGCCCAGCCGCTCCTGCGCCCACGCCAGCAGCGGCCCCAGCGACGCGTCGGCCACCTCGGGGATGGGCCGCTCCACGAACTGGCGTTGCCCGCCGTCGCGGTGGGCGGCGAAGACGAGGCGGCGGGAGACGGCATTGGCGATCTCGGCGCCATGGTCGCGCCGGACGACGTGGAGGCCGAGGTCGAGGGCGGAGGCACTGCCGGACGCCGTCAGGATGTCGCCGTCGTCGACGAAGAGCACGTCCGGCTCCAGCCGTACCTGCGGGAACCGGGCCTGGAAGGAGTCGGCCCACATCCAGTGGCAGGCCGCCCGTCGCCCCTCGAGCAGCCCGGCCTCCGCCAGCGTGAACGCGCCGGAGCAGAAGCCGAGCAGCCGGGCGCCACGCGCGTGTGCCCGGCGTACGGCGTCCAGGACGCGGGGTGAGCGCGGGGTGTCGGTGTCGGGCCGGTTCGGCACGATCAGGGTGTCCGCCTCCTCGGCGGCGTCCAGACCGGCGATGTCGGTGAGCGTGAAGAAGCCGTCCCGCATACGGGTGCGCGGCTCGGTGCCGCACAGGGCGAAGTCGTAGAGCGTCCGACCCAGTTCGGGCCGCCGGAGTCCGAAGATCTCGATGGCGCAGCTCATCTCGAAGGGGTTGGAGTTCTCGTCGACGACGAGAACCACCCGATGCGGGCGCTGAGAGGATTCTTGCGGCATACGCGATTCCTAGCACTCGTGAACCGCCGGCGGTACCCCGCACGATGACGTCATGGAACCCGAACCCGTCGCACTCTCCGCCGCCCTCGCCTCCTTCACCGAGCAGTGGAGCCCCCGCATCGTCACGGCCGTCAACGACTACGACGTCCGCGTCGCCAAGGTCGAGGGCGACCACGTCTGGCACGTCCACGACCACACCGACGAGTTCTTCCTGGTCCTGGACGGCGAACTGCACATCTCCCTGCGGGAGCCGGGCGGTGAGCGCACGGTGGTCCTGCCGAAGGGCTCGGTCTTCACCGTCCCGCGCGGCACCGAGCACAAGCCCTACGCTCCCGCCCCCACCGCGATCCTCCTGTTCGAACCCACCGGCACCCTCACCGTCGGCGACGCCATGACGACGTACCGGACCACGTGGACGCGACGACCGGGCATGCGCTGAGGTGACTGACCGGGCAGGCGCTGAGGTGGCTGTCGGTGGCGGGTGGCACCCTTGGTCCATGAGCGACTCCGCACCCCGCCGCGTTCGTGTCCGCGCCCCCGAGCTGATCGGCAGGGGCGGCTGGCTGAACACGGGCGACAAGCAGTACAGCCTGGCCGACCTGCGGGGACGCATCGTCCTTCTCGACTTCTGGACCTTCTGCTGCATCAACTGCCTGCATGTCCTCGACGAGTTGCGCGAGCTGGAGGAGAAGCACCGCGACACCGTCGTCGTCATCGGCGTGCACTCGCCCAAGTTCGTGCACGAGGCGGAGCACGGGGCGGTGGTGGACGCCGTGGAGCGGTACGGGGTCGGGCATCCGGTGCTGGACGACCCCGAGCTGGCCACCTGGAAGCAGTACGCGGTCCGGGCCTGGCCCACGCTCGTCGTGATCGACCCGGAGGGGTACGTCGTCGCGCAGCACGCCGGTGAGGGCCATGTGCACGCCATCGAACGCCTGGTGACCGAGCTGGAGGCGGAGCACGAGGCGAAGGGGACGCTGCGGCGCGGGGACGGGCCCTATGTGGCGCCGGAGCCGGAGCCGACCGTGCTGCGGTTCCCCGGAAAGGCGCTCGTGCTGCCCTCGGGGCACTTCCTGGTCAGCGACACCACCCGGCATCAGCTCGTCGAGCTGGCGGCGGACGGGGAGAGCGTCGTGCGGCGGATCGGGTCGGGGCGGCGCGGCTTCGCGGACGGGCCCGCCGACGCGGCCTCCTTCAACGAGCCGCAGGGGCTCGCGCCGCTGCCGGACGGCTCCGTGGTCGTCGCCGACACCGTCAACCACGCCCTGCGCCGGCTCGACCCCGCCACCGGCGCGGTGACCACCCTCGCCGGCACCGGACGGCAGTGGATGCAGGCCGACGCCACCTCGGGCCCCGCGCGGGACGTCAACCTCTCCTCCCCGTGGGACGTCGCCCACTGGAACGGCAAGGTGTGGATCGCCATGGCCGGCATCCACCAGCTGTGGACGTACGACCCGGAGGAGGGGACCGTCTCCGTCGCCGCCGGCACCACCAACGAGGATCTCGTGGACGGCCCGGCCGAAGAGGCCTGGTTCGCTCAGCCCTCCGGCCTCGCCGCCACCCCGGAGAGGCTCTGGCTCGCCGACTCCGAGACGTCCGCCCTGCGCTGGGTCGACCTCGACGGCACCGTCCGCACCGCCGTCGGGACGGGGCTGTTCGACTTCGGGCACCGGGACGGTGCCGCGGAGCAGGCGCTGCTCCAGCACCCGTTGGGCGTCACCGCGCTCCCCGACGGCTCGGTCGCCGTCAGCGACACCTACAACCACGCCCTGCGCCGCTTCGACCCGGCGACCGGCGAGGTCACCACCCTCGCCACCGACCTGCGTGAGCCCAGTGACGCCGTGCTCGTCGGCGAGGACATCGTGGTCGTGGAGTCCGCCCGGCACCGGCTGACCCGGCTGCGGCTGCCGGAGGAGGCCGTGAAGGTGGCCTCGGTCGCCCATCGCACCCAGCGGGCCGCCACCGAAGTCGCGCCCGGCGCGCTCCGGCTGGACGTCGTCTTCCAGGCGCCGGCCGGACAGAAGCTCGACACCCGGTACGGGCCGTCGACCCGGCTGCTGGTCTCCTCGACCCCGCCCGAGCTGCTCGCCGGCGGTGAGGGCGCGGGCACCGACCTCTCCCGCACCCTGCGCCTCGACCCGGCTGTCGGGGAGGGCGTGCTGCATGTCTCCGCGATGGCGGCATCGTGCGACGACGCCCCGGAGAACGCCTACCCGGCCTGCCATGTCCACCAGCAGGACTGGGGCGTCCCGGTCCGCCTCGTCGAGGGCGGGGCGGACCGGCTGCCCCTCGTGCTGGCGGGGATGGACCCCGACCAACGCGACCAGTAGGGGGTAAGGGCCTTACCGGCGGCGCGGGCGCGGGGCCAGCTTGTAGAGGGCCACGCCCGCGGCCGCCAGGGTGGTCGCCGTGACGACCAGGGCCATGCTGTTCATCCACAGGCCGGTCGCGGCCAGGGTGGCGCCTCCGGCACCGGTGGTGCCCGCGCCGATCACTCGTCCGTACATCGTGCTTCTCGCTTCTCTCGGTTGAGGGTTAGGTTGCGACCCACTTCTCCTCGCTGCGGCGCAGCATCCCCCACAGCGAGGTGAAGTAGACGGCGTGCTGGAACAGGTCGTAGAGCATCTCCGGGACCATCAGCGCCGCGACCAGGACGGCCTTGGGGCCGGCCCGCCGTACGGAGACCGTCTTCTCGACGACGAAGATCAGGCCGATCCCCGTCCAGAACGGGGAGAAGCCCGGCCAGCCGTACAGCGTGGTGAACGTCGTCATGTAGACGAGGTAGACCAGGAACGACAGCGCGCCGAAGCCCATCAGGACCTGCTGGGCGAAGTAGCGGGCGGTGACCTTGGTCCAGCCGTAGTCGCGCAGGTTCTCCAGGGCGCCGCGCTGCCAGCGCAGCCGCTGGTGCCAGAGTTTGCCCAGCGTCGGCATGACCTCGGTGGTGACCGCGCAGCCGGCCGGGGACATGGCCCGGTAGCCGAGGGTCTTGACCGCCTTGGTCATCTCGTCGTCCTCGGTGAGCGAGGCGAGGCTGTAGTAGCTGCTGCCGCCGCCGATCACCCCGGCGCGGCGGGCCGCCCGCACCTCGCGCAGCACCCGGGCGCGGAACATGGTGCCGGTGCCGGTGAGGACCTGGGCCTTGCCGCCGGTGCGCTCCAGTTCCCAGGCGTAGCGGTGGAACTCCATGCGCTGGAGCAGCCCGAGGAGGCCGCCGCCGTCCTCGCCGTAGAAGACCCCGCCGACGGCGCCGACCTTGCGGTTGAAGGTGGCGAGCGCGGTCTCGGCGAAGGTCGGGTCGAGGACGGTGTCGGCGTCCTGGACCAGCAGCAGGTCGCGGTCGTCGAGGTGGGGCAGCATCCAGGCGATGGCCTGGTTGAGGGCGCCGGCCTTCTTGTGGGTGTTGCCCTGGGTGTGGAACACCTGGGCGCCGTGCGCGACGGCGACCTCGGCGGTGTCGTCGGTGCAGTTGTCGCAGACCACCACGACGAGGTCGGGGCGCCGGGTCTGGTCGCGCAGGCCGTCGATGGCGGCGCCGATGCGGTCCGCCTCGTTGTGCGCCGGGATCAGGACGGCGAGCCGGGGGCGGGCCGGCGGCTCCTCGGGGGCCGCGTGGGCGCGGCGGGCCGCATGGCGGGCCACCTGGTGCGGTCTCGGACCGCTCGGCGCCGCGAGGTCGAGCACGCCGGGCCCCCTGGTGCGAAGTCTTGCGAGGACAGGGCTCGGTACCACTCACCCCCCGAGCCCCTGAGTCCTCACAAGTCTTCACGAAATCCATACAAGCCGACAAGCAGTCCGGGGTAACGGACTGCTCACGGTTGTCTGGATATTTCCTGCGAGCCCCATTCGTGACGAGCTGTCAGAAAGGGGCCGCTGTCGGCCGTTGTTCAGCCGCTGTCAGTACTCCCTGCGCCGTACCTCTTCGTCGACGACCGGCGCGGTGGGCGGCACCACGACCCGCCTGCGCCGCGCGATGCTGCTGAAGGTGGCGACCCCGATCAGACCGACGATCATCAGAATGACCCCGACCAGATCGAGATTGACCCCCTGCATGTCCCAGTCCGTCGCGAACGTGAGAATGGCTCCCACGGCGATGAGGATGATGCATCCGCCGAGGCCCATGTGTGTCGCCTCCCCTGCATGACGTTTCCGTCAGGGGCGGGTACCCAACCGGGGGAAGCTATCCCTCCCGTTCTCGCGACTTATCCCTCCAGGAACGCCACCAGCGCGTTGGCCAGCAGATGAGGGTCGTCCGCGCCGCACAGTTCGCGTGCGCTGTGCATCGAGAGGATGGCGACACCGATGTCGACCGTCTTGATGCCGTGCCGGGCCGCGGTGATCGGGCCGATGGTGGTGCCGCAGGGCATGGAGTTGTTGGAGACGAAGGACTGGAAGGGGACGCCCGCCTTCTCGCAGGCGGCGGCGAACACCGCGCGTCCCGAACCGTCCGTGGCGTAGCGGTTGTTGACGTTGACCTTGAGGATCGGGCCGCCGTTGACCCGCGGGTGGTGCGTCGGGTCGTGCCGCTCGGCGTAGTTGGGGTGGACCGCGTGGCCCGTGTCGGAGGACAGACAGACGGTGCCCGCGAACGCTCTCGCCCGGTCCTCGTACGACCCGCCGCGCGCGAACACCGAACGCTCCAGCACACTGCCGAGGAGCGGCCCGTCCGCACCCGTGTCGGACTGGGAGCCGTTCTCCTCGTGGTCGAAGGCGGCGAGTACGGGGATGAAGCCCAGGTCCGAGCCGGCCGCGACCGCGGTCAGCGCGGCCACCCCTGCGTGCACGGACAGCAGGTTGTCCATGCGCGGCCCGGCCACCAGCTCCTGGTCGCGGCCCAGGTAGGCGGGCGGCTCGACGGAGTGGACCATCAGGTCCCAGCCGGTGACCTCGCCCGTGCCGAGCCCTTCCTCCGCCTCCAGGAACGCGATCAGATCGCCCTCGCGGACGTCGTCGCCGAGCCCCCAGATGGGCTGCAGATGCCGCTGCTTGTCGAGCTTGAGCCCCTCCGCCGACACCGAGCGGTCCAGGTGGATGGCGAGCTGCGGCACCCGCAGCAGCGGCCGGCCCACGTTCACGAGCCGCGTCGAACCGTCCCGCAGGGTCAGCCGGCCGGCCAGGCCCAGATCACGGTCGAGCCAGGAGTTCAGCAGCGGTCCGCCGTAGATCTCCACCGCCACCTGCCGCCACCCGTGCGCTCCCGCGTCCGGCAGCGGCTTGACCCGCAGGTTGGGGGAGTCGGTGTGCGCGCCGACGATCCGGAACGGCGTGTGCGCCTCGGCTCCCTCGGGGACGTACCAGGCCACGATCGCGCCACCGCGCAGCACGTACTTGCCGCCGCTCGTCCCGTCCCAGGCGTCCGTCTCGGCGACCTGCCGGAAGCCGGCCTTCTCCAGCCGCTCGGCGGCGTTCGCCACGGCGTGGTACGGCGACGGGCTCGCCGCCAGGAAGGACATGAGGTCGTCGGTGTGGCCGCGGTCGAAGCGGGAGGGTTCGCTCATGGGGTTCACCTTAACGACGAAGGGATTCACCTGGACGACGGACGAGGGCCCGCTCCCGGCGAAGGAAGCGGGCCCTCAGGAGAGCTGTGCTGATGTGTCCTAGAACGCGGCCTCGTCCAGTTCCATCAGGTCCAGCTCGACGTTCTGGGCGAGCTTGCGCGCACCCGTGACACCCGGCAGGACGTTGGCCGCGAAGAACTTCGCAGCCGCGATCTTGCCCGTGTAGAACGCCTTGTCCTTGGCGGAGGCGGTCTCCAGCTTCTCGGCGGCCACGGCGGCGCCCTTGAGGAGCAGGTAGCCGACGACGACGTCACCGGAGGCCAGCAGCAGGCGGGTGGTGTTCAGGCCCACCTTGTAGATGTTCTTGACGTCCTGCTCGGTGGCCGCGAGGTCGGTCAGCATCAGACCGACGATGGCCTCCAGCTCGACGGCCGCCTTCGCGAGGTGCTCGCGGGCGCCGGCCAGCTCCTCGCCGCCGGTGCCGAGCGCGAGGAACTTCTTGATGTCCTCGGCGAGACCGTTCAGGGCCGCGCCCTGGTTGCGGACGATCTTCCGGAAGAAGAAGTCCTGGCCCTGGATCGCGGTGGTGCCCTCGTACAGGGTGTCGATCTTGGCGTCCCGGATGTACTGCTCGATCGGGTACTCCTGCAGGAAGCCGGAGCCGCCGAAGGTCTGCAGCGACTGGGCGAGCTGCTCGTAGCCCTTCTCGGAGCCGTAGCCCTTCACGATGGGCAGGAGCAGGTCGTTGAGCGCGTGCTCGGCCTTGGCGTCCTCGCCCGCGGCCTCCTTGACGGCGATCGCGTCCTGGATCGAGGCGGTGTAGAGGACGAGCGCGCGCATGCCCTCCGCGTACGCCTTCTGCGTCATCAGCGAGCGGCGCACGTCCGGGTGGTGCGTGATGGTGACCTTGGGCGCGGCCTTGTCGCCGAAGGCGGCCAGGTCGGAGCCCTGGACGCGCTCCTTGGCGTACTCCAGCGCGTTGAGGTAACCGGTCGACAGCGTCGAGATCGCCTTCGTGCCGACCATCATGCGGGCGAACTCGATGATGCGGAACATCTGACGGATGCCGTCGTGCTTGTCGCCGATCAGCCAGCCCTTGGCGGGGTGCTTGTCGCCGAACGTCATCTCGCAGGTGTTGGAGGCCTTCAGGCCCATCTTGTGCTCGACGTTCGTGGCGTAGACGCCGTTGCGCTCGCCCAGCTCGCCGGTCTCGAAGTCGAAGAGGTACTTCGGGACCAGGAAGAGGGACAGGCCCTTGGTGCCCGGACCGGCGCCCTCGGGACGCGCGAGCACGTAGTGAAGGATGTTCTCCTCCATGTCGTGCTCACCGGAGGTGATGAAGCGCTTCACGCCCTCGATGTGCCAGGAGCCGTCCTCCTGCTGGATCGCCTTGGTGCGACCGGCGCCGACGTCCGAACCGGCGTCCGGCTCGGTGAGCACCATGGTCGAGCCCCAGGTCTTCTCCACGGCGATCTGGGCGATCTTCTTCTGTACGTCGTTGCCCTCGTCGTAGAGGATGCCGGCGAAGGCCGGGCCGGAGGAGTACATCCACACGGCCGGGTTGGCGCCGAGGATCAGCTCCGCGAAGCCCCAGATCAGGGAGGGCGGCGCGGTCGTCCCGCCGATCTCCTCGGGCAGGCCGAGCCGCCAGTACTCGGACTCCATGAAGGCCTTGTACGACTTCTTGAAGGACGCCGGGACGGGCGCGGTGTTGGTCTCGGGGTCGAAGACCGGGGGGTTGCGGTCGGCGTCGGCGAAGGACTCGGCCAGCTCGTTCTCCGACAGGCGCTTCATCTCGTCGAGGATGCTCTTCGCGGTCTCGGCGTCCATCTCCTCGAAGGGACCCGTGCCGTACAGCTTGTCGCGGCCGAGCACTTCGAAGAGGTTGAACTCGATGTCACGGAGGTTCGACTTGTAGTGCCCCATGGCGACGGCTCCCTGGAGAGACGGGCGAGGCACTGGATCCTCGCGCTAGTTCACGTACCGACAAGTAGCTTCGATACGATGATGCTACCCGCCGGTAATAAGCCGCAACCCCGATCCGGCCATCTGTGACGGTTCACACCGCAATGGTGAGAGTGGCGGTGTATCCGGAGCCCGTACTCCCCGCCACGACCGCCAGCTGCCGCTCGTACCCGTCCCGGAAGATGCCGTCGCCCTCCAGCGAGAGACTGCGAGGTGGGGCACGCTCGCCTCGTAGCCCTCCGTGGCGTACACCGTGTCGCAGACGTCCTTGGGGAGGGCCAGCTGCGAGGTGCTGGTGATCGCCGTCGCGGCGGTGGCGTCCCCGAGGGTGCCGTAGACCTCGAAATGGATGTGCGGCCAGCGACCGGTGTAACACCCCGGGAAGACGGTGGTGAAGGTGACCCGCCCCGACGCGTCCGTCTCCTGCACGCCCCGCAGATAGTTCTCGTCCCTCACGCCCTCCGTATAGAGGGAGTACGCGCCCTCCCGGTCGCAGTGCCACAGATACACGGCGGCGCCCTTCTTCGGCGTCCCGCAGCCCGAGTCCGCGTCGACGACGGTGAGCGTCACGGTCAGCGGGACACCCTGCGCCGTGCCGCCCGCCGAGTCGCCGAAGCTCTTCCTGATGTCGCCGCGCACGACACCGCTCTCCTTGAGGACGTTCACCCCGTTCGAACCGTCGGCGGGGTACGGACCGGCCGTCTCCTCGGGGATCGGCGCGCAGTCCGGGGTCGCGGCGGAGCCGGCGGCGTCCTCGTCCGCGGAACAGCCGACCAGCGGCACGAGGCCCGCTCCCGCCAGAAGCCGGATCATCCGGCGGCGGGCGAGGACGGGAAGGTCGTAGGACAGCCCCCGGTCGTGCTCATGGACCTCGTCCTGTGCGTCTCGGTGCATGGGAACGACGCTAGAAGCGGCGGCCTCCGGAACCCAGAGCCGACGGCTGTCGAGTCGCTGTCGGTTTCCCGCCCCCTGCGGGCCACCGCCACGCCACCCCGCTCGGTACGCTTGCGCCCATGTACGGCTACGACCAGAGCGCGGGTACGCAGCAGCAGTACGCCACGCCACAGCAGCAGATGCCGGGCGGGTACGGCCAGCAGCCGCCGCTGTACCCCGAGCCGTCCCCGCCGTCCCTCGCGGACGCGGTGCGCGCCTTCACCACCGGGCAGCTCGCCGCCGAGGACTTCCAGCAGGTCTTCGCCACGTCCAAGGTGTACTGCCCGCGCGGCGACAACCCCGGCTTCCTCGCCCTGCACAACACCCAGCAGCCGGTGATCCCGATGTTCACCTCGCTGAAGGAACTGCGCCGGTACGCGGGCAAGGAGTCCAAGTACTTCGTGATCACCGCGCCGAGGTGATCGACCTCCTGCCGACCGGGTACGGCTTCGTCCTCGACATGGAGGGCGAGCACCGGATGGTGTTCGACGCGAAGGCGGTCGAGCAGATGGTGGAGTTCGCGATGCGAAGGATGTACGGCTAGCCGCTGCCCGGCGGAGGAAAAACCTCCACGTGATTGTCACAGGCATGCCATAGAGTGCCCTCTGGCAGCCGCGCCCCGCACGCCACCGCAGTTTCCCGCGGTCCGCGTCCGGGCGCCGCGCGGCGCTTCCAGCTCTCCCGGCACCGCCGGGTCTCTCTGTGGGGGTTCATCACTGTGCGCATGCGCAGCACCTCGACCGCGACGGCGCTCGCGGTCCTCTTCAGCTCGGCGGCGCTGAGCGTCGTCACGGCCGGGCCGGCCTCGGCCGCCACCGCCGTGGTCACCACGCCCGCCGGCATCGTCGCCGACGGCACCCGGGTCTTCCTCGGCGACAACGCCTCCGGCAAGGTCCTGGCCGCCAACCACTCGGGCACCGTGCTCGACTCGGCGACCGGCATCCCCGGCATCACCGACCTCGCCCTCTCCGCCGACGGCAGCACCCTGTACGCCGCCACCCCGGAACTGCACGAGATCGTCGCCCTCGACGCCGCCACCCTCGACGTCAAGACCCGCTACACCGTCGCCACCACCGACGGCCCGCGCCACGTCGCCTTCGCCGGCGGCAAGGTCTGGTTCAGCTACGGCGACCAGTGGTCCGGCGACCTGGGCTCCGTCGACCCGGCGGTGGACCCGGCGAGCGGCACCGACCCGGTCACCCTCGGCCAGTTCTCGGGCAAGGTCTGGGGCCAGGCCCTCCTCGACACCGACCCGAGCGCGCCCGGCCTGCTGGCCGTCGGCGAGACCGGTCTGTCCACCGACTCCATGGCCGTCCTCGACGTCTCCACCGGCACCCCGCAGCAGCTCGCCTGGCACAACGGTGACTACTCGCTCAACAACGGCATCGGCGACATCGACCTCGTCCCCGGCGCCCCGCAGGTGCTGTTCAACGGCAAGGACCGGGCCAAGTACGCCGACGGGAAGTTCACCCTCGCCGGCTCCTACCCCTCCGGCCAGCGCGCCGACATCGCCGCCAACGGTCTGGTCGCCCAGATCACGGGCGGCAAGGTGGCCGTCTACCAGCCGAACGCCGCCCAGCCGCTGCGCACCTACACCGCGTCCGGCACCGTGGACGTGACCTGGGCGCCGGACGCCTCCCGGATCTTCGCCCTGGTCGGCACGTCCGCCGGCTACACCCTCAAGGCGCTCACCGACCCCACGCTCAACGTCCCCACCCTCAAGGTCAACGCCCCGTCGACCGCGACCCGCGCCAAGACGCTCACCGTCACCGGCAAGATCTCGGCGTCGGTGCCGCTGCCGGCCGGCGTCCAGCTGTCGGTCACCCGCACCGACCTGGAGAGCCCGAACGGCAAGGCGCTGGCACCGGTGACGGTCAAGGCGGACGGCACCTACTCCTTCACCAACACCCCGCCGGCCGGCGGCAAGGTGAAGTACACGGTGAAGTACGCGGGCGACACCGCCCACACGGCCGTGAGCGCCTCGGACACCGTCGACGTCTCCCGTGCCGCGACCTCGCTGAGCCTGAACAACAACGGCAAGTTGTACTCGTACGGCGCCGACGTGAAGTTCACCGCGCACCTGGGCAAGACGTACAAGAACCGCTCGGTCTCGATCTACGCCGACCCCTTCGGCAGCGACAAGGGCAAGAAGCTGATCAAGACCGGCACGGTCAACTCCGACGGCAACATCAGCGCCTGGGTGGACATGACCCGGGACACGGCCGTCACCGCGGTCTTCGCGGGCGACTCCCGCTACAAGCCGAAGACCGTCAAGTCCACGGCCTACGCCAAGGTCAAGATCTCCACCGCCGTCTCCAAGCACTACAAGACGGCGAAGATCGGCTCGACGACGTACTACTGGTTCCACAAGAGCACGGACCCGCTGCTCACGACGACGATGTCGTACTACCCGGGCCGTCAGCAGCGCTTCGACCTCCAGGTCTACTACCAGGGCAGCTGGTACTCGACGGACTCGGAGTACTTCCCGCTCGGTTCGAACGGCAAGTCGGCCGTGTCCCTCGGGGCGCCCGGTGAGTCGGGCATCCGGGCGCGGATGCGGTCGGTGTACGTCAACGGCTCGTCCGGCGACAGCGTGAACTCGACGACGTACGGGTCGTGGAAGTACCTGTACTTCAGCAACTGACGCGGGTCAGGCCCGCGTGGTGGAGCCCGGAGGGAATGTCCTCCGGGCTTCTGCCGTTAGGGGTGGCAGAAAGTTCAATGCTCAACTAAACTGGTCGCACCAAGGAGGTACCGACATGCCTGCAGTGACCGTCGAGAACCCACTGACGCTTCCCCGCGTCGCCGCCCCCGCGGACGCCGTGGCCCGTCCCGTGCTCGCCGTCACGACCGCGCCGAGCGGGTTCGAGGGTGAGGGCTTCCCGGTGCGCCGTGCGTTCGCCGGGATCAATTACCGCCATCTGGATCCGTTCATCATGATGGATCAGATGGGAGAGGTGGAGTACGCGCCGGGCGAGCCGAAGGGGACCCCCTGGCACCCGCACCGCGGCTTCGAGACCGTCACCTACATCATCGACGGGATCTTCGACCACCAGGACAGCCAGGGCGGTGGCGGCACGATCACCAACGGCGACACCCAGTGGATGACCGCCGGTTCGGGCCTCCTCCACATCGAGGCGCCGCCGGAGTCGCTGGTCATGTCCGGAGGGCTCTTCCACGGCCTCCAGCTGTGGGTCAACCTCCCGGCCAAGGACAAGATGATGGCGCCCCGGTACCAGGACATCCGCGGCGGCAACGTCCAGCTGCTGACGACCCCCGACGGCGGCGCGCTGCTCCGGGTCATCGCCGGTGAGCTCGACGGCCACCAGGGCCCCGGTATCACCCACACCCCGATCACGATGATCCACGCGACGCTGGCGCCGGGCGCGGAGATCACGCTGCCCTGGCGTGAGGACTTCAACGGCCTCGCGTACGTGCTGGCGGGACGCGGTTCCGTGGGTGCCGAGCGGCGTCCGGTCCAGATGGGCCAGACGGCCGTCTTCGGCGCCGGTGGTTCCCTGACGGTCCGCGCGGACGAGAAGCAGGACTCCCACACGCCGGACCTGGAAGTCGTGCTCCTGGGCGGTCAGCCGATCCGTGAGCCGATGGCGCACTACGGCCCGTTCGTCATGAACACCCGAGAGGAACTCCAGCAGGCGTTCGAGGACTTCCAGAAGGGCCGGCTGGGGACGGTCCCCGCCGTGCACGGCATGTCGGAGGGCGGCCTGTAAGGCACGCCGGTCCTCCAGTTCTCCAGGGCCCGGATCCGCAGGCTCGATCTGCGGATCCGGGCCTTTGCCGTACCGCGAGGAGTGCGGTGATCAGCCCTGCCCGGCGAAGGCCAGGATGTGGGGGACCGCCTCGCGGAGGGTCCGGAAGTGGCGGTGGGGGCCTTCGGGGGCCGTGCCGGTGTTCACGCTCCACACCTGCATTCCGGCGCGCAGGCCGGAGCGGATTCCGGACGGGGCGTCCTCGATGACCAGGCAGTCCTCCGGGGGTGTGCCCAGCAGGGCGGCGGCCTGGAGGTAGGGGGTGGGGGACGGCTTGCCCTCGGTCACCGCGGCCGCGTCCACGATCACGGGCGGCAGCGGAAGGCCGGTGCGCCGGAAGCGGCCGCGGACGCGGTGTTCGTAGTTCGAGGTGACCAGGGCCCAGGAGCCCGGGTGCAGGGCGTGGAGGAGTGCGGACGCGCCGTCGAAGGCCGAGTAGACGCCGGACCGGACGTCGTCGTCCTCCAGTTCGTGCAGGGCCGCCAGGCATTCCTGCGGGTTCCGGTCCGGGGCGACCTGGGCGAACGTCTCCAGCGGGCGCGTGCGCAGGGCCACCTCGTAGACCTCGGCCGGGTTCAGGCCGTGGCGCTCCGCCCAGACGCCCCAGACCCGGCGTTGATTGCTCACCGCGTCGATCAACGTGCCGTCCACGTCGAACAGGACGTACTTCGGGCGGCCGGGCGGGGCGGGTTCACTCGTCACGCGCCGATCATGGCAGCGAGTGGCCGTCGGCCCGGGCGGGGGGCCTCGTTCGGCTGTGACTGCGCGACAGCGGAACCGGCGTATGGCCAGATGGGAGCATGCAGGAACCGTCGACAGCACTCGTCCCGGAGCCGATCCGCCGGGTCGCCGCCTGGTGCGCCGTGGTGCTGCTCGTCGCCGGGGTCGGGTACGTCGGGATCCGGCTGTGCGGGGAGTTCCGTACCGCTGTCGTGCCGGTGCTGCTCGCGTTGCTCGGGACCGCGTTGCTCGGGCCGTTGCACCGGTGGCTCATCAAGGTCGGGGTCGGGCGGTCGCTCGCCGCCGGGCTCACCTGTGTGGCCGTGGTGGGGGTGGTCGGTGGGGCCGTCTACATCGTCGTCGCCGCGCTCATCGACACCGGGGACCAGATCGTCGCCTCGCTCAAGGACGCGGCTCAGGGGATCGCCGATCATTTCGGGGCCGCCGGGACCTCGCTCGATGACCTGGCCTCCAACGCCAAGGAACTGCTGGGCCGGTTCGGGGGGACCGCCGCTTCCGGGGTCATCAGCGGGGTGAGTGTGGTCGGGGAGGTCATCGCCATGGCCGTTCTCGCGCTCTTTCTTGTCTTCTTCTTCCTGCGGGACTCGCATCGGGCCGTCGGTGCGTTGCGGGCAGTGGTCCCCGCCGCCTCCGGTGATCTCGTCGAGGCCCTGGCGCGGCGGGCCTTCGGGGCCGTGGAGGGGTTCATGCGGGGGACCACGATCATCGCCCTCATCGACGCCGTCTGTATTGGGGTCGGGTTGTTGGTCCTTGATGTCCCGGGGGCCGTGGGGCTCGCGGCGCTCGTGTTCGTCGGGGCCTACATCCCGTACCTCGGGGCGTTCATCTCGGGGGCGGTGGCCGTGCTCGTCGCGCTGGCCGACCGGGGGGTCGTCATCGCTCTGTGGGCGCTCGGGATCGTGCTCGCCGTGCAGGTGCTGGAGGGGCATGTGCTGCAGCCGGCCATCCAGAGCCGCACCGTGCAGATGCATCCGGCCGTGGTGCTGGTCGCCATCACGGCCGGGGCGTCCACCTCCGGGGTGCTCGGGATGCTGCTCGCCGTACCCCTCACCGCCGCCGCGTTCGCGGTCGGACACGAGCTGCGGGAGCGTTACGCGCGGGACGCCTCGGCCGTGGACTCGTAGAGCTCGAACCAGATGCTCTTGCCCTCGCCGCGCGGGTCGACTCCCCAGGCGTCGGCGAGGAGTTCGATGAGCATCAGGCCGCGGCCGGAGGAGGCGAGTTCGCCGGGGCGGCGTTTGTGGGGGAGGTCGTCGCTGGTGTCGGTGACCTCGATGCGCATCCGGCGGGTGCCGGGGCCGTCGCCGTGGATCTCGGCGAGGAGCAGCGCGTCGGCGTCCGTATGGACGAGGACGTTCGTCAGCGTCTCCGACAGGAGCAGGACCGCGGAGTCGACCTGGTCCTGGGAGGGCCAGTCGTGGAGGAGTTCCCTGAGCTGTGCGCGGGCCACCGCGACGCGTTCCGGTTCCGCCTGGGCCACCGTGAGCATCGTGCGGCGGACCTGGGGCCGGGTGACGGTCTCGCCGCAGCCGCAGCCGTCTCCCTCGCGGTGCAGCAGCAGGACCGCTATGTCGTCCTCGCGGCGGTCGGTGAGGGGGCCCGGGGTGTGGTGGGAGGAGGGGCCGTGGACCGCCTGGACCAGGGCGTCGGCGAGTTCCTCGAGGTCGTCGCCCTTGTGTTCCTCCAGGATGGTGCGGACCCGCTGCCAGCCGGTGTCGAGGTCGTGGCCGCCGGTCTCCAGGAGGCCGTCGGTGCAGACCATCATCGTCTCGCCGGGTTCGAGGGTGAGGCGGGTGGTGGGGTAGTCGGCGTCCGGGTCGATGCCGAGGGGGAGGCCGCCGTCGGTGCGGCGGGCCAGGACCGTCCCGTCGGCCATCCGGATCGCCGGGTCGGGGTGGCCGGCGCGGGCGATGTCCAGGGCGCCGGTGCCGGGGTCGACCTCGGCGTAGAGGCAGGTCGCGAAGCGCAGGTCGCCGGGGTCCTGGTCGTCGTCGTAGGCCATGCCGTGCAGGAAGCGGGAGGCGCGGGAGAGGACGGCGTCGGGGCGGTGGCCCTCGGAGGCGTAGGCGCGCAGGGCGATGCGGAGCTGGCCCATGAGGCCGGCGGCCCGGACGTCGTGGCCCTGGACGTCGCCGATGACGAGGGCGAGGCGGCCGTTGGGCAGCGGGATCATGTCGTACCAGTCGCCGCCGACCTGGAGGCCGCCGCCGGTGGGGACGTAGCGGGCGGCGACGCTCATGCCGGGTATCTCGGGGCCCAGTTTGGGGAGCATGGAGCGCTGGAGGCCGTCCGTCAGCTCGCGGGCGGATTCCGCGGCCTCGGCGCGGGAGAGGGCCTGGGCGAGCATGCGGGCGACGGTGGTGAGGACCGAGCGCTCGTCGGGGGTGAAGGCCACCGGGTAGGTGAAGGCCGCCATCCAGGCGCCCATGGTGCGGCCGGCGACGGTCAGGGGCAGGAAGGCCCAGGACTGGCGGCCGAAGTGGGCGGCCAGCGGCCAGGTGACCGGGTAGCGGTCGCGGTAGTGGTCGGGGCTCGACAGGTACACCGCGCGGCCGGTGCGCACGACCTCCGCCGCCGGGTAGTCCGTCTCCAGGGACATGTGGGAGAACGGGCCCTCGTCGCCGGGCTGCTGGCCGTGGTGGCCGATGATCTTCAGGCGGTCGCCCTCGACGCCGAACACGGCCAGGCCGTCGGGGGAGAAGCCCGGCATGGACAGGCCCGCGGCCACCCGCAGGACCTCTTCCGTCGAGCGGGCCTCGGCCAGGGCGCGGCCCGCGTCCAGCAGGAAGGCCTCGCGGGAGCGGCGCCAGTCGCCGGTGACGGCGGTGCTGCTGCGGGCGGCGGCGGTGGTCGGCGAGGGCTCGGTGACCTCCTGCATCGCGCCGATCAGGACGAAGGCGCGGCGTTCGGCGTCGTACGACGGCTTCGAGCGGCTGCGGACGACGCGGATCACCCGGTTCTGCTCGTCCATGATCCGGATGCGGACCTCGGCGAGGGTGCCCTCGGCGACGGCGAGCTGGATCACGCCCGTGATCTCGTTCCAGTCCACGGGGTGCATGCGGGCGCGTGCCTGGACCTCGGTGAGGGTGGTGGCCTCGGCCCGCAGGCCGAGCAGCCGCGCGGCCTCGGCATCCACGGTGACCAGGCCTGTCGCGGTGTCCCAGTGCCACAGGCCGGTGGCGAGGGCGGAGAGTACCTCCCCCACGGCGGGCAGGGGCTCACCAGTGCGCATTGCCCCACTGTAAGAACAGGCGATCGCACCGTGCCACTGATGGCCCATGCACGCAGGCGACGGAAATGGTGGAGAGCCGATCTTGGGGCGGCCGGTACCCTTGGGAGGTCCGGGCACCATGGCCCGTTCACGTCGGGGAGTGACCCTCGGCACACAGCCCACACTGTAAGGACGATGAACGACGATGCATCGGTACAGGTCCCACACCTGCGGCGAGCTCCGCTCCTCTGACGTCGGCACCGACGTCCGGCTGAGTGGCTGGCTGCACAATCGGCGCGACCTGGGCGGCATCCTCTTCATCGATCTGCGCGATCACTACGGCATCACGCAGCTCGTCGCCCGGCCGGGCACGGAGGCCTACGAGGCGCTGGACAAGGTCTCCAAGGAGTCCACGGTCCGTATCGACGGCCGCGTTGTCTCCCGTGGAACCGAGAACGTGAACGCGGACCTGCCGACCGGTGAGATCGAGGTCGAGGTGAGCGAGGTCGAGCTGCTCGGCGCCGCCGCCCCGCTGCCGTTCACGATCAACACCGAGGACGGGGTCAACGAGGAGCGGCGCCTGGAGTACCGCTTCCTCGACCTGCGCCGCGAGCGCATGCACAAGAACATCATGCTGCGGTCGTCGGTCATCGCCTCGATCCGCTCCAAGATGGTGGCCCTCGGCTTCAACGAGATGGCGACGCCGATCCTGTCCGCCACCTCCCCCGAGGGCGCGCGTGACTTCGTGGTGCCCTCCCGCCTGAACCCGGGCAAGTTCTACGCCCTCCCCCAGGCGCCGCAGCAGTTCAAGCAGCTGCTGATGATCTCCGGCTTCGACCGCTACTTCCAGATCGCGCCCTGCTTCCGTGACGAGGACGCCCGCGCGGACCGCTCGCCGGGCGAGTTCTACCAGCTCGACGTCGAGATGAGCTTCGTCGAGCAGGAGGACGTCTTCCAGCCGATCGAGAAGCTCATGACCGAGCTGTTCGAGGAGTTCGGCAACGGCCGTCATGTGACCTCGCCGTTCCCGCGGATCCCGTTCCGTGAGGCGATGCTGAAGTACGGCTCCGACAAGCCGGACCTGCGGGCCCGGCTGGAGCTCGTCGACATCACCGACGTCTTCGAGGGCTCGGAGTTCAAGGCCTTCGCCGGCAAGCACGTGCGCGCGCTGCCGGTGCCGGACGTCTCCGCGCAGCCGCGGAAGTTCTTCGACCAGCTCGGCGACTTCGCCGTCACGCTGGGCGCGAAGGGCCTGGCGTGGGTGCGGGTGGCCGAGGACGGTTCGCTGACCGGCCCGATCGCCAAGTTCCTCACCGAGGAGAACGTCGCCGAGCTGACCAAGCGGCTGTCGCTGGCCGCCGGTCACGCGGTGTTCTTCGGCGCGGGCGAGTTCGACGAGGTCTCGAAGATCATGGGCGCGGTGCGGGTCGAGGCCGCCAAGCGTGCCGGGCACTTCGAGGAGAACGTCTTCCGGTTCTGCTGGATCGTCGACTTCCCGATGTACGAGAAGGACGAGGACACCGGCGCGATCGACTTCTCGCACAACCCGTTCTCGATGCCGCAGGGCGGTCTCGAGGCCCTGGAGACCCAGGACCCGCTGGACATCCTGGGCTGGCAGTACGACATCGTCTGCAACGGTGTCGAGCTGTCCTCCGGCGCGATCCGGAACCACGAGCCCGAGATCATGCTGAAGGCCTTCGAGATCGCGGGCTACGACCGCGAGACCGTCGAGGAGAAGTTCGCCGGCATGCTCCGCGCGTTCCGCTTCGGCGCCCCGCCGCACGGCGGCATCGCGCCCGGCGTCGACCGCATCGTGATGCTCCTCGCGGACGAGCCGAACATCCGCGAGACCATCGCCTTCCCGCTCAACGGCAACGCCCAGGACCTGATGATGGGCGCGCCGACGGAGCTGGAGGAGGCGCGGCTGAAGGAGCTGCACCTGACGGTGCGCAAGCCGCAGCCGAAGTAAGGCAGTTGGGGGAAAGGGCTCGAAACCGGCGTCGGTTTCGAGCCCTTTCGCTTTCCTGTGAGAAGGGCACAGCTCTTACCGGTGGCCTTCCCAGGCTTCTTACCTAACTTCCCTGCCCATGACGGGAAACCACACAGAACACCAGCAGGACAACGGGCCGCGGCACAAGCGGGATCTGACACGGCGCAAGGTCGTCGTGGCGGGGGCGGGAGCCGCCGTCGCCGTGGGAGCGGGCACGGCTCTCGCCTCGGGCGCGTTCGCCGACGAGACGAGCACCGCCGGTACGGCCACCACGTCCGAGGCGTGCTACAAGCTGACCTCGGAGACCACCGAGGGGCCCTACTACATCGATGCCGACAAGATCCGCCGGGACATCACCGAGGACAAGGAGGGCATCCCGCTCGTCCTGAACCTCAAGGTGATCGACGCCGAGACCTGCAAGCCGATCGCGAACGCCGCCGTGGACATCTGGCACTGCGACGCGCTGGGCATCTACTCCGGGTACGAGAGCCTGTCGACCGGCGGTGGCGGCACGGCCCCGACCGACGCCCCCTCGGGCACGCCGAGTGGCACGCCGACCGGTGAACCGCCGTCCGGAGCGCCCTCCGGCGGCACCGGTGGCGGCGGCCACGAGGAGCCCACCGACGACGAGCGCTACCTGCGCGGCACGTGGAGGACGGACAAGCAGGGCCGGGTCGCCTTCAAGACGATCTTCCCGGGCTGGTACCGGGGCCGTACCGTCCACATCCACACCAAGGTGCACGTGGACGGCAAGTGGACCGACGCCGGCTACGAGGGCGGGCACACCTGCCACACCGGCCAGTTCTTCTTCGCCGAGGAGGCCGTGCTCGCCTCCGCCGAGGTCGAGCCGTACTCCACCAGCACCACGGAGCGCACCACGCTCACCGAGGACACCATCTACGACCAGAGCGGCACCACGGGCGGCCTCCTCAAGCTGAAGTACGACAAGAAGAACATCGCCAAGGGGGTCGTCGGTTCGATCACCATGGGTGTCGACCCGGACTCCACGAACGACGGCACCTCGCTGTAGTCACGGACCTGCGCGAAGGCGCCCGGGACGGTCAAGTCCCGGGCGCCTGACGGTTGTTACAGGCCCAGCGACAGGTACGTCGCGTCCAGTTCCGCCACGTCCAGGCCGGCCGCCTGGCGGACCAGGCGGATCGCGCGGTAGATCTGGTTGATGTGGGCGATGTCGTGGCCGACCACCTTCTTGATCATGACCTCCATGGTCTCGCCACCCTGCTCGCCGTGGTGTCCGGTGCGCTGCCAGGCCTCCGGCGGCAGGGCCGCGAGCAGGGCCACGTTGGAGGCGCGCAGGCCGGTCCAGGCATCGAGCATCTGGCGGAACGGGAGGCGGGGCAGCGGGGCCCACTTCTCCTCGTCGTAGCCGGGGTAGACCGGGGCGTCCTCGGTGGCGACCAGGCGCCAGCGGAAGCCGTAGACGATGTCGACGTCGAAGAGGTGCCCGACGGTGAACGCGGCCGGCCACTCCCCCTCCTCCGGGACCGTCTCGGCGAGCTCGGTCGGCAGGTCCGCGAAGAGCCGCGCGGCCCACACCGGCGTCTTGGCGAGGACGTCGAACGGGTCGCGCTCGGCGGCGACTTCGAGGAGCGCGGTGACGTACGCGGCCGGGTCCTCGGTCGCGGAGGGGATGTCGATGCGGGGAACTTCGGTGCTGGTGACGGTCATCGGGGTCTCTCGGGTGTGAAGGGGTGGGTACGGGAGGGTCAGTTGGTGGTGGCGGGCACCGGCTCGGGCGTCTTTGCCACCGGAGTCTCCGTCTGCCGTGTGCCGGGCTTGGCGCCCAGGACCAGGGCCGCGCCGAGGACGGCGACGGCGGCGCAGACGGTCCAGTGCAGCGGGGCGTTGATGCCGTAGAGGAGGCCGCCGACGGCCGGGCCGAGGGTGCCGCCGAGGGTGTGGGCGAGGCCCTCGGCGCCCTGGTAGCGGCCGCGCAGGTGGGCCGGGGAGAACTCGGCCGGGTAGGCGTTGGCGATCGGGGTGTAGATGGTCTCGGCGACCGTCCACAGGACGACCGTCAGGGCCAGCAGCCACACCGCGTTCATGGCGCCCGTCAGCCCCATGCCGGCGCCGAGCAGCAGCAGGCCGAGGGCGATGACGCGGCGCGGGTCGCGGCGCTCGGTGTGCCGGGTCAGGGGCAGCTCGATGACCACGCACAGCAGGGCGTTGAGGCCGAGAAGCAGGCCGTAGACGGTGTTGGAGAAGCCGGCGTCGGTGACGTGCAGGGGGAGGGTCGCGGTGGTCTGGCCGTAGACGAAGGTCGCGGCGACCATCGACAGCAGGAACAGGACGTAGGGGCGGTCGGTGAAGACCTCGCGGTAGCCGCCCTTGCCCGCCGCCTCGGAGGCGGTGACCGGGGCCTGCACCGGGCGGCCGGCCGGCAGGAGCAGCAGGGCCAGGGTGCCGAAGGCGAGGGAGAACAGGGCGTCGCCCGCGAAGACGTACGTGTAGGAGTGGCCGCTGAGCAGGCCGCCGACCAGCGGGCCGACCGCCATGCCGACGTTGACGGCGAGACGGAGCACGGCGAACGCCATGACCCGCTGCTCCCCGTCGACGACGTCGACGAGCAGCGCGCCGGCCGCCGGGCGGTACAGCTGGGCGAAGATGCCGACCAGGCAGACCAGGGCGGTCGTGGTGATCAGGCCGTCGGTGAAGGGGACCGTGGCGGTGGCCGCCGCCGAGCCGAACATGGACACCGCGATGGCGCTGCGGCGGCCGAACCTGTCGGCGACCGTGCCGCCGATCATGTTGCCGACGAAGGTGCCGAGGCCGACCGCGGCGACCGCGAGGCCCGCCTGGGCGGCGGAGTAGCCGCGGGAGACGAGGAAGAGCACGAGGAAGACGTTGAGGAAGTTCCCGAACTTGATCAGGAACATCCCCGCGAAGATCACCCAGGCGCTGCGCGGCAGTTGGCGCAGGCGCTGGTGCAGGGGGGCGGTGTCCGCCATGGGTGGGGCTCCTTCAGGAGGGGAGGTCGGAAGGGGCGTCGGCCGCCGGTACCCGCCGCGCCGCCACCAGCACGCAGACCACCAGGGCATAGGCGGCGGCGGTGGTGACGGCGAGGAAGGTGGCCGCGCCGTCGAGGAAGGCACCGGTGCCTTCGGTGGTCTCGCCCATGGGCACGAAATAGGCCTCCAGGGTGATCTTCAGCCCGCTCCGACGAAGGTGAGCAGGAAGGCGGCGGTGGTCATCACCAGGAGGAACTGACGAGTGCGGGGCTCATACAGACAGGGAGTTCTGGGCGGGCGGGGCGCCGGTTCTTTGGGGACGGGGACGAGGGACGGGGAGACGGAGGGCTGGGGGTGTCGCCGCTGCCGGGCCAGCTCTTCTCCTCCAGCGGGGCTTCGGGCACCGCCGGGGTCTCCGCCGGGGGCACCCGGCTGGCCAGGACCAGGACACAGGCCGCCGCCGCGAGGGCCGCGCAGCCGAGGGTCACCGGGGTGTAGCTGTGCGTCGCGTCGGCCATCAGGGCGCCGGCTTCGCTGGTGAGGGCGGTGCCGAGGGCGTGGACCGTCCACACCAGGCCCATGCCGAAGCCGCGCACCTCGACGGGGAGGACCCGGGCCGCCCACATGGTGGTGGCGATGACGGTGGCCAGGTAGCTGATGCCGAAGACGATGCCGAAGGCGATCGCGACCGTGCCGGTCGGCGTGAGGGCGACCAGCAGCATCGCCACGCCGCGCACCGCGTACGCGCTCAGCAGCACGGCCTTGATGCGGCCCCGGTCGCACAGCCAGCCCGCGAGCAGGCCGCCGGCGATCTCGAAGACGCCGAGCAGGGCGACGGCGGTGGAGGAGACGGTGTGGCCCAGCCCGTGGTCGTGCATCAGCGGGATGAAGTGCACGTCGATGAAGGCCATCGTGGCGCCGCAGGCGAACATGGCGAGGGCGAGCCGCCGCAGGTCGGCGTTGCGGGTGGTGAGCCGGAACCGCTCGGCGAAGGAGAGCCGGACGGCGGGCTCCTCGGAGCCGGCCTCTTCCGCCGACGCCGTGGACGACGTCACCCTGCCCGACGCCCGCGCCACCAGCAGCGCGACCGGCGCCAGCACGAACAGGAACACCAGGCCGACCACGAGCAGCACGTTCTCCCAGCTCGCCCAGGTGCCGAGCCAGGACCACAGCGGGACCAGGACGACGAAGCCGACGGCCGCGCCGTTGGTGAGCAGCGCGTACATCAGGCCCTTGCGGCCGTCGCGGAAGAGCTCGTCGACGAGGACGCCGAGGGGGACGTACGACAGCATCGTGGACGCGAGCGCGGCGACGACGGCGTACACCGCGACGAAGAGCCACAGCCGGCCGGCGAGCGCGCAGCCGACGAGGGCCGCGCCGGACAGGGCGGTGCCGACGGCGAGGGTGGCGGCACCGCCGATCCGGTCGGCGATCGCGCCGACCAGCGGGGAGGCGACGGCGACGGTGACGGCGAAGAGCGTGGTCGCCCAGGCGAGGGCGCCGCGCGAGCCGCCGAAGGTGTCGGCCATCGGCACGAAGTAGACCTGGACGGTGTTCTTCAGCGCCGAACCGGCGAGGGTCAGCAGGAAGGCCGCGGCGCTCAGCACCAGCAGCAGAGCCCGGACGTTGGGCTTAGACATGGGTCACCTCGGGAGCGGGGGACGAGGACACGGGGCGGCCCTCGGGGTCGAAGGGCTGCCTGAAGTCGAAGGCGTGCGCGCTGGGACCGTGCGCGTCCAGGTGCTCGAGGCGCCGGCAGGCCTCGGTCCAGGTGGGGATCTCGGTGTCGCCCACCCACCAGGCCGCGTACAGCTTGTGGGGGATCTGGGCGAACCAGCGGCGGCGGTCGCGCAGCGCCTGCCGGTGCAGACCGCCGTACGCGTACGCCTTCACCGAGGCGAGGTCGGTCCACAGCGAGAGGGTGGAGGCGCGGGTGTCGGTGTCGTCGGTGCGGCCGCCGGTGTAGAAGGCGGGCGCGTCGAAGAACCCCCACGCGCCGTAGTCCCGGCCGAAATTCGTCCACTTGGTGGCGACGACGTCGATCGCGGTGGCGCGGGCGATGAAGCCGGGGCTGGTTTCCGAGGCGCCGAAAACCAGGGGTTCGAGTGCGTTGAAGTCGTCGTTCGACAGGTGCGGATACGGCTGCTTGAGCACGGCGAACGTAGTCATCGCGATCCTTGGCATGACCTCGATGTTCCCGGTGCGGCCGCCGCGCAGGAAGGGGAAGAGGCGGGCACCAAAGTGCGTGGCACAAACGTGCCAGGGCGATTTTCCGAAGGCCCGCTGCGTCTTTTGTGCCGGGCATTCTTGTGCCAGCCGGAAAGTATTTTCCCGCCGGAATTCATGGCCCAGAGTTTTCGCCATGACCCAGCAATCAGCGACCTCGCGATCAACCGGTGACCACACGCTGCTCGTGGTGGGCGGCCGGATCCAGACCCTGCGCAAGGCGGCCGCCCTCGGCATCCGTTTCGTGCTGATCCAGCACCAGGACCACTTCGTGCCGGAGGCGGCGAAGCTCGCCGAGGCCGTGATCATCGCGGACTACACGGACTGGGAGACCACCCGCCCGCTGATCGAGGCCGCGCACACCGCGTACGGCTTCACCCGGGTCGTGTCGATCACCGAGCCCGGTCTGGTGCCGGCCGCGCGGATCAGCGACCACCTGGGGCTCGGCGGGACCACCGAGCGCACGGCCGAACTCCTGCGGGACAAGCGGGCGATGCGTGATCTGCTGGCCGCCTCGGACGAGACCCGGGACCTGTCGGTCGCCGCCGCCGAGGTGACGGACGCCGACGACCTGGTGGCCTTCGGCGCCGCGCACGGCTACCCGTTCGTGCTCAAGCCCGCCGACGCCACCGCGAGCCTCGGTGTCGAGCGCATCGACGGCCCCGAGCAGGCCGCCGCGGCCTGGGAGAACGTGGAGGCGCTGCGGGCGCGCACCGACCTTCAGTGGGGGAACTTCTTCCACATCGAGCGCTTCCTCGTGGAGCAGTACATCTCCGGGCCGGAGTTCAGCGTGGAGTCGTTCTCCTTCGCGGGCCGGCACGTGGTCCTCGCGGTCACGGAGAAGCTGACCGGCGGCGAGAACGGGTTCATCGAGTTCGGGCACGCGCTGCCGGCCCGGCTCACCGCCGCGCAGGAGCGGAGCATCGAGGACACGGTCGCCCGCTTCCTGGACGCCCTCGGACTCACGGACGGCGCCGCCCACACCGAGCTGAGGCTCACTCCCACCGGCCCGAAGATCATCGAGAGCCACAACCGCATGGGCGGCGACCGCATCTTCGACCTGCTGAACGCCGCCTACGGCATCGACGTCGAAGAGTGGATCGTGGCCTGGCAGTTCGGGCTGATCCCGGCCCTGGACGCGCGCCCGGTGCCGGAGCGCTCCGCCGCCACCCGCTTCCTGTCCGCCCGCCCCGGCACGGTCGTCGAGGTGCAGGGCGTCGAGGAGGCCAAGCAGCTGGCCGACGTCATCGACGTCGAGACCACCGTCAAGCCGGGCGACGTCCTCGGCGAACTGCGCGGCAACTGGGACCGCGCGGGCCAGGTGCTGACCACCGGTCCGGACACCACGGCGGCGATCGAGACCGCCGAGGCCCTGCTGGAGCAGATCACCGTCGTCACCGTCGAGCTGGAGCAGAAGGTCGCGGCATGAGCAACAAGCCTCTGAGCAACAAGATCCTGCTGATCATGCGGAACACCTACGCGTGGCACCGCGAGCACATCGAGACGCTGGAGCGGATGGGCCTGGAGATCCACCTGGCGACCGGTGTGAAGCAGGCCGACGCGGACGGCCGGTTCGCCTCCGTGATCCCGGTCCCGGAGGAGCTGGAGGGCGAGTCGATGGCCGCCTTCTGCGCCGACGCGGCCCGCAAGCTGGGCATCACCACCGCGATCACCTTCTACGACAGCGACATCGCCGTCACCTCCCGCACCAACCAGCTCCTCGGCCACACCTGGCCGCGCCCGCAGGCCGACGCGATCTCCCGGGACAAGAAGCTCCAGCGCACCTTCCTCACCGAACACGCCCTGCCCGCACCGCAGTTCGCCGGGGTGACCGGCGTCGAGGCGGGTCTGAAGGCGGCCGAGGACTTCTCGTACCCCTTCATCGTCAAGCCCAGCGCGCTCGCCGCGAGCATCGGCGTGAGCCTGGTCCGCGACCGGGACGAGCTGGAGCGGGCGTTGGCCGACGTGGCGCGGCTCGCCGAGGAGTGGGGCGGCTACTTCCCGAGCGACGGCCCCGAGATCGCGCTGATCGAGGAGTTCCTGCCGGGCAAGGAGGTCACCCTCGACGGGGTCGTCGTCGACGGCGAGTTCCATCTCGTCGGCGTCACCAACAAGATGCAGATGCCGGGCCCCTACTTCGAGGAGGACTTCTACACCCTGCCCTTCCGCACCCCGGAGGAGGAGCCGGAGCTGGTCGCGGTCGCCGAGGGCATCGTCGCCGGACTCGACGTCCAGCACTGCCTGTTCAACGCCGAGTTCCGGCAGGACGCCCAGGGCCGGTACCGGGTCGTGGAGTTCGCCACCCGGATGAGCGGCGGCCAGAACTACCGCAACCTGCGCGAGGTGCACGGCATCGACGCGGTACGGCTGTACGCCAAGGCCGTGCTCGCCGGTGACGACGCCGAGCAGCGGGCCGCCGTCCTCGACGGCGAGGTCCGCAGGGCGGCCACGCCCCGCGCCGCGACCTGCATCAAGTTCGCCTACCGGACCGGCACGCTGGTCCGCAACAACCCCGGCGACGCCTACCACTCCCCCTACTTCCGCTCCTACATCCCCGCCTCCAAGCCCGGCGACCGGCTGCGCCGCGCCCCCGAGGGCTGGTACGAGATCGCCGGCTCGCTCGCCGTCGCCGCGCCCTACCGGGACGTCGAGGACATCGACCGGGTGGAGCGGATCGCCGCCGAACTGGACGAGCAGCTCGACGTCGTCATGGTCCCGCCCGTGGTCAGGGGCGCCGCGTGATCTTCCGCATGGGCATCACCGAGCCCACCGCCATCGACCCGTACAAGGCCCAGGAGGGCGAGGGCATCCTCGTCTGCAAGGCCCTGTTCACCGGGCTGCTCGCGCTCGACGAGGACGGCGGGCTGATCCCGGCGACGGCCCGGGAATGGGAGTCCGACCCGACCGCGACGACCTGGACGTTCCGGCTGCGCACCGACACCGTCTTCAGCGACGGCGAGCCGGTCACCGCGCACAGCTTCGTACGGGGCTGGCGGCGGGCGCTGGATCCCGAGGCCAACACCGAGACCGCCTACCACCTGGCGGGTGTACGGGACTTCACGGCCGTGGACGACGCCACGCTGGTCGTCGAACTCGCCGAGCCGGACGTACAGTTCGACCTCAAGACACTCCAGCCGATCTTCTTCCCGGTGCCGTCCTGGACGCCGGCCGCGCTGGAGACGTCGTACAACGATCTCCCGGTCGGCAACGGCCCGTTCGTGATGGACGGACCCTGGCGGCACGGCGAGGCGATCCGGCTGCGGCGCAACGAGAGGTGGTTCGGGCCGCGGCCGGAGATCGAGGAGATCCAGCTCGACATCCTCGACCCGGTCACCGCCCTCGACGACGAGTACGCCCGGTTCGCCGACGGCATCTACGACTACGCCCGCATCCCCCCGGCCCGGACCGAGGAGGCGTCCGGGAAGGACGGTTACCTGGAGCAGGAGGGTGCCGGGCTCTTCTACCTCATCCCCTTCTGCCACCAGGCGCCCATGGACTCGGTGGACGCCCGCCGGGCGGTCTCCGCCGCCATCGACCGGCAGGGCCTCATCGACACCCACTTCCACGGCACCCGCACGGCCGCGCACTCGCTGCTCTCCCCGTGGTTCGGCAAGGCGCACACCCCGCGCGCCGAGATCGAGGACGACTGGACGGCGTACGACCCGCAGCGGGCCCGGGAAGCGGCCGAGCGGGCGGGGCTCGGGCCCGGCACCCGCGTCGACCTCGCCTACAACACCGGCGCCGGGCACGACGACTGGGTGCTCGCCCTGGCCAAGGGGCTTGAGGAAGTCCACGGCTGGCGGGTCGAGCTGCTGCGCACCGACGCGCGCGGTCTCGTCGACCACCGCACCTCGATCGCGGCGGCCGGTCTGTGCCGGGCCGGGTGGGCCTGCGACTACCCCACCCCCGACAACATGCTCTTCCCGCTGCTGCCACTCCTCCTGCCACCGCCCCCCGACGCGCGGGCACCGCCCCACGGCGACAACGAAGGGCGGTACGTCGACGCCGAGTTCGACGCCCTGGTGGCCCGCGCCCGCGCCGCGGTCGACCCCGCCGAACGCGTCGACGCCTGGCGGCGCGCCGACCGGATCGCGATCCGCGACCTCGCCCTCATCCCCCTCTGGTACCGCACCGACCAACGCGTGTACGCGGCCGACCGCCTCGGCGGCCTGCGCATCGACTTCGACGGCAACCCGACCTTCACGACCGTGACCGCAAGGAGCACCCAGCGATGAGCACAACTCCCGTGTACGACATCCTCGGCATCGGCTTCGGACCCGCCAACCTCGCCCTCGCCATCGCCCTGGAGGAGCGGAACTCACCGCTGACGGCACGCTTCCTGGAGGCCCGGCCGAGTCCGGAGTGGCAGCCCGGGATGCTGCTCGACGGCTCCGACATCCAGAACCACCCCAGCCGCGACCTGGTGACCCTGCGCAACCCGCGCTCCCGCTACAGCTTCCTCAACTACCTGCACGAGCAGGGCCGGCTGCTGCGCCACCTGAACCTGCCCTCGGAGTTCCCGCTGCGCAAGGAGTACGCCGGGTACATCCGCTGGGCCGCCGGCTTCTTCTCCCACCTCGTCGACTGCAACCAGCGCGCCGAGGGCCTTCAGGTCGTGGAGGAGAACGGGGAGCGGCTGTACGAGGTGACGACCATGTCGGGCAACCGCTACCTCGGCCGCACGCTGGTCATGGGTCCCGGACGGACGCCTTACGTTCCGGCGCCTTACGACTCCCTTCGTGGCGAGCGGGTGTTCCACCTGACGCAGTACCTGCCGAAGCTCGCCTCGCTGACCGCGTCCGGTGAGCCGGCCTCGGTCGCGGTCATCGGCGGCAGCCAGAGCGCGGTGGAGCTGGCGCTGGACCTGGGGCGGCGCTTCCCGCGGACGCGGGTGACGACGTACACCCGCTCGCACTCGCTGCGGCAGAAGGACACCAGCCCGTTCAGCGAGGAGGGGTACTTCCCCGAGTTCACCGACTACTACTTCCGGGCCTCGCGGGACGGCAAGAAGGCGCTCGACGCGTACATGCACCCGACGAACTACTCGTCCGCCGACATCGACGTGCTGCGCGAGCTGTACCTGGAGATCTACGAGCAGGAACTCGACGGCGACCAGCGGCTGTTCGTCCGCGGCAACCTGGAGGCCGTGTCGGTGGCCGAGGCGGACGGCCGGGTGGACATCGACTTCCGGGAGCGCAACACGGGCGAGACGGTGACCGACTCCGTGGACTTCGCCGTGCTCGCCACCGGCTTCCGGAACATGGGGCCGGGGGCGCACGAGGAGCTGTGCCCGCCGCTGATGGCCGGGCTGGCGGGGCGCTTCGCGAAGGAGAGCGACGGGCGGCTGGAGGTCTCCGGCGACTACGCGCTCAAGCCGGTCGTCGACGGGACGCCGCCGCTGTTCCTGAACGGGCTGTGCGAGTCGAGTCACGGGATCGGTGACGCCGGGTCCTTCAGCCTCCTGTCCCTGCGCGCCTCCACCCTCACCGACGCCCTCACCGAGCGCCTCTCCGCCCGCTCCACCACCGACCGCAGCGCCGTCCTGGCTGCCGCCTGACCAACGGAACCGAGATGACTGCAACCATCGATCACGCTGCCCCCACCTCCTCCGGCTACCCCGGTCCCTACGTCTCCGGCACCCTCCCGGGCCCCCGCAGCGCCGAGCTCCTCGACCGGCAGGCCGCGCGCGAATCCAATTCACGCTCCTATCCGCGGAAACTTCCCATAGCGATACGACGCGGCAAGGGCAGCTATGTGGAGGACCTCGACGGGAACGTCTTCCTCGACTTCCTCTCCGGGGCCGGCGTGCTGTCCCTCGGGCACAACCACCCCGAGCCGCTCGCCGCCGCGCACCGGCAGCTCGACGAGTTCGTGCACGGGCTGGACTTCCCGACCCCCATCAAGGACGAGTTCACCGAGCTGACCATCGGGATGCTGCCGGCGCCGATGCGGGAGCGGACGCGCATCCACTTCTGCGGGCCGACCGGGGCCAACGCCGTCGACGCCGCGCTGAAGCTGTGCAAGACCGCCACCGGCCGCGAGGAGATCATCACCTTCCAGGGCGGCTTCCACGGCGCCACGATGGCCGCGATGAGCGTCACCGGGCTCGTCGAGCAGAAGGAGCCGGTGCGGGGCCGGATGCCGGGCGTGCACTTCTTCCCGTACTCCAACTGCCACAGCTGCCCCCTCGGCCTCAAGCGCGAGAACTGCGAGGTCAACTGCGCCACCTTCCTGGAGCGCGCCCTCACCGACGTCAACGGCGGCATCACCCTTCCCGCCGCCGTGATCATGGAGCTGGTCCAGGGCGAGGGCGGTGTCATCCCGGCCGACGTGGAGTTCGTGCGCCGGGTGCGGGAGGTCACCAAGCGGCTCGGCATCCCGATGATCGTCGACGAGGTGCAGAGCGGCTGCGGCCGCACCGGCACCTGGTTCGCCTTCGAGCAGTACGGCATCGAGCCCGACGTGGTGTGCGCGTCCAAGGCACTGAGCGGCATGGGCCTGCCGGCCGCCGTCATCCTCTACGACGAGAAGCTGGACGCCTGGGCGCCCGGCGCCCACACCGGCACCTTCCGCGGCAACCAGCCCGCCTTCGCCGCCGCCGTCGCCACGATGAAGGTCGTCGAGCGGGACCGCGTCCTGGAGAACGTCCGGGCGCGGGCCGAGCAGCTGATGGTGCACCTCCAGGGGCTGCGGGGCGTCAGCCCGTACGTCGCCGACGTGCGCGGGCTCGGGCTGATGACCGGTGTCGAGCTCAACGACCCCGTCACCGGGCAGCCCGCCACCCGGCTCGCCAAGCGCGTGCAGTGGGAGGCCGTCAGCCGCGGCCTGATCCTCGAACTCGGCGGCCGTGACGACTGCGTCGTGCGCATGCTGCCGCCCCTGAACTGCTCCGAGCAGGAGATCGACATCGCCGGACGCATCCTGCGCGAGGCCCTCACCGCCGCCGAGGAGGCCCTCCGATGAGCGCTCACGACGTCCATGACCTGGTCGTCGCCGGGTTCGGGCCCTCCGGCATCGCGCTCGCCGCCGCCGTCGAGGACCACGACGACCAGCACGGGGGCGCCCTTAACGCCCGCTACCTGGAGAAGGCCCCCGACTCCGCCTGGCAGCCCAACCTCGTGCTGCCCGGCACCGACATCCAGCACCACTTCCTGCGCGACTTCGCGACTCCCCGCGACCCGCGCTCCCGGTTCGGCTTCCCGAGCTATCTGCACCAGACCGGCCGCTTCTACCCGTTCACGCTGATGGGCGGCTACCCGAGCCGCCTGGAGTGGTCGGACTACGTGCAGTGGGCGGCCGGGCAGGTGCGCGGCCAGGTCGACTACCACCGCGAGGTGCTGTCGGTGGAGCCGGTGGTCGGGGATGACGGGCGGGTGCTCAGTGCGCGGGTCGTCTCCCGGGACCCCCGGGACGGTGCCCTGCACACGGTCGAGGGACGCAACATCGCCCTCGCCACCGGTCACGAGGCCTACGTCCCCGAGGTGTTCCGGCCCGCGCTCGGTGAACGCGTCTTCCACGCCAGCAGGTTGCTGCCCTCCCTGGCCGGCCTCGGCCGGCTCGACCGGGTCGCCGTCATCGGCGCCGGGCAGACCGCCGGCGAGATCGTGCTGCACCTCGCCGGGCTCAACCCCGACGCCCACATCCACTCCCTGGTCCGGCACGCCGGCTTCCGGATGTACGAGCTGGGCCACTTCAGCAACGAGGTGTACTTCCCCGACGAGACCGACTACTTCTACGCGCTCGGCGACGAGGAGCGCGAGCGCGCCCTGGACCAGGCCCGCGCCACCAACTACGCCGCCGTCGACCCGGATGTCTCCACCGGGCTCTACCAGGCCGTCTACCAGGACCGGCTCACCGGACGGCAGCGGCTGCACATGCACCGCCGCACCGACGTGCGCGAGGTCTCCGTCATGGGGGACGTCGTACGCCTGGAGACTGAAGAGGTCTTCACCGGCGAGCGGAGCGTCATCGAGGCCGACGCCGTCATCGTCTGCACCGGCTACCGCGAGGCCGCCTTCCCGCGTCAACTGGAGGCGTTCAAGCCCTACTTGAAGTTCGACGCGCAGGGCCGCCCCGACGTCACCCGGGCCTACCGCGCCGAGACCACCGACGACTGCGAGGTGGGTCTCTACCTCGACGGCCTCACCGAGTGGCGGCACGGCATCGGCTCCGCCACCTCCTTCAGCCAGATGGCCGCCAAGGCCGACACCATCCACCGCGACCTGCGCAGCCGACTGCGGCAGCCCGTCGCCGCGTGAAACGGGGGACCCCATGAGCGAGCAACAGCCCGAGAAGAAGAGCTTGATGCACGTGTTCAGCGCGCACGA
Organism: Streptomyces sp. GKU 895; assembly: GCA_002027195.1. Lineage (GTDB taxonomy): Bacteria > Actinomycetota > Actinomycetes > Streptomycetales > Streptomycetaceae > Streptomyces. The sequence goes on along the minus strand of MWJO01000061.1, from coordinate 4,579 downwards.
GGAGGACATGGTCTTCGAGGAGCCGTACAACGTCAGCGGCCGGCGCATCTTCCCCTGGCCCGGCGCGGTCGAGGAGCCCACCTGGGGCGGCGCCTGGGTGGACGTGGCGCCCGGCGAGACGTCCACCGCCCACCACCACGACGAGAACGAGATGTTCTTCATCACCGAGGGCAGCGGCGTCATGCGCATCGGCGACGAGACGCGCCGGGTGCGGGCCGGGGAGACGGTGTTCATCACGCCGTACCAGGACCACGACCTCACCAACGACGGCGAGACCCGGCTGCGGTTCGTCACCATCTGGTGGGGCGGCGCCGAGGCCATCGCCCGCGAACGCGCCAAGTGGGCCTCGGTGTTCGAGATCGACGACCCGTCCGGCCCCCTCCACTCCCGTGTCGGCGCCGGAACAGGGGCAGGGGTGTCCGTCTGATGAGTCCCATCGTGCACGCGCACGCCGACGCGGTGGTCGTCGGCGGCGGGGTGATCGGCGCGGCCATCGCGCACCAGCTCGCGCTGGCCGGGCTCGGCCGGATCGTGCTGTGCGACCAGGGCCGGGTCAACGCCCAAGGGGCCACGTCCCGTTCGGGCGGGCTGCTGCGGCTGCACCACACCGCCGTCGCCGACACCCGGCTGGCCGCGCGCTCCCTGCCGGTGTTCGAGCAGTGGGCCGACGTCATCGGCGGCGACTGCGGCTACCGGCGCACCGGGTTCGTGATGATCGTCGGCGACAACCACGCCGAGGACCTGCGGCACAACGCCGCCGCCACCACCGATGCCGCGGGGCACCGGCGGGTCGAGATCGTCGACCCGTACGAGCTGAAGGAGATCTATCCCGGGCTCAGCACCGAGAACATCGCGCTGGCCGCCTACGAGCCCGAGGGCGGCTACGCCGACCCGATGGCCGCCTCGGGCGCGCTGCTGGCCGCCGCCTACCGGCTCGGGGTCTCCCCGTCCGAGGGCATCCGGGCGATGAAGGTCCTGGAGCACGCCGGTGTCGTCACCGGAGTCCTCACCTCCATCGGGCGGATCGACGCCCCGCTGGTCGTCCTCGCGGGCGGCGCCTGGGGGTCCGGCCCCGCCGAGTACCTCGGCGTCCACATCCCGGTGACCGCCCGCCGCATCGGCCTCGCGCAGGCCGAGCTGCCGGGCGCGGGGCGGCGCGGCTCGCGGGCCTCGGTGCCGACCTGCATCGACGACACCACCGGCTCCTACTTCCGGCCCGACGGCCTGGACCGCTTCTACTTCGGGGTGCCCAGCAAGCCGGACACCGAGCTGGGCCGGGACGTGGAGCCGCTCACGCAGGCCGAGCTGGAAGCGGCGATCAACGCGATCGCGGTCCGCGTCCCGCAGGCGGCCACGGCTCCGCTGGCCGGCACCCGCTCGGGCCTCGACGGCTACACCCCCGACAAGCGGCCCGTCGTCGGTGCCGCCGGACCCGACGGGCTCTACCTCGCCCTCGGCTTCAGCGGCGGCGGCTTCAAGATGGCGCCCGCCGTCGCGGAGCTGGCGGCGAAGGAGATCGTCGAGGGCGGCGCCGTCCCCGGCAAGGCCGTCCAGGAACTCCTCGAGCCCTACCGTCCGCAGCGCTTCCTCGCGGGCCGGCCGGTCAGACCGGAGGCGCCGTATGACCACATGTGAGAAGGGACCGCGGCTGCGGGCGCTGCTCGCCGAGGACATCGCCACCGTCCTCGCCAAGGACCCCGCCGCCTCCTCCCGTGCCGAGGTGCTGCTCTACCCGCACATCCACGCCCTGTGGACGTACCGGGTCGCGCACCGCCTGTGGCGGCGCGGGCACCGCTTCACCGCCCGCGCCCTGTCGCTGCTGGCCCGCGCGGTCAGCGGCATCGAGATCCACCCGGGCGCCCGGATCGGCCGCCGCTTCTTCGTCGACCACGGCACCGCCGTCGTCATCGGCGAGACCGTCCGCATCGGCGACGACGTGATGCTGTACCACCAGGTCACGCTCGGCTCGGTCGGCTGGTGGAAGGACCTGCGCCGCCCGGCCGGCTCCCGCCGCCACCCCGTCGTCGGCGACCGCGTGATCATCGGCACCGGCGCCAGCGTCCTCGGCCCGGTCACCGTCGGCTCCGACTCCCGGGTCGGCGCCCACGCCATCGTCCTGGACGACCTCCCGCCGCACAGCCGCGTGGTGGCACCGACCTGCGAGGTGCTCCCGGCGCTCGACACCGGCGCCGTGCCGGAGCCCGCCCTCAACCAGCTCGCATCGTAAGGACTTCGAAGACCATGACCTCGTACGTCGTCACCAGCGCCCCGCCCAACCCCAACGGCGACCTCCACCTCGGCCACCTCTCCGGCCCGTTCCTCGGCGCCGACATCCTCAGCCGGCATCTGCGCCAGCGCGGCCACGACGTCCGCTACGTCGGCTACTCCGACGAGCACTCCTGCTACGTCCCGCGCCGCGCCGCCGAGATCGGCTCCACCGCGTACCCGACCGCGAAGCTGTTCGGCGACCGCATGGAGCAGACGCTGTCGCTGGGCTCCATGCACCACGACTGGTTCACCCGCCCGCTGACCGACACCACGCACACCGAGTTCGTGCAGCGCTTCTTCCTGGAGCTGTGGAACGCGGGCGCGCTGAAGGTCGAGGAACTGCCCGTCTTCCGCTGCGAGCCCTGCGACCGCTACCTCTACGAGGCCGAGGTGCGCGGCGAGTGCCAGTTCTGCGCCGACCCCTCCGACGGCATCTACTGCGAGGCCTGCGGTCTCGCCCAGGACCCCGCGGGCCTGGCCAACCCCAAGTGCACGTCCTGCTGGCAGGAACCGGGCCTGACCACCCTGCGCCGGATCGTCTTCCCGCTCGACGACTACCGCGACCGGCTCCAGGCCTACTACACGGACGCCCAGTCGAAGGCGGAGTGGCGCCCGCGCCTGATCTCCTACCTGGACGGCCTCTTCGAGCGCGCGCTGCCCGACACCCCGATCTCCCGCGAGGCCGACTACGGCATCCCGGTCCCGCTGGAGGGCTGGGAGGGGCACATCCTCGACACCTGGTTCAGCGGCATCTTCGGCTACGCCGCCGCCACGGCCCGCCTCTCCGAGGCCAACGGGGACAAGGCGGAGTGGGAGCGCCTGTGGACGAACCCCGACACGAAGATCGTCAACTTCATCGGCTTCGACTGCTCGTTCTCGCACGCGGTGCTGTGGCCGGCGCTGCTGCTCGCCCAGGGCACGCTGACGCTGCCCTCGCAGGTCGTGATCAACGAGTTCTACCGCCTGGAGGGCGACAAGTTCTCCACCAGCCGCGGCCACGCCATCTGGGGCGGCGAGTTCCTGCGCCGCGTCAACGCCGACGCGCTCCGCTTCCACCTCGCGCTGACCGGCCCCGAGCGGGAGCAGAACAACTTCTCCATGAAGGAGTTCGCCGACACCGTCAGCACGGTCCTGGCGGGCGGCATCGAGCGCTGGACGGACACGGTCCTGGACCTCCTCTCACAGGACTTCCAGTCGGTGGTCCCGGAGACGGCCCTGTCCGTCACCTTCCTCGACGAGGACCGCGCCGAACTGCCCGCCCGCATCGCCGCCGCGCTCGGCGCGGAGACCTTCTCCCCGCAGAAGGCCGCCGCCGAACTCGCCGTGATCGTCGACCGCGCCGTCGACGACCTGCGCCAGCTGTCCCTGGTCCGGGCCGCGGGCCCGCGCGAGGAGTACGCCGCCCGCCTCGTCGCCCACCTCGAGCTCCTCGCGGCGGTCTCGGTCACCTCGGCCCCCCTGATGCCGGGCTGGTCCGCCCACCTCGCCGGACAGCTGGGCGTGCAGGTGGACATGACGACGCAGATGCCCAAGTGGGCCGCGCTGGACGGCCGCCTGGTCCCGGCGGGCACGCAACTGCCGGACGCGGCGCCGCTGTTCTTCCACGAGCTGTCATGAGGGACGGGGGTGCGGGGGTGCGGACGGCCGGTCCGGGACCGGCCGCCGGGGCCGGCTCGGGTGCTGGGGCCGGGGCGTCGACTGCCGGAAACCCCGCGGCCGGTGCGCGCGGCCTCGTGGCCGCCGGGAGCCGTGCTCTTGTCGGCGTCCTCGGCGCGGGTGTCCTGCTGTTGCCCGCCGCTCTTGCTCCCGCGCCGGTCGGGGCGTCCGTGGTGGTCGCGCTCGTGGTGATCATCTGGTGCCTCCTCGTCGCCGGTGCCGGCGGCACCGCGCAGGGCGGGGCCGTCGGGTTCGTGCGGCGGCGGCTGGGGTTCCGGGCCGCCCGGGCCGTCACCGGGCTGTACTTCGCCGGGTTCGCCACCGGGCAGGCCGCGGTCGCGCTGACGGCCGGGGAGTTCGCGGCCCGGCTGTGGGGCGACGCCTACGGCTGGTCGGTCGCGGTCCTGCTGGCCGCCGCCACCTGGGCCACCTACCGCCCCCGGCCGCTGTCGGCGCCGGTGCGGCGGCTGCGGCTGACGGCCGTGCTGGCGGCGCCGGGGGATGGTGGGCGCTGGGCGGGGCCCCCGACGCCACCGCCTCCTGGTGGGTGCTGCTCCCGCTGCTGTTCGGCTGGGTCGGCATCGAAGGCGCGGTGCCCGGACGGGCCGGCCTGACCGGAACGCTGCTCGGCGTCACGGCCGCCGCCCTGTCGCCG
>MWJO01000060.1 GCA_002027195.1 Streptomyces sp. GKU 895 | reverse complement strand
GTGGGGGAAGCGGGGCGGGGGGCGTGGGACCGGCGGCTTGATTCGAGGGCGTGTGCCGGGTGGCCGGACCCAGGGGCGTAGTGGCTGACAGCCGGGCCAGGGGGCGTACGGGCGATGGCCGGGCCAAGGGGCGTACGGGCGATGGCCAGACCCGGGGGCGCATCGCCGGCGGAGCCTCTGCCGTGCTGTGGCCGGACACCTTCACCGAGCACCTGTCACCGCAGGTGGGGCAGGCGGCGGTCCGGGTCCTGGAGGCGGCGGGCGTCTCCCTGGTCCTCCCCGCCCACCCTTCACACCCCCCTCACCCGCCTTCGCCCCGCTCACGGCCCGCCGCGGCCGGGTCTGCTGCGGACTCACCTACGTCTCCACGGGCCAGCTCGACCGCGCCCGTACGGTCATGCGCCGCACCCTCGACCTGATGGCGCCGGTGCTGGAGACGGACCTCCCGGTGGTCGTCCTGGAGCCGAGCTGCGCGGCGGCGCTGCGCACGGACCTGCCGGAACTCCTCCACGACGACCCGCGCGCGGCCGCACTGTCGTCCCGCGTCCTCACCTTCGCGGAGGCGCTGCAACGCCTGGCCCCGGACTGGACGCCCCCGCGTGTGAACCGCCCGGCGGTCGGCCAGACCCACTGCCACCAGCACGCGGTCCTGGGCGACACGGCCGACCGCCGCCTGCGGGAAGCGGCGGGCCTGGAAGGCGAGTTGAGCGGCGGCTGCTGCGGCCTCGCGGGCAACTTCGGTTTCGAGGCGGGGCACTTCGAGGTGTCGCGGGCCTGCGCGGAGGACCAGCTGCTGCGGCCGTGCGCGCCGCCGCCGACGGCTCGGTGGTCCTGGCGGACGGCTACTCCTGCCGGACGCAGTTGGAACAGCTGGCGGGGGTACGGGGGAGGCATCTGGCGGAGGTGCTGGCGGAAGGGCTGGGGGAGGACTTGAACCCCTAGACGGCCGCCTCCGCCTCCCACTCCTCCCGCATCACCCCGAACAGCACCCTGTCGTACCGCTCGCCCCCCACCAGCACCGCACCCCGGCGCCGCCCTCCTCCCGGAAGCCCGCCCTGGTGAAGGCGCGGACGGCGCGGGTGTTGCCGCTCCAGGTGTCGAGTTCGACGCGGTGGAGGGGAAAGCTGCCGAACAGGTGCCCCACCAGCAGCCGCAGCGCCTCCGAACCATGGCCGTGACCCCAGCGGTCCCGTTCGCCGATGGTGACGCCGACCGTGACCACCCCGGCGTACGGATCGAGGTCGCGGTAGTCGGCCATGCCGATCACCGTGCCGTCGGCCAGGTCCTCGACGGTCAGGACGGCCGATTCCCGCGGGATCAGCCGCAGCATCGTCTCGAAGGCGAGTCCCACGGCCTCGGCCGTGACCGGGCCGAACATCGGGTCGCCGCCGGTGGCCCAGTGCACCACCTCCGGGTCGTTGCGCCACCGCAGATGATGCTCCGCGTCCTCCGCCCGCAAGGCGCGCAGCCTCACCAACTTGCCTTCGATCATGCTGGAACCCTAGATCGCCGGCGTGTCCACCAGATGCCCAGCCCTGTGAAGGAGTTCGCGCATGCCCCTGCGGGTCCGTCCCATCCCCCGCCCCGACCACCTCGCCTTCATCGCCGCCCGCCCCTCCGCCAGCCACACGCAGATCCCCGCCTGGGGCGAGGTGAAGCCGGACTGGCGGGCGGAGAGTCTCGGGTGGTTCGACGAGGGGGAGCGGCTGGTGGGGGTGGGGCTGGTGTTGTACCGGCCGGTGCCCAAGCTGAGGAAGTACCTCGCGTATCTGCCCGAGGGGCCGATCGTCGACTGGTACGACCCCGAGCTCGGCGAGCGCTGGCTGGAGCCGATGCTCGCCCACCTCAAGCAGCAGGGCGCGTTCTCGGTGAAGATGGGGCCGCCCGTCGTCGTGCGCCGCTGGAGCGCCGACGCCGTGAAGGCCGCGATCGCCGACCCGGCCGCCCGGCGGCTGCGGGACGCCGAGGCGACCTCGTACGAACCCCGGGCCTTCGATGTCGCCGACCGGCTGCGGCGGGCGGGCTGGCAGCAGACGGAGCCGGGCGGGGAGGACGGCTTCGCCGCCGGACAGCCCCGGTACGTGTTCCAAGTGCCGTTCGCCGGGCGGTCGTTGGACGAGATCCACCGCGGCCTCAACCAGCAGTGGCGGCGCAACATCAAGAAGGCCGAGAAGGCGGGAGTCGAGGTCGTCCGCGGCGGCCCCGAGGATCTCCCGGCGTTCTACGCCCTCTACACCGAGACCGCCGAACGCGACCGCTTCATCCCGCGCCCGCTCGCCTACTTCCAGCGCATGTGGACCGTACTCAACGCCGAACACCCCGACCGCATGCGCCTGTACCTCGCCCGCCACGACGGCGATGTCCTCGCCGCGGCCACGATGCTCACGGTCGGTGAGCACGTCTGGTACTCGTACGGGGCCTCCACCGCCCACAAGCGCGAGGTCCAGCCGAACAACGCGATGCAGTGGCGGATGATGGCCGACGCCCATGAGCTGGGTGCCGCCGTCTACGACCTGCGCGGCATCACCGACACCCTGGAGGACTCCAACCACCTCCTCGGCCTGCTCCGCTTCAAGGTCGGCACGGGCGGTGAGGCCATCGAGTACCTGGGGGAGTGGGACTTCCCGATCAACCGGCTGTTGCAGAAGGCGCTGGACCTGTACATGGCGCGGCGGTAGAGGGCGGCTCCGGACGGTCAGTGGCAAAAGGGGTTCACGTTCCTGTCGGAGTCCATTACTCTGGACTTGACAGTACATCGCGATGAACGTCCCGCGTGCCGAACCCCCTGGAAGGCCCCGTGACCACCCCCAGCACCGCCGCCGACTCGCCCGCGGCAACCCCGGTTGCCGAGACCTCAGCCGCCCGGCCGCCGACGGGCGCCGCCCCTCGCCGACGCTCCCTCGGCTCCATCGGCCTGGTGCTGTCCGCGGGCATCTCCGTGCAGTTCGGCGGTGCCCTCGCGGCGAGCCTGATGCCGCGCGCCGGGGCGCTCGGCGTGGTGACGCTGCGGCTGGTGGCGGCGGCGATCGTGCTGCTGGTGGTGTGCCGGCCGCGGGTGCGCGGGCACAGCCGCGCCGACTGGGCCACGGTGATCGTCTTCGGGCTCACGATGGCCGGGATGAACGGCCTCTTCTACCAGTCCATCGCCCGCATCCCGCTCGGTCCGGCGGTCGCCCTGGAGGTCCTCGGCCCCCTCGCCCTGTCGGTCCTCGCCTCCCGCCGCGCGATCAACCTGGTGTGGGCCGGGCTGGCCCTCGCCGGTGTCGTGCTGCTCAGCGGTGGCGGCTTCGGCAGCCTCGACGTCGTGGGCGTCCTCTTCGCCCTGGGCGCGGGCGCCATGTGGGCGGCGTACATCGTCTTCAGCGCCCGCACCGGCCGCCGCTTCCCGCAGGCCGACGGGCTCGCCCTCGCCATGGCGGTCGCGGCGGTGGTGTTCCTGCCGCTCGGCATCGTCGAGTCCGGCACCAAGCTGCTCGACCCCACGACCGTCGCTCTGGGCTCGGCGGTGGCCGTCCTCTCCTCGGTCCTGCCCTACACCCTGGAACTCATCGCCCTGCGCCGCCTGCCCGCCTCCACCTTCGCCATCCTCATGAGCCTGGAACCGGCCATCGCCGCGACGGCCGGCTTCCTCGTCCTCAGCCAGGCCCTGTCCGCGACGGAGGCGGTCGCGATCGCCCTGGTCATCGCGGCCAGCATGGGGGTGGTGCTGACGCAGACGGGGCGGGGCAAGGCGAAGGTTCAGGAGGACGGTTCCTGAGGCGCGTGGGAAGCTCGGGCCGCCTCCCGGACAGTCGACTTCTCGTACATTCGGCGCATTGTCAGCAGCCGTGGGCAGCCTCACCCTGATCTCTCATGGACAACGGAACACCGGGCGCGCACGTCGGCGAGCCACCCTCGCCAAGGCCGGTAGAACTGGTCGAACTGGTCATACCCGGCACCGGCGTTGTGGACCGCGAGGAGGTTCTCCGGCCACCCGGTGTACGCCAGGTGAGCGGGGACGACAGCGCGGGCTGGTACCGGCCCGCGGAGGAGGACACGGACGGGCCGCGCACCGTGCGGGAGGTGTACGACTGGCCCCGGCTGCTGATCGGCGGGGCCGGCCGGGCCGCCTGGCTCTTCCTCCTGCCATTTCTCGTGATCAACCTGGTGACGTGGATGCAGCCACGATTACCGGAGCGCTCATGGCAGGGCTCCCTGTACAGCTTCGGAGCGCGGCTGCTCGGACTCTCCCTGACGGTGATGCTGGTCGGCGTGTTCGGACAGGCGGCCATGGACCAGGTCGTCTGGCAGTGCGGAGCCGAAACCGCCGAGTGCGTCTCGGGCAACTTCGCGGTGACCGCGGCTCGTGAGCCGGACACCGGGACGAGCCTGGCCCTTGCGGCCCTCGCGCCTCTGATCGTCGGCACCCTGATGGCGTTCAGCGCCCGGGACGCCAAACGCGAGTATCGCCCGGTGCTCAGGACAGCCTCGCGTGAGGACTACGAGCAGGCCGAGGAGGAGGACCGGCACCGGCGCAACGGACACCGCACCCGGCGGCCCCTGGAGGTCCGCGGCTTCTGGGAGCACAACACGCGGGCGAAGGGCCTGACCACACGGCACCTGTGCGCGGGACTGCTCACGGTGGCCATGCTGCTCATCGTCCCGCCGCTGCAGTACGACCTGCGCGAGGGCGACGCCACCCTGGCCCTGGCTCTGTTCGTGCTGACCCTGGTGATTGCCGTCCTCGTGGTGATCGACGGCCCGTACTTCCGCGCCAGCTACGTCCAGCGCGACGGAACCATGGGCGAACCACGGCGAAGGCTGCGATGGCCTCTGCGGTACGCGAAGGGGGCTGTCGGCGGCTGCTTGGCGGTGACGGTCGGCGCCATGGTGTGCAGCGCGGTGCCGGACCGGGACTGGGACGCCGCCCGCGAGCGCTCCACGATGCTGCCCGGCATGGGCGCGGAGGCGAACTACGTGGTGATCGCCCAGGGTGTCGGCCTCGTACTCATGGTCATCGCCTGCCTCGCCATGGTCCGCGGGGAGACCGGTTCGGCGTCCAGGACGACCCTGTACGGGCTGCTGGGGCCCGTGGTGGGCGTGCTGGCCTGCTTCGTGGGCTGGCTGTACACCGCGGCGTTCTCCCTGTGGCTCCAGGGCTGGCTCACCCCCGACGGTGACCCGTACGCGGCCCTCATCCCGCGAGCCGTCCAGGTGGTCGCGGCGGCCTTCCCGCTGGTCGTGTTGCTCGGCGTGGCGGTGGGTGCGGTCGCCGCCGCGTGCACGGCCCTGCACCGCCCCTGGCTGCGGAACGTCTCGCCCCCCGCCCCCGACCCCGACGCGGACCCTGACGACGTCCTCGACAACCAACGCCAGTGGAAAAGGCTCCGGTTCGCCGAGTACGCCGGAGTCCGTGCCCTGATCTGGTATGACCGCGGCCTGGCCACCCTCGCGGTCCTGGTCGTCCTTTTGACCTGCGCGATGTACGGGGCCTACTGGGTCGGCGACGGCTCCTGGCTGGCGGGCGTACGGGACGTCATGGTCGACGTACTTCAGCAGTTGACGACGCTCGGAGCCGTCATCCTCGTGGGTCTCGTCGCGGTGGCCGTGTTCGCCGTACGAGCCGTCGTGCTGCGCCCCGAGATGCGCCGGAACGCGGGGCTGGCCTGGGCCTTCGGCGCGTTCTGGCCGCGTGCGGCGCACCCGTTCACCCCGGCGGCCTGGGCGGTGCGCACCGTCCCCGAACTCGTGCACCGGATCGAGTACCTGCTGGACGAGGAGGGCCGCGACAGACGCCTCTTGATCCAGGCGCATTCCATGGGATCCGTGATCGCCGTGGCGGCCCTGTGGCAGGTGCGGCCCGACCTGCGCTGGCGCATCGCCCTGCTCACCACGGGCAGCCCGGTCGGTGTCGTGTTCCAGCGCCACTACCCCGGCTACGCGCCCGCCGAATCGGTCCACGCCCTGAAGGCCCTGCACGCCTGGATCAACATTCACCGTACGACCGACGTGCTGGCGGGACCCGTTGTCGGGAGCGCCGCGGAGGACGGCACGTTCGAGGACGTGGAGTGGAAGGACGGGGTGGACCCGGCGGCCGAGCCCGCCATGACGGAACCAGGACGCACCACGGGCCAGCCCGTCTTCTGGCCCCTCGAACGCCACCTGGCCTATCGACGGGCGCCGAGGCTCCGCCCGATCCGCGGGCGCCTTCTCGACGCCCTCGCCGAGGCGCAGCCACCACCGCCTCCGGCCGTCCCGCCGTCACGCGTCAACGGAGGACACCGTCACCGGCTGCCGTCACGAAGCGAGTGAAGGCTTCCTGGGTGACGAAGAAGGTCCCGGCGTCGGGGTTCTTGGAGTCACGGACGGCGATGTGGGGGGCGAGGTCGGCGACCTCGACGCATTCGCCGCCGCTGCTTCCGCTGTACGACGACTTACGCCACTGCGCTCGCGTCAGGTTCAGGTTGCTCCCCATAGCGTTCCTCCATCACGCGGGCGATCAAGGCGGCCGAGTCTCTCGGCGAGAGGGCCGCAGCCTGCAAGCGAGCGTAACCGAGAGAACGCTCTTTGATCACTGGCGGATTGGCGGTCAGGTGGCCCTCGTCGTAGCTCTCGCTGTAGTGCAGGTCCGGGTCGCTGTCGAACCGGAACAGCGTGAACGAGCCCATCATCCCGGCATGTTGCCCCGCCGAGAACGGCAGCACCTGGATCTCCATCCACTGCCGCCCGAACAGACCCAACAGGTGTGCCAGTTGCTCCCGCATGACCTCCCTGTCGCCGATCTCGCGATACAGCACGGCCTCGTCCAGCACGACCCACAGCACCGGCGGCTGCTCCCGCGTGAGGATGCGCTGACGATCCATCCGCGCCGCCACCATCTCGTCGAGCCGGGTCGAGTACTCGACGCCCAGTACGGCTCGTGCGTAGGACTCGGTCTGTAGGAGGCCGTGGACCAGCTGGCACTGGTACGTCGAGATGTACGCCGCCTTCGCCTCCATCTCCGCATACGGCTGAAACCAGTTCGGCAACTGACTCCGCAGCACCAGCCCTACCAGCCTCGAGAACATTCCGTCCGTCCCCAGCGCGGCGTCCACCCGCTCCGAGAACTCCCGCTGCGGAACCTTCGTCGCCGTCTCGATCTGCCCGATCAAAGACCCCGTACAGAACACGATCGCCCCGAGCTGCGCCAGAGTGAGCCCCGCTTCCTCCCGCCGTCTGCGCAGCTCGTACCCGTAGTAGTCCAGAGGCGATGCGGTGGGATCAAGTTCGCGGATGTGCATGTGACCACCTCCCGTCACCGAGCGTAGCGACTCGCGCACGTACGGATCGCGGGTTGTGGAAAACAAGTCGATGCAAGCGCTGAAGCTTGTCCGCGCATGCGCTCGCCGTCGCCCCGGCCGTCGAACTCCCGGTCATCCCGCCGCCGCATCCCCCGGCAACTGCTCCGGTGCGCGCACCATCCGCAGGAACGCCTTCACCCCCGCGATGATCTCCTGGTTGTCGGTGAGGCGGTTCACCGTGGACTCGAACTCCCGGCCCAGCGCGGTGATCCTGCGATCGGCCTCCTCCGCCCGTTCGTACGCGCTCATCGCCAGCGCGTCCACGGTCCGGCGCAGTTCCGCGAGGGCCCGGTACTGTTCCTCGGCCTTCTCCTCCAGCACCCGCGTCCCCGTCTCGGCACGGTCGAGGCGGGCGTTCAGCTCGACCACGTCGTCCCGCGGATACGTGACGTCCTTGAGCAGCGCCCCGAGCCGCCTCCGGAGCTGGCCGAACCAGGCGCCGGCCGGGCGGAAGAACGTACTCAGCAGGAAGAACGCTGCGAACCAGTAGCCGGTGAACGCGCCCGTCGCCCAGGTGACCGCGACGACGACCGCCGCCGTCACCACATGCCCCGCCACCGCCGTCCGCAGCATCGCGCGGGCGATCCGCCGGGCCTCGGCATCCCGGGTCGGGGAGATCTCCAGGCCCTTCTCCCGGCTCACCGCGATCTCCGCGAGTACGGCGTGCGCCCGGAAGTAGAGGTTCCATGGCACGGTCAGCAGAAGCAGCAGCCACAGCAGGCTCAGCACCCCCGCCCCGGCCCCGAACACCACATCCGCCGGCGCCCCCGCCAGATACGCCACGACCAGCGCCACCCCGGCCGCGACCACGGCCCCGACCCCCGCCAGAAACCTGCCCATGCCCCACCTTCCAGGTCGGATGCCCACCCTCGTCCATCGTTCCCGCGCGCCCGGCGGCGGCATGAGTAGCCGTACTCACTCATCACCCATTCAACGGGACCGAAAAAATAATGCAAGCACGCTTGCTTGTTTATGGTGTCGGTGCCATCCTCGCTGCCATGGCAGACCCCACGCCCGTCATCGACGACCTGTGCGCGGAGAGCGAGGAACTCGATCTGCTCGTCGCTGAGTTGAGCCCGGAGCAATGGTCCTCGCCGACCCCCGCCCCCGGCTGGACCGTCGCCCACCAGATCGCCCACCTCGCCTGGACCGACCACTCCTCCCTCCTCGCCGTGACCGATCAGGCGGCCTTCTCCCGCGAGGTCGAGAAGGCGCTGGCCGCACCCGGGGACTTCGTGGACAACGGCGCCGAGGAGGGCGCGGCCAAGCCTCCGGAACGGCTGCTCGCGTACTGGCGGGCGGGCCGCGAGGACCTGGCCGACGCGCTGCGGGCCGCCCCCGACGGCGCCCGATTCCCCTGGTACGGCCCGCCCATGTCCACCGCCTCCATGGCCACCGCCCGCCTGATGGAGACCTGGGCCCACGGACTGGACGTGGCCGACGCGCTGGGCGTCACCCGCGCCCCCACCGACCGACTGCGGCACATCGCCCGACTCGGTGTCCGCACCCGCGACTTCGCCTTCGGAGTGCACGGACTGACCCCGCCGTTCGAGGAGTTCCGGACAGAACTCATGGCGCCGTCCGGCGAGTTGTGGACCTACGGCCCCGAGAACGCCACCGAGCGCGTCACCGGCCCCGCCCTCGACTTCTGCCTCCTGGTCACCCAGCGCGCCCACCGCACCGACCTCGCCCTGACCGCCGTGGGCGAGGACGCCGACCGCTGGCTGGACATCGCCCAGGCCTTCGCGGGTCCGCCGGGCGGCGGACGCCCGCCGAAGGGGACGGCCGGGTGAACACGCTGCGCATCGGCAACGCCTCCGGCTTCTACGGCGACCGCTTCGACGCCATGCGAGAGATGCTCACCGGCGGTGAACTCGACGTCCTCACCGGCGACTACCTCGCCGAGCTGACCATGCTCATCCTGGGCCGCGACCGGCTGAAGGACCCCGGCGCCGGGTACGCCCGCACGTTCCTGCGGCAGTTGGAGGAGTGTCTCGGCATCGCCCAGGAGCGGGGCGTACGCATCGTCGCCAACGCCGGGGGCCTCAACCCGGCCGGACTCGCCACCCGCGTACGGGAGGTGGCCGACCGGCTCGGCATCGCCGTCCGCGTCGCCCACGTCGAGGGCGACGATCTGACCGCCGCCCACCCGGGCAGCCTCGCCGCCCACGCCTACCTCGGCGGCTTCGGCATCGCGGAGTGCCTGCGCGCGGGCGCCGACGTGGTCGTCACCGGGCGGGTGACGGACGCGGCCCTGGTCACCGGGCCCGCCGCGGCCCACTTCGGCTGGGGGCCGACCGACTACGACCGGCTCGCGGGCGCGGTCGTCGCCGGGCACGTCCTGGAGTGCGGGACGCAGGCGACGGGCGGCAACTACGCGTTCTTCCAGCAGGGCGATGTCCGCCGCCCCGGCTTCCCCCTCGCCGAACTCCACGAGGACGGCACCGCCGTCATCACCAAACACCCCGGCACCGGCGGCTTCGTCGACATCGGCACGGTCACCGCGCAGCTGCTGTACGAGACCCAGGGCGCCCGGTACGCCGGACCCGACGTCACCGCCCGCCTCGACACCGTCCGCCTCACCCAGGACGGCCCCGACCGCGTCCGGATCTCCGGCGTCCGCGGCGAGGCCCCGCCCCCGACCCTCAAGGTCGGCCTGAACAAGCTCGGCGGCTTCCGCAACGAGGTCGTCTTCGTCCTCACCGGCCTCGACATCGAGGCGAAGGCGGCTCTGGTGCGGGCGCAGATGGAGCCCGTCCTCGGCAAAACAGCCGACGTGCGCTGGGAGTTGGCCCGCACCGACCGCCCGGACGCCGACACCGAGGAGACCGCCAGTGCCCTGCTGCGGCTCGTCGTACGCGACCCCGACCAGGACGCGGTCGGGCGGACGCTGAGCGGCGCGGCCGTCGAACTCGCCCTCGCCAGCTACCCCGGCTTCCATATGCTCGCCCCACCCGGAAAGGGCGCGCCTTATGGGGTCTTCGAGGATGTGTACGCCCCCCATGGTGCCGTCGACCATGTGGCGGTCCTCCACGACGGCCGCCGTATCCCTGTGGCGCCGGCCCCGGACACCGTCGTACTCGAGAACCCGCCGGAGCCGTCCCTGCCCGAGCCGTTGCCCGACGGCCCGGTGACCAGGGCGCCCCTCGGTCTCGTCGCGGGAGCCCGTAGCGGGGACAAGGGCGGCGACGCGAACGTGGGGGTGTGGGCCCGCACCGACGAGGCCTGGCGGTGGCTCGCGCACACGCTCACCGTCGACCGGTTCAGGGAACTCCTGCCGGAGACCGCCGACGTGAAGGTCACCCGGCACCAGCTCCCGCATCTCCGCGCCCTCAACTTCGTCGTCGAGGGCATCCTCGGCGCCGGTGTCGCCGCCCAGCACCGCTTCGACCCGCAGGCCAAGGCGCTCGGCGAATGGCTGCGCTCCCGCCACTTGGACATCCCGGAGGCCCTGCTGTGACCGTCCTGTCGTCCGCGCTGGACGTGAAAGGCGCCGACTACCTCGCCCACCGCGAGGCCATGCTCGACAAACTGGACGAGCTGACCGCCGAGCACAGCAAGGCGCTGGCCGGGGGCGGTCCGAAGTATGTGGAGCGGCACCGCAAGCGCGGCAAGCTGCTCGCCCGCGAACGCATCGAACTGCTCCTCGACCCGGACACGCCCTTCCTCGAACTGTCCCCGCTGGCCGCGTGGGGCAGCGAGTACTCGGTCGGCGGCTCGCTCGTCACCGGCATCGGGGTCGTCGAGGGCGTGGAGTGCCTGATCACCGCCAACGACCCGACCGTGCGCGGCGGGGCCAGCAACCCGTGGTCGCTGAAGAAGGCCCTGCGCGCCAACGACATCGCCCTCGCCAACCGGCTCCCCTGCATCAGCCTGGTGGAGTCCGGGGGTGCCGACCTGCCGTCCCAGAAGGAGATCTTCATCCCGGGCGGTGCCATCTTCCGCGATCTGACCCGGCTTTCGGCCGCCGGGATCCCGACGGTCGCGGTCGTCTTCGGCAACTCCACGGCGGGCGGGGCCTACATCCCCGGCATGTCCGACCACGTGATCATGGTCAGGGAGCGCGCCAAGGTGTTCCTCGGCGGTCCGCCCCTCGTCAAGATGGCCACCGGCGAGGAGAGCGACGACGAGTCGCTGGGCGGCGCGGAGATGCACGCGCGCGTGTCGGGCCTCGCGGACTACTTCGCCGTCGACGAGCGGGACGCCCTGCGGCAGGCGCGCCGCGTGGTCGCCCGCCTCAACCACCGGAAGGCGTACGAGGACCCGCCCTTCGCCGAGCCGCCCAAGTACGCGGCGGACGAACTCCTCGGCATCGTCCCCGGCGACCTCAAGACCCCCTTCGACCCGCGCGAGGTCATCGCCCGGATCGTCGACGCCTCCGACTTCGACGAGTTCAAACCGCTGTACGGCACCAGCCTGACGACCGGCTGGGCGGCCCTGCACGGCTATCCGATCGGCATCCTGGCCAACGCCCAGGGTGTGCTCTTCTCGGAGGAGTCCCAGAAGGCCGCCCAGTTCATCCAGCTCGCCAACCAGCGCGACATCCCCCTCCTCTTCCTCCACAACACCACCGGCTACATGGTCGGCAGGGAGTACGAGCAGGGCGGCATCATCAAGCACGGCGCGATGATGATCAACGCGGTGTCCAACTCGAAGGTCCCGCACCTGTCCGTGCTCATGGGAGCGTCGTACGGCGCCGGGCACTACGGCATGTGCGGCCGCGCCTACGACCCGCGCTTCCTCTTCGCCTGGCCCAGCGCCAAGTCCGCCGTGATGGGCCCGCAGCAGCTCGCGGGCGTCCTGTCGATCGTCGCCCGGCAGTCGGCTGCGGCGAAGGGACAGCCGTACGACGACGAGGCCGACGCGGCCCTGCGGGCCATGGTGGAGCAGCAGATCGAGTCCGAGTCGCTGCCGATGTTCCTCTCCGGCCGCCTCTACGACGACGGCGTCATCGACCCGCGCGACACCCGCACGGTCCTCGGCCTGTGTCTGTCGGCCATCCACACGGCGCCGTACGAGGGTGCGCGCGGCGGCTTCGGCGTCTTCCGGATGTGAGGGATCACTTGATAGGGACTGTGCTCGTCGCCAACCGGGGCGAGATCGCCTGCCGCATCTTCCGCACCTGCGGTGAGTTGGGAATCCGAACCGTCGCCGTGCACGCGGACCCGGACGCGAACGCCCGCCACACGCGCGTGGCCGACACCGCGGTACGACTCCCCGGGGCGACCCCCGCCGAGACCTACCTGCGCGGCGACCTGATCGTGAAGGCCGCCGTCGCCGCCGGCGCGGACGCCGTGCACCCCGGCTACGGCTTCCTCTCCGAGAACGCCGACTTCGCGCGCGCCGTCCTGGACGCCGGACTGGTGTGGATCGGTCCGCCGCCCGAGGCGATCGAGGCGATGGCGTCCAAGACCCGCGCGAAGGAGCTGATGGGGCTTCGGCCGCTGGGGGAGGTGAGCGCGTCCGACCTGCCGGTGCTCGTGAAGGCGGCCGCGGGCGGCGGGGGGGCGCGGGATGAGGATCGTGCGCCGTCTTGAGGAGCTGGGCGCCGCACTGGAGGGCGCGCGCGCCGAGGCCGCGAGCGCCTTCGGGGACGGCGAGGTGTTCGTCGAGCCGTACATCGAGGACGGCCGCCATGTCGAGGTGCAGATCCTCGCCGACACCCACGGCACGGTCTGGGCGCTCGGCACCCGCGACTGCTCCCTCCAGCGCCGCCACCAGAAGGTCATCGAGGAGGCGCCGGCGCCTGGGCTCTCCCCGGGGCTCGAAGAGGAGCTGCGCACGCTGGCCGCGCGCGCCGCGCGCGCCGTCTCCTACGTCGGCGCGGGCACCGTCGAGTTCCTCGTCGCCGACGACAAGGCGCACTTCCTGGAGATGAACACCCGCCTCCAGGTCGAGCACCCGGTGACGGAGGCGGTGTTCGACGTGGACCTGGTCGCACTCCAGATCGCCGTCGCGGAAGGACAGCCCCTCCCCGCATCACCTCCACACGCGCGTGGCCACGCCGTCGAGGCCCGCCTCTACGCCGAGGACCCGGCCCAGGACTGGGCCCCCCAGACCGGCACCCTGCACCGCCTCACGGTCCCCGGCGTCCGCCTGGACACCGGCTACGAGGACGGCGACGAGATCGGCGTCCACTACGACGCGATGCTCGCCAAGGCCGTCGCCCACGCCCCCACCCGCGCGGAGGCGATCCGCAAACTGGCGGGCGCCTTGGAACGGGCCCAGATCCACGGCCCGACGACCAACAGAACCCTCCTGGTGAACTCCCTGCGCCACGCGGAGTTCACGACGGCGGCCATGAACACGGCGTTCTACGACCGCCACCTCACGTCGTTGACCTCGACGCCCCCCGACCCGCACGCCCCGCTGGCCGCCGCCCTCGCCGACGCCCACGGCCGCTCCCGCTTCGGCGCTGGCGCAATGTGCCGTCGCAGTCGCAGGTGAAGCGGTACGAGGTCGGCGGCGAGGAGACCGAGGTCCGGTACCGGCACACGCGCGACGGCCTGGAGGCGGAGGACGGGGTGCGCGTGGTGCACGCCGACGCCGGTCTGGTCGTCCTCGAAGCGGACGGCGTGCGGCGCCGGTACGAGGTGTCCAGATACGGCGACGAGGTGTACGCCGGTGCGACCGCGCTGAGGGCGCTGCCCCGTTTCCCCGACCCCAAGGCGCAGCACGCACCCGGTTCCCTGCTGGCACCGATGCCGGGAACGGTGGTCAAGGTCGCCGAGGGCCTGGCGGTGGGCGCGAAGGTCGAGGCCGGTGAACCGATCGTGTGGCTCGAAGCGATGAAGATGCAACACCGCATTTCCGCCCCGGTCACGGGGACGCTCAGCGCCTTGCATGCGGTGGTCGGCGGCCAGGTCGCCGTCGGTGCCCTGCTTGCCGTCGTAGAGGAGGACCAGTGAGCTTCACCCTGGAGTCGGACGAACACACCGCCCTGCGCGCCGCCGTCGCCCAGCTGGGCAAACGCCACGGCCGCCCCTTCGACCGGGAAACCCTCTGGTCCGAGGCCGCCAAACTCGGCTATCTGGGCGTCAACCTCCCCGAACAGTACGGCGGCGGGGGCGGCGGCATCTTCGAACTCTCCCTCGTCCTCGAAGAGCTCGGCGCCGCAGGCTGCCCCCTGCTGATGATGGTCGTCTCACCCGCCATCTGCGGCACCGTCATCGCCCGCTTCGGCACCGAGACCCAGAAGCGGGAATGGCTCCCCGCCCTCGCCGACGGCACCCGCACCATGGCCTTCGGCATCACCGAACCCGACGCCGGCTCCAACTCCCACCGCATCACCACCACCGCCCGCCGCGACCCGGAGACAGGAGACTGGCTCCTCACCGGCCGCAAGGTCTTCATCTCCGGCGTCGACATCGCCGACGCCACCCTGATCGTCGGCCGCACCGAAGACGCCCGCACCGGCCGCCTCAAGCCCTGCCTGTTCATCGTCCCGAGGGACGCCGAAGGGTTCCACCGCCGGCAGATCGACATGGAACTCCAGGCAGCCGAGAAGCAGTTCGAGCTGACCCTCGACGACGTACGGCTCCCCGCCGACGCGCTCGTCGGCGACGAGGACGCCGGTCTCCTCCAGCTCTTCGCCGGCCTCAACCCCGAGCGCATCATGACGGCCGCGTTCGCGATCGGCATGGGCCGGTACGCCCTCGCGCAAGCCGTCGCCTACGCCCGCGACCGCACCGTGTGGAACGCCCCCATCGGCGCCCACCAGGCCATCGCCCACCCCCTCGCCCAGGCCCACATCGACCTGGAGCTGGCCCGTCTGATGATGCAGAAGGCGGCCCACCTCTACGACGCCGGGGACGACGCCGGCGCGGGCGAGGCGGCGAACATGGCCAAGTACGCGGCCGGCGAGGCCTGCGTGAAGGCGGTCGACCAGGCCGTGCACACCCTCGGCGGCAACGGCCTCACGCGCGAGTTCGGACTCGCCTCGCTGATAACCGCCGCGCGCGTGGCTCGTATTGCTCCGGTGAGCCGGGAGATGATTCTCAACTACGTCTCCCACCAGACCCTGGGCCTGCCCAAGTCGTACTGAGAGCCTGCACAGCGTTGTGCGAGGAGGAACCATGTTCCGCAGCGAGTACGCAGACGTCCCGCCCGTCGAACTCCCCATCCACGAGGCCGTACTGGGCCGTGCCGCCGAGTTCGGCGACACCCCTGCCCTGATCGACGGCCACGACGGCACGACCCTCACGTACGCCCAACTGGACGCCTTCCACCGGCGGGTGGCCGCCGGTCTCGCCGAGGCGGGCGTGGCCAAGGGGGACGTGCTCGCCCTGCACAGCCCCAACACGATCGCCTTCCCGACCGCGTTCTACGCGGCCACGCGCGCGGGCGCCTCCGTCACCACCGTGCACCCGCTCGCCACACCGGAGGAGTTCGCCAAGCAGCTCACCGACTCGGCGGCCCGCTGGATCGTCACCGTCTCCCCCCTTCTCGACACGGCCCGCAGGGCGGCCGAACTCTCCGGCGGAGTCGAGGAGATCTTCGTCTGCGACAGCGCCCCCGGACACCGCTCGCTCATCGACATGCTGGGCACGACGGCGCCCGAGCCGCAGGTCGACATCGACCCCGTCGAGGACGTGGCGGCACTGCCGTACTCCTCCGGCACCACCGGCATCCCCAAGGGCGTGATGCTCACCCACTCCCAGATCGCCACCAACCTCGCCCAGCTGGAACCGCTGATGCCGGCGAAGCCCGGCGACCGCATCCTCGCCGTCCTGCCCTTCTTCCACATCTACGGCCTGACCGCCCTGATGAACGCCCCGCTCCGGCAGGGCGCCACCGTCGTCGTCCTGCCCCGCTTCGACCTGGAGACCTACCTCGCGGCCATCCAGAACCACCGCATCACCGACCTGTTCGTGGCCCCGCCGATCGTCCTCGCCCTCGCCAAGCACCCGCTGGTCGCCCAGTACGACCTGTCGTCCCTGCGGCACATCGTCAGCGCCGCCGCCCCGCTGGACGCCCAGCTCGCCGCCGCCTGCTCGCGGCGCCTGAACCTGCCGCCGGTCGGCCAGGCGTACGGCATGACCGAGCTGTCGCCCGGCACCCATGTCGTCCCCCTCGACGGCATGCGCGAGGCCCCCGCCGGCACCGTCGGCAAGCTCATCGCCGGCACCGAGATGCGCATCGTCTCCCTCGACGACCCCGACAAGGACCTCGGCGTCGGCGAGGCCGGCGAGATCCTCATCCGCGGCCCCCAGGTCATGAAGGGCTACCTCGGCCGCCCCGACGCCACCGCTGCGATGATCGACACCGACGGCTGGCTGCACACCGGCGACGTCGGCCATGTCGACGCCGACGGCTGGCTGTTCGTCGTCGACCGCGTCAAGGAACTCATCAAGTACAAGGGCTTCCAGGTCGCCCCGGCCGAACTCGAAGCCCTGCTCCTCACCCACCCGGGCATCGCCGACGCCGCCGTCATCGGCGTCTACAACGACGAGGGCACCGAGGTCCCGCACGCCTACGTCGTCCGCCAGCCCACCGCCACCGACCTCTCCGAAGGAGAGGTCATGATGTACGTCGCCGAACGCGTCGCCCCCTACAAACGCGTCCGCCAGGTCACCTTCATCGACGACGTCCCGCGCGCCGCCTCCGGCAAGATCCTGCGCCGCCGACTGAGGGAGCTCGCATGACAGCGCACACCACCCTGATCGGCCGCACCCGCGCGCGGGGAATCGAGACCCTCACCCTCGACTCCCCGCACAACCGCAACGCCCTGTCGGCAGCCCTGGTCGGCGAGTTGGCTGACGCGCTGACCGACTGCGCCAAGGACGCCGACGTCCGCGCGGTCGTCCTCACCCACACCGGCAACACCTTCAGCGCCGGCGCCGACCTCAAGGACCCACCCCACCCCGACGCGCTGGTGGGCCTCCTGCGCCAGATCGTCGCCGCACCGAAACCCGTCCTGGCCCGGGTCACCGGCCACGTCCGCGCGGGCGGCCTCGGCCTGCTCGCCGCCTGCGACATCGGCGCCGCCTCCGCCGAAGCGACCTTCGCCTTCACGGAGGTACGGATCGGGGTCGCTCCCGCCGTCATCTCCCTCCCCCTCCTGCCCCGCACCGACCCGCGCGCCCTCGCCCGCTACTACCTCACCGGCGAGCGCTTCGACGCCGCCGAGGCCGCCCGCATCGGCCTGCTGACGGCGACCGGCGACGACGTGGACGCCGTACTCGAACCCGTCCTCGAAGGACTGCGCAAAGCCGCCCCCGAAGCCCTGGCCGAGACGAAACGGCTGCTCACGGTTAGGGTGCTGGAAGCCTTCGACCGGGACGCGGCCGACCTCACCGCGCTCTCGGCCCGCCTGTTCGCCTCCGCGCAGGCCCGCGAGGGCATGACGGCCTTTCTAGAACGACGGGACCCCGCATGGGCGCTGTGAGCACGGTCGGCGACCGCATGGACCGTTCCCCGGGCGAACGCACCGACCGTTCCCCCGGCGAACGCACGCCGAAGCAGGACCGCAGCCGGGTCACCCGGCAGCGGCTCCTCGAAGCCGCCGTGGCCTGCCTCGCCGAACGCGGCTGGGCGGGCTCCACCGTCTCCGTCGTCGCCGAACGCGCGGGCGTCTCCCGGGGCGCCGCCCAGCACCACTTCCCCACCCGCGAGGACCTGTTCACGGCAGCCGTGGAGTACGTCGCCGAGGAACGCTCCGGCGCGATCCGCGCCCTGTTCCCGCAGGGCGCAGCGGGCGACCGCCGGGCGGTCGTGGCCGCCCTGGTCGACCTCTACACCGGCCCGCTCTTCCGCGCCGCCCTCCACCTGTGGGTCGCCGCGTCCAACGAGGAGCAACTCCGCCCCCAGGTGACGGAGTTGGAGGCCCGCGTCGGCCGCGAGACCCACCGCATAGCGGTCGACCTGCTGGGCGCGGACGAATCGAGACCGGGCGTACGGGAGACCGTCCAGGGTCTGCTGGACATGGCCCGGGGCCTGGGCCTGGCCAACCTGCTCACCGACGACCAGGGCCGCCGGGAGAAGGTGGTCGCGCAGTGGACGGCGCTGGTGGAGTCGGCGCTCGAGGACTGAGGCGGCGCAGGTCTCAGGGACTGAGCCGCTCCACCCGCCAGCTCCCGTCCGCCTCCGCCACGTACCGCAGCCGGTCGTGCAGCCGGTTCTCCC
The DNA here is from genome assembly GCA_002027195.1 of Streptomyces sp. GKU 895. Taxonomy (GTDB): domain Bacteria; phylum Actinomycetota; class Actinomycetes; order Streptomycetales; family Streptomycetaceae; genus Streptomyces. The sequence continues at coordinate 29,927 of MWJO01000060.1, read as the reverse complement.
GGCCCTGCCAGAACTCCACCGTCCGCGGAGCCACCCTGAAGCCACCCCAGTGCGGCGGCACCGGCACCTGCGCGCCCTCCGGATAGCGGGCCGCCAACTCGGCGTACGACGCCTCCAGATCGGCCCGGGTCCCGATCACCGAGGACTGCTCGCTGGCCCACGCGCCCAGCTGCGAACCATGCGGCCGGGTCCGGAAGTACGCGGCGGTCTCGTCCCGCCCCGTACGACGCGCGACGCCGCTGACGATCACCTGGCGGGCCATCGGATGCCACGGGAAGAGCAGCGAGACGTACGGGTTGTGGCCGAGGTCACGCGCCTTGCGGGAGGCCGTAGTTCGTGTAGAAGACGAACCCCTGCTCGTCGAACTGCTTCAGCAGCACCGTCCGCGAACTCGGCCGCCCCTCCGCGTCCGCCGTCGACACCACCATCGCATTCGGTTCGAACAGATGGGCCTCGGTCGCGGCCTGCTTGAACCAGCGCGCGAACTGTTCCACCGGCGTGGCGGCGAGCTCGGTCTCGGAGAGCCCCTCGGCCCGGTACTGCTTGCGCATGGAAGCGGGGTCAGGGGCGGTGTCGGGTCCGTGGGAGACGGCGTGTGCGTCGGTCACGTGGTCATCTTGCCGTATCGAACGTCACTCCACGGAGGGTGGCACTGAGTGCCGCGAACCCTGCCCAAGCGTGGCACTCGGGGATATGGTGCAGATGCCACCCCCTGGGGTGACCGTCGACCGAACGGGGCATCACAGGGGTGACCGCCCAGGACCGCGAGCCCCGCACGGCCGTGGATCCGTCGGCGTCATCCGTCGCACACATCATGAGGAGCCGCCTGATGTCCGACTTCGTACCTGGCCTCGAAGGAGTCGTCGCGTTCGAGACGGAGATCGCCGAACCGGACAAGGAGGGCGGCGCCCTCCGCTACCGCGGCGTCGACATCGAGGACCTCGTCGGCCACGTCTCGTTCGGCAACGTCTGGGGCCTGCTCGTCGACGGCGCCTTCCGCCCCGGCCTGCCGCCCGCCGAGCCCTTCCCGATCCCCGTCCACTCCGGCGACATCCGCGTGGACGTCCAGTCCGCCCTGGCCATGCTCGCCCCCGTCTGGGGCCTGAAACCCCTTCTCGACATCGACGAGGCCCAGGCCCGCGACGACCTCGCCCGCGCCGCCGTCATGGCCCTGTCCTACGTCGCCCAGTCCGCCCGCGGCCAGGGCCGCCCCATGGTCCCGCAGCGCGAGATCGACAAGGCCCAGTCCGTCGTCGAACGCTTCATGATCCGCTGGCGCGGCGAACCCGACCCGAAGCACGTCGCGGCGGTCGACGCGTACTGGACCTCCGCCGCCGAGCACGGCATGAACGCGTCCACCTTCACGGCCCGGGTCATCGCCTCGACCGGCGCGGACGTGGCCGCGGCGCTCTCGGGCGCCGTAGGAGCGATGTCCGGCCCGCTGCACGGCGGCGCACCCTCCCGCGTCCTGCACATGATCGAGGAGATCGAGCGCACGGGCGACGCCGAGGCGTACGTCAAGCAGGCCCTCGACAAGGGCGAGCGCCTGATGGGCTTCGGCCACCGGGTGTACCGGGCCGAGGACCCCCGCGCGCGCGTACTGCGGCGTACGGCACGCGAACTGGGCGCGCCGCGCTTCGAGGTCGCCGAGGCACTGGAGAAGGCCGCCCTGGCGGAACTCCACGCCCGCCGCCCGGACCGTGTCCTGGCCACGAACGTGGAGTTCTGGGCGGCGATCGTCCTCGACTTCGCGGAGGTCCCGGCGCACATGTTCACGTCCATGTTCACGTGCGCCCGTACGGCCGGGTGGTCGGCGCACATCCTGGAGCAGAAGCGGACGGGGCGGCTGGTGCGGCCTTCCGCGCGCTACGTGGGCCCCGGGGCGCGGAGCCCCCAGGACATCGAGGGGTACGCGAAGATCGCCGCCTAGGCCGGAGCCAGCAGGTCCTGGTGATGCCGCTCCGCCACCAGCGGATGCGCCCGCAGCTTCCCCTTGAGCTCGTTGTAGCCGTACTCGGCGAAGAGCGGGTTGGACGGATCGTCGGTGATGCCCGGTGCGGCGGAGGCGTGCGGGAAGGGCAGCGGCTCCACCCGCGCGTCCAGCCGCGGGTTGTAGAAGAACGGCACGGAGAACCGCTCGGTGGCGCCGGGCGGTGAGACGACCCGGTGGTTGGTGGCCACGAGATACCCGTTCGTGGCCACCTCCAACAGCTCCCCGAGATTCACGACGAACGCCCCCTCCAGCGGCGGCACGTCATGGAAGAGCCCGTCCTCGCGCTGCACCTGGAGGCCGCCGACCTGGTCCTGGAGGAGCAGGGTGAGGAACCCGTAGTCCTTGTGGGCGCCGACCCCCTGATCGGCGCCGTCACCGGCGCTCCCCGGGTAGCGCACGAGCTTGAGGTGCGGATGGGCCCGCTCCCCGAAGATCGGGTCGTAGAAATCCGAAGGGGCCCCGATGGAGGCGAGCAGCTCGTGCAGCAGCCGCTCGGCGACCGAGCTGAGCCGCTCGACCCAGGCGAGCGCGGCGGCACGCAGCTCGGGCAGGGAGTCGGGCCACTGGTTGGGCCCCTCCAGCCACCAGTACGCCGGCTCACCGGCGCCGGGTATCCGGGCGGGCCGCTCGGCCCCGATGTCGAGCTGGTCCCGCCAGTCCCGGCTGCCACCGGTGCGCTCGTCACCGGTACGGGTGTACCCCCGGAAGTGCGGCGAGTGCACGTTGTCGAGGGCGAGCCGCTCACCCTCGGGCAGCGCGAAGAACCTCCGCATCGCGGAGAGGAGGGCGCGGGTCTCCTCCTCCGGGACCCCGTGCCCGACGAGCTGGAAGAACCCCACGTCATGGGCGGCGCTGTGCAGCTGGGCACGGAGCAGCGCACGGGCCTGGGGACCGCGGTCGGCGGCCGAGAGATCGATGATCGGGAGCTGCTGGTACGACGGATTCGTCGACACGTGGGTCATGGTGCGTCCGCAAAGGGTGAGAGGGAGAAACAGCGACAGCGGAGGGCTGCGCGAAGGGGCTGGAGGCTCAGACGGAGCGTCGACAGCCCATGCTCGTGACGCGGACGTAGTCCACGTGGCGGCGTCGAACGAGCGAAAGCATGCGCTCAGAGTACTGCGTACCGCAAGAATCGCGGGTGTCGCAGGTCACTCCCGGAAAACCTGCGGGCAGGAAGAAGCCGCGGACAAGCAGACGACCCGCGAGCTCGGGTCCCCCCGCCTCAGCGGGGGAGCCGGCCGGACGTACCGGCGAGCTCACGGGTCGGGTGACTGCTTGGGATTGGGCCGGCTGCACGCATCTGTCGCGCACTGGTCCGGCACCGCACTGAATGTGGTGACGGGCCGCTAGCCCGCAGCCACCTCGCGCGTCCGGGTTTCACTCATTTACCCGATCACCTCCTTTCCCACGTGGGGCACAGCCTAGGAACCGGTCGGCCACCGATCAACCGGTTTTCGAGATGTCGGCGGAGCGGATTCCGACCGGACGCTGTAGCCGTATCCGTCGCCCCGTTGCAGAAGCGCCAGATTCCTGTGGGACACGTTGAGCCTGCCCGTAGGCGTCTGGAGGCTGTGCTGGCCCCTGGCCCGAACCGAGATGCGACCGGTCCAGCTGCCTGCCCGTTTTCCAGTCGGAACGGTGGCTCGTACGAGATCCCCGGTGATGTATCCGAAGTGTTGCTTGGCACGGGTTCGCCGCAGACGCGGGAACCCGGACCGGTCCGGTGTGGTGCGTGCGTACGATCCGCGTCCGGTGGCCTTGGCGACGAGGACCTTCTCCGGGTATCGCACGATCACGTCTCCGGCCTCGTGATCCAGTTGTCCCACGGACAGGGCGTCCAAAGTGTGGGTCTTGGCCAGCCCCATGGCGGTCCGGATTCCCTTGGTGGCCTGACCAGTCGAGGTATGGGTGGGGATGCCAAGGTCGTTGAGTGCCTCCGTGAGCAGCCATCGGGTCGTGTTCATAGCGGCGGCGTCGCGGAGGGGTGACTTGAGCTGGCGGAGGACTCGCGCGAGTCGCTCAGGTCGGTGGGCGAGGAACACCTCGATGGGGCTGCTGCCTTTGGCGGAGTTGCAGGGGGTGCAGGCGAGGACGAGGTTAGTGATCCGGTTCGTGCCTCCTCGGCTGCGAGGCCTGAGGTGCTCGATGTTCAGGGGAACGTCGGTGGCGTCGCAGTAGGCGCAGGCGTTGTTCCATCTGGCGCGCAAGTAGTCGCGAGCGGTGGTCCCAGCCAGTGTGCCTTGTGCGAATTCGGCTCCTCTGAGGGGTCGGCCGGCGCTCATGGAGTGGGTGTCGAAGGAGACCAGCTCCACGTGGATTTCGGTGACGGGCGCGTAGCGGCACAGTCGGTTCGCGAGGGAGAAGGTGGTGTCGACGCGGTGGCGCACTGACGGGGGCATCCAGCCTGTTGGTCTGGTGCGGTTGTCAGAACGGGGTTTCCGGTAGCGGCAGTTGGCCGATCGCCGTCGGTGTCGGTATCCGGCGCGTCGTTGCATGCCGGCGTGGATCTGGTCGCCGCGGTGCTGGAGCTCGACGGAGATGAGTCCGCGTCGGATGGTGACGGCGGTCCCCTTGCTGCCGGTTTCCTTCTTCTCGTCGGTGAGGGCGAAGCCGGTGCCTTTGGAGCCGGGGTCGATGCGCAACTGGACGCCGTCGACGGCTGATTCGGCTCGTGTGCGGTCCTTGCAGCGGATGGCGAAGGGGACTTGGCGTGCGACGACGGCTCGTCCCTTGCCGAGGAGCTCGCGGGCGCGGGCGGGGTGGCAGGGCATGAGGGGCTGTCCGTCTTTGGAGAGCACGAATACTCTGCTCGCGCCGACCCCACCCTCGTAGGACGACGGATTGTGCGTGGGAGCGTCACCGCTCCCGTTCTCTGCCTCCCTCGCCACCGCAGTGGCGCTCTTGGCGTGACGCCGTCGGGCCCTGGTGCTCTGCCCTTCGGTCTCCCCTCGCCCATGTTCCCTGCCGGTGCCCCGCGCGGTTGCGGGATGTCCGTGCGCCGTTTCGTCCCTGCTCCCAGGGGTGTCTGCTCCCACGGATTCCAGAGCAGGCTGCTGAGGAAGCACAGCCTGGTGGGTCTGCTCACCTACAGGAAACGTAGTCATCGGGGCACCTCCCTGATCCTTGGATCGTGATGACTGGGGCTGGTCACTCGACGGCGCCATGGCCGGGGGAGCGAGTGACCTCCCTTCTGAAGTTGCAGCTGAAGCTAGTCGTTGGGATCCGCTTTGATTGATCGCTTCTTCGGAAGTAGCCCATACATGCGAATTTGACGCATTCTTCAAGCGTGCAGCCGATCTTGCTGCTACTTAGCTCCCCTCCAGGTGTGTCGGGGGAGGCGGCGGGACGTTCGGGCCGCGGACAGCTTCATGGACTTCCGCGCGGGCCTGACAGCCGAGGGCCGCCACTGATACGAGCGCGCGGCCGGGTCTGACAGTCACCCCGCCGAGCCCTCAGAGGCCCGCGGCCTTCGGGGCCCTCAGAGGATGCTCCTGCGCCCCTCCTCGAAGTAGTGCCCCTCCGCCAGGTCCGCGAGCAGGTCGGGCTGCTCCGGCTTCCAGCCCAGGCGCTGCCGGGTCAGGGCGCTGGAGGCGCGGAGGTCGAGGGCGATGAAGTGGGCGAACCAGCCGAAGTGGGCGGGGGCCTCGGCCCGCGGTACCTGGGCCACCGGTACGCCCAGGCCCTGGCCTATCGCGGTCGCGATGGCGTGGAGGGGGACGCCCTCGTCGTCGATCGCGTGGATGCGGGTGCCCGCGTCGGCCTTCTCCAGGGCCAGGCGGTAGAGGCGGGCCGCGTCGAGGCGGTGGACGGCGGGCCAGAGGTTGGTGCCGTCGTCGATCGTCGCGGAGACGCCCTTGTCGCGGGCGATGTCGATGAGCTTGGGGACGAAGGCGCCGTCGTCGCGGCCGTGCACGGACGGGGGCGAGGCGGAGGACCGAGGCGCGTACGCCGCGGTCGGCGAGGGCGAGGGTGGCCTCCTCGGAGGGGACACGGAACGGCGCCACGGAGTCGGGGTGGGCGGCGTCCTCCTCGGTGGCGTAGATGCCGGGCTCGACCAGGAACGCCGATGTGTTGACGAAGGGCTTGCCGGTGCCTTCCAGCACCGACCCCATCGCCTCGATGGCGTGCAGGTCGATCACGCCGGAGGCGGCGATGTCCGAGAAGTCGTGCTTGAAGGCGGTGTGGATGACACCGTCGGCGGCCTCGGCTCCCCGGCGCAGGCTGTCGAGGTCGTCCAGGTCGCCGCGGTGCACCTGCGCGCCCGCCGCCCGCAGCGCCGCCGCGGAGTTGTCGGAGCGGGCCAGGCCGATCACTTCGTGTCCGGCGCCCATGAGTTCACGTACGACGGCGCTGCCCACGAAGCCGCTGGCGCCGGTGACGAACACACGCATGCTGATGACCCCCAGAGGGATGGAATTCGGGAATGCGGGATGTCTCCAGCCTCGGGAACAGCGGGGTCCCGCGTCCAAAGCCTGTTTCGTATACGGCAATGCGATCTGGGCATCACCGCAGCTAGGCTCGTTGTATGGCCGACTTCGACTCCGGCTCCCTGCCGATCCCCGGCGCCGTGGACCTCGATCTCCGACTCGTCCGGTACTTCACCGTCGTCGCCGAGCACCGCCACTTCGGGCGGGCCGCCGACGCCTTGCACATCACCCAGCCCTCGCTGAGCCGCCAGGTGCAGCGGCTGGAGCGGGAGTTGGGGGCGCGGCTGCTGGACCGGACGCCGCAGGGGACGCGGCTGACGGAGGCGGGGGAGGTCTTCCTGGCGGAGGCGAAGGCGTTGCTGCGTGCGGCGGCTCAGGCGGCCGTACGCGCGCGTGCCGCCGCTCAGCCGCATCGGATGACGGTCGGTTTCACGTCGGGGATCATCGTCACCCCGGCGGTCCGGGCGGTACGGCACCGGCATTCGGACGCCGAGGTGCTGACCGTCCATCTGGCCTGGGACGACGTCCATCACGCCCTGCTCGAGCACCGGGTCGACGCGGTGGTGACGCGGCTGCCGTTCCGCACCGAGGGGCTGCGGGTGACGGTCCTCTACGACGAGCCGCGCGTGCTGATCGTGCCGCTGGACCACCGGCTGGCCGGCAAGGAGGCCGTCACGCTGGACGACATCGCCGACGAGCGGCTGCCGCGTACGGCGGACCCGGTGCGCAGCGCGTTCTGGCGGTTCGAGCCGCGTCCGGACGGGCGCCCGGCGCCGGACGGGCCGCTCATCGAGGCGGTCGAGGACAAGTTCGAACTCGTCGCGGCCGGGGAGTCGTTGGCGGTCGCCGCGCAGTCCGTGGGACGGGTCCTGCGGCCCGACCTCACCATGGTCCCGCTGGAGGGCGTCGAGCCCAGCCATGTCGTCGTCGCCACCCGCGCGGACGACCGCAACCGCCTGGTGACGTCCTTCCGCAAGGCCGCGCGGGACCATCTCACCCTGGACGCGTAACCGCAGCTCACCTACGGTTTCGCAGATGACGGAGCGACGTGCGATTCTCAGTGGTTCGGTGTTCGAGGAGCAGATCGGGTACGCCCGTGCCGTGGTCGACGGCGACTGGGTGCACGTCTCGGGGACGACCGGCTACGACTACGCGACCATGACCATCTCCGACGACGTCGTCGAGCAGGCCGAGCAGTGCCTGCGGAACATCGGGGCGGCCCTGGCGGAGGCCGGGAGCGGTTTCGAGGACGTCGTCCGGGTCCGGTATCTGCTGCCCGACCGTGAGGACTTCGAGCCGTGCTGGCCGGTGCTGCGGCGGGTGTTCGGGCAGGTGCGGCCGGCGGCGACGATGATGATGTGCGGGCTCGCCGATCCTCGTATGAAGATCGAGATTGAGGTGTACGCGCGGCGGGGAGGTGGAGGACGTGTCTGATCTTCCGACAGTCCGGCTGGAGCGTGCCGTCGGCGACGCCATGCTCGAACAGTGGCGGTACGTCCACAACGTGATCATCCCGGCCGACCCGCTGAGCCTCGACGCGGTGCGCGAGCGCGGTACGCGCTACCGCCTGGAGAACGCGTACGTCGGTGACGTCCTCGTCGGCTGTTCCACCGTGCGCCCGCCGGAGGGCGAGGACGCGGTGGCGACCGTCATCGCGCGCGTGCTGCCCGCGTACCGGAGACGGGGATACGGGACGGCGCTGTACGAGAACGGGCTCGCCCACGCGCGCGGGCTGGGCGCGAAGGTGATCGAGACGTGTGTGCTGGCCGTCAACGAGGACGGTCTGCGCTTCGCCGGGAAACAGGGATTCGTCGAGGTCGAGCGGTATGTGCTCGACGGCGAGAACGACGAATGGGTCGATCTCCGGCTGGCCTAGGCGCACCGGGACACCCGCAGAGACAGGAGCGGCGTACAACGATTCCCCCAACTTGTGGGAACTCGGTGTGTGCTGCGTCACGTTCCAGTTAGATGATTGCAAGTGAGCGAACCGACGTGCCGTACGTACGGACGCAGCCTGCAGGGGGTCCAGGTGAGTGCTTCCAGGCGTAGTGGGACCACCGACGAGCTGGGGCCGGACGAGCCCGAGCAGCCCGACCAGCCCGACCGGGACGGCGCGGACCTGCTCGCCGCCCTGCTCGACGGCATGGACGCGGCGCTGTGCGCCTTCGACGCGGACGGCGTCGTCACCCACTGGAACCGCGAGGCGGAGCGGATTCTGGGCTGGTCCGCGGCCGAGGCCGTGGGGCGGCACGGCTTCGCCGGGTGGGCCGTGCGGGAGGCCGACGCCGAGGAGGTCGAGGGGCGGCTGATGTCCGCCATGCAGGCCCCCGGGCGGCAGGTGCACGAGTTCGCGCTGCTGACCAAGGACGGCGGACGGGTCCTCGTACGGACCCAGTCGGCGGCCGTGCACGGTCCGGACGGCAAGCCCGCCGGGGTGTACTGCGCGTTCAGCGAGGTGCACGCGCAGATCGATCTGGAGCGGTCGATCGCGCTGAGCGAGGCGTTGTTCGAGGACGCCAGCTGGGGTGTCGTGCTGGTCGACGCGGATCTGCGGCCCGCGGTGGTGAACGCGCACGCGGCGCGGGCCCTGGGCATCGGCCGTACGGCCGTGCTGGGGCGGCCCCTGGGCGAGCTGCTCGCCCAGGGCGTGGAGGAGCTGGAGAGCGCGCTCACGCATGTGCTGGCGGAGGGCGCGCCGCCCGCTCCGGCCGAGATCTGGGTGAGCGTGCGGACGCCGGAGGGCGAGCAGCGGCGCTGCTGGCGGTGCGGGTTCGTGCGGCTGGCCTCGCCGCTCGCCGAGGAGCCGGTGCCGCTGGGCGTGGGCTGGCTGTTCAACGACGTCACCGTGGCCAAGCAGGCCGAGCAGGAGGCGTCCCTGCTGCGCTTCCGGAGCAATCAGCTGCATCGCGCGGCCCGCGCGGCCGCCGAGTGCGAGGACCCGGCGGAGGCGGCGACGATCCACCTGGACTTCGCGCTCGCCGGCTTCGCGACCACGCGCTGATCGACCGGGTGGCGGGGGACGGCTCGCTCGCCGACGGGGACTCGGACGTTCCGGTACGACTGGTCCGGGTCGCCGGGACCCCCTCCGGGGCGCCGGGGCCGAGCCTGCTGACCGGGCAGGCCGGGTTGCCGGTGCGGTACGCGGAGGGGCATCCGGCGTTGCAGTGCGTGGAGCGGGTCGGGCCGGTGCGGGCGAGCGTGGGCTCGGTGCCGGCGGAGCGGGCGCGGGAGTGGGCGCTGGCCCGGCAGTGGCCGCCGGACGCGGTGCACGCGCTGTGCGCGGTACTGCGGAGCCGGGGGCGGACGCTGGGCGCTGTGACGTTTCTGCGAGGGGCCGGACGGAGTGCGTTCGAGCGGTCCGACGCGGCCTATGCGGAGGACGTGGCGATGCGGATCGCCGCGGCGCTGGATCTGGCGGGGGCGTTGCGGGGATGAGCGGCGGCGACGGGTGACGGGTGACGGGTCAGCGTCGGTAGAAGATCCGGTCCCCGTACTCGTCGAACACCCGCTCGTTCCACTCCAGCCCCCCGTCCACGTTCCCCGACCGGAGCATCGGCGGCTCCACGCCCCGTTCCGCAAGGGACGTCGCCGCCGTCGCCACCATGGCCTGCATCAGGGCGGACGTCACCACCGTCGAGGCGGGGGCGAAGGGGGCCGGGACCGTGTCGAGGGTGAGTTCCGCGTCGCCGATGGCGATCTTGGAGTCGAGGACGACGTCGCAGTGGTCCTTGAGGTAGGTGCCGGAGGAGTGCCGGGAGCGGGTCTCGGCGGCGTACGCCACCGACGTCACGCCGATGACCTTCACCCCGCGCGCGCGGGCGGTCATCGCCATCTCCACCGGCATCGCGTTGCGACCGGAGAGGGAGATGATCACGAGGGCGTCGCCCGCGCGGAGCGGGGAGCAGTCCAGGACGGTGCTCGCGAGGCCGTCGACGCGCTCCAGGGCGGAGCCGAGCGTGGCCGGCATGACGTCCACGCCCACCATCCCGGGCGCCGCGAGGAGGTTCATCAGCGCGAGGCCACCGGCCCGGTAGACGACGTCCTGCGCGGCGAGCGAGGAGTGCCCGGCGCCGAAGGCGAACAGCCGGCCCCCCGCGGCGACCGTGTCGGCGAGGAGCGTGCCGGCCGCGGCGATGGGCTCGGCCTCCTCGTCGCGGACCCGCTGCAGCAGGCCGATGGCGGCGTCGAGGAACCGGTCGGCGGGCGTGCCGTCGCTCATACGAACCCCTTCGGGTTGGCTGTGTCGCGGATCACCGTGCGGTCTGGACCAGTGCGGTGTCAATACGGCCGTGCCGACGCCCCCGCGAGGGCGTGCCGCGGCGGTCCCCGGGCCCGCGAAACCCGCTCGTTTCACCGGCGCGGCACGGTTGTCAGTGCTATGCGTCAGAATTGGGGTCAGGGCCAGCGCACGCGCCGCGGAGTGGTCGCGCTTCCGGCAGAGCTAATCGAGGGGCACGTATGTCCGGACTGATCGACACCACGGAGATGTATCTCCGCACCATCCTCGAGCTCGAGGAGGAAGGCGTGGTCCCCATGCGCGCCCGGATCGCCGAGCGGCTCGACCAGAGCGGGCCGACCGTCTCCCAGACGGTGGCGCGGATGGAGCGGGACGGCCTGGTGTCCGTGGCGAGCGACCGGCATCTGGAGCTGACCGACGAGGGCCGCCGACTGGCGACGCGCGTGATGCGCAAGCACCGCCTCGCGGAGTGTCTCCTGGTCGACGTGATCGGCCTGGAGTGGGAGCAGGTCCACGCCGAGGCCTGTCGCTGGGAGCACGTGATGAGCGAGGCCGTCGAGCGCCGCGTCCTGGAGCTGCTCCGTCACCCCACCGAGTCGCCCTACGGCAACCCGATCCCCGGTCTGGAGGAGCTCGGCGAGAAGGACGGCGCCGATCCCTTCCTCGACGAGGGCATGGTGTCGCTGGCCGACCTGGACCCGGGCGGCGAGGGCAAGACGGTCGTGGTGCGCCGCATCGGCGAGCCGATCCAGACAGACGCGCAGCTGATGTACACGCTGCGGCGGGCGGGTGTGCAGCCCGGCTCGGTGGTGAGCGTGACGGAGTCGGCCGGCGGGGTGCTGGTGGGCAGCGGCGGCGAGGCGGCCGAGCTGGCGGCGGACGTCGCCTCGCATGTGTTCGTCGCCAAGCGCTGACCGGCCGGTCGTCCTGGGGGTTTTCCAACTGCGGTGGCCGTAGGGGCAGTTGTGGCGTCCCGGGGGAGGCCGCCGATGTGGCGGCGCGGTGTGGCCGATTCGAAGATTCAGTGCGCCGAATCGCAGCGCTGCGACGCCCCGCGTGCAAGGCTGTCGCGTGAGGCATATGACCTGAGGGGGCCGGGATGGTGTGCCGCAGACATGGGGAGGGCCCCGGCGCCATGCGGCGCCGGGGCCTGTCCTCCCCTGTGCTGACCCGGAGCCCCGAGCTCTCAGGGTCATTCCCCTCGGACCGATTTCCCCGAGCGGTCCGCCTCCCGCAGAAGATCTCCCCTCGGTCGCGACGATCAATCCTTGAGTGAGGTCACTCGAATGAGGGGTGTTGGCGGCAGAGGACGCATTTTCGAATAGGCATTCGATAGCCTTGGGGTGAACTGCGGGGGGTGACACCCGGGGCGGAACATGCGCTTCAGGGAGAGGCGGCGGCGCGACAGCGAGCACGTCAGGCAGGACAAGGCAGAGATGGTTCACAGGACCGGCCGGCTGAGCGGGAGCAAGCGGTCCGAGCGGAGCTAGGGGGGTGCCAGGACCAATGGCGCGGCGCATCGACGTGACCGGAGCGGGCGGCGTACGCCTTGCCGCCTGGGAGTTCGGCGACCCTCCCAAGCCCGACCAGGCGGCGGAGCCGACGGAGCTGGGGGTGCGGGAGCAGGACGGCGCCGCCGGCCGGCGGGCCGGGCAGCGGACCGTCCAAGGCGCCCTCGACCGCTCACCCGGCGTGCTGTTACTGCACGGCCTCATGGGCCGCGCCTCCCACTGGGCCGCCACCGCCCGCTGGCTGTCCGAGCGCCACCGGGCCGTCGCCCTCGACCAGCGCGGCCACGGCCGCAGCGACAAGCCCCCGCAGGCCTCCTTCACCCGCGAGGCCTACGTCGAGGACGCCGAGGCGGCCCTCGAACAGCTCGGCCTCGGCCCGGCCGTCCTCATCGGCCACGCCATGGGTGCCCTGACCGCCTGGCAGCTCGCCGCGAAACGGCCCGACCTGGTCTCCGGCGTGATCATCTGCGACATGCGGGCCTCCGCCCTCGGAGCGGCCTCGCAGCGGGAGTGGGCCGACTGGTTCAAGTCCTGGCCCCTCCCCTTCGCCACCCTGGCCGACGTCCGCAAGTGGTTCGGCGAGGACGACCCCTGGGTGGAGCGCCCGAACCCCGCCCGCGGCGAGTTCTACGCCGAGGTGATGGCCGAGTCACCGGACGGCTGGCGGCCCGTCTTCGAACCCGAGCAGATGCTGAAGTCCCGGGAGACCTGGGTGTTCGACGCGCACTGGGAGGAGCTGGCGCAGGTCCAGTGCCCCGCGCTGGTCGTCCGCGGTCTCGACGGCGAGCTGGGGCGGGCGGAGGCACAGGAGATGGTGCGGGTACTGCCGCGGGGAGAGTACGCCGAGGTCGCCGACGCCGGCCATCTGGTGCACTACGACCAGCCGGACGCCTGGCGGGCAGCCGTAGAGCCCTTCATCGAGGGCCTGTTCGGAGAGCGGTAACCGTCAGCGCCTGTCCACCGTCGCCGGCATCCCGGTCAGCGTCAGCCCCTGCTTCACCGAGTCCGGCATGCCGGCCAGCCGTCAGCCCCTGCTCACCGCCGCCAGGATCTCCGGCAGCCGGGCCGCCGTGCGCGGTGCCGCCAGCCGCAGCCCCGCCAGCGTGATCGCCGCCCCGTACAGCGCCCCCACCGGCAGCAGCACCCAGCTCCACCGGTCGCCGTCGCGCACCACGTTCAGCCAGATCGTCAGCGTGATGACCGGGGCGCACAACAGCGCGGCGGCGATCATGCCGCCGAAGATCGAGATCCAGGCGAGCCCGGTCTGCCCCGGGGCCACGTTCTTGTAGCCCTCCTGCGGGATGGAGTACGGGAAGCGGGCCGAGGTCCAGGCACCCGTCGCCAGCATCGCGCCCAGCAGGGCGAAGGACAGCCCGAGCGCCTCCGGCAGCCTGGCCCAGTCGCCGAGCATCGCCGTCGTCACGACGGTCACGAGCGTCGCGTACGGCAGGGTGATCACCAGCAGCGCCAGGGCGCGGCCGCGCAGCTCGACGTACGCGTCCCGGGGCGAGGAGATGGTCGTCGCCACCATCCAGAACGCGGAGGTGTCCTGCCCGAACTGGTTGTACATCTGGATGCCGAGCATCCCCGCGGCGAAGCACGCGAAGTAGATCGAGCCGGTGCCCTGGAGGGCGTTGAAGACAGGGACGATCAGCCCGATCGCGAGCGAGGTGACCCATGCGGCCTTCGTCTTCGGGTCGCGCCAGATGTAGCGCAGGCTGCGCTCGACCACGGTGCCCGTCCGCCCGCCCGGCAGCAGCCGCCCGAGCCCCGTCGACGTCCGCTCACGGGCGGCCGACTCGGTGGCGGCCTGGAGCGTGGAGCCGTCCGGCGCGATCATCAGCCGCGTCAGATGCCGCGACCAGAGGGCGATCAGCGCCACCAGCGCACCGAAGCTCAGGCCGAGTTGGGCGACCGCGACGCCGTACGACCCCGAACTCGCCGAGTCCACCGCCCCGATCGCGGACGCCGGCGGAATCCAGCGCAGCACGTCCCCGGCCGGTCCAGCTGCGCCAGACCGCTCGAACCCAGCCGCTGCACACCGAAGTTGGCCAGCTGCGCCCCGATCGCGATCACGAGCCCGCTCAGCACGGCCAGGTCCCGCCCCTTGCGGCTGGTCAGCAGCCGGATGTTGGCGACGGCCACGGCCCGCGCGAGCGCCACGCACACCAGCAGCGCCAGCACCACCCCGACGACCGCGACGACGTACGCCGCCGAGCCGTGCGCCACCGACACCGCGCAACCGATCAGCAGGCACAGCGTGAACACCGGCCCGATCCCCACCAGGGAGGCCGCGAGCAGCGCCCGCACCAGCGGCCGGGGCCGCAGCGGCAGCATCACCAGCCGCGTCGGATCGAGTGTCTCGTCCCCGCCGGGGAAGAACAGCGGCATCACCGCCCACCCGACGGCCAGCACCGCAACCAGCAGCACCGCCACGGACACGGCGTGCGCGTTGCCCCGCAACGCGATCAGCCCGAGCAGTTGCAGCGCCGCGAACAGCAGCGTGACGACGGCCGACACGAGGTACGCGGCCCGCCGCCCACCGGACTGCCGCAGCCCGTTCCTGAGCAGCGACAGCTTCAGCCGTACGACGACGGCGGTGACGTCGGCACTCATCGCGCCGCCCCGCCGCCCAGCCAGTCCAGATCGGACCCGGCGTCCCGCCCGCGCGCCCCGACCAGCTCCAGGAACGCCTGCTGGAGCGAGGGCGCCTCGCCGCGCACCTCGGCGAGCGTGCCCTGGGCCCGGATGCGCCCGGCGGCCATGACGGCCACCCAGTCGCACAGCGACTCGACGAGCTCCATGACATGGGAGGAGAAGACGACGGTGGCGCCGGAGGCGGTGTAGCGCTCCAGCACCCCGCGGATGGTCTGGGCGGACACCGGGTCGACGCCCTCGAACGGTTCGTCCAGGAAGAGGACTTCGGGGTTGTGGAGGAGCGCGGCCGCGAGTCCGATCTTCTTGCGCATACCGGTCGAGTAGTCGACCACCAGCTTGTGCTGTGCTCCGGCGAGGTCGAGGACGTCGAGCAGCTGCGCGGCCCGCTTGTCGACCTCGGTCCCGGGCAGTCCCCGCAACCGCCCGGAGTAGCCGAGGAGTTCACGCCCGGAGAGCCGCTCGAAGAGCCGGAGCCCTTCCGGGAGGACCCCGATCCGGGCCTTGACCTCGACGGGGTCCCGCCAGACGTCGTGCCCGACGACGGAGACGGACCCTTGGTCGGCCGCAGCAGCCCGGTGATCATGGAGAGGGTGGTGGTCTTCCCGGCCCCATTGGGCCCGACAAGCCCGATGAACTTCCCGGCGGGCAGTTCGAGATCAATCCCGGCAACGGCAATCTGCTGCCCGAACCGCTTCCAGAGCCCACGCACACTTACGGCCGACGTCATGCATGCCAACCTACAAAAAGGGACGCGGGGCTGAATCTATTAGCGGCTCCGCCGCGGGGCGCACGCTATCGATCCCGACCGCACGCGTAGGCAAGCGGCGAGATCAACTCCTCCGCATCCGGCAACCACCGATTCGCAGGAGTGGGCCGACAAGCCCACTGAACAGCACCACGCGACCCGTACCGCGTAGGCGGAGCGGCAACGTAAGCACCCTCACCCAAAGCCACCAGATCCAGCGAAGATGGCGTCCACCCCAGCTTCCGCACCAGCTCCGGCACCTTCACGGACGCCCCCGGCAACACGAAGAAGTGCATCCGCCGATCAGGCGACAAGGTCACCGGCCCGAGCGTCAACTCCATCCGCTCCATACGGGCCAAGGCGAGAAACCCGGCCGTCTCCGGGACGGACACCGCGTCGAAGGTCCGCCCCGTCGGCAGCAGAATCGACGCCAGCGGCTGCTTCTGCCACAACCGGCGCGCGACCGTCGCACTGCCGGTCGCCTGCGTCGCCCAGTCGTCGCGCGCGGGGTGCGCGCCGGGTGCGGCGCACGCCGCGTCGCCGCAGGAGCAGCGCTGCACCCCGTCGACGGCTTCCAGCCAGGTGCCGGGGAAGACGTCCCAGTGGCGCTCCTCGGCGTAGCGTACGGCTGTCTCCAGCAGCGATTCGCCGCGCTGCTTCGGAATCTGAGCGGCTTCGGTGCCCGCGATCGTCTCTTCCACGATGAACACAACTCCCGCACCCACCTGGAGTTACGGGCGTAACGCGCGCGGGGGAGGGGCATCGATTCCGCATCTGGGGCGCATGGATGCACGTGTGGGGGCGCGTGGGAGGAACGACGGCGTGATCGGGGTAGCCAGCTGTGGGGGGCGGCAACCGCCTTTACCCCGGCAATCCTCGCAAGCCTCGCATTTTCCGTTCGATCGCGGGGCATCGATCTTCACGGCCGGATTTTTTCGGTGGAAGACACGTCAACTCGGTGCGTGGGCAGGCACCGCAGCCACAGGGGGTACGCCATGGCCGCAAGGCCTCTCGTCGCGCGGCAGCCGAACGAACGGCTGCAGGCGCTCATCCAGGAAGCGGGCTGCTCGAACGCCGGGCTGGCCCGCCGCGTCAACATGTGCGGTGCGGAGCACGGCCTCGACCTGCGCTACGACAAGACGTCCGTGGCGCGCTGGCTGCGCGGCCAGCAGCCGCGGGGCCGGGCACCGGCGATCATCGCGGAGGCTCTGGGCCGCAAACTCGGCCGTACGGTCACGATCGACGAGATCGGCATGGCCAACGGCAAGAACCTCGCGTCGGGCGTGGGTCTCCAGTTCTCGCCGACCGTACTGGGGGCCATCGAGCAGGTCTGCGAGCTGTGGCGCAGCGACGTGGGGCGGCGGGACTTCCTGTCCGGCTCGTCCGTCGCCGCCTCCGCGCTCGTCGAGCCGAGCCGCGACTGGCTGATCTCCTCGCCGGACTCCCAGGTGGCGCGCTCGGCGGGGCCCCGGGTGGGCAGTCGGACGTGGCGGCCGTGAAGGCGATGACCCAGGCGCTCGTCGACCTCGACCACCAGTACGGCAGCGGGCATGTGCGGCCGGTCGTCGTGCACTACCTCAACAGCGTCGTCTCCGGGCTGCTCGCCGGTTCATACCGGGAGGCGGTGGGTCGTGAACTGTTCGCCGCCGTCGCGCGGTTGACCGAACTAGCCGGGTACATGGCCATCGACACCGGTCAACCGGGCCTGGCCCAGCGGTACTACATCCAGGCGCTGCGCCTCGCACAGGCCGCCGGGGACCGCGGATACGGCGGGTACGTGCTGGCCGCCTCCATGAGCCATCTCGCCGCACAGCTCGGAAACCCGCGCGAGATCGCACAGTTGGCGCGGGCGGCGCAGGAAGGGGCGCGTGGGCGCGTGACACCGCGCGCGGAGGCGATGTTCTACGCGGCCGAGGCACGCGGGCACGCCCTGCTGGGCGACGCGCGGGCGGCGCAGGCGGCCTCCGGGCGGGCGGTGAGCGCGCTGGAGTCGGCGGACGCGGGCTCCGGGGACGATCCGGCGTGGATCGCGCACTTCGACGAGGCCTATCTGGCCGACGAGTTGGCGCACTGCCACCGCGACCTCGGCCAGGCCGAGGCGGCGGCGCGGCGGGCGCAGGAGTCGCTGGACGGCCTGCCGGAGACCAAGGCGCGGCGCCGGGCCATCGGTTACGTCCTGCTGGCCAGCGCTCAGGTGCAGCAGCGCGAGATCGAACAGGCCTGCCACACCGGCCTGAAGGCCGTGGAACTCCTCGAGACGGTCCGGTCCAACCGGGGCGCCGAATATCTCGACGACTTCCAGCAGCGCCTCGAACCCTTCCGGGACGAGCCCGTGGTACGGGAGTTCGGGGCCCGGCTGGAGTTGCAGGCGGCCGCGTGAAATCCCTGGGTACGAGGGCGTGAACTCCCGGGAAACGAAGGCGATTGGGCGGAAAGCAGTGCTTAAGGAGGGCTTATAGAGCGGATACGGGCCCGGTTCTGTTACCGCGGTCACAGGGACGCAGGTCACGTCCCGTGCTGCGTGGCACCGGGCTCGGGGGACCCGGTAGCGTGAGCCGACGATTCACAAGGTCCCCCATTTGTAGGAGTCCCGGTGACGCAGAGTGGACAGGGCGAGGAGCCCTCGCCGCGCGTGGCGCGCGAAGGCATCGTGCTGCCCTCGGACGGTGGCGAACCGCTGCTGCCGGGTATGACCGGTGTCCCCGCGGGCGGCAGCCACGGACCGGCGCCCCGCCCCGGCGGCCCCGCCCGCCGCGCCGCCGGGCGCCCAGGCCTGGGGCACCCCGTGGGGACCCGACCAGCAGACACCGCCTCAGCAGCAGCCCGCCCCCGGCGACGGCTGGGGGGGCCTCGCAGGGCCGGCCGTGGGACGAGCCGAACCCGTACCAGGGTCAGCCGCAGGCACCGGACCCGTACCAGGCACAGACCCCGGGCCCCTACCAGGCGCAGGCACCCGACCCGTACCAGCCGCAGACGCCGGGCTACCAGGCCGACCAGCCCACCTCCTACTACCTGCCGCCCGTCGGGCAGCCCCTGCCGACGCCGCCGGGCGCCGACCCGTACGGCGCCCCCGCCGGACCCGGCGCCGCCACCGGCGCACCCCTGCCGCCCGTCGACGAGGGAGCCACGCAGTACATCCCGCCGGTCACGTCAGGCGCGCTGCCGCCCGAGGTGTCCGCCGAGCACACGCAGTTCCTGGGGCACACCCCGCAGGGTCCCGGGCCGCACGGACAGGCCGCTCCGCTGCCGCCCGTGTCGGGGCCGGACGCGGAGGCGACGCAGTACATCCCGCCCGTGACCGGGGAGCACGGCGGGGAGAGGCAGCCGCCCGCCGAGTTCGACAACCTCTTCCGCAGCGGGCCCGGCGGCGAGGGACCGGCCGGGGCCACGCAGGTGCTGCCGCGGTTCGAGTCGGAGCAGGCCCAGCCGCAGCCGGCGTACGCCCCGCCCACCGGCACCGGACGCCGGGCCGCGCAGGCGGACGAGCGGGACCGCAGCGGGCCGACCCGGTCGCGGGTGCCCGCCATCGCCGCCGTGGGCATCGGTATCGCCGTTCTCGGCATCGGCGCGGGCGCGCTGCTGGCGAGCGGCGGTGGCGACGACAAGGGCGACGACAACAAGCCCGTATCCGCGACCGCTCCGGCGAGCGACGGTGGTTCCGCATCGCCGTCCACCGACGCCGCGAAGGAGCAGGCGGTCGCCCTGGACAAGCTGCTCGCCGACAGCGGTGACAGCAGGGCGTCCGTGATCAGCGCGGTCGGCAATGTGAAGGCCTGCAAGGACCTCGGGCAGGCGGCCACCGATCTGCGCGACGCCGCCGGCCAGCGGAACGAGCTGGTCACGAGCCTGTCCGGGCTGTCCGTGGACCAGCTCCCCCACCACACCGAGCTGACCACCGCCCTGACCAAGGCGTGGAAGGCGTCCGCGTCGGCCGACAACCACTACGCGGCCTGGGCGGACCAGGTCGCCGCCAACAAGAAGGGCTGCAAGAAGGGCCAGGCGCGCTCCACCCCGCAGACCCTGGCCGGCAACCAGGCGAGCGGCGAGGCGACCACCCAGAAGAAGACGGCCGCCCGGCTGTGGAACGCGATCGCGAAGAAGTACGGCCTGACCGAGCGCACCTACACCCAGCTCTAGGGCAGGCCCTAGGGCAGGCCCTAGCCGACCTCGGCGTTCGACAGGGTCCTGCGGACGTCGGTGAAGCCCGGGTGGGCGGCCACGAGACGGCCCTGGCGGACGACCTGGAGCGTCACGTCGGTGTTGACGAGGCGGGTCAGACCGATCTTCGCGAGGCTGTTCTCGTACTCCCAGTTGAGGGTCGGGGTGAGGCCGCCGGTGTTGACCTTCAGGCCGCCGTCGAGGGTCTTGCGGATCGCGGTGCCGGTCACCTCGCCGTCGCCGAGGGACTCCAGGACGGCCTTGAGGACGGTGTAGGCGATCCAGGTGGTCTGCACTCCGGCGTCCGCGGGGTCGATGCGGTTGTCGCCGAACGCCTCCTTCTTGATCACCTGCTTCATGGGGTCCCAGCGCTTGTCGCTCGCGACCGGGTACCAGCTGGTGATGTACGACCCCTCGTACGGCCCCGACTGCCCGCCGGAGGCGTTGATCACCGTCTGGTCGACGCTGCCGAGCACGGTGGCCGTGCGCACGGCCGGGTAGTCCTCGCGGGCGCGGCGGAAGGAGTCCATGAAGGTGCCGGTGTGGTCGCCGAGGGCGGGCACCACACAGCCCTTCTTCGCCGGGTCGGTGGTGGTGTGCTTCAGGGCGCGCTCGGACTGGGCGGAGTACTCGGTGGCGTCCTCGTCGGCCAGCTGGTCCGCGGCGGCGGGGTGGCCGCCCGCCTTGAGGCCGGAGTCGATCATGGCGTGCAGCTCGTCGCCGGCGATGGAGTCGGGCCGGACCAGCGCGACGGGCCCGCAGGCACCGGCGAGTTCCTTGCCGAGGCCGGCCAGCAGGCTGGGCTGGCCGCCGTTGACGGGGAAGGAGAGCGGGCTCTCCAGCTCGGAGTTGGTGATGCCGTAGCCGCCCAGGTAGGGGATGTCGGCGCTCTCCAGGGCCGGGAAGAAGGCGTCGCCGTGCTGGCTGTAGGAGCCGACGACCGCGACGACGCCCTCGTCGGCCGCGCGCTCGGCGCACTTGGCGGCGGTGACGGTGTCGTTCTGGTCGTTGCAGACCAGGACGGAGAGCTTGCGGCCGTTGATGCCGCCCTGGGAGTTGATCCAGCGCGCGTAGGCCTGGGCGAGGGCGGGCATGCCGGGCTTGTTGGTGGCGTCGGTGTTCATCGGCGCCCAGGTCATGATCTTGATCGGGTCGTCCCCGGCACCCCCCGTGACACCGGGGACGACCCCGCAGCCGGCTATCAGTGACGCACATCCCACCAGCGCCCCCGCCGCGAGGGCGGTGGCTCTGACGGGCCGCGTGAAGGTGGGGAGGAAGGTGCTGCGGGTGCGTCGCCTGCCAGTCATGGGCACACACGCTTCCGCCACATCGCCAACCTGGGAGTGACGCACGGTCAACGAACGGTGACGTGCAGGTGAATTGCGGGGGCCGATGAGACCGATGTGACGGGGAACGTACGATCGATGACCGTGCAAGGTTCGGAGAACTCTTCCCGTCGTGGCCGTCGCTCATCCACCATGGGCGCTATGCCACTGAACGACATGCCGTGGTGGCGCTGGCGCAGCAATGTGCGCTCCGCGCTGCACATGCTCTCCGACCCGGGGTTCCAGAGGGACGTCTGGCTGGCCGGCGTCGAGGGGTACGGGGACGTCACCGACGCCGTGTACCGCCTCGTCGAGGACACCTGGCTCGACAACTGGTCCGCCGAGAAATACGTCGGCACGATCTTCCGGGACTCCCAGGAAGCCGCCCTCGTCGACACCGCCGTCCTGCGCGTGCTGCGGATCATGCACCAGGTCGGCCCGGACGCCCCGGTCTCCGTGTACATGGAGAACCCCGGCTGGCCGGAGGCGGTGCGGGCGGCGCGGGACGCGCACGTGCGCATGGCGACGGCCGACGGGGAGGACCCGGACGCCCCGCCGCGCACCCTGCACGTCCTGCAGATCATGACCCGGTCCGCGTGACGGACTCAGGCGCCGCGTCCCCGGTGGATATGCGACCCTGTCCTGCATGAACGCGCAGTCCACCCGAGCCGCGGCCACGGCCGAGCAGTACGTCCTCACCCTGTCCTGCCCCGACAAGCAGGGCATCGTGCACGCCGTGTCGAGCTACCTCTTCATGACGGGTTGCAACATCGAGGACAGCCAGCAGTTCGGCGACCACGACACGGGTCTGTTCTTCATGCGCGTCCACTTCTCGGCGGAGGAGCCGGTGACGGTGGACAAGCTGCGGGCGAGCTTCGCGGCGATCGGTGACGCCTTCCACATGGACTGGCAGATCAACCGGGCCGAGGACAGGATGCGGGTCGTGCTGATGGTCAGCAAGTTCGGGCACTGCCTGAACGACCTGCTGTTCCGCGCGCGGATCGGGGCGCTGCCCGTGGAGATCGCGGCCGTGGTGTCCAACCACACGGACTTCGCCGAGCTCGTGGCGTCGTACGACATTCCCTTCCACCACATTCCGGTGACGAAGGAGAACAAGGCGGAGGCCGAGGCGGAGCTGCTCCAGCTGGTGCGGGAGCAGGACGTCGAGCTGGTCGTGCTCGCCCGGTACATGCAGGTGCTCTCCGACGACCTGTGCAAGCAGCTCAGCGGGCGGATCATCAACATCCACCACTCGTTCCTGCCGAGCTTCAAGGGTGCGAAGCCGTATCACCAGGCGCATGCGCGGGGTGTGAAGCTGATCGGCGCGACCGCGCACTATGTGACGGCCGACCTCGACGAGGGGCCGATCATCGAGCAGGAGGTCGAGCGGGTCGGGCACGACGTCACGCCGGACCAGCTGGTGGCGATCGGGCGGGACGTGGAGTGCCAGGCGCTGGCGCGGGCGGTCAAGTGGCATGCGGAGCGCAGGATTCTGCTCAACGGGCGGCGCACGGTGGTGTTCGCCTAGGAGCTCGGGGAGTTCGGTTCGTCGGCGGCTGCGGGTGGTTCGTGGTTGCTCGCGCAGTTCCCCGCGCCCCTAAAAACAGGGACGTTCAGCTGACGCACCTCTAGGAGCGGCGGGACTGCGCGACCAGCCCCCACGCACCCGCGGCGCCCACGAAGCCGCAACCCGCCCCTACATCCGGCTCAAGCTCGCCGCCGCGAACAGCACGTCCCTGATCGCCTCGCGGTCACCCACCTGTCCCGCCGCCGCTTCCTCCGGCGACACATGACCCGCCGCCAACTGGCAGAACTCCACGCCGTCCAGCGCCACATGCGCCACCTCGTGCTCCGCGGAGCCCACCGCCGCCGGGGAGTCCAGGGGGATCAGCCACTCGCCGCCGCCCAGGCCCTCGATCTCCAGGCGCAGCGTGCGGCCGGGTTCGCCGGCGGTGACCAGATGGCGGCCGTGCACGGGAGACGCCAGCCCGTGTTGCCGCCGCACGGCCACCGCCGTGGGCAGCATGCGGGCCGCGAGGTCGATCATGCGGTTGAGATGGCGCGGGGACGGGGGCTCGTACGGGTAGTCGACGGCCTCCGCGATGTCCTCCGCGTGGACCCAGCACTCGAAGGCACGGTCCAGCATCGCGTCGTGCAGGGGGAGTTCGAAGTCGCCGTAGGGGACGGACAGCTTGCCGGCGCCGCCGCCGGTGAACGACACCGTGCGCACCAGGTCGTGGCTCTGCTCGCGCCAGGGGGCGCGCACGGAGCGGGTGGGCGGGAAGTGTGAGCCGCGCCAGTACGCCTCCGTGCGGGCCGCCGGGGTGGGCGACTGTGCGGTGACCTCGCCCAGCGGGTCGCCGAGGCCGAGGGCCAGCGCCACCAGGCCGTCGACGGTGAGCAGATGCGCGATCACGCCGGCGACGGTCGTACGACGGCTCGTCGCCGTGTCGGCCTCGAACCAGCGCAGCCGCACGGGCGCGTGCCACTCCGCGTCGCCCATGTCGCGGAGCAGGGCGTCCAGGCGGGCGGTCTCGGCGTCGTACGGCGCCGCCCACTCGGGGACCGGGATACGCGGCGGGCGCCGGTCCAGGCAGCCCTCCAGGACGCGGGTGCGCAGGCCCGGGTCGAGGTCGAGGCTCTCGGGCGGATGGAGCAGGCCGACCGCTTCGCGCAGCCGCAGCGCCTCGTCCGCGCACGCGCCGCACCCGCCCAGGTGGTCCTCCACGGCGGCCGTCTCCTCCGGCGAGCAGGCGGCCAGCGCCCAGGCCCCGAGCAGCGACTTCAGCACCGGGTGCTCCAGGACGAGCGGCGGCTTCGGCAGCTCCTCCAGCGAGGGAAGCGGCTGTCCCGTGTCCTCCACGGAGGCACGGGGGAGCGGTATGCGGGGCGGCCGGTCCGGGTTCTGGGCGGGGCCGGGCGAACCATCGTCGGTCGGTCCACCGGGGCCGCCACGGTCGCCGGGGCCGGTCGGTGTGTCGGTGGGCGCCTCGTGGGGGGCGTGTCCCTCAGGGGGCTCGGAGTCCTTCCAGGCGTCCTGGTGCTCGTCCTTCTCGCGGTCCTTCCCGTCGTCCTGGCCCTCATGCTCGTCGTACGTCTCGAAGCGGTTCGCCTCGTTCATGCCGCACCCCCGTATTCCGGAGGGGCTCCGGGGGCGCCGGTGTCATGGGCCGTGGACAGCAGTTGCAGGCCCAGGCGGAGGCGGCGGCGGGCCTCGTCCTCGGTGACGCCGAGGTCGGCGGCGGTCTGGCGGTAGTCGCGACGCTGGAAGTAGGCCAGCTCCAGGGCGGCGCGCAGCGGGGCGGGCATGGACGTGACGATGTAGTCGGCGCGGGCGGCGACGGAGGCGTGGCGGACCTTGCGCTCCAGTTCTTCCGTGGAGCCGCCGCCGCCCTGGGCGAGGGCGGCGGTCTCGGTGGCGCGCAGGCGCTGCACGGCGAGGCGGTGGGTCAGCCCGGCCACCCAGGTGCGCAGCGGGCCCTGCTTGGGGTCGTAGGC
The DNA here is from genome assembly GCA_002027195.1 of Streptomyces sp. GKU 895. Taxonomy (GTDB): domain Bacteria; phylum Actinomycetota; class Actinomycetes; order Streptomycetales; family Streptomycetaceae; genus Streptomyces. The sequence goes on along the minus strand of MWJO01000060.1, from coordinate 5,375 downwards.
GTCGGGGTGCTGCCAGACATGGGCGAAGACCTCGCGGGTGATGCCGTCGGCCGCGCGCTCGTCGCCGAGGACGCGGTGGGCGAGGCCGTGCACGAGGGAGGCGAAACGGTCGTAGAGCTCGCCGAGGGCGGCCGCCTCACCGCGTGCGAGCCGCTGCTGCATCTTGCGGTCCCAGCGGGGCGGTGCGTCCTTCTTCGCCATGCGGCCCCCTCACCCTGTTCGCCTGCCCGTCGAGCCGGGCGCCGTGCCCGTCAAGCCTGAACCCACCGTCTCCTCGAATGTAGTCGGCACGTCTGACAGCGCACGCCCCTTTGTCGCAATGCGCGCCCCCGGGGAGCGGAGGGTGATAGTGGACCTTCGCCTACCCCACCGTTTCGTGCTCATCCCCGATCGAACAGGATCGAAGGCGACTAAAACAAGCCTCTTTTGATCGGTTTCCGTTTCTCGGCTCGTGTTTCAGGGCACCGCCGGTGGGCAGCCGCGCTGCAAGGAAGCGTAGGAATCGCTTCCGTTTCCGGCGAGCGAAGGGCGTGGTGGTGGCGTTCAACGTGACCGGCGACAAGCACGGGGACTGGGCCGTGCTGCGGGTGTCGGGCGAGCTGGACCTGGTGACGTCGCCCATGCTGCGTCAGCGGGTGCACGACGCGGTGGCCGAGGGCCACCACAGTCTCGTCCTGGACCTCTCGGAGGTCTTCTTCTGCGACTCCAGCGGCGTCGGCGTCCTCATCGCCTCCCGCCGCCTCATCCGCTCCTGCCAGGGCCGGCTCCGCCTGATCCTGCCGGCCCAGGGCGCGCCGGAGGGGTCGCACGTCAACAGGGTGCTGGGCGCGCTGGGCGTACGGCGGCTCTTCGACGTCCACCTCGACCTGGACTCGGCCACGGAGGACGAGGCGGGCCCGCTGTCGGCGTAGGGGCCCCGTTTCCACAAGGGTCTCCGCTGTGCCACACCGTTGTTCCAAAATTCCCCCGGTCTTGGCACAACCGCCGCTTTCCGCAGCCTGGAACGGGCCGCGCGTCGTACGCTCCGAGCGAGATGCACCAGATGCACCCCCACGTGACGTAAGGCGGCTGGTAGAGACATGGTCAGCAGCGAGTACGAGCGCAGGATCGCCGCCCGGTTCGCCACCTTCGACCAGGACGGCAACGGCTACATCGACCGGGAGGACTTCAGCGCGGCGGCCAAGGCGCTGCTCGCGGAGTTCGGCACCGCCGCCCGGTCGGACAAGGGGCAGGCCCTGTACATCGGCGCGGAGGCGTTCTGGCAGGGCATGGCCGGGATAGCGGACCGGGACGGCGATCAGCGCATCAACCGGGACGAGTTCGTCAACGGCGCCGTCAAGCGGCTGCGGGACAACCCCGACCGGTTCGCCGAGATCGCCCGCCCCTTCCTGCACGCGGCCCTCGCCGTGGCGGACCGGGACGACGACGGTACGGCGACGGTCGAGGACACCGCGCGCGTCCTCAGGGCCCTCGGCGCGGCGCAGGACGTCGCGCTCGCCGCCGCCACCGCCCTGGACGCCGACGGCGACGGGAAGATCGCCGAGGCCGAGATCGTCCCCGCGTTCGCCCGCTACTTCACCGTTCCGGAATAGCGGACCTCCGCTCCGGAACAGAGGGACCGGAATAGCGCTCGCGCAGCTTGTACTTGAGCACCTTCCGCAGGGTCTCGTTCCGCGGAAGGGCGTCCACCACCTCCAGCCGCTCCGGCAGCTTGTGGACCGACAGCCCTTCCGCGCGGAGGTACGACACGACGTCGGCCAGCGTCAACCGCGCGGCCCCGGGCGCCGGTTCCAGCACCGCGCACACCAGCTCGCCCCGCTCCGCGTCCGGCAGCCCGACGACCGCCACGTCCCCCACCGCCGGGTGCGCGGCCAGCAGGTCCTCGATCTCCTTCGCCGAGATGTTCTCGCCCTTGCGGATGATCACGTCCTTGGCGCGTCCGGTGAGGACCAGATGCCCGGTCTCCGTGAGGTACCCCAGGTCGCCGGTGCGCAGGAAGCCCTCCTCGTCGAAGGCCTCAGCCGTCTGCGCCGGGTCCAGGTAGCCCTGGCAGACCGCCTCGCCGCGCAGCCGCACCTCGCCGTCCACGATCCGTATCTCCATGCCCGCCGGCGGCCGTCCCTCGGTCGTCGCGAGGTTCTCCGTGGTGTCGTCCGGCGAGCCCATCGTGATCATCGGAACCTCGGTCATGCCGTACCCGTGCGTGAGCTGGACGCCCATCTCGCGCACGACCGCGTGATAGACCTCCGGCGGCTTCGGCGCCCCGCCGCCGGCGAGGAGGCGGAGGGTGGGGATGACCGGGGTGTCCGGCTGCCTGCGCTGCTCGGCGAGGAACATCGAGTAGAACGCCGTCGACCCGCCCGCCACCGTCACCCCGTGCCTGCGGTACCCCTCCAGCGCGTCCGGCAGCGCGAACTGCTCGAACATGACCGCCGGGAAGCCGTACAGCAGCAGCATCACCGTGTAGTCGGGGCCCGCTATGTGGGCGTACGGGAAGGCCATCGAGCCCACGTCGGCGGCCGTGAGATGCAGCGCGTGGGCGAGGCAGGAGCCGCCCGCTATCAGCGAACGGTCCGTGTGGAGCACGCCCTTGGGGTCGGAGGTCGTGCCCGAGGTCCAGTAGATCCAGCGCACCGAGGTGCCCTCGGCGGGCGGCGGGGGCAGGACGTCCGGGTCGCCGTCGGGGAGGTCGTCGTACGCCTCGAAGACGCCCTTGGCGCCGAGCCGCCGGGCCATTCCGGTGTGGTCGAAGCCGCGCCAGGTGCCCGGCACCGCGAAGAACTCCGCCTTCGACTCCCGTAGTGCGAAGCCGACTTCGCGGTCCCGGTAGAAGGGGATGACCGGTGTCTGCACGGCGCCCAGGCGGGCCAGCGCGAAGGAGAGCAGGGCCGTCTCGATACGGGTGGGCAGCTGCCAGGCCACGACCGTGCCGGGGCGGACGCCCATGCCGTACAGACCGGCCGCCACCCGCTCGGCACGCGCGCGTAGCTCGCCGAAGGTGAGGGCGCGGTCGTCCTGGAGGAACACGGGACGCCCGGCGGTGAGCCGGGCGCGGCGCTCCACGAGCTCCCACAGCGTCCGGGCGGAACTCAGGGTGTGCGGGGTGTCCGTCATGTCTGCCCCCTGCCTTGGCTGACGACTCGTCAGGTGACATGCTATCTGACGGGTCATCAGATACGTACCGGCCGGCGGAGGGGAACCATGACCGAACTGCCCCGCATCATCAGCGTCGACGACCATGTGATCGAGCCCGCGCACCTCTTCGAGACCTGGCTGCCCGCCAAGTACCGCGACCGCGGCCCGCAGCCGCTCACCGCCGGGATCGGTGAACTCGCCTACGTGGGAGGCAAGTACCAGATCACGATGGACCCGGACGGTCCGCCCACCGACTGGTGGATCTACGAGGACCTGAAGTTCCCGTACAAACGCAACATCGCCGCCGTCGGGTTCGACCGGGACGAGATGACCCTGGAGGGGATCACCCGGGAGGAGATGCGGCGCGGCTGCTGGGACCCCAAGGCGCGCCTCGCCGACATGGACCTCAACCATGTCGAGGCCAGTCTCTGCTTCCCGTCCTTCCCCCGCTTCTGCGGGCAGACCTTCGCCGAGGCGCACGACAAGGAGGTCGCGCTGGCCTGTGTGCGCGCCTACAACGACTGGATGGTCGAGGAGTGGTGCGGCGACAGCGGCGGTCGGCTCATCCCGCTGTGCCTGATCCCCCTGTGGGACGTGGAGTTGGCGGTCGCGGAGATCCGGCGCAACGCCGCGCGGGGGGTGCGCGCCGTGACCTTCTCCGAGATCCCGACCTATCTCGGGCTGCCCTCCATCCACTCCGGCTACTGGGACCCGTTCTTCGCGGCCTGCCAGGAGACCGGCACGGTCGTCAACATGCACATCGGCAGCAGCTCCCAGATGCCGGCCGCCTCACCCGACGCCCCTCCCGCCGTCCAGGCCGCCCTCAGCTTCAACAACGCCATGGCCTCGATGATGGACTTCCTGTTCAGCGGCGTACTCGTGAAGTTCCCGACGCTCACACTGGCCTACAGCGAGGGCCAGATGGGCTGGATCCCGTACGCCCTGGAGCGCGCCGACGACGTCTGGGAGGAGCACCGCGCGTGGGGCGGTGTGCGCGGCACGATCCCCGAGCCGCCGTCGACGTACTACTACCGGCAGATCTACTGCTGCTTCTTCCGCGACAAGCACGGGGTCGCTTCGCTGGATGTGGTGGGGCGGGACAACGCCACCTTCGAGACGGACTATCCGCACGTCGACTCGACCTTCCCGCACACCAAGGAGGTCGCCCTCGACCATGTGAAGGGCCTCGACGACGAGACCGTCTACAAGCTGATGCGCGGCAACGCCATCCGCATGCTCGGCCTGGACTTCGACAAGGACCCCGACAGCTGATGGACCTGTCGTACACCGCCGAAGAGGAGGAGTTCCGGGCGGAGTTGCGGCGCTGGCTGGGCACCGTACTGCCCACGCTGCCGCCCAAGCCGTCCCCCGACGACTGGCCGGCCCGCCGCGCCTACGACATGGGCTGGCAGCGCAGGCTCCACGACGCCGGATACGCGGATGTGCACTGGGACGCCTCGCCGACCCTGCGGCTGATCTTCCTGGAGGAGACCGAGAAGGCCGGCGCGCCCTATGTGGGCGCCGGTTTCGTCGGGCTGCTGCACGCCGGGCCGACCATAGCCGCCGAGGGCACGGACGAGCAGCGGGCGCGCTGGCTGCCGCCGATCCTGCGCGGGGACGAGGTGTGGTGCCAGGGGTTCAGCGAGCCCGACGCCGGTTCCGACCTCGCGGCGCTGCGCACGCGCGCGTGGCGCGACGGGGACGACTACGTGGTGAGCGGCTCCAAGATCTGGACCTCGCACGCCGAAGTCGCCGACTGGTGCGAGCTGTTGGTGCGGACGGACGCGTCGGCGCCGAAGCATCGCGGCATCACCTGGCTCGCGATGCCCATGGACGCGCCGGGCATCACCGTACGGCCGCTGCGGACCCTCGCCGGGTCCGCCGAGTTCGCCGAGGTGTTCCTCGACGAGGTGCGGGTGCCGGTCGGCAACCGGGTCGGGGACGAGAACGACGGCTGGCGCGTGACCATGGTGACGCTGTCCTTCGAACGCGGCACGGCCTTCGTGGGGGAGGTCGTCGCCTGTCGCCGTGTGCTGCGCGAACTCGCCGCCGAGGCACGGAAGAACGGGCGCTGGGACGATCCGGTGCTCAGGCGGCGCCTGGGGGGCCTCAACGCCGAGTTCCGGGCGTTGTGGCGGCTCACGCAGTGGAATGTGAGCGAGGCCTCCAGGCCGTGCTTGGCGGCCACGTACGCCGACTTGAACGGGGAGGCGCGCAGCCCGTGCACCGAGGAGATGTTG
>MWJO01000006.1 GCA_002027195.1 Streptomyces sp. GKU 895 | reverse complement strand
GCTGCGCGGCGGGTCGTCGGGGGCCGATGTACGGCGGGTCGGCGGGGCTGATGCGCGGCGGGTCGTCGGGGGGCGTGAGGTGGATCCTGGGCGGGACACCATGCGCGTTCTCTCGCGGCGGGAGTGGGCTGTGTCCGCCGGGGTCAGTGCCGTTCTCGTGGGGCGTACCCCGGCGCTCTTCCACTGCGGTGTGCACGAGGTGTTGCTGGCGACGCTGGCCGGGGCCGTGGCGCGGTGGCGGCCCGAGGCCGGTGTCGACGGGCTGCTGGTGGACGTGGAGGCGCATGGCCGGGAACCGTTGGCCGAGGGCATGGACGTGTCCCGGACGGTGGGCTGGTTCACCGCGGTGCATCCCTTGCGGCTGGAAGTGTCAGGGCTCGACCTGGACGATGCGGCGGTCGGCGGCGCCTCGGCCGGGTCCCTGGTCAAGCGGGTGAAGGAACAGGTGCAGGCGGTGCCCGGGGACGGGCTGGGCCACGGTCTGCTGCGCTGGGCGAACCCGGACACGGCACGGGTGCTGGCGGAGCTTCCCGTGCCGGAGATCGGCTTCAACTACCTGGGCCGGTTCGCCGCCGCCGGTCCGGACGCCGGTCCCGTTCGCGCCTGGCAGACCGCCGGGGACGCGGCCATGGTCGGTACGGGGGATCCGGACATGCCGGTGGCGCACGCCCTGGAAGCCGGCGCCGTGGTGGCCGACACCCCGGACGGGCCGCTGCTCACCCTCACGCTGAGCTGGCCCCGGACGCTGCTCGACGAGCGCCGGGCGGAATGTCTGGGCGAGGCCTGGCTGGAGCTGCTGGAAGGCCTTGCCGCCCATACCGCCGATCCGACGGCGGGCGGTCACACGCCCTCCGACTTCGCACTGCTCGATCTCGACCAGGACGAGATCGAGGCCTTCGAGTCCGAGTTCGCCGACGACCACCACTGATCGCCGGCCGTCCAGACCGCTTGGACCGCCGTCCGTCTCCCCCTGTCTCTCTCGTCTCTGCCTCCCCCCTGTCGCTCTCATCTCTGCTGCCTTCCTTGCCTTCCTTGCCTTACTTGCGCCCGTTCTGGGCCATCCCATTTGTGAGGAGATCTACGCGATGACCCGGACTCGGAACGCCATCGAAGACATCTGGCCGCTGTCGCCCCTGCAGGAGGGACTGCTGTTCCACGCGGCCTTCGGGGACGGGGCGTCCGACGTGTACGCGGGACAGCGGGCCCTCGCCCTCGACGGGCCGCTGGACATCGCCCGGCTGCGTCGCTCCTGGGAGGCTCTGGTCGCCCGGCACGGCGCCCTGCGGGCGGGCTTCCGCCGGCGCAGGTCGGGACAGGCCGTGCAGGTCGTCGCCCGCCAAGTGGAACTCCCTTGGCAGGAAGCGGACTTGAGCGCCCTGCCGCAGCGGGAGGCGGAGGCCGAGGCGGCCCGGCTGTCCGAGGCGGAACTGTCGGCCGGCTTCGATCTGGAGCGGGGCCCGCTGCTGCGGCTGCTGCTGATCCGCCTCGGCGAGCGACGGCACCGCCTGGTGATGACGACCCATCACATCGTGCTGGACGGCTGGTCGTTGCCGATCCTGGTGGAGGAGCTGTCGACGCTGTACCGGGCCGGGGGCGAGGTCCGGGTGCTGCCGCCGGTCCGCTCCTACAAGGACTACCTGGCCTGGCTGGGCCGCCAGGACCGGGAGGCGGCACGGGCCGCATGGCGCGCGGAGCTGGCCGGGGCGGACGAGCCCACCCTGGTCGCCCCGGCCGACCCCGCCCGGGCACCGCTGCGCCCTGAGGCGCTGGTCACCGAGTGCAGTGCCGAACTGACCCGGGCGCTGGAGACGCTGGCCCGCGACCACGGGGTCACCATGGCCACGGTGGTGCAGGGCGCGTGGGCCCTGGTCCTCGCCCGGCTGGCCGGGCGCCAGGACGTCGTGTTCGGCACCACGGTCGCGGGCCGCCCCACGGACCTGCCGGGCGCCGACTCTCTCATCGGCCTGTTCATCAACACCCTGCCGGTCCGCGTCGAGCTGACCGGCGCCCTGACGGTCGCCGAGCTGCTGCGTACCCTCCAGGCCCGCCAGATCGCCCTCCTGGGCCACCAGCACCTCGGACTCACCGAAATACGGCAACTCGCGGGACCGGGAGCCGAGTTCGACACCCTCGTGGTGTACGAGAACTACCCGCGCCCGGCGGACACGGCGCCGGCCGACCCCGACGCCCTCACCGTCCGCTTCGACGGCCGCACGAGGGACGCCAGCCACTACCCGCTCGGCCTGATCGTCGGCCCCGGCGAGCGGCTGGAGCTGCAACTCGACCACCGCACGGACCTGTTCGACCGGGCCCGCGCCGAACAGGTGCTGGCCGCACTCCACCAGGTGCTCGAGGGCTTCGCGTCCGACCCGCGCACCCCGGTGGCCCGCCTCGGACTGCTGACCGGCGCCGAGCTGGCCCGTGTCACCCGGGACTGGCAGGACATCCACCCCGAGGTGCCCACCGGGACGCTGCCCGAACTGCTCGCCGGACAGGTGCGCCGGACGCCGGACGCGCCGGCCCTGGACTCGGACGAGCGGACGTACAGCTACGCCGAACTGCAGGACGAGGCGGGCCGCCTGGCACGGCACCTGGTCACCCTGGGAGTGGGACCCGAGCGCCGGGTCGCCGTCCTCGCCGAACGCTCCGCCGACACCGTGGTCGCGCTCCTCGCCGTCTCGATGGCGGGCGGGGCCTTCGTCCCCCTCGACCCCGGGCACCCGGCGGACCGGCTCGCCCTCGTCCTGGAGGACGCCGACCCGGTCGCGGTGCTGTGCACCGAGGCCGGCCGCGCCCTGCTGCCCGAGACCGTCCGGGACCACGCGATCGCCCTCGACGACCCGGAGGTCACGGCAGCGGTGGCCCGCCAGGCCCCGGGCCGGGTGACCGACGCCGAACGCACGGCTCCCCTGCGTCCCGCCAACGCCGCCTACGTGATCCACACGTCGGGTTCGACGGGGCGGCCGAAGGGTGTGGTGGTGTCGCATGCGGGGTTGGTGAATTTGGCGGGTGCGCAGGTTGAGCGGTTTGCGGTGGGTGTGGGTGCTCGGGTGTTGCAGTTTGCGTCGTTGAGTTTTGACGCGGCGGTGTCTGAGTTGTGCATGGCGTGGGGTGCGGGTGCGGTGTTGGTGGTGGCGGGGGTGGAGGGGTTGCCGCCGCGGGTGTCGTTGGGTGAGGCGTTGGTGCGGTCGGGGGCGTCGCATGTGACGGTGCGGCCGGGGGTGTTGGCGGTGGAGGAGGGGGTGTTGCCGGCGGGGTTGGAGACGTTGGTGGTGGCGGGGGGAGGTGTGTGCTGCGGGGGTTGGTGGAGCGGTGGTCGGTTGGTCGGCGGATGGTGAATGCGTATGGGCCGACTGAGGTGACGGTGTGTGCGGCGATGAGTGGGCCGTTGGAGTGGGGTGGGGTGGGTCGGTCGGGGGTGGTGCCGATTGGTCGGCCGTTGCGGAATGCCGGGGTGTTTGTGCTGGATGCGTTTTTGCAGCCGGTGCCGGTGGGGGTGCGTGGTGAGTTGTATGTGTCGGGGGTGGGGCTGGCGCGGGGGTATGCGGGGCGTGCTGGTTTGACGTCGGGGCGGTTTGTGGCGTGTCCGTTCGGTGTGGATGGTGGCCGGATGTATCGCACGGGTGATGTGGTGCGGTGGTTGGCGGATGGGCAGTTGGAGTTCTTGGGGCGTGCGGATGAGCAGGTCAAGATCCGTGGGTTCCGGGTGGAACTGGGCGAGGTCGAGGCGGTTCTGTCGGCTCACGCGGGGGTTGAGCAGGCGGTCGCGCTGGTCCGCGACGGACGGCTGATCGCGTACGTCGTAGGCGATGCGGACAGTGGCGAGCTGCGGGCGCACGCCGCCTCTCGGCTGCCCGAGTACATGGTGCCGTCGGCTGTGGTGGTGCTGGACGCGTTCCCGCTGACGGTGAACGGCAAGGTCGACCGTGCTGCTCTGCCGGTGCCGGACCTGGGTGCCGGTGCGTCTCGTGGGCCCGCGACTCCGACGGAGGAGACGCTGTGCGGGCTGTTCGCCGAGGTGCTGGGCCTGGAGCGGGTCGGCGCCGAGGAGAGCTTCATTGAGCTGGGCGGTGATTCGCTGCTGGTGATGCGGCTGATCGCCCGCGTCCGTTCGGTGCTGGAGGTGTCGGTCGGAGTCCGGGAGGTCTTCGCGCACCCGACGGTGGCGGGTATCGCACGGCTGGTAGAGGGCGCCGGGGCGTCGGTGGATGTGGTGCTGGGGCGGCGCGAGCGGCCGGAGCGGGTGCCGTTGTCCTTCGCCCAGCAGCGGATGTGGTTCCTCAACCGGATGGACGAGGCGGGAGCGTCCGCCTACAACATGCCCTTCGCCCTACGGCTGTCGGGGCGCCTGGACGTGGTGGCACTGGCTGCGGCGCTGGGTGACATCGCCGATCGGCACGAGAGCCTGCGCACGGTCTTCCCGGACGTGGAGGGAGTGCCGTATCAGGAGATCCGTGAAGGCGCCGAGGGGCGTCCGGAGCTGGTCGTCGTCGAGGCCGGCGAGCGGTGGCGGGACGTCATGCAGGACGAGTCCGGGCGTGGCTTCGATCTGGCGGCCGAACTGCCGTGGCGGACCACGCTGTTGAGGGTCTCGGAGGCGGAGTGGGTGCTGCTCCTGGTGGCCCATCACATCGCGACCGACGCCTGGTCGATGGGCGTCCTCGCGAACGACCTCCAGAACGCCTATCGCGCACGGCTTACCGGGGAGGCTCCGGGGTGGACGCCGTTGCCGGTGCAGTACGCGGACTACGCGCTGTGGCAGCGTGAGGTGCTGGGGGAGTTGGAGGACCCGTCGAGCGCAGCGGCGGGGCAGATCGCTTACTGGCGTGGGGTGTTGGAGGGTGCGCCGCAGGAGACGATGCTGCCCTTCGACCGTTCGCGTCCTGCCGTGCCGACGTTCCGTAGTGGGTCGGTGCCGGTCGGGGTGGATGCGGCGACGCATGCCCGGTTGGTGGAGCTGGCCGCGCAGGGCGGCGCGACGATGTTCATGGTCGTGCATGCCGCGTTGGCGGTGCTGCTGGCGAGGATGGGGGCAGGGGAGGACGTCTGCGTCGGTACGCCGGTCGCGGGCCGTTCCGACTCGCAGCTGGAGGATCTGGCCGGCTTCTTCGTGAACACGCTTGTCCTGCGCTCCGACTTGGCGGGGAATCCGTCCTTCCGGGATCTGCTGGCGCGGGTGCGGGAGGCCGACCTGTCGGCGTACGCGCATCAGGACGTGCCGTTCGAGCGGCTCGTGGACGAGCTGAACCCGGAGCGCTCTGCCGCCCGCAACCCGTTGTTCCAGGTGATGCTGGCCCTCCAGAACGTGCCCGAGGCGCGGTGGGAGCTGGAAGGGCTGTGGGTGGAGCAGGTTCCGCCGGTGGAGGACCCCGCGGCCCGGTTCGACCTGTCGGTGGACCTCAGCGAGCGGTGGACCGATGGTGGCGCCCCTGCTGGGCTGGGGGGGTGGGCTGTTGTATGCCGCCGACTTGTTTGACGAGGCGACGGTGCGTGGGCTGGCCGGGCGGCTGGTGCGGGTGCTGGAGCAGGTCGCGGCTGATCCGGGGCTGCGGCTGAGCGACCTGGACCTGCTGGCCGTCTCGGAGCGGGTGGCGGTCGTCGAGGGCTGGAACGCGACGGCTGCGGTGACTGAGGCCGGTTTGGTGGTGGAGCGGTTCCGCGCCCGTGTGGCTGAGGCTCCGGGGTCGGTTGCGCTGTGGTCGGGTGGGCGTGCGTTGTCGTATGCCGAGGTGGATGCGCGGTCGGATGCGGTGGCGCGTGGGCTTGTGGCGCGGGGCGTGGGCGCGGAGTCCCGGGTGGGGCTGTGCCTGCCGCGTGGGGCCGAGATGGTCGTGGCCATGCTGGGGGTGTGGAAGGCCGGTGGGGCGTACGTCCCGCTGGACCCGGAGTACCCCTCCGAGCGGCTCGCCTACATGGTGACCGACAGTGCGGCGCAGCTGGTGCTGGTCGTGGAGGAGACGGCCGGGCGGGTGGCCGCGGGTGTGCTGCTGGATGAGGTGGGGAGTGAGGCCGGTGTGCTGCCGGAGGTCGGCTCCGGCCAACTGGCCTACATCATCTACACCTCGGGGTCGACGGGGCGGCCGAAGGGTGTGGCCGTGGCGCATGCTTCGGTGGCGAATCTGGCGTCGGTGATGCGTCCGGTGCTCGGGGTTGAGCCTGGGGTTACGGCGTTGCAGTTCGCGTCTTTCAGTTTCGATGCGGCGGTGCTGGACGTGGCGGTCACGCTGGCTGCCGGGGGGACGTTGGCGATTGCCTCGGCCGAAGAGCGGCTGGATGCGGCGGCCCTTGCGCGCATGATCGATGCGGCCGGTGTGGATGTGGCGAGTGTTGTGCCGTCGTTGTTGGGGGTGCTGGAGCCGGGCGCGGTGGCTGGGATCGGCAACTGGGTGCTGGGTGCCGAGCGCCTGGAGGCCGGGCTGGCGGCCAAGTGGCGTGAAGCGGCCCGGGTGTGGAACACCTACGGGCCGACCGAGGCCACCGTCATCACCACCGCCGTGCTCCTGGACGAAGGCATCACGGGCGAGGACGCCCCGCCCGCCATCGGCCGCCCCCTGGGGAACGTCCGCACCTACGTCCTGGACGCCTTCCTCCGTCCCGTGCCGGTGGGGGCACCCGGTGAGCTGTATATCGCCGGGGACGGTCTGGCCCGGGGGTATGTCAACCGGCCCGATCTCACCGCGGAGCGGTTCGTGGCCTGCCCGTTCGACGCTGACGGTGGCCGGATGTACCGCACCGGGGACCTGGTCCGCTGGACGGCGGATGGTCAGTTGGAGTTCGTCGGCCGTGCCGACGAGCAGGTCAAGATCCGTGGCTTCCGGGTCGAGCTCGGCGAGGTCGAAGCCGTCCTCGCCGTCCACCCGCAGGTCGAGCAGGCCGTGGCCGTCGTACGGGATGCGCGGCTGATCGGGTACGTCGTCGGCAATACGGACGAAGACACGGTGCGGGCACATGCGGCGACGCGGCTGCCGGACTACATGGTGCCGTCGGCTGTGGTGGTGCTGGACGCACTGCCGTTGACGGTCAACGGGAAGGTGGACCGTGCTGCTCTGCCGGTGCCCGATCTGGGTGCGGGCGCTTCCCGTGGGCCCGAGACGGAGGTCGAGGAGGCGCTCTGCGGGCTGTTCGCCGATCTGCTCGGGCTGGAGAGCGTCGGGGCGGAGGAGAGTTTCTTCGCGCTGGGCGGTGATTCGCTGCTGGTGATGCGGCTCATCGCCCGTGTGCGCTCGGTGCTGGAGGTGTCGGTCGGGGTCCGTGAGGTCTTCGCGGAGCCGACGGTCGCGGGTATCGCGCGGCTGGTCGACACCGCTGCCGGGTCGACCGGTGTGGTGCTGGGGCGGCGCGAGCGGCCGCTGCGGGTGCCGTTGTCCTTCGCGCAGCAGCGGATGTGGTTCCTCAACCGGATGGACGAGACGGGGGCGTCCGTCTACAACCTGCCGCTGGTGCTGCGGCTGAGCGGGCGGCTGGACGCGGAGGCGCTGGCTGCGGCGCTGGGTGACATCGCCGATCGGCACGAGAGCCTGCGGACGATCTTCCCGGACGTGGACGGCGTGCCGTATCAGGAGATCCGCCAGGGCGTCGAGGGGCGTCCGGAGCTGGTGGTGGTCGAGGCCGGTGAGCGGTGGCGTGAGCTCATGCGGGACGAGATCGGCCGTGGCTTCGACGTCGGGGTCGACCTGCCGTGGCGCACCACCCTGTTGAGGGTCTCGGAGGCGGAGTGGGTGCTGCTCCTGGTGGCCCATCACATCGCGACCGACGCCTGGTCGATGGGCGTGATAGCGAGCGATCTCCGGGACGCCTATCGTGCCCGTCTCGCCGGCGAGGACATCCCGAACTGGGCGCCTCTCCCTGTCCAGTACGCGGATTACGCGCTGTGGCAGCGTGAGGTGCTGGGCGAGCTGGAGGACCCGTCGAGTGCGGGGGCGGCGCAGATCGCCTTCTGGCGGGAGGCGTTGGAGGGTGCGCCGCAGGAGACGCTGCTGCCGTTCGACCGTTCGCGTCCGGCGGTGCCGTCGTTCCGTAGTGGGTCGGTGCCGGTGGATGTCGATGCGGCGACGCATGCCCGGTTGGCTGATCTGGCCGCGCGGGGCGGGGCGACCATGTTCATGGTCGTGCACGCGGCACTGGTGATGCTGCTGGCGAGGATGGGTGCCGGGGAGGACGTCTGCGTCGGGACTCCCGTCGCCGGGCGCTCGGACTCACAGCTGGAGGATCTGGCCGGGTTCTTCGTCAACACGCTCGTTCTGCGGTCCGACGCCGCCGGTAACCCCACCTTCGGTGAGTTGTTGGCGCGGGTGCGGGAGGCCGATCTGTCGGCGTACGCGCATCAGGACGTGCCGTTCGAGCGGCTCGTGGACGAGCTGAACCCGGAGCGCTCTGCCGCCCGCAATCCGCTGTTCCAGGTGATGCTCGCGCTCCAGAACGTGCCCGAGGCGCAGTGGGACCTCGAAGGGCTGGCGGTAGAGCAGATCCCGCCGGAGATGGCTCCCGCCCGGTTCGATCTGTCGGTGGGCCTCGGTGAGCGGTGGACCGAAGGTGGCTCCCCGGCTGGGTTGGAGGGTGGGCTGTTGTATGCCGCCGACTTGTTCGATGAGGCGACGGTGCGTGGGCTGGCCGGGCGGCTGGTGCGGGTGCTGGAGCAGGTCGCGGCCGATCCGGGGCTGCGGCTGAGCGACCTTGATCTGCTGACCGCCTCGGAGCGGGCGGCGGTCGTCGAGGAGTGGAACGCCTCCGACCAGCAGGTGGACACGTCGACCGTGCTGGAGCGGTTCCGCGCCCGTGTGGCCGTGGCGCCGGAGGCGGTCGCGGTGTGGTCCGGAGGGGTGGGGCCTGTCGTATGCCGAGGTGGATGCGCGGTCGGATGCGGTGGCGCGTGGGCTGGTGGCGCGGGGTGTGGGCCGCGAGTCCCGGGTAGGACTGTGCCTGCCACGTGGGGCGGAAGCGGTCATCGCCATGCTGGCGGTGTGGAAGGCCGGCGGGGCGTACGTGCCGCTGGACCCCGAATACCCCTCTGAGCGACTTGAGTTCATGGTCGCCGACAGCGGGGCCGAGCTGGTGGTTGTCGCGGAGGAGACGGCCGGGCGAGTGGCCGCAGGGGTTCTGCTGGATGACTTGGCGAGTGAGGCCGGTGTGCTGCCGGAGGTCGGCGCCGACCAGCTGGCCTATGTGATCTATACGTCGGGGTCGACGGGGCGTCCGAAGGGTGTGGCCGTCGCGCACGCCTCCGTGGCCAACCTGGCGTCCGTGATGCGCCCGGTGCTCGGCGTTGAACCTGGTGTCACGGCGTTGCAGTTCGCGTCGTTCAGCTTCGACGCGGCGGTGCTGGACGTGGCGGTCACCCTCGCCGCGGGCGGCACGTTGGCGATCGCCTCCACCGAAGAGCGGCTGGACGCGGCGGCCCTTGCGCGCATGATCGATGCGGCCGGCGTCGACGTGGCGAGTGTGGTGCCGTCGTTGTTGGGGGTGCTGGAGCCGGGCGCGGTGCCTGGGATCGGCAACTGGGTGCTGGGCGCTGAGCGTCTGGAGGCCGGCCTGGCCGCCAAGTGGCGGGAAAGCGCCCGGGTGTGGAACACCTACGGGCCCACCGAAGCGACCGTCATCACCACCGCCGTACTCCTGGATGAGGGCATTACGGGTGAGGACGCTCCGCCCGCCATCGGACGGCCCCTGGGCAATGTCCGCACCTACGTCCTGGACGCCTTCCTGCGCCCTGTCCCCGTGGGTGTGACGGGCGAGCTGTACATCGCCGGGGACGGTCTGGCCCGCGGTTACGTCAACCGCCCCGATCTGACCGCCGAGCGGTTCGTGGCCTGCCCGTTCGACGCTGACGGTGGCCGGATGTACCGCACCGGTGACCTGGTCCGCTGGACGCCAGACGGTCAGCTGGCCTTCGTCGGGCGGGCCGACGAGCAGGTCAAGATCCGTGGCTTCCGGGTCGAGCTCGGCGAGGTCGAAGCCGTCCTCGCCGCCCAGCCACAGGTAGAGCGGGCCCTCGCTGTCGTACGGAATGGCCGTCTGGTCGGTTACGTCGTCGGGGACGTGGACGCCGACGACGTCCGGGCCGGTGCGGCCATCCGGCTGCCGGAGTACATGGTCCCGTCGGCGGTCGTCGTCCTGGACGCCTTCCCGCTGACCGTCAACGGCAAGATCGACCGCGCTCTCCTGCCGCTGCCGGATCTGGGGGCCGGTGCGTCTCGTGAACCTGCGACTGCGACTGAGGAGGCGTTGGCCGCTCTGTTCGCCGAGGTGCTGGGGCTGGAGCGGGTCGGCGCGGAGGAGAGTTTCTTCGAGCTGGGCGGCGATTCGCTGAAGGTGATGCGGCTGATCGCCCGTGTCCGTTCGGTGCTGGAGGTGTCGGTCGGGGTCCGTGAGGTGTTCGCGGAGCCGACGGTGGCCGCCGTTGCGCGGCTCGTCGAGAGCGCTGGCGTGTCGACCGGTGTGGTGCTGGGGCGGCGTGAGCGGCCGGAGCGGGTGCCGCTGTCCTTCGCGCAGCAGCGGATGTGGTTCCTCAACCGGATGGACGGGGAGGGAGCTGAGGGCGCCGCCGCCTACAACCTCCCCTTCGCTCTGCGGCTGACCGGCAGCCTCGATGTCGAGGTGCTGGAGTCGGCGCTGTGGGACGTTGCCGACCGGCACGAGAGCCTGCGGACGGTCTTCCCGGACGTGGAGGGTGTGCCGTATCAGGAGATCCGCGAGGGCGCCGGGGGGCGTCCGCGGCTCCAGATCGTCGACGCCGGTGAGCGGTGGCGTGAGCTGGTGGAGGACGAGGCCGGGCGCGGCTTCGATCTGGCGGTGGAACTGCCGTGGCGGACCACGCTGTTGAGGGTCTCGCAGGCGGAGTGGGTGCTGCTGCTGGTGGCCCATCACATCGCGACCGACGCCTGGTCGATGGGCGTGCTGGCGCGTGATCTGCAGACGGCCTACCAGGCGCGGTTGAGCGGCGGGACGGAGGAGCGGGAGCTGCTGGACCTGCTCCCCGTCCAGTACGCGGATTACGCGCTGTGGCAGCGCGAGGTGCTCGGCGAGCTGGACGACCCCGGCAGTCAGGTGTCCGCCCAGGTCGCCTACTGGAAGCGGGAGTTGGCGGGGGCGCCTCAGGAGACTGTGCTGCCCTTCGACCGGCCGCGTCCGGCGGTGCCGTCGTTCCGTAGTGGGTCGGTGCCGGTGGACGTCGATGCGGCGACGCATGCCCGGTTGGCTGATCTGGCCGCGCGGGGCGGGGCGACCATGTTCATGGTCGTGCACGCGGCACTGGTGATGCTGCTGGCGAGGATGGGTGCCGGGGAGGACGTCTGCGTCGGGACTCCCGTCGCCGGGCGCTCGGACTCACAGCTGGAGGATCTGGCCGGGTTCTTCGTCAACACGCTCGTTCTGCGGTCCGACGCCTCCGGTAACCCCACCTTCGGTGAGTTGTTGGCGCGGGTGCGGGAGGCTGACCTGTCGGCGTACGCGCACCAGGATGTGCCCTTCGAGCGGCTCGTCGACGAGGTGAATCCGGAGCGGTCGGCGTCCCGCAATCCGCTGTTCCAGGTGCTGCTCGCGCTTCAGAACGTGCCCGAGGCCCTCTGGGACCTCGAAGGGCTGGTCGTCGAGCAGATCCCGCCGCTGGCGGATCCGCCGGCCCGCTTCGATCTGTCCCTCTCGCTGAGCGAGCGCCGGTCGGAGGACGGGTCGGTCGATGGTCTGCGGGGCGGGATTCTCTACGCGGCCGACCTGTTCGACGAGGCGACGGTGCGTGCCTTGGCCGGGCGGCTGGTGCGGGTGCTGGAGCAGGTCGCGGCCGACCCGGAGCTGCGGCTGGGCGCAGTGGACGTGCTGGAGGCGGACGAGCGGGCGACGGTCGTCGAGCGGTGGAACGGCACCGCGAGCGAAGTCGAAGCCGCGACCGTGCTGGAGCTGTTCCAGGGGTGGGTGGCGCGGACACCGGAGGCGGACGCCCTGAGCTCCGAGGACCAGAGCCTGTCCTACGCCGAACTCGACGCCCGGGCCGACGCGTTGGCGCGCGGGCTGGTGGCGCGCGGTGTGGGGCGGGAGTCCCGGATCGGCCTCTGCTTCCCGCGCGGGATCGAGGCGATCATCGCGATTCTGGCCGTGTGGAAGGCCGGCGGGGCGTATGTGCCGCTGGATCCCGCGTATCCCTCCGACCGGCTGGCCTACATGGTCGCGGACAGTGAAGCCGAACTGGTCCTGGTCGCGCCCGAAACCGCCGACCGGCTGTCGGGTGAGGTGGAGACCGTCCTGCTCGACGAGCTCGACGAACTCGACGGCGACCACCACCGGACCGTGCGCGAACTGCCGGACATCGCTCCTGACCAGCTGGCCTACATCATCTACACGTCGGGTTCGACGGGGCGGCCGAAGGGTGTGGTGGTGTCGCATGCGGGGTTGGTGAATTTGGCGGGTGCGCAGGTTGAGCGGTTTGCGGTGGGTGTGGGTGCTCGGGTGTTGCAGTTTGCGTCGTTGAGTTTTGACGCGGCGGTGTCTGAGTTGTGCATGGCGTGGGGTGCGGGTGCGGTGTTGGTGGTGGCGGGGGTGGAGGGGTTGCCGCCGCGGGTGTCGTTGGGTGAGGCGTTGGTGCGGTCGGGGGCGTCGCATGTGACGGTGCGGCCGGGGGTGTTGGCGGTGGAGGAGGGGGTGTTGCCGGCGGGGTTGGAGACGTTGGTGGTGGCGGGGGGAGGTGTGTGCTGCGGGGGTTGGTGGAGCGGTGGTCGGTTGGTCGGCGGATGGTGAATGCGTATGGGCCGACTGAGGTGACGGTGTGTGCGGCGATGAGTGGGCCGTTGGAGTGGGGTGGGGTGGGTCGGTCGGGGGTGGTGCCGATTGGTCGGCCGTTGCGGAATGCCGGGGTGTTTGTGCTGGATGCGTTTTTGCAGCCGGTGCCGGTGGGGGTGCGTGGTGAGTTGTATGTGTCGGGGGTGGGGCTGGCGCGGGGGTATGCGGGGCGTGCTGGTTTGACGTCGGGGCGGTTTGTGGCGTGTCCGTTCGGTGTGGATGGTGGCCGGATGTATCGCACGGGTGATGTGGTGCGGTGGTTGGCGGATGGGCAGTTGGAGTTCTTGGGGCGTGCGGATGAGCAGGTGAAGATCCGTGGGTTCCGGGTGGAACTGGGCGAGGTCGAGGCCGTCCTCGCCGCCCACCCGCAGGTCGAGCAGGCCGTGGCCGTCGTACGGGATGCGCGGCTGATCGGATACGTCGTCGGCGACACGGATGCCGCCGCTCTGCGCGCATTCGCTGCCGCGCGCGTGCCGGATTACCTGGTGCCTTCCGCGGTCGTCGTCCTGGACGCGTTCCCGCTGACGGTGAACGGCAAGGTCGACCGTGCTGCTCTGCCGGTGCCTGACCTGGGTGCCGGTGCGTCTCGCGGGCCGCGACTCCGACGGAGGAGACGCTGTGCGGGCTGTTCGCCGAGGTGCTCGGCCTGGAACGGGTCGGCGCCGAGGAGAGCTTCTTCGAGCTGGGTGGTGATTCGCTGCTGGTGATGCGGCTGATCGCCCGTATTCGCTCGGTGCTGGAGGCGTCGGTCGGAGTCCGGGAGGTCTTCGCGGACCCGACCGTGGCCGGTGTGGCGCGGTTGGTCGACACCGTCGGGGCGTCGGCGGGCGTGATGCTGGCCCGCCGGGAGCGTCCCGAGCGCGTACCCCTGTCCTTCGCCCAGCAGCGGATGTGGTTCCTCAACCGGATGGACGAGGTGGCGGCCTCCGCCTACAACCTTCCTTTCGCTCTACAGCTGACCGGCAGCCTCGACGTCGAGGTGCTGAAGTCGGCACTGGGTGATGTTGCGGATCGGCACGAGAGCCTGCGCACGGTCTTCCCGGACATCGAGGGCGCTCCGTATCAAGAGATCCGTGACGGCGCCGAGGGGCGTCCGGAGCTGGTCGTCGTCGAGGCCGGCGAGCGGTGGCGTGAGGCCATGCAGGTAGAGGCGGGGCGCGGGTTTGACCTGGCGGTCGAACTCCCTTGGCGGACAACCCTGTTGAGGGTCTCGGAGGAGGAGTGGGTGCTGCTGCTGGTCGCCCACCACATCGCGACCGACGCCTGGTCGATGGGCGTCCTCGCGAACGACCTCCAAGCCGCCTATCGCGCACGGCTGTCGGATGCCGAACCCGGATGGGAGCCGCTCCCCGTCCAGTACGCGGACTACGCGCTGTGGCAGCGTGAGGTGCTCGGCGAGCTGGACGACCCGGAGAGCCCGGGGGCTGGTCAGATCGCCTACTGGCGGCGGGCGTTGGAGGGTGCGCCGCAGGAGACGGTGCTGCCCTTCGACCGGCCGCGTCCGGCGGCGCCCTCGTTCCGCGGCGGTCAGGTGCCGGTGCGGGTGGACGCGGCGACGCATGCCCGGTTGGCCGATCTGGCCGCGCAGGGTGGCGCGACGATGTTCATGGTCGTACACGCGGCGCTGTCGGTACTGCTCTCCCGTATGGGCGCGGGAGAGGACGTCTGCATCGGCACCCCCGTCGCGGGCCGCTCCGACGCACAACTGGAGGGGCTGGCCGGCCTCTTCATCAACACGCTCGTCCTGCGCTCCGACTTGGCGGGGAATCCGTCCTTCCGGGACCTGCTGGCGCGGGTGCGGGAGGCCGACCTGTCGGCGTACGCGCATCAGGACGTGCCGTTCGAGCGGCTCGTGGACGAGCTGAACCCGGAGCGCTCCGCGGCCCGCAACCCGTTGTTCCAGGTGATGCTGGCCCTCCAGAACGTGCCCGAGCCGCACTGGAACCTAGAGGGGCTGACGGTCGAGCAGGTTCCGCACGCAGAGGACCTGGCGGCCCGCTTCGATCTGTCCCTCTCGCTGAGCGAGCGTCGGTCGGAGGGCGGCACGGCCGAGGGTCTGAGGGGCGGCATCCTGTACGCGGCCGACCTGTTCGACGAGGCGACGGTGCGGGGGCTGGCCGGGCGGCTGGTGCGGGTGCTGGAGCAGGTCGCGGCTGATCCGGAGCTGCGGCTGAGCGACCTGGACCTGCTGGAGGAGTCCGAGCGGGCTGCGGTCGTGGACGAGTGGAACGCCACCGCGAGCGAGGTGGACACCTCGACCGTGCTGGAGCGGTTCCGCGCCCGTGTGGCCGTGGCGCCGGAGACGGTCGCGCTGTGGTCCGAGGGGCGGGGCCTGTCGTATGCCGAGGTGGATGCGCGGTCGGATGCGGTGGCGCGTGGGCTGGTGGCGCGGGGCGTGGGCGCGGAGTCCCGGGTGGGCCTGTGCCTGCCGCGCGGGGCCGAGATGGTCGTGGCCATGCTGGGGGTGTGGAAGGCCGGTGGGGCGTACGTCCCGCTGGACCCGGAGTACCCCTCCGAGCGGCTCGCCTACATGGTGACCGACAGTGCGGCGCAGCTGGTGCTGGTCGTGGAGGAGACGGCCGGGCGGGTGGCCGCGGGTGTGCTGCTGGATGAGGTGGGGAGTGAGGCCGGTGTGCTGCCGGAGGTCGGCTCCGGCCAACTGGCCTACATCATCTACACCTCGGGGTCGACGGGGCGGCCGAAGGGTGTGGCCGTGGCGCATGCTTCGGTGGCGAATCTGGCGTCGGTGATGCGTCCGGTGCTCGGGGTTGAGCCTGGGGTTACGGCGTTGCAGTTCGCGTCGTTCAGCTTTGACGCGGCGGTGCTGGATGTGGCGGTCACGCTGGCTGCGGGCGGCACGTTGGCGATCGCCTCATCCGAAGAGCGGCTGGATGCGGCGGCCCTTGCGCGCATGATCGATGCGGCCGGTGTGGATGTGGCGAGTGTGGTGCCGTCGTTGTTGGGGGTGCTGGAGCCGGGCGCGGTGCCGGGGATCGGCAACTGGGTGCTGGGCGCTGAGCGGCTGGAGGCCGGGCTGGCGGCCAAGTGGCGCGCGGGGGCCCGGGTGTGGAACACCTACGGGCCGACCGAGGCGACCGTCATCACCACCGCCGTACTCCTGGACGAAGGCATCACGGGCGAAGACGCCCCGCCCGCGATCGGCCGCCCCCTCGGGAACGTCCGCACCTACGTCCTCGACGCCTTCCTCCGTCCCGTGCCGGCGGGTGTGACGGGTGAGCTGTATATCGCCGGGGACGGTCTGGCCAGGGGTTACGTCAACCGCCCGGACCTGACGGCGGAACGCTTCATCGCCTGCCCGTTCGACGCGGACGGTGGCCGGATGTACCGCACCGGTGACCTGGCGCGCTGGACGCCAGACGGTCAGCTGGCCTTCGTGGGCCGTGCCGACGAGCAGGTCAAGATCCGTGGCTTCCGGGTCGAGCTCGGCGAGGTCGAAGCCGTCCTCGCCGCCCACCCGCAGGTCGCCCAATCTGCCGCACAGATTTACGACGGCCGCCTGATCGGCTACGCCGTCGGCGCCATCGACACGGACGATCTCCGTGCCTTCGCTGCCACCCGGCTGCCGGACTACATGGTGCCGTCCGCCCTCATGCTGCTCGACGCCTTGCCGCTGACCGTCAACGGCAAGGTCGACCGGGCCGCGCTCCCGGTGCCGGATCTGGGCACCAGTGCTTCCCGAGGGCCAGTGACTCCGACCGAGGAGGCGCTGACTGCTCTCTTCGCCGAGGTACTGGATCTGGAGAGCGTCGGCGCGGAGGAGAGTTTCTTCGAGCTGGGCGGCGATTCGCTGAAGGTGATGCGGCTGATCGCCCGTGTCCGTTCGGTGCTGGAGGTGTCGGTCGGGGTCCGTGAGGTGTTCGCGGAGCCGACGGTCGCGGGGATCGCGCGGCTGGTCGACACCGCCGGCGGGTCGACCGGTGTGGTGCTGGCGCGTCGGGAGCGCCCGGACCGCATACCGCTGTCCTTCGCGCAGCAGCGGATGTGGTTCCTCAACCGGATGGACGAGACGGGTGCCTCCGCCTACAACATGCCCTTCGCGCTGCGCCTGACCGGCACCCTCGATGCCGAGGCCCTCCAGGCCGCGCTGTGGGACATCGCCGACCGGCACGAGAGCCTGCGTACGGTCTTCCCGGACGTGGAAGGGGTGCCGTATCAGGAGATCCGCGAAGGCTCCGCAGGACGCCCCCGGCTCCAGGTCATCGAAGCCGGCGAACAGTGGCGGGAAGCGATGCGGGGCGAGGCCGAGCGCGGCTTCGATCTGGCCGTCGATCTGCCGTGGCGGACCACTCTGCTGAAGGTCTCCGACACGGACTGGGTCCTGCTGCTGGTGGCTCACCACATCGCCTCCGACGCCTGGTCGATGGGCGTACTCGCCCGCGACCTGCAGACGGCCTACCAGTCGAGGCTGGTCGGTCGGACGCCGGGATGGGAGCCCTTCCCCGTCCAGTACGCGGACTACGCGCTGTGGCAGCGCGAGGTGCTCGGCGACCTGGATGACCCCGACAGCGCCGGGGCGGGGCAGATCGCCCACTGGCGACGGGCGTTGGAGGGTGCGCCGCAGGAGACGGTGCTGCCGTTCGACCGGCCGCGTCCGGCGGTGCCGTCGTTCCGCAGTGGGTCGGTGCCGCTGGACGTCGACACGCAGACACACGCCCGGCTTGCCGAACTGGCCGCGCAGGGCGGCGCGACGATGTTCATGGTCGTACACGCGGCACTGGTGGTGCTGCTGGCCAGGATGGGGGCCGGAGAGGACATCTGCGTCGGGACTCCCGTCGCCGGGCGCTCGGACTCCCAACTGGAGGACTTGGCCGGCTTCTTCGTCAACACCCTTGTCCTGCGCTCCGACATGGCGGGCGACCCGTCGTTCATCGAGGTGCTGCGGCGGGTGCGTGAGACGGACCTGTCGGCGTACGCCCACCAGGACGTGCCGTTCGAGCGGCTCGTCGACGAACTGAACCCGGCCCGTTCCGCCGCCCGTAATCCGCTGTTCCAGGTGATGCTGGCCCTCCAGAACGTGCCGGAGGCGCACTGGGAACTCGAAGGGTTGACCGTCGAGCAGATTCCGCCGGCGGAAGACCCCCCGGCCCGCTTCGACCTCTCCCTGACGCTGAGCGAGCGCCGCTCGGACAACGGCTCGGTCGATGGTCTGCGGGGCGCGATCCTCTACGCCGCCGATCTCTTCGACGAGCAGACGGTCGGCCGGCTCGCGGAGCGGCTCGTGCGAGTCCTGGCGCAGGTCGCGGCCGATCCGGAGCTGCGGCTGAGCGCCGTGGAGGTGCTGGAGGAGTCCGAGCGGGCTGCGGTCGTGGACGAGTGGAACGCCACCGCGAGCGAGGTGGACACGTCGACCGTGCTGGCGCGGTTCCGTACCAGCGCGGCCAGGACACCCGAGGCGGTCGCGCTGTGGGCGGAGGGCCGGGGCCTGTCGTACGCCGAAGTCGACGCACGCTCTGATGCGTTGGCGCGTGGGCTGGTGGCGCGGGGTGTGGGGCGGGAGTCCCGGGTCGGGCTGTGCCTGCCGCGTGGGGCCGAGATGGTGGTGGCGATTCTGGCGGTGTGGAAGGCCGGTGGGGCGTACGTTCCGCTGGACCCCGAATACCCCTCTGAGCGGCTGGTGTTCATGGCGGCCGACAGTGACGCCGAGTTGGTGTTGGTGACGGCGGAGACCGCGGGCCGCCTGTCGGCGGAGGTCGACACCGTCGTGCTGGATGAGCTGGCGAGTGATGCCGGTGCGCTGCCGGAAGTCGGCGCCGATCAACTGGCCTATGTGATCTATACGTCGGGGTCGACGGGGCGTCCGAAGGGTGTGGCCGTCGCGCACGCCTCCGTGGCCAACCTGGCATCCGTGATGCGCCCGGTGCTCGGAGTCGAACCTGGTGTCACGGCGTTGCAGTTCGCGTCGTTCAGCTTCGACGCGGCGGTGCTGGATGTGGCGGTCACGCTGGCTGCGGGCGGCACGTTGGCGATCGCCTCGTCCGACGAACGGCTGGACGCGGCGGCCCTGGCGCGCATGATCGAGGCGGCCGGAGTGAGCACGGCGAGTGTGGTGCCCTCCCTCCTCGGCGCGCTGGAGCCAGCGATGGTCTCCGGGATCGACAACTGGGTGCTGGGCGCCGAGCGTCTGGAGGCCGGCCTGGCCGCCAAGTGGCGTGAAGCGGCCCGGGTGTGGAACACCTACGGGCCCACCGAGGCGACCGTCATCACCACCGCCGTACTGCTGGATGAGGGCATTACGGGTGAGGACGCTCCGCCCGCCATCGGACGGCCCCTGGGCAATGTCCGCACCTTCGTCCTCGACGCCTTCCTGCGCCCTGTCCCGGTGGGTGTGACGGGCGAGCTGTATATCGCCGGGGACGGTCTGGCCCGCGGTTACGTCAACCGCCCTGATCTCACCGCCGAGCGGTTCATCGCCTGCCCGTTCGACGCTGACGGTGGCCGGATGTACCGCACCGGTGACCTGGGCCGTTGGACGCCAGACGGTCAGCTGGCCTTCGTGGGCCGTGCCGATGAACAGGTCAAGATCCGTGGCTTCCGGGTCGAGCTCGGCGAGGTCGAAGCCGTCCTCGCCGCCCAGCCACAGGTCGAGCGAGCCGTGGCACAGATACGCGACGGCCGTCTGATCGGCTACGTCGTCGGGGACGCGGACGCCGAGGACGTCCGGGCAGGTGCGGCCATCCGGCTGCCGGAGTACATGGTCCCGTCGACGGTCGTCGTTCTCGTCACCTTCCCGCTGACCGCCAACGGCAAGATCGACCGTGCCGCCCTCCCGGCCCCCGACCTCGGCACGAGCGGCGGTCGCGCACCTGCGACCCCGACCGAGGAGGCGCTGGCCGCTCTCTTCGCCGAGGTACTGGACCTGGAGCGGGTCGGCGCGGAAGAGAGCTTCTTCGATCTGGGCGGCGATTCGCTGAAGGTGATGCGGCTGATCGCCCGTATCCGCTCAGCCCTGGCTGTTTCCGTCGGCGTCCGTGAGGTGTTCGCGGAGCCGACGGTCGCGGGGATCGCGCGGCTGGTCGACACCGCCGCCACGTCGGCCGGTGTCGTGCTGGCGCGTCGGGAACGGCCGGACCGCATACCGCTGTCCTTCGCGCAGCAGCGGATGTGGTTCCTCAACCGGATGGATGAGACGGGTGCCTCCGCTTACAACATGCCCTTCGCGCTGCGCCTGACCGGCACCCTCGATGCCGAGGCCCTCCAGGCCGCGCTGTGGGACATCGCCGACCGGCACGAGAGCCTGCGTACGGTCTTCCCGGACGTGGAAGGGGTGCCGTATCAGGAGATCCGCGAGGGCTCCGCAGGACGCCCCCGGCTCCAGGTCATCGAAGCCGGCGAACAGTGGCGCGCGCTCATGCAGGAGGAGGCCGGGCGTGGCTTCGACGTCCGGGCTGATCTTCCGTGGCGGACCACTCTGCTGAAGGTCTCCGACACGGACTGGGTCCTGCTGTTGGTCGCGCATCACATCGCGTCCGACGCCTGGTCGATGGGCGTACTCGCCCGCGACCTCCAGGGTGCTTATCGCGCCCGTCTTCTCGGGGCGGCCCCGGCGTGGGAGCCGCTCCCCGTGCAGTACGCGGATTACGCGCTGTGGCAGCGGGAGGTGCTGGGCGACGTGGACGACGACGGGGCCGGGGCGGGGTCCGCGCAGATCGCCTACTGGCGTGGGGTGTTGGAGGGTGCGCCGCAGGAGACGGTGCTGCCGTTCGACCGGCCGCGTCCGGCGGCGCCGTCGATCCGCAGTGGGTCGGTGCCGGTCGGGGTCGATGCGGAGACGCATGCTCGGCTGACGGAGCTGGCCGCGCGGGGCGGGGCGACGATGTTCATGGTCGTGCACGCGGCGCTGGTGGTGCTGCTGGCGCGGATGGGTGCCGGGGAGGACGTCTGCATCGGCACCCCCGTCGCGGGCCGGTCCGATGTGCAACTGGAGGATCTCGCCGGGTTCTTCGTCAACACGCTCGTCCTCCGCTCCGATGCCTCCGGCGACCCCACCTTCGGTGACCTGCTGGCGCGTATCAGGGAGGCCGATCTCTCGGCGTACGCGAACCAGGACGTGCCCTTCGAGCGGCTCGTCGACGAACTGGGCGTGGCGCGGTCCGCGGCCCGTAATCCGCTGTTCCAGGTGATGCTGGCCCTCCAGAACGTGCCGAAGGCACAGTGGGATCTCCAGGGGCTGGCGGTCGAGGAGATACCGCCCGCGTCCGATCCGGCCGCGCGCTTCGATCTGTCGGTGGCGCTGAACGAGTTCCACACCGCCGAGGGCGAGCCGGAGGGCATGCGGGGCGGCATCCTGTTCGCGGCCGATCTGTTCGACGAGGAGACCGTGCGCCGGCTGGCCGAGCGGCTCGCCCGGGTGCTGGAGCAGGTCGCGGCCGATCCGGAGCTGCGGCTGAGTGCCGTGGAGGTGCTGGACGAGGCCGAGCGCGCCACGGTCGTGGCGGAGTGGAACGCCACGGCCCGTGATGCGGACGACGTCAGCACGGTCGTCGAACGGTTCCGTGAGTGGGCCGCGCTGACGCCGACGGCGGTGGCGCTGCGCACCCTCGACCGGTCGCTGACCTACGCGGACGTGGAAGCGCGGTCGGATGCGTTGGCGCGTGGGTTGGTGGCGCGGGGTGTGGGGCGCGAGTCCCGGGTGGGGCTGTGCCTGCCGCGCGGGGCCGAGATGGTCGTGGCGATCCTGGCGGTGTGGAAGGCCGGTGGGGCGTACGTCCCGCTGGACCCCGAATACCCCTCCGACCGGCTGGAGTTCATGGCCGCCGACAGTGACGCCCAGCTGGTGCTGGTGACGGCCGAGACCGCTGACCGCCTGTCCGCAGAGGTCGACACCGTCCTGCTCGACGAGCTGGCAGGCAGTGTGGGTGAGCTGCCGGAGATCGGTGCCGACCAACTGGCCTACGTCATCTACACGTCGGGGTCGACGGGCCGCCCGAAGGGTGTCGCCGTCGCGCACGCCCCGGTGGCGAACCTGGCCACCGCCATGCGCCCGGTGCTGGGCGTCGAGCCGGGGGTGACGGCGTTGCAGTTCGCGTCGTTCAGCTTCGACGCGTCGGTCCTGGACGTCGCGGTGACGCTGGCCGCAGGCGGCACGTTGGCGATCGCGTCGGCCGAGGAGCGGCTGGACACCGCCGCCCTGGCCGCCCTGGTGGAGACCTGCGGGGTCGAGGTCGCGAGCGTCGTCCCGTCGCTGCTCGGGGTGCTGGAGCCGGCGGCGGTCGCCGGGATCGGCAACTGGGTGCTGGGCGCCGAGCGGCTGGAGGCCGGTCTGGCCGCCAAGTGGCGGGCGCGGTCCCGGGTGTGGAACACCTACGGCCCGACCGAGGCCACCGTCATCACCACGGCGACGCTGCTCCCGAAGGGACTCACCGCCCAGGACGCCCCGCCGCCCATCGGACGCCCCCTGGAGAACGTCCGGACCCACGTCCTGGACGCCTATCTGCGGCCGGTGCCGGTAGGGGTCGCCGGCGAGCTGTACATCGCCGGTGACGGACTGGCCCGCGGTTACATCGGACGCCCCGACCTGACGGCGGAGCGGTTCGTGGCCTGCCCGTTCGACGCGGACGGCGGCCGGATGTACCGCACCGGCGATCTGGCGCGCTGGATGGGCGACGGGCGACTGGAGTTCGTGGGCCGTGCCGACGAGCAGGTGAAGATCCGTGGCTTCCGGGTCGAACTCGGCGAGGTCGAGGCCGCGTTGGCCGCCCATCCGGAGGTGAAGACGGCCATTGCGGTGGTACGCGACGAACGGCTGATCGGGTACGTGCTGCCCGTGCCCGGGCGGGAGCCGCGGACGGACGCGGTACGGGAGTTCGCCGCCGGCCGGCTGCCCGACTACATGGTGCCGTCCGCCCTCGTGCTGCTCGACGCCCTGCCGCTGACCGTCAACGGCAAGATCGACCGTGCCGCGCTGCCCGAGCCGGAACGTGCGGCGGACGGCGGCCGTGGGCCTGAGACCCCGACCGAGGAGGCGCTGGCCCACCTGTTCGCCGAGGTGCTGGAGCTGGAGCGGGTCGGCGCCGAGGAGAGCTTCTTCGAGCTCGGCGGTGACTCGCTGAAGGTGATGCGGCTGATCGCCCGTGTCCGTTCGGTGCTGGAGGTGTCGGTCGGGGTCCGTGAGGTGTTCGCGGAGCCGACCGTGGCCGGTGTCGCACGGCTGGTCGACACCGCCGGAGCGTCGGCGGGCGTGATGCTGGCCCGCCGGGAACGCCCCGAGCGCATACCCCTGTCCTTCGCCCAGCAGCGGATGTGGTTCCTCAACCGCATCGAGGGCGCCGAGACCGACGGGGCCGGGGCGTCCGCCTACAACCTCCCCTTCGCGCTGCGCCTGACCGGCACCGTCGACACCGCGGCCCTGCAAGCGGCGCTGTGGGACATCGCCGACCGGCACGAGAGCCTGCGCACGGTCTTCCCGGACGTGGAAGGGGTGCCGTACCAGGAGATCCGCGAGGGCGCCGAGGGGCGCCCGGAGCTGGTCGTCGTCGAGGCCGGCGAGCGGTGGCACGAGCTCATGCAGGAGGAGATCGCGCGCGGCTTCGACGTCCGGGCCGACCTGCCGTGGCGGGCCTCCCTCCTGAGGATCTCGGAGACGGAGTGGGGCCTGCTGCTGGTGGCCCACCACATCGCCTCCGACGGCTGGTCGATGGGCGTGCTGGCGAACGACCTCCAAGCCGCCTATCGCGCACGGCTCTCGGGGGCCGAACCCGGATGGGAACCGCTCCCCGTCCAGTACGCCGACTACGCGCTGTGGCAGCGCGAGGTGCTCGGCGACTTGGACGACCCGGAGAGCGCCGGTGCGGGGCAGATCGCCTACTGGCGGGGGGTGTTGGAGGGTGCGCCGCAGGAGACGGTGCTGCCGTTCGACCGGCCGCGTCCGGCGATGCCGTCGTTCCGCAGCGGTCAGGTGCCGGTGCGGGTGGACGCGGAGACGCACGCTCGGCTGACGGAGCTGGCCGCGCGCGGCGGGGCCACGATGTTCATGGTCGTGCACGCGGCGCTGGTGGTGCTGCTGGCCCGGATGGGTGCCGGGGAGGACATCTGCATCGGCACCCCCGTCGCCGGCCGCTCGGATCTGCAACTGGAGGGGCTGGCCGGGTTCTTCGTCAACACGCTCGTCCTCCGCTCCGACGCCTCCGGCGACCCCACCTTCGGTGACCTGCTGGCACGCATCAGGGAGACCGACCTGTCGGCGTACGCCTCTCAGGACGTGCCGTTCGACAAGCTCGTCGACGAGCTGAACCCGACCCGGTCGGCGTCCCGCAGCCCGCTGTTCCAGGTGATGCTGGCGCTCCAGAACGTGCCCGAGGCGCAGTGGGACCTCGAAGGACTGGCGGTCGAGCAGATCCCGCCCGCCGAGGACCCCGCGGCCCGCTTCGACCTCTCCTTCTCACTGGGGGAGCGGTGGTCCGAGCAGGGAGTCCCGGCCGGCATGGGCGGCGGCATCCTGTACGCGGCCGACCTGTTCGACGAGGCGACGGTCCGCGCCCTGGCCGGGCGGCTGGAGCGGGTGCTGGCGCAGGTCGCGGCCGATCCGGAGCTGCGGCTGAGCGACCTGGACCTGCTGGACGCCTCGGAGCGGTCGGCGCTCGTCGAGGAGTGGAACGCCACCGCGAGCGAGGTGGACACCTCGACCGTGCTGGAGCGGTTCCGCGCCCGTGTGGCCATGGCGCCGGAGACGGTTGCGGTGTGGGCGGAGGGCCGGGGCCTGTCGTATGCCGAGGTGGACAGTCGCTCGGATGCGGTGGCGCGTGGGCTGGTGGCGCGGGGTGTGGGGCGGGAGTCCCGGGTGGGGCTGTGCCTGTCGCGTGGCGCGGAGATGGTCGTGGCCATGCTGGGGGTGTGGAAGGCCGGTGGGGCGTACGTTCCGCTGGACCCCGAATACCCCTCTGAGCGGCTGGTGTTCATGGCGGCCGACAGTGACGCCGAGTTGGTGTTGGTGACGGCGGAGACCGCGGACCGCCTGTCGGCGGAGGTCGACACCGTCCTGCTGGATGAGCTGGCGAGTGATGCCGGTGCCCTGCCGGAAGTCGGCGCCGATCAACTGGCCTACGTGATCTATACGTCGGGGTCGACGGGGCGTCCGAAGGGTGTGGCCGTCGCGCACGCCTCCGTCGCCAACCTGGCATCCGTGATGCGCCCGGTGCTCGGAGTCGAACCTGGCGTAACAGCCTTGCAGTTCGCGTCGTTCAGCTTCGACGCGGCGGTGCTGGACGTGGCGGTCACGCTGGCTGCGGGCGGCACGCTGGCGATCGCCTCATCCGACGAACGGCTGGACGCGGCGGCCCTGGCCCGCATGATCGAGGCGGCCGGAGTGAGCACGGCGAGTGTGGTGCCCTCCCTCCTCGGCGCGCTGGAGCCGGAGATGGTCTCCGGGATCGGCAACTGGGTGCTGGGCGCCGAGCGTCTGGAGGCCGGCCTGGCCGCCAAGTGGCGTGAAAGCGCCCGGGTGTGGAACACCTACGGGCCCACCGAAGCGACCGTCATCACCACCGCCGTACTCCTGGATGAGGGCATTACGGGTGAGGACGCCCCGCCCGCCATCGGACGGCCCCTGGGCAATGTCCGCACCTACGTCCTGGACGCCTTCCTGCGCCCTGTCCCGGTGGGTGTGACGGGCGAGCTGTATATCGCCGGGGACGGTCTGGCCCGCGGTTACGTCAACCGCCCTGATCTCACCGCCGAGCGGTTCATCGCCTGCCCGTTCGACGCTGACGGTGGCCGGATGTACCGCACCGGTGACCTGGGCCGTTGGACGCCAGACGGTCAGCTGGCCTTCGTCGGGCGGGCCGATGAACAGGTCAAGATCCGTGGCTTCCGGGTCGAGCTCGGCGAGGTCGAGGCCGTCCTCGCCGCCCACCCGGAGGTGAAGACGGCCATAGCCGTCGTACGTGAGGACCGCCCGGGCAGGCCGCGCATCGTCGGGTACGTCCTTCCGGAGGACCCCGCTACCGCGGCCCTCGAGCCCGCGAGTCTGCGGGAGTTCGTGGCGACGCGGCTCCCGGACTACATGGTTCCCTCGGCCGTGGTCGTCCTCGACGCGCTGCCGCTGACGGTCAACGGCAAGGTCGACCGGTCCGCGCTGCCCGTCCCCGATCCGGAGAGCGACGGCTCGGGTCTCCTTCCCCGGAACGGCACCGAGGCGCTGCTGTGCACCCTGTTCGCCGGGGTGCTGGGCGTCGACCGGGTGGCCGCCGACGGCAACTTCTTCGATCTGGGCGGCAATTCGGCGCTGGCGATGCATCTTGCGGGCCGGGTGCGGTCGGAGACCGGGGCGGAGCTGAACCTGAAGCAGTTCTTCGGCGATCCGACACCGATCGGCGCGGCACGCATCCTGGGCACCAAGTCCCGTCCCTCGCTGCTGCCGGTCGACCATGAGGGGGGCGAGGCACCGGCGACGGCCGGGCAGCGGTTCCTCTGGCGGCGGGCCGCGGCCGATCCGGGTACGCGGACCCTTCAGTCGTCCGTCGCCCTGCGGCTGCGCGGGGAGCTAGACCGGGACGCGCTGCGGGCGGCGCTGGCGGATGTGGCCGCACGGCACGACATCCTGCGGACGGTCTTCGCCGAGACCCCGGGCGGGCAGCTGGTCCAGCGGATCCTGGGCGCCGACGATCCCGCGGCCCGCCCGGAGCTCCCGGTCGTCACGGCGGCCGAGCGGGAACTGCCGGCCGTACTGGCCGCCGGTGCCGCCCGCCGGTTCGACCTCGCGAGCGAAACGCCGTGGGCCGCCACGCTGTTCGAGCTCTCCGACACCGACCACGTGCTGCTTCTCGTACTGCATCGGATCGGTGGCGACGACGCGTCCCGTGACGCTCTCGTGCGCGATGTGTCCGTGGCGTACGGCGCGCGCTGGGAGGGCCGTGCCCCGGAGCGGGCGCCTCTGCCGCTCCAGTTCGCCGACTACGCGGTCTGGGAGAGCCGGCTGCTCGCGGACGCGGACACGGAGGTGGCGACCACAGCGGAGACGGCCGAGAGCGTGGCCGGTGAGCAGCTCGCGTACTGGAAGGAGGTGCTGGCGGACGCGCCGTCCGCGATCACGCTACCCGTGGACCGGCCACGGTCCGGGCGGCCCGCCCGGCGGACCGGCGCGGTGCCGCTGCGGGTGCCGGCGCCGGTGCACGTCCGGCTGATGGAGACGGCCCAGGCGCTCGGCGTGACCTCGGTCGCCGTGGTGCACGCCGGGCTTGCGATGCTGCTCGCCCGGATGGGCGCCGGCACCGATCTGGTGGTCGGCGCGGTGGCGCCGCGGCCCACGGGCGAGGGTGAACTCGAGGCGGTCATGGGCCCGTTCGCCGGGTTGCTGCCGCTGCGCACGGATGTCTCGGGG
Source organism: Streptomyces sp. GKU 895 (assembly GCA_002027195.1). Classification (GTDB taxonomy): domain Bacteria; phylum Actinomycetota; class Actinomycetes; order Streptomycetales; family Streptomycetaceae; genus Streptomyces. The sequence goes on along the minus strand of MWJO01000006.1, from coordinate 122,756 downwards.
GACCCGACGTTCCGGGAGATGCTCGGCCGGGTCCGGGAGACCACCGAGGAGGCGGAGCGGTCCCGGGACGTGCCGTTCGCGCGGATCGCCGAGGCCCTGGGGGTCGCGGACGCCGCACCGGGTGACCCGCATCCGCTGGTCCAGGTGGTTCTGGACGTCCGGGACGACACCGCGGCGAAGTGGGACGTCCCGGCGGTGCCGGGGCTGGACGCCTCGCTCGTCGGCCTCGGCACCCCGGCGTCCGGGTTCGATCTGACGGTACGGCTGACCGACCGGCACCGTGACGACGGCGGGCCCGACGGCCTCGACGGCAGCCTGGACTACGCCGAGGAGCTGTTCGACCGGGCCACCGCCGTCGCACTCGTACGGCGCCTGCTCCGGCTCCTCGGACAGGTGGCGGCCGAGCCGGAACTGCGGCTGAGCCAGCTCGACATCCTGCTCGGCGAGTCGGAGCGGCGGCAGCTGACCGAGGACTGGAACCGTGGCGCGGCCCGGGTCCCGGACGGCACCGTGCTCCCGGCGCTCGCCGAGGCCGCGGCCCGCGAGCCGGGCGCGCGGCCGTCCGGACCGGTACGGCTCCCTCAGCCGCCGGGGCCCTGGACCGGGGCGGGCCGCGTGGCTCGCCGCGGGGGCTGGACCGGCGCGGGGTGGGCGCGGGCGACACCGTGGTGGTGGCGGTACGGCCCGGCACCGACTGGGCGGTCGCCGTGCTCGGCGTGCTCCGGTCCGGCGCCGCGTGCGTGATCGCCGACCCCGGCGCCGCCGGGGGGCCGTTGGCGGCGGCTGCCGGACTGGGGTGCGTGGCGCCGGCCGCGCTCGTCGTGTCGTCGGGTGGCGGCCTGGGGGAGGTCGCCGGGTCGGAGGCGGTGCCCGTGCTGCGGGTGGCGGACGCGATCCGGGCCGCGGGCAGGAGGCTGCGCCGTCCCGCCGTACTCCCGGACCCGCGGCCGTCCCAGCCGGCCGTCCTGCTGCCCGCGGAGGCACCGGACGGCACGCCGGTGGGCGAGCTGGTGGACCACCGGTCCCTGCTCGGCCGGGTGATCGACCGTCAGGCGGCCTCCCCGTCGTCCGAGTCGACCGCCGCGACGCTCCACCTGGACGCGCACGCGCCGGTCACCGAACTGCTGGTGGGGCTGCTGGCCGCGTTGAGCGGGGGGCGTACCGCGGTGGTGGAGACCGCCGGGCCGGGCGAGAGCCCTGTGGGGGCCACCGCATCGGGTACGGGTTCCATCCCGGTCCCCGCGCTCTCCCTGCCCCGTACCGCCCGCGCCTACGTGCTCGACGAGTGGCTTCGGCCGGTCCCGGTCGGTGTGGCCGGTGACCTGTACGTCGCCGGGCCGTCGCTGGCCCGCGCCTATCGCCGGGGCCCCGGCCCGCACCGCGGGCAGTCTGGTCGCCGACCCCTTCGGGCCCGGCGGTGACCTGATGCTGCGCACCGGGCGGCGTGCCGCGTGGACCTCGGACGGGCTGGTGCAGCCGCGCGCCGCGCTGGACGGTGTGGCCGGGCTGACGGCGCCGCGGCGGGCCGGGCGGCGGCGGGACGACCTCGACGCGCTGCTCGCGTTGCAGCGCGGCGGGTCCCGGACGCCGTTGTTCTGCCTGCACCACAGCACGGGGCTGGCCTGGTCCTACGCCGCGCTGCTGCGCCACCTGCCGCAGGATCTGCCGGTCTACGGCCTCCAGACGCCCGGGTTCACCGACCGCAGGGCGATGCCGGGCAGCGTGCCGGAGCTGGTGGCCGACTACGTCGAGCGGATCCGCTCGGTGCAGCCCGAGGGGCCGTACCAGCTGCTCGGCTGGTCCTTCGGCGCGGTGCTGGCCCAGGCCGTCGCCGCGGAGCTGGAGGCGCAGGGGGCTGAGGTCGCGCTGCTGGCGCTGCTGGACGGCTACCCCGGCGGACACCACCGCAGGGACGAGGACGGCCCGCGCCAGGACGGCGACCGCGGTGACGCGGCCGGCGTGGACGGGACGCTCGTCCGGATCGACGGGGCCGCGGACCAGGAGGGGCGGGCCCTGCTCGACGGGCCCGGGGCGATGAGCCCGCCGGCCGACTCGTTCACGGTCAACGTGGAGGAGACGAAGGAGCACATGATCCGGCTGGCGCAGGGGCACACTCCCCGGCGTTTCGGCGGTGGCGCGCTGCTGTTCCTGGCCACCGAGGGCGATCTGGCCCAGGTGTCGCTCGCGGCGGCGCGCTCCACCTGGGAGCGGTACATCGCCGAGCCCATCGAGGGGATCGAGATCGCCGCCGACCACGTCGGGATGCTGCGGGGCACGCACGCCGAGACCATCGGCCGGGAGGTCGCCCGGCGCCTCGTGACCCCGGAAACGACGTCGTGAGCCGGAATCCATGTCGTGATCCCGGAATCCATGTCAGACCGCAAGCCCGTGTCAGAAAGGTAGGACTCGTATGACGCAGTCGTTCGAGCTTCCGGTGGACAAGCGCCGGGACGTGCTCGACCCGGTGCCGGAGCTGCTGGAACTCAGCGCACGGGCGCCGCTGTTCCGGCCGCCGGGCGGGATGCCGCACTGGATCGTGACCGATCGTGAGGTGGTGCGGCAGATCCTCGCCGACGCCGAGCGGTTCTCCAGCATGCCGCCGCCCGAGCCGGACGGCCGCAAGCCGATCCGCATCCGGGGAGTCTGCTGCAGACCGACGGGGCCGAGCACAGCCGGCTGCGCCGGCTGGTGGCGCCGATGTTCACGGTGCGGCAGATGAAGGCGCTGGAGCCGATGATGGCGCGGATCGTGGACCAGCGGCTGGAGGTGCTGGAGCGGGCCGGCCGCCCCGCCGACCTGATGCGCCACTTCGCCCGGCCGGTGTCGGGCCTGATCCTCGCCGAGCTGATCGGTCTGCCCCGCGACGACCTGTCCGAGCTGTCCCGGCTCGGCGACCACCGGGCGTCCGGGCACAGTCCCCGGCGCCATCCCGCGACGTCGGAGTACGTGGGGCACTTCCGGAAGCTGGCCGCGGCCCAGCGCCGCGATCCGGGCGAGGGCCTGGCCGGGATGCTGATCCGGGAGCACGGGGACGCGGTGTCGGACGAGGAGGTCGCCGGCATCTGCGAGAGCGTCGCCAACGGCTCGATCGAGAACACGGCGGAGACCATCGGCCTCGGGGTCCTGGCGCTGCTGTGCCATCCCGACCAGCTGGCCCTGCTGCGGGAGCGGCCCGAGCTGATGGACCGGGCGGTGGAGGAGCTGCTGCGCTATGTGTCGGTGGTGGCGTCCGTGTCACCGCGGACCGCGCTGGTGGACGTGGAGATCGGCGGGGAGCTGATCAAGGCCGGTGAGGTCGTGTCGTGCTCGGTGTTCGCCGCGAACCGCTGCCCGTACGGCGGCGACGACGGCACCGCGGACCGGCTGGACATCGCCCGGGAGCCCGGCAACCATCTGGCCCTCGGCTTCGGCGTGCACTTCTGTCTCGGTGCGGCGCTGGCCCGGCTCCAGCTGCGGATCGCGCTGACGGGGCTGCTGGAACGCTTCCCCGGCCTGCGGCTCGGCACCGGGGTGGCGGAGCTGCGGTTCCGGTCGCTGGCGCCGCAGTTCGGCGTCGAGACGCTGCCGGTCCTGTGGTGAGACCGGTGGCGGACACGGCAGACACGGGGAATGCGGCCGTCACCGCCCGCGTACGCATCCAGGTCGACCGGGACAGCTGCGTGGGCTCGGGCGCCTGCGCGCTGTTCGAGCCGGAGTTCTTCGACCAGTCGGAGGACGACGGCCTGGTCGTGCCACGGGCCCGGGAGGCAGGCCCCGAGGCGCTGCCGGCGCTGCGCAGGGCCGCGTCCCGCTGTCCCGCCCGCGCCATCGCGCTGGTGCCGTCGGAGGGACAGGGAAGTGCCGGGTGGGACCGGTCTGACTGAGCGGTCCCGCGGGGCGCCCGTTGCAACCCTGGTGTGACCGGGCGCCCCGTAGAACTTCTGGTATGCCGAATAACCATCAGAAGCGCATGACCGGGCCCCTCCTGGCGGTGCTGTCCGTGATGACGGCCGGAGCACTTCTCGCCGGCTGTTCGTCGGGCGACAAGGACGCGAACGTGACCAGCGAGGGCGGCGCGGACTCCTCCTCTTCCAGTACGGGCGGCACGGAGAGCGCGGGCGTGGCCTACGCGCAGTGCATGCGCGAGCACGGTGTCTCGGAGTTCCCCGACCCGGAGAAGGACAGCGGGGGCGGCGTGAAGCTCGTCATCCCGCAGGGCGTCGACCAGAACTCGCCGACCTTCAAGTCGGCCCAGTCCGCCTGCCAGGGCCTGCTGTACCAGGGCGACACCGGTGACGCCGCCGGCAGCCGGGCCTTCGACGCGACGAAGGTCGCCGCCTGGGCGAAGTGCATCCGTGAGAACGGCGTACCCAACTTCCCCGACCCGCAGGTGAACGGGAACACGATCGTCATCGACGCCAACGCCTCCGGTCTGACCGGGCGGGACGATCCGAAGTTCGCCAAGGCGGCCGAGGCCTGCTACAGCATCCGGCCCGGCGGCACGCTCGCCTTCATGGGAGGGCCGCAGGGATGACCAGTCAGGAGGAGGGGACCGTCGCGCGGACGGCCCCCGAGGAAGCGCCGGGCGTGGACGGCGGGGAGCTGGAGCTGCGGACCGAGGCCATCCCCTCCCCCTCCTTCGACGGGAGCGGCGGGGACCTCGACCCGGCACCGGCGGACCGCCGCCGTCGCCGCCGCGGGGTGCGGATCGCCCTGGTCGTCGCGTGTGCGGCGGTGGTCGCCGCGGCCGCGGCCGGTGCCGCCCTCGGGGTGTTCGGCGGCGGGGACGACGGGACGGAGGCGACGGCGCCGTCCGGGCCGCCCGCCACGACGCAGGTGAAGCGGACGACGCTGACCAGCTCGCAGGCCCTGGACGGGCAGCTCGGGTACGGCGACACGGTGGCCGTGCAGGCCCCGGCCGCGTCCGGCTCCGGGCAGTCCGGGCAGGCGCAGGGCGGGGGGCGGGGCGGGCGCCGGGATCGTCACCTGGATGCCGTCCGACGGCGACACCGTCACCCGCGGCAAGCCGGTCTACAAGGTCAACCAGCAGTCGGTGCCGCTGCTGTACGGCTCGGTGCCGCTGTACCGGACGCTGAAGCCGGGCGTCAGCGGCAGCGACGTCAAGATGCTGGAGAAGAACCTGAAGGCGCTCGGCTACGACGGCTTCACGGTGGACTCCGACTACACCTCGGACACGGCAGCCGCCGTCGAGGAGTGGCAGGACGACCTCGGCCGTACGGAGACCGGGGAGGTCGGGCCCGGTGACGCGGTGGTGGCGTCCGGCGCGCGGCGGGTCGCCAAGGCGGGCCTCGCCGTCGGCGACAGCCTCACCGGTGACGTGCTCACCTGGACGGGCACCGACCGGGTCATCTCCGTCGACCTGCCCGTGCAGTACGCGGACCTGGCGAAGAAGGGCGGGAAGTCGACCGTCACGCTGCCGGACAACACCACGGTGACCGCCGTGGTGACGGACATCGGCACGCCGACCTCGTCGGGCGACTCCGGCGGTGAGGGCGGGGACCAGCAGAAGTCCTCGGGCTCGGGTTCCTCGAACGCCACCGTGCCGGTGGAGCTGAAGGTCGAGGACGCCAAGAAGCTCGGCGCCTACCAGGCCGCCTCCGTCAGTGTCGAGTTCGCGGCCGAGGCCCGCTCGAACGTGCTCGCGGTGCCGATCAGCGCCCTGTTCGCGCGGCCGGGCGGCGGCTACGCGGTCGAGGTGGTGACCGGGTCGAAGACGGAGTACCGCGATGTGAAGCTCGGCATGTTCGGCAACGGCATGGTCGAGGTCTCCGGCACCGGCATCACCGAGGGCACCGTCGTGGGGGTCCCGAAGTGACCGTCACCGCCCACCCGGTGATCGAGCTGGCCGGGGTCGGCAAGTCGTACGGGGACGTGGCCGCTCTCGTCGAGGCGGACCTGGTGGTCCACCGCGGCGAGATGCTCGCGGTCGTCGGCCCCTCGGGCTCGGGCAAGTCCACGATGCTCAACATCATGGGCACTTTGGACCGGCCCACCTCCGGGACGGTGGCGATCGCCGGGCACGAGGTGGACTCCCTCAACGACCGTGAACTGTCGGCGCTGCGGGCCGGCACCATCGGCTTCGTCTTCCAGCAGTTCCATCTCGCCTCCGGGGTGTCCGCGCTGGACAGCGTGGCGGACGGTCTGCTGTACAGCGGGCGGCCGCGCCGGGAGCGGCGCCGGGTCGCCGAGGTGGCGCTGCGCCGGGTGGGCCTGGGGCACCGGCTCTTCCACGAGCCGCAGCAGCTGTCCGGCGGTGAGAAGCAGCGCGTGGCGATCGCCCGGGCGGTGGTCGGCGATCCGCCGCTGCTGCTGGCCGACGAGCCGACCGGTGCCCTGGACTCCCGCTCGGGGACGGTGGTGATGGAGCTGCTCCACGAACTGCACGAGGCCGGCACGACGGTCGTCGTCATCACCCACGACCGGGACATCGCGGCGTCCCTGCCGCGCGAGGTCAGGGTGCGGGACGGCCGGATCGAGCACGACTCGGGATCACCGGGGCCGCGGGCCCTGACGCACACGGGGGTGGGGCGATGAGCACGGGGTATCCGGCGCTGCCGGCCGAACGGCTACGGCCCTGGGCCGATCTGCCCCCGCCGCCGCGTCCCCGGGCGGCCCGGCTGAGCCTGTCGGACGTGGCCCGGGTGGGCGGCTGGGGCCTGCGCTCGCGGCCCATGCGGGTCTTCCTGTCGGCCCTCGGCATCGCGATCGGCATCGCCGCGATGATCGGTGTGGTGGGTATCTCGACCTCGTCGACCAACGATCTGAACAAGCAGCTGGCGGCGCTCGGCACCAATCTGCTCACCGTCGCCCCCGGCACCACGATGACCGGCGACAACGCCCATCTGTCCGAGGACGCCGTCGCGATGATCGCGAACCGGCCCGAGGTGATCTCGGCCTCGGCGACGGGCACCACGGACGCCAAGCTCTACCGCAACGACCGGGTGCCGGCGGTGGAGTCGGGCGGCCTGACGGTCAGCGCGGCCCGCACGGACCTGCTGCGCTCCATCGGCGGGAAGATCGTGGACGGCCGCTGGCTCAACGACGCCAACAGCCGCTACCCGGCGGTGGTGCTGGGCGCGGAGACGGCGCACAGCCTGGGCATCCACCGGGCCGGGACGGACGTCCAAGTGTGGCTCGGCAACCGCTGGTTCACCGTGGTGGGGCTGCTGGCCCCCAACGAACTGCTGCCCGCCCTTGACACCCAGGCCTTCGTCGGCTGGACGGTGGCGGAGAAGGAACTGTCCTTCGACGGCTACCCGACGACCGTCTACACCCGGGCGAAGGACGCGGACGTCGAGACGGTGCACAGTGTGCTGGGCCCGACGGTCTCCCCGGAGGACCCCAACGAGGTCAACGTCTCCCGCCCGTCCGACGCGTTGGCCGCCAAGCACGCCGCGGACAAGTCGCTGAGCGGGCTGCTCCTCGGCCTGGGCGGGGTCGCGCTGCTGGTCGGCGGGGTCGGGGTGGCGAACACCATGGTCATCTCGGTGCTGGAACGCCGCTCGGAGATCGGACTGCGCCGCTCGCTCGGCGCCACCCGGGGCCAGATCAGGATCCAGTTCCTCGCCGAGGCGCTGCTGCTGTCCGGGCTCGGTGGCCTCGGCGGTGTCCTGCTGGGCATCGGGGTGACCGACGGCTACGCCGCCTACCAGGGGTGGGCGGCCCTGGTGCCGCTGTGGGCGATGGCCGGCGGGCTCGCCGCCACCCTCGCCATCGGCGGACTGGCCGGCTTCTACCCCGCGGTCCGCGCGGCCCGGCTCCCTCCGACGGAGGCCCTCGCGACCAACTAGCCGCCCTGGACGGTGGCTTGACATCCCGGACCGCGGCGCCTCCGTTGCCATCCCCCGCCGACGGGGGTGCCGCACCCCGGTCGTCCGGTGTCCAACTGCCCGGGTCGGCCGGTTGGACGACCTGTCGCGCCGGGCGGCCGCAGGTCAGACTGTGAGCCGGCTGTGCCCGGCCCACCCCAAAAACAAATACCTATTGCCGCGGAATGCCCTCGAATTGGCGAACCTTGTTCGGCTCATATGGCTCGGGCTAAGGTTTTCCTATCCATCGAGGAATTAATTCGATCCCGCGGGAGTGACTAATGGCGAACCCGTTCGATGACGAAGACGGGACCTTTCTGGTGCTCGTGAACAGGGAGAATCAGCACTCGTTGTGGCCTGCATTCGCTGAAATCCCGAATGGCTGGCGGCTCGTTTTCGGAGAGGCCTCGCGCAAGGAATGCCTCGCCTATGTGGAGGAGAGCTGGACGGATCTCCGTCCGCAGAGCCTCATCGACGCCATGAAGGAGACCGAGGCGGCCCGCTAGTGGCCCGCCCGACCGCAGCGACGCTACCCAGGGAGTACCCGTGGCCATGATGGGCGGACCCGTCATGATCCGGTCCGACGGGCCGGATTCCTCGAACAACACCCAGCGGGCGAAGCCCGGAACGACGAGAAGGATCATCCCGTACACCCGCGGACACCGCCGCGCCATCGGCTTCCTCGTGGTCTGCACCACGCTGAACGCCCTGTGCGCGGTGGCCCCGCCCCTGCTCCTGAAGTACCTGATCGACGACGGCATCATGGCCGGCGACAACGGGACCGTGGCGTGGCTCGCGGGCGCGGTCGCCGCGGTCTCGGTCCTCGCCGCCGTGGTGGGCTTCGGGGAGAGCTGGTTCTCCGCCAAGGTCAGCGAGGGACTCGTCTACGACCTGCGGGTGCAGGTCTTCGACCATGTGCAGCGCCAGTCGCTCGCCTTCTTCACCCGCGCCCAGACCGGCGCGCTGGTGAGCCGCCTGAACACCGACGTGATCGGCGCCCAGCAGGCGGTCACCCAGATGCTCTCCACGGTGGTCTCCGCCGGGCTGACCGTCCTGTTCGTGCTCGGCACGATGTTCTACCTGTCCTGGACGATCACCCTGATCTCCCTGGTCCTGGTTCCGTTCTTCATCCTCCCCGGCCGGCTCGTCGGCCGCCGGCTCCAGGGCCTGGCCCGGCGGCACATGCAGGTCAACGCCGAGATGGGCTCGCTCATGCACGAGCGGTTCAATGTCGCCGGCGCGCTGCTGGCCAAGCTCTACAGCCGCCCGGACCGGGAGACCGCCGGCTATGCGCGGCTCGCCGCCCGCGGCCGGGACATCGGCGTGCGCAACTCGGTGTCGATGAAGCTGCTCTTCCTGTCGAGCATGTTCATCGGCTCGATCGCCACCGCCGTCGTCTACGGGGTCGGCGGGACCCTCTCCGTGAACGGCGTCTTCGAGGTCGGCACCCTGGTCGCCCTCGCCACGCTGCTCACCCGGCTGATGGCACCGGTCGGCCAGCTGTCGAACGCCCAGGCCGACGCCATGACGGCGCTCGTCAGCTTCGACCGGCTCTTCGAGATCCTCGACCTGAAGCCGCTGGTCACCGAGAAGCCCGACGCGGTGGCGCTGCCCCCCGCGAACACCCGCGAGACGGCCCCCGGCATCGAGTTCCGCGGGGTGTCCTTCCGGCACCCGCGGCCCGCCGACGTCTCGCTGGCCTCCCTGGAGGACTTCGCCACGCCGACGCGCGAGCAGGACGGCGACAGCTGGGCGCTGCGCGACCTCAGCTTCACCGTGCCGGCCGGCAAGCTCACCGCGCTGGTCGGCCCGTCCGGGGCGGGCAAGACCACCGTCACCCACCTGGTGCCGCGGCTGTACGACCCGGAGGAGGGCACCGTCCTCATCGACGGCCGCGACGTGCGCGACCTGACGCTCCAGTCGCTCAGCGACACCGTCGGCATGGTCACCCAGGACGGGCACCTGCTGCACACCACCATCCGGGAGAACCTGCTCTACGCCCGCCCGGACGCCACCGAGGAGGAACTGGTCGCCGCCTGCCGGGCCGCCCAGATCTGGCGGCTCGTCGCCTCGCTGCCCGACGGCCTCGACACCATGGTCGGCGACCGCGGCTACCGGCTCTCCGGCGGTGAGAAGCAGCGCATCGCCATGGCCCGGCTGTTGCTCAAGGCCCCGCCGGTGGTGGTGCTGGACGAGGCGACCGCGCACCTGGACTCCGAGTCCGAGGCCGCCCTGCAACTGGCCCTGAAGACCGCGCTCGCGGGCCGCACCTCCCTGGTCATCGCGCACCGGCTCTCCACCATCCGGGACGCGGACCAGATCATCGTCCTGGACCAGGGGCGGATCGCGGAGCGCGGCACCCATGACGAACTGCTCGCGCTCGGCGGGCTCTACGCCGAGCTGTACCGCACCCAGTTCGCCGTGCCGGCCCTGGCCGACGAGGAGGTGCCCGAGATCGAGGAGGCGCCGCAGCAGCGGGTCCCGGAACCGGTCGGCCACGGCCACGGGGGGCCGGTCTTCTTCGGCCCCGGCGGCCCCGAGGGCCCGGGCGGTCCGGGCGGACCCGGCGGACCGGGGATGCCGGGCGGACCGGGGATGCCCGGACCCGGCCCCGGACCCCGGCCGGTCGTCTTCGGCCCCGGCCCGCAGGGACCCGGCGGGCCGGGCGGCCCCCGGCCCCACTGAGTACGACCCCGGAAGACCGGTGCCCGCGACGCTCCCACGGCGTCGCGGGCACCTCTTTGTCCAGCTCACGCCCACACCCCCTAGAGGTAGGGGGGAGGACCGCTCGAACCGCAGGGGTTTCGCCCAGGATGTCAGGCTGTTAATTTCGGTCACATCTGAAGCATGCAAATGTCGACCTTGTGAAATCGCTCCCCCCACATGCTGACCACCGGCGATGGATTTTCGGCAGAAAGCGTGCTCGGACGAGAAATTCTTCTTCGTGGACGGCAACCGCCTTTCGCAGCAGCGTGGGGATGTAAGGAGCTGTGGTGGAGTCCGAGGGAGCAATAAGTCAGCAGCCCGTCGTGGAGGTCGAGATCGGCTCGTTGAGCCTGTCCGGATCACCACGGTTGGCCGGAGAGAGAACGGAGCACATTCAGGTACTCGCGGCGGCGCAGAATCCGCTGCCGCCGATCACGGTGCACCGGCAGACGATGCGGGTCATCGACGGCTACCACCGGCTGAAGGCCGCCCGGCTGCGCGGCGAGAGCAGGATCGCCGCCCGGTTCTTCGACGGCGACGAAGCCGCGGCCTTCGTCCTGGCGGTCCAACTCAATGTCCATCACGGCCTTCCGCTGGCGCTCGCCGACCGCAAGCGCGCCGCCGAGCGCATCGTCGTCTCCCATCCGCAGTGGTCGGACCGCAGGGTCGCTCGGTCACCGGGATCGCCCCCGGGACCGTCGGCGAGATCCGCAAGCGGGTCGTCCAGCTGCCGGGGCCGGAGGGGCGGCGGCTCGGTCAGGACGGCAGACTGCGGCCGGTCGACGGCAGTACCGGCCGCATCCTGGCGGGTGAACTGCTCACGGAGAACCCGGAGCTGTCGCTTCGTCAGGTCGCCCGGGCGGCGGGGATCTCCCCCGAGACGGCCCGGGACGTCCGCAACCGGCTGCGCAACGGCGAGGACCCGCTGCCCCGGCAGCGCCGGCGCAAGCAGGACCGGACCGAACCCGGGGAGCCGCCCGGCCGCGGGGAGTTCGGGGCGCTGCGACTCGCCCGGCCGGCTCCCCGGACCCGCCCGGACATGACGCAGGCGCCGGACCGCGCCGTGCTCATCAAGCGGCTGAAGGCCGACCCGGCACTGCGCTTCACCGAGACCGGCCGCAACCTGCTGCGCCTGCTCGTCCTGCACTCGCTGCGCAAGGAGGAGTGGGAGGCGATCGTCAACAACGTCCCGCCGCACTGCAGCGACATCGTGGCCGATCTCGCCCGGCAGTTCGCCGACCTGTGGTCGGATTTCGCCGAGCGGGTCAGGGACGACGTCGCCCAGATCGGCTGACACCGCATTTCGGAATGTCGACCGTCGCGAAAGTTGCCGCTTTCGCGACGGTTTTCCTGTGCGGTACTCCGCCGAGGTCGGCGCGAATCCTTCGCCCGTCATTCACCGATGGACTCCGTGCATTCCTTCTGAGTTCCCCATGAATTATCGGCCGACCGCTGTCCGAAAATCGCCCCCATTCGTCTCGCCGAGTGGCCGAAATCTTGCCGTGCTGGCGCTAATGAGCCGGTATCCTGGCTATGTACTTGCAGGTCAGAGAGGGTTTGGTTCTGGCCTCAAATACTCACGGGTCGGCGTAGGTACGGGGGGTACCTGTGAAGCTCCATGAAAGGGACGGAGAACTCGGTCTGCTGCGAGAGCTCTACGAGGGGTGCGTGGCCGGAAAGGGAGCCCTGGTCATCGTCAACGGCCCCGTGGGCTGCGGTAAGACCACCCTGGTCCGGGCGTTGTCCGAGCAGGTCACACAGCGGGGAGGAACCTTTCTGTCGGTGACCGGCGCCGCGAGCGAGAGCCTCGACAGACTGGGACTGATCGACCAACTGGTCACCGCGATGCGGGCGACGGGCCCGGCCGACGGACCACCGGCCGCCACGGAGCTCGCCAAGGCCGCGGAAGCGAGCGGACGCGTGCCGCGCGCCCTCATGCAGCGCATCCACCGCTCCGTCGCCGAACTCGCCGGCCGCGGACCGCTCGTCCTGCACGCCGACGACGTGCACTTCGCCGACGAGGCCTCCCTGCAGTGCCTGCGCTATCTCGTACGACGCATCGACGCACTGCCCGTCCTGGCCGTCCTGACCGAGACCGCCGGCCACGACCGGACCCTCGCGGCGCTGCACGCCGAGACCCTGCACCTGCCGCACTGCCGACGGCTGCGCGTCGGACCGCTCGGCGTCGACGGGGTCGCCGCCCGGCTGGCCGGACATCCGGCGGCGCCCACCGCGGCGCCGGAGACCGTCGAGCTGTGGGCCAAGGCCAGTGGCGGGAACCCCCTGCTGCTGGAGGCCCTGATCGAGGACACCGCGACCTGCGGCACCCCGGAGGCCGTCAGACGCGGCGCCCCCATGCCCCACGAGGCGTTCCGCAACGCCTACCTGCGCTGCCTCCACCGCGGTGAACCCACCCTGCTCGCCGTCGCCCGGGCCGCCGCGGTCCTGGACGAGTCGGTCACCCCGGCCCTGATCGGCACCCTTCTGGGGGCGACGCGACCTCCGTGCGCTGGAGCATCACCGAGCTGCGCGCGGCCGGTCTGTTCTCGGGCGCCTGGTTCGGCCACGAACGCGCCCGCCTGACCGTCCTGGCGGACATCCCCGAACCGGACCTCGCCACCCTGCGCACCCGGGCCGCCGAGGTGCTCCGCGAGAGCGCGCCCCGGCCGCGGTGGTGGCCCGGCAACTCCTCGCGGCCCACGACCCGGCCAGAGCCGCCTGGCAGCTCGACATCCTGCGCGAGGCCGCGCGCGAGGCGCTGGCCGCGGGCGACCTCGCCGCCGGCGTCGAGCATCTGCGGCACGCCTCCGGCCTGTGCACCGACGCCGACCAGGAGGCGGAGGTCATCGCCGCCCTCGCGGAGGCCCAGTGGTCCATGGACCCCGCGAAGGCGTCCCGGTACCTCCCGCAGCTCGGCCGGATGGTGCGCGCCGGCCGGCTGACCGGCTCCGACGCCCTGGTCGTCGTCAAGCAGAAGGTGTGGCGGGGCGAGTTCGCGCAGGCCGACGACCTGCTGCGGATCATCGAGGCACGCGAGGGCGCAGGCCCGGAGCAGGCCTGGGACACCGCGGGCTACCCGCCCGCCCTCAACCGCTCGGACCCCGCCCTGGTCCGGCTCTGGCTCTCCTTCTGCTGCCCCGGCCTGCGCCACGTCACCAGAGCGGCGACCCGTACGCCGGCCCACGCGCGGACGGCGGCGGAACCGGCGGGCCGGCCGGCCGCGATGTCGCCGCGTACGTTCCTCACCCTCGCGGCCGACCTCGTCGAGTTCGAGAAGGGCCGGGCCGCCGGCCGGCTGCTGCCCGGCCCCGGCAGTGTGACCCCGTTCGCGGACCCGCTGCTGGCCCTGCTCTTCCTGATCGGGGCCCAGCGGCTGGACAAGGCGGTGCTCCAGGCGGAGCGGCTGCTGGACGAGCCCCGCACCCGGCGCATCCCCCTGGGGCACGCGCTGCTGGAGACGATCCGGGCGGCCGCCGCCCTGGGCCGCGGGGACCTCGAGAGCGCGGGCGAGGCCACCAGGACCGCGCTCGACCTCGTCAGCCCCGAGGCCTGGGGCATCGCGATCGGCCTGCCGCTGGCCCTGGCGATCCGCGCGGCGACCGAGGCCGGTGACATCGAGGCCGCGCGGGCCTTTCTCAACGTGCCCGTCCCCATGGTCATGTTCGGCACGCCCTTCGCCCTGCCCTACCTCCACGCCCTGGGCCGTTTCCGGCTCGCCCTGCACCGGCCGCGCGCGGCCCTGCGGGACTTCGAGTCGTGCGGCGAGCTGATGGCGAAGTGGGAGCTCGACTCCCCGGAACTCGTGGACTGGCGCAACGACGCGGCCGCCGCCCTCATCGCCCTGGGCGACCGCCGGCACGCCCGGGAGCGGATCGAGGAACACCTCACCCGGCTCGGCACGCGGCCCAGCCGGGCCCGTGGCACCGCCCTGCGCCATCTCGCGGCGGTGACCACGCCCCGGTACCGGCTGCGGCTGCTGCAGGAGGCCGAGCGCGTCCTCGACGCCTGCGGCGACGGTCTGGAACTGCGCCGGGCCCGCGCCGACGCGCAGGCCGCCCGGCACATGGCCCGGGCCGACGGCGCTGAGGTGCTGGACTCCGTGGAGCCGCCGGCCGGGCTGTGGGACGCCTCGTCCCCGCCGGACCGGGAGGCGCTGCCCGCGCCGCTGGCCGAACTGACCGACGCCGAACTCCGCGTCGGGGCGCTCGCCGCCGCCGGCCGCACCAACCGGGATATCGCCGACCGGCTCTCCATCACGGTCAGCACCGTGGAACAGCACCTGACAAAAATATACCGGAAATTGAAGGTGCGCGGCAGAGCCGATCTTCCGGCGGCAATCACCGGTCTTTCCGAGGCTTCCTGCTCGCCGAATGTCAGGTGAATAACTCCCCGTCCAAGTGACGGTTCCGGGCTGTTGGACAGAGTTGTGACCAGGATTGCGGTCGTGTGATTCTGGGTGCCGAAATCAACCTGCCAAATCCGAATCCGCCGGGGGAATTCATGGGCCTGTATCCAGTGCTGGAAGAATCCCCGGAAACCGTGGTCCAGGCGCTGCGCAAGGACGATCTGCACCCCAGCCTCTCCGACCCCGTCCTGGACACGATGACCTTCCTCAACGAGGTCACCCACCGCTTCCCGGACGCGATCTCCTTCGCGCCCGGCAGGCCCTACGACGGGTTCTTCGACACCGAGCAGATCTTCACGTACCTGCGCCGCTACCTGGACCACCTGGCGGCGCAGGGCGCCACCGAGCAGGACATCCGCACCGCCATGTACCAGTACGGGCCCACCGCGGGCCAGATCCGGGAGATCGTCGCCGACTCGCTGCGCAAGGACGAGGACATCGACGTACCGCCCGAGTCGATCGTGATCACGGTCGGCGCCCAGGAGGCCATGCTGCTGGTGGTGCGGGCCCTGACCGCCGGGCCCGAGGACACGCTGCTGGTGGCGAGCCCCTGCTACGTGGGCATCACCGGCGTGGCCCGGCTGCTGGGCGTGCCGGTGACCGCCGTGGAGGAGCGGGAGGACGGGTTCTCCCGCGCCGACCTGGAGGCCGCGATCCTGCGCGAGCGCGCCCGCGGACGGCGGCCCCGCGCCCTCTATGTGATCCCCGACCACTCCAACCCGTCCGGGACCACCATGGACCTGCCGACGCGCCACGCGCTGCTGGAGGCGGCCGAGCGGCACGGCATCCTCCTCATCGAGGACAGCCCGTACCGCCGGGTGAGCCCCGGCACACCGCTGCCGACGCTCAAGTCCCTGGACCGGGCCCGCCGTGTCGTGCACCTCGGCTCGTTCGCCAAGACCGTCTTCCCCGGCGCCCGGGTCGGCTTCGCCGTCGCCGACCAGCAGGTGGTCGACGACGAGGGCCGGACCGGCCTGCTGGCCGCCGAACTCGCCAAGATCAAGAGCATGGTGACGGTCAACACCTCGTCGCTGAGCCAGGCCGCCGTGGCGGGCGCGCTGCTGGCCGGCGACGGCCTGCTGTCCGTGCTCAACGCGGAACCGGCCGCCTATTACGGCGACGCCCTGCGCACCACGCTGCGCGCCCTGGACGCCCGGCTGCCCGAGGCCCGGCGGACCGCGCTGGGCGTGCGCTGGAACGAGCCCACCGGCGGCTTCTTCCTCACGGTCCACGTCCCCTTCCGGGCGGACAACGCGGCCCTGATCCGGTCGGCACAGGAATTCGGCGTCATCTGGACGCCGATGAACTACTTCTATCCGCAAGGCGGCGGCCATCAGGCCCTCCGTCTCTCCACCAGCTATCTGACGACCGCCGATATCGAAGAAGGCACCGAGCGGCTCGCGCGGTTCATCGAGGCACAGGCTTCGGCGTCGTAACTCTCCGGAAAGGCGAGGCAAGTGAGCGGGAACAGCCATGCACAGCGATCGCGGTCCAAGCCGCGAATGTGGGGGTGGACTTTTCGATGACAGTCAGCCTGGACCGGCCGCCGCTGGCCCTGACCGGTGACGGCGCCCTGAAGACGCCGTACCGGCCGCGGATCCTCGGAGTGGGGACGGCCACCTCGGCCGCCGTCTACTCCCAGCAGGAAGTGCTCGACGCCTTCCGCATCGACGACCCGAGAATCCGGTCCGTCTTCGCCAACAGCGCCATCGACCGGCGCCATCTGACCCTGCCGGAACCGGGCGCCGACGGTGTCCGGGTCCCCGAGCCGCAGGGCGATCTGCTCGACAAGCACAAGGCCATGGCGGTCGAGATGGGCGCCGAGGCCCTGCGCGCCTGCCTGAAGCGGGCCGGCGCCGAACTCTCCGACCTGCGGCACCTGTGCTGCGTGTCGTCGACCGGCTTCCTCACCCCCGGCCTCAGCGCCCTGATGATCCGTGAGCTGGGCATCGACCGGCACTGCAGCCGCAGCGACATCGTCGGCATGGGCTGCAACGCCGGCCTCAACGCGCTGAACGTGGTGGCCGGCTGGTCCGCCGCCCACCCCGGCGAACTCGCCGTCGTGCTCTGCACGGAGGCCTGCTCGGCGGCGTACGCGATGGACTCCTCGATGCGCACCGCGGTCGTCAACAGCCTGTTCGGCGACGGCGCGGGGGCGATCGCCCTGATGAGCGGGCCCGGTGACGAGGCGTCCGGGACCACGGAGGGCCCGACCGTCCTGAAGTTCGCCAGCTGCATCATCCCCGAGGCGATCGGCGCGATGCGCTACGACTGGGACCGCGAGCTGGACCGCTTCAGCTTCTACCTCGACCCCCAGATCCCGTACGTCGTCGGCGCGCACGCCGAGATCGTCGTCGACCGTCTGCTCGGGGACACCGGTCTGCGGCGCAGCGACATCGCCCACTGGCTCGTGCACTCCGGCGGCAAGAAGGTGATCGACGCGGTCGTGGTCAACCTCGGGCTGACCCGCCACGACCTGCGGCACACCGTCGGCGTCCTGCGGGACTACGGCAACGTGTCGAGCGGGTCGTTCCTTTTCTCGTACGAACGGCTCCTCGACGAGCAGGTGACCCGGCCCGGCGACTACGGAGTGCTCATGACCATGGGACCGGGCTCCACGCTCGAGACGGCGCTGGTGCAGTGGTGACAACAGGAGAGAGTGCAGTGAGCGACCTGAGCGATGTGACGACACTGACCGTCGACGGCTCCCAGCCGCTGTCGATCAAGGCCATCAAGGACGTCACCGTCCTGTGCGACACGGTGGAGGACCGGGGCGGGGCCGTGGTCCTGCGCGTCGCCGGCGCCCCCGCGCCGGGTTGGACCGACGGGCTGGACGTCGCCCTCGTCACCAAGTGGGAGCGGGTGCTGCGGCGGCTGGAGCGGCTGCCCGCGGTGACCGTCGCGGTCGCGACCGGCGACTGCGGCGGCACGGCCCTCGACGCCTTCCTCACCGCCGACATCCGGATCGCGACCCGCAGCAGCCGGCTGCTCCTGCCCTTCGAGGGGGAGGCCACCTGGCCCGGCATGGCCGTCTTCCGGCTCGCCCGTCTGGCCGGTGCCGCGCGCGCCCGCCGAGCCGTCCTGTTCGGCCTGCCGATCCAGGCCCCCGAGGCGCTGATGCTGGGCATCGCCGACGAGCTGACCGAGACGCCCGACACCGCGGCGGCCGCCACCGTACAGCGCCTGGAGGGCCTGTCCGGCAAGGAGATCGCCCTGCGCCGCCAGCTGCTCTTCGACGCGGCCACCACCAGCTTCGAGGACGCCCTCGGCCCCCACCTGGCCGCCTGCGACCGGTCCCTGCGCCGCGCCGCCGAGGAGGCGGCCTGATGGGCGGGACCGGCGACGGGACACAGGAGTGGCCGGCGCTGACGGAGGCCGCCGAGCAGGTGGACAAGACGCTCGCGGCCCTTCCGGAGCCGACCCGCCGTACACCGCGGCAGCGTGAGGAGGCCGAAGCGGCGAAGAACCGGGCCCGCGCCCTGCGCGCCCGCTTCCTCGACGCGCACGCCGACACCGTCTACGACCGCCTCACCGCAGGACGCACCCGCCACCTGCGCCTCGCCGAACTCGTCGAGGCCGCCGCGACCGCCTACCCCGCACTGCTGCCGGACGCCGACCGCCTCGCCCAGGAGCGGAGCCGCCCGCAGGCCGACAAAGAGGGGCACGAGATAGACCAGGGCATCTTCCTGCGGGCCGTCCTGCGGTCGCCCACGGCCGGCCCGCACCTCCTCGACGCCATGCTGCGGCCCACGGTCCGCGCCGAGGGGCTCCTCGCGGAGTTCCGGCGCACCGGCGTCGTGGAGCTGGAAGCGGTCCGGCTGGAACGCCGGGACGGCGTCGCACGGCTGACGATGTGCCGGCACGACCGGCTCAACGCCGAGGACAACCAGCAGGTCGACGACATGGAGACGGCCGTCGACCTGGCCCTCCTCGACCCGGACGTGCGGGTCGGGCTGCTGCGCGGCGGGGAGATGAGCCACCCCCGCTACCGCGGCAAGCGGGTCTTCAGCGCCGGCATCAACCTCAAGAACCTCAGCTCCGGCGACATCTCCCTGGTCGACTTCCTGCTCCGCCGCGAACTCGGCTACCTCCACAAGCTCGTCAGGGGCCTGCGCGTCGAGGGCGCCGACGCGCCCTGGCACTCGCCGCACGTCGAGAAACCCTGGGTCGCCGCCGTCGACGGCTTCGCGATCGGCGGCGGCGCCCAGCTGCTGCTGGTGTTCGACCACGTCCTGGCCGCGTCCGACGCCTACCTCAGCCTCCCGGCGGCCAAGGAGGGGATCATCCCCGGCGTGGCCAACTTCCGCTTCAGCCGGTACGTCGGACCCCGGCTGTCCCGCCAGGTGATCCTGGAGGGCCGCCGCATCTGGGCCACCGAGCCCGCGGCGCGGCTGCTGGTCGACGAGGTCGTGGACCCGCAGGAGCTGGACGACGCCGTCGAGCGGAGCCTGGCCCGCTTCGACGGGGACGCGGTGCTCGCCAACCGGCGGATGCTCAACCTCGCCGAGGAACCCGCCGACGCGTTCCGCGTCTACATGGCGGAGTTCGCCCTCCAGCAGGCGCTGCGGCTCTACGGGGAGGACGTGATCCACAAGGTCGGCAGGTTCGCGGCGAGGTCCGCGTGAGCGCCGCCGACCGACCCCGGGTGCGGTACGAGAAGAAGGACCACGTCGCCCACGTCACCCTCGACCGGCCCGAGGTCCTGAACGCGATGGACCTGCGGATGCACGAGGAACTCGCCGAGGTCTGGGACGACGTGGAGGCCGACGACGACCTCCGCGCGGTCGTCCTGACCGGCGCGGGCGAGCGGGCCTTCTCCGTCGGCCAGGACCTGAAGGAACGCAGCCGCCTCGACGGCGCCGGCGTCCCGCGCACCACCTTCGGCAGCCGGGGTCTGCCCGGCTGGCCGCGGCTCACCGAGCGGTTCACCCTGTCCAAGCCGGTGGTGGCGCGGGTCAACGGCTACGCCCTCGGCGGCGGCTTCGAGCTGGCGCTCGCCTGCGACCTCGTCATCGCCTCGCACGACGCGGTGTTCGCCCTGCCCGAGGCCAGGCTCGGCCTGGTCCCGGGGGCGGGCGGCGCGTTCCGGCTCGCCCGCCAGCTGCCCCTGAAGACCGCGATGGGGTACCTGCTCACCGGGCGCACCATGGACGCGGCGACCGCACTGCACTTCGGACTCGTCAACGAGGTCGCCGACGCCGAGGAGGGCGACCTGGACCGCCGGGTGGCCGCCTGGACGGACGACCTGGTCCGCAGTGCGCCCCTGTCGGTGCGGGCCATCAAGGAGTCCGTGATGCGCTCGCTCGACCAGCCGCTGGAGGAGGCGTTCGCCACCCGCTACGTGTGGGAGGAACGGCGCATGCACAGCGCGGACGCCGTGGAGGGCCCCCGGGCCTTCGCGGAGAAACGCGCTCCGGTGTGGTCCGGCCGCTGAGCCGGAGGACCCGGTCCGTTCTCCGTCCTCACGGCCCCGATCTTCTGAACTCCTGATTTCCGACGGCGGAAGGACATGCCGATGCCGATCGCGCACGTCAACGGGATCGACCTCAGTTACGACGTCCACGGCCCGGCCGGCCGGGCGGCACCCGTGGTGTTGCTCGCCGGCACCGGCGGCCCGGGACGGATCTGGCGCAGCCATCAGGTCCCCGCCCTCAGGGCGGCCGGCCACCGGGTGATCACCCTCGACAACCGGGGCATCCCGCCGACGGGACCGTCCCCCGGCGGCTTCACCCTCGCCGACATGGCCGATGACGTCGCCGCCCTGATCGAGCGTCTGGGGATGGGTCCCTGCCAGGTCGTGGGCCACTCACTGGGCGGTCTGATCACCCAGGAACTCGTCCTCGCCCGGCCCGAACTCGTCAGCCGCGCCGTGCTGATGGCCAGCTGCGGACGGGCGGACGCGCTGATCGCCGCCATGGCGGCCGCCGACATCGAACTGGCCGACAGCGGCGTCAAGATCCCGCCCTCGGTGACCGCGTACCAGCACGCCCTGCAGAACCTGTCACCCCGCACCCTCAACTACGAGGACGGGCTGCGGGACTGGCTCGGCATCTTCGAGGTGTCCGCGCCCGACCCGTCGACGATCCGCTCCCAGCTCGGCCTCGAGGTCATCCCGAACCGGCTGCCGTACTACCGCTGGATCACCCGCCCCTGCCTCGTCATCGGCTTCCAGGACGACCTGGTCGTCCGTCCGCACCTGTCGCGGGAACTCGCGGAGGCCATCCCGGGCGCCGAGTACACGGAGATAGCCGGCTGCGGCCACTACGGCTATCTGGAGCGGCCCGACGCCGTGAACGAGGCCCTCCTCGCCTTCCTCGCCGACTGAACGGCTCCCGGCGGACGGCTCAGGCGTCCCGCAACCGCCGGGCGATCTCCAGCTGCTGCGCGTCCATCGGGCGGCCGTCCTCGGTCTCCCACAGCGAGGTCTGGAGCACACGTCCCAGCGTCCACGCCCGCGCGCGTGCCCGGTCGAGACCCAGTACGTCGGTCATGGCGTCGAAGCGCCGGATGACGTCGTCGGCGTCGAAGCGGTTCCACAGAGCGGGCAGCAGGTCGAAGCCGGGGTCGCCGGCGAGGGGCTTGGGGTCGATGGCGAGCCAGTCCGCGCGGTCGGCGCCGAGGACGTTGTCGTAGTGCAGGTCCCAGTGCAGCAGCCGGTCGCCGGGCTCGTCCGCGACCTCCCGTACGGCGGCGGCGCAGTCGCCGACCAGCCTGCGTGCCTCCGGGTCGGCGATCTGCTCCAGTGCCCGGGGCGTCCGCTCCAGCATGGCCCGCGTGATGTCGCCGAGCCGGCGCATGCCCGCCGGAGCCGGAAAGGCCGTCAGGTGGGCGAGGAGGCGGGCGATGACGAGGACGGCCTCGTGGGTGCCGGGGACGGAGGACAGCATCCGGTCGGGGTCGAGGCGTTCCAGGAGCAGGGTGCCGGTGGTCTCGTCGTGGTCGAGGAGGCGTACCGCTCCGTCGCCGTCCCAGACGCGCAGGGCGACCGGCTCGCCCGCGCTCTCCTCGTCGAGGAATTGCAGCTTCAGGACGGCTCCGCTGCCGTCGGCCCGCAGGACGGGCAGGACGAGGGCCGCGACACCGTGCATGGCGTCGCCGTCCGGCCGTAGGTCCCACTCCGCCAGGAAGCGCTCCGCTCGCTCCGGCAGCCCGGCGATGAACGCCCGCCCCGCCGCTCCGTTGAACTTCTCCTGCGCCGCCGCGAGTCCCTCCGGGATGTCGATCACGCGCCGAGCGTATCGACGTGGGTAAATCGGCTCATGGGAAATACCCGGGGCCCGCACAGGGTGTGGACGTACGTGCGCGGAGCGCCCGGCACGTACATCTGGTTGGCGGTCCTGTTCGTGACGACGGTGGCGCTGCATCACATGTCGCCGGACTTCGAGGCGGAGTTCCTGCGGCAGCGTTCGACGAACATCCGTGAGCTGTCCGGCAACCCGGTGCGGGTGCTGGTGTCCAGCGCGATGTGGATCGACGGCGGACGGTGGTTGCCGTACGCCGTCCTGTACTCCGTCATCCACGCGCCCGCCGAGCGCTGGCTGGGGACGGCGCGCTGGCTGGCGGTGTGTGCGGCGGCACATGTGCTGGCGACGCTGATCAGCGAGGGCGCGCTGCTGTGGGGGATCCGGCACGGGATGGCGCCGGAGTCGGCGGTGAACACGCTGGACGTCGGGGTGAGTTACGCGCTGGCCGGGGTGGCGGCGGTGCTGGCGTACCGGATTCCGGTGCCCTGGCGGCCGCCGTACGCCGCCGCCGTGCTGATCGTCTACGGGGTGCCGCTGGTGACCGGGCGGACCTTCACCGACCTCGGGCACTTCACCTCCGTGTTGATCGGGTTCGCCTGCTATCCGCTGGTCAGGGGCCGTGCAAAACCACGAAATCCGAAGGAGACAGCGGCGGCCGCGCAGGGTTAACGTCCCGGCATGAGCAGCTCGGCCACCGCCGTCGTGAACGGCGGCATCTCGTTCTGGTTCGCCGACGACGGTCTCCCCGCGGTGCGGGAGCCGCTGACCGGGGACGCCACGGCGGACGTGGTGATCGTCGGCGGCGGGTACACCGGCCTGTGGACGGCGTACTACCTGAAGAAGGCCGCCCCCTTCCTGCGCGTCACCGTCCTGGAGCAGAAGTTCTGCGGGTACGGCGCCTCCGGCCGCAACGGCGGCTGGCTCTACAACGGCATCGCCGGCCGCGACCGCTACGCGAAGCTGCACGGCCACGAGGCGGCGGTGCGCCTGCAACGGGCGATGAACGACACCGTCGCCGAGGTCGTCCGGACCGCGGAGGCGGAGCGCATCGAGGCGGACATCCACCAGGGCGGGGTGCTCGAAGTCGCCCGCACGCCCGCCCAGTTGGCCCGGCTGAAGGACTTCCACGCGCTCGAGCTGTCGTACGGCGAGAAGGACCGCGAGCTGTACGGCGCCGGTGAGACCGCCGAGCGGATCCGGGTGGCGGACGCGGTCGGTTCGACCTGGACACCGCACGGGGCGCGGCTGCACCCGGTGAAGCTGGTCAAGGGGCTGGCCGCGGCCGTCGAGGCGCTGGGCGTGGTCATCCACGAGCGGACGCCGGTGACGGAGATCCGGCCGAAGCACGCGGTGACGCCGTACGGTGCGGTCCGCGCCCCGTACGTCCTGCGCTGCACCGAGGGGTTCACGGCGAGCCTGAAGGGGCAGCGGCGGACCTGGCTGCCGATGAACTCGTCGATGGTGGTGACCGAGCCGCTGACGGCCGAGCAGTGGGCGTCGGTCGGCTGGGAAGGCCGGGAGGCGCTCGGCGACATGGCGCACGCGTACATGTACGCGCAGCGCACCGCCGACGGGCGGATCGCGCTGGGCGGGCGCGGGGTGCCGTACCGCTTCGGGTCGCGGACGGACAACGACGGACGGACGCAGACGGCGACGGTCGAGGCGCTGCGCGAGATCCTGGTCGGCTTCTTCCCGTCGCTCGCCGGGGTCGCCGTCGAGCACGCCTGGTCGGGGGTGCTGGGGGTGCCGCGCGACTGGTGCGCGACGGTCACGCTGGACCGGGCGACGGGGCTCGGCTGGGCCGGGGGGTACGTGGGGTCGGGCGTGGCCACGACGAACCTTGCCGGGCGGACTCTGTGTGACCTCGTCCAGCTGGACTCCGGGCAGGGTGGGCGGACCGAGCTGACCTCGCTGCCGTGGGTTGGGCACAAGGTGCGTAAGTGGGAGCCGGAGCCGTTGCGGTGGCTCGGGGTGCAGGGTCTGTACGCGACTTATCGGGCGGCTGATCGGCGGGAGAGTGCGTCTGATGCGGCGACGTCTTCGAAGTTGGCGCGGGTTGCGGATCGGGTTTCGGGGCGGCACTGAGGGGTGTTGGCTGCGGGCCGGTGGGGGCTTGGCGCGCAGTTCCCCGCGCCCCTAGGTGAGCTATGCCGCCGTTTGTGACAGGGGAGCCGGTGTCTCTGCTTCCCGCCCGGCGGGCTTCGTTGTCACCATCAGGGCCGCCACCAGCCCCGCCAGCAGCATGATGCCCGCCGCCCACCAGATCGCGACCGTGTACCCGTGCACGACCGCCTCCTTCGCGACCAGGTCCTGGTCGGCGCCCCTGGTCAGATGGGCCGTGAGATAGGCCGTGCTGCTGGTCGTGGCGATCGTGTTGAGCAGGGCCGTGCCGATCGAACCGCCCACCTGCTGGGAGGTGTTGACGGTGGCCGAGGTGACGCCGGAGTCCTGCGGCGCGACGCCCGCCGTCGCGGTGGCGAAGACCGGCATGAAGGTCAGGCCCATGCCGAGGCCCATGAGGAGCAGGGCGGGCAGGATCTGCGTCGCGTAGTCGGAGTGGATCGTCATCCGGGTCAGGATCAGCATGCCGCCCGCGGCCAGGACCATGCCGGGAGCCATCAGCAGCCGGGGCGGCACCCGGTCCATCAGACGGGCCGAGATCTGGGTGGAGCCGACGATGATCGCGGCCGTGAGGGGCAGGAAGGCCAGGCCGGTCTTGACGGGCGAGTAGGCGAGGATCACCTGCAGGTAGTAGGTCATGAACAGGAACAGGCCGAACATGCCGATGACGGCCAGGCCCATCGTCAGGAAGCAGCCCGCGCGGTTGCGGTCCTTGACGATGTGCAGGGGGAGCAGAGGAGAGGGGGCCCTGTTCTGCCACCACACGAAGACCGCCAGCAGGACCACACCCCCCGCGAGGAGCCCCAGGACCAGCGGGTCGCTCCAGCCGCGCGGCTCCGCCTCGCTGAAGCCGTAGACGATGGCGACGAGGCCGCCGCAGCCCAGCAGCACGCCGGGCACGTCGAGGCGGGCGCCCGCGTGGCCGGGACGGTCGTGCAGGAGGGCGAGGGCGCCGAAGACGGCGATGACGGCGATGGGGACGTTGACGTACAGGCACCAGCGCCAGTCGAGGTACTCGGTGAGCAGTCCGCCGACGATGAAGCCGATGGCGGAGCCGGACCCGGCGAGGGCGCCGTAGATGCCGAAGGCCTTGCCGCGTTCCTTCGGGTCCGTGAAGGTCGTCGTCAGCAGGCTCAGCGCGGACGGGGCCAGGACGGCGGCGAACACGCCCTGGAGGGCGCGGGCGCCGAAGAGCATGCCGGAGGTCTGCGCGGCGCCGCCGAGCGCGGAGGCGGCGGCGAAGCCGACGAGGCCGATGACGAAGGTGCGCTTGCGGCCGACGAGGTCGGCGATCCGGCCGCCGAGCAGGAGAAGGCCGCCGAAGGCGAGGGTGTAGGCGGTGATCACCCATTGCCGGTTGCCGTCGGACATGCCCAGGTCCTCCTGCGCGGAGGGCAGGGCGATGTTCACGATGGTGGCGTCGAGGACGACCATCAGCTGGGCGAGAGCGATGATCACCAGGCCCCACCAGCGGCGCGGGTCGGCCTGATCGGGTTCACCTGTTCGGGTGACACTCACCCCGCCAGAAGACCATGAATCGGGACGTATCGCATCTGCGACGGGTGTCTTGCGGTTGCTCATGGTTCGAGTACGACCTTTCCGGTGGTGGCGCGTGTCTCCAGCGCCCGGTGTGCGGCGGCGGCCTCGGCCAGCGGGAAGCGCTGCACGGCCGGGGTGAGGCGGCCCGCGGCGGCCTCGGCGAGGGCGCGGAGCTCGAGGGTCTGTACGGGGTGGGGGCCGCCGGCCTTCCGCATCATCACGGGGCCGAGGACCTGCTCGGAGACGCCGTCGACGAGGTAGGGCCCGCCGCCCTGGATGCCTTCGGCGGACCAGCCGAACACGACGTGCCTGCCGCCGGGGGCGAGGAGGCCGACGGCCTCGCGGGCGACGCTGCCGCCGACACCGTCGAAGACGACGGTGACCTTGTCGCCGCCGAGGTGGGCGCGGACCTTGTCGGGCCAGGCCGGGTCCTTGTAGTCGACGGCGAGGTCGGCGCCGTTGGCCTCGACGCGGGCGGTCTTCTCGGGGCCGCCGGCGAGGCCGACGACGGTGGCGCCGGCGTTTTTCGCGTACTGCACGAGCAGGGTGCCGATGCCGCCGGCGGCGGCCGGGACGAGGGCCACGGAGTCGGGGCCGAGCTCGGCGAACTGGAGGATGCCCATCGCCGTACGGCCCGTCCCGATCATGGCGACGGCCTCGGCGAAGTCCAGGTTGCCGGGGATCTCGTGGACCCGGTCGACGTCGGTGACGGCGAGCTCGGCGTATCCGCCGGGTGCGAACCCGAGGTGGGCGACGACCCGCTTGCCGAGCCAGAGCTCGGCCACGCCCTCGCCGAGGGACTCGACCACGCCGGCGACCTCGCGGCCGGGGATCGTGGGCAGGCTGGGAAGTTCGGGCAGCGGGCCCTGGGCACCCTCGCGCAGAGCGGTGTCCAGGAGGTGGACCCCGGCGGCCCGTACGGCGACACGGACCTGGCCCGGGCCGGGGCGGGGGTCCTCGGTCTGCTCGAAGGTGAGGTTCTCGGCCGGACCGAAGGCGTGCAGGCGGATGGCGTGCATGAAGGGCTCCCTGGACGGTTGCTGTCTAGGCCCCCAGCCTTCAACCTCAAGCATGCTTCAGGTCAAGGGCGTTAGGGCCTGGGGCCTGTCCGGCGGATCGAGTCGTGGGAAAGGGGGGCGACGGTGAGGGATGTCCTGCCAGGTCAGGGCGTTGGTGTCGGGGCGTTGTCAGTGGCGGGGTGCAGCATGGGGGAATGGCGAGCAGAGCGGCGGGCGGGACGGGTGTGAAGGGCGCGCGGCGACCGGAGGTGCGGTTGCCGGCGTTGGAGGCGTTCGACGGGGGTGCGCTGGAGCCGGACGGGGACTACGACGGGCTGGAGTTCCGGGAGCTGGACCTCGCCGGGCAGGACGGCGGGGGCGCCCGCTTCATGGACTGCGCGCTGACGGGCTGCGCGCTGGACGAGACGCGGCTGAGCCACGCGCGCTTCCTGGACTCGGTGCTCACCGGCGTCCGGGGCGTCGGCACCGACCTGTCCGACGCGACCCTGCGGGACGTCGAGCTGGTGGACGCCCGGCTGGGCGGCGTGCAGGTGCACGGGGCGGTGCTGGAGCGGGTGGTGATCCGCGGCGGCAAGATCGACTACCTGAACCTGCGCACGGCCCGCCTGAGAGACGTCGTCTTCGAGAGCTGCGTACTGGTGGAGCCCGACTTCGGAGGCGCCCGCCTGGAGCGCGTCGAGTTCATCGACTGCGCGCTGAAGCACGCGGACCTGACCGCGGCGACCCTGACGGACGTCGACCTGCGCGGCGCGGTCGAACTGGACATCGCGCGGGGCGTGGAGCGGTTGGCGGGGGCGGCGATCAGCACAGCCCAACTGATGGACCTGGCACCGGTGCTGGCGGCCCAGATGGGGATCCGGGTGGAGGGCTGACGGCCCCGGCTCAGCTCACGCGGGGGAACTTCGCCTGCAGACTCCAGATCGCCGGGTTCTCGCCCAGGTCCTCGTGGAGGTCGATCAGGTCGGCGATGAGGTCGTGGAGGAAGTCGCGGGCCTCGCGGCGGAGTTCGGCGTGGGAGAAGGTCAGCGGGGGTTCCTCGGCCGGCATCCAGTCCGACTCGATGTCCACCCAGCCGAAGCGGCGCTCGAAGAGCATGCGGTCGGTGGACTCGGTGAAGTCGAGCTCGGCGTGCTGGGGACGGGAGGCACGGGAGCCGGCCGGGTCGCGGTCGAGGCGTTCCACGATGTCGCACAGCGCCCACGCGAAGTCGAGCACCGGCACCCATCCCCAGGCTGTGGACAGCTCCCGGTCCGCCTTGGTGTCGGCGAGGTAGACGTCCCCGCAGAACAGGTCGTGCCGCAGCGTGCGGACGTCCACACGGCGGTAGTCCGTCTGGGGCGGGTCGGGGAAGCGGTTGGAGAGGGCGTAGCCGATGTCGAGCACGTACGAGATGGTGTCACGCCGCCGGGGCCGGGACCTCGGCGCGCCATAGGATCGCTGACATGTCCAGATCCGTACGCCTTGTCCCGGCCTGTGTCGCCGCCCTCACTGCCCTCGCCCTCACGGCCACGGCGTGCAGCGGCGGCGGTGGCGGCGTGCAGGGCACCCGGGGCGGGGCAGGGCTCCGGGACCCGTACTTCCCCAAGGCCGGCAACGGCGGCTACGACGTCGGCCACTACGACCTGCGGCTGTCCTACGACCCCGGCACCGAACAGCTCTCCGGCACCGCCGCCCTCACCGCCCGGGCCACCCAGGACCTGTCCGCCTTCGACCTGGACCTGAAGGGCCTGGACGTCGGGAAGGTCACCGTCGAGGGCAGGGCCGCCCGCTTCAACCGCACCGGGCAGGAACTGACCGTCCGTCCCCACGACGACCTCGACGACGGCGAGACCTTCGAGGTGGAGGTCCGCTACTCCGGCACCCCGCGCACCCTCACCGACGCCGACGGCTCCCACGAGGGCTGGCTGCGCACCGCCGACGGAGCCGTGGCCCTGGGCGAGCCGATCGGTTCGATGACGTGGTTCCCCGGCAACCACCACCCCTCGGACAAGGCGTCGTACGACATCACGGTCACCGTGCCGGAGGGCCTGGAGGCCGTCTCCAACGGGGAGCTGCGCGGCAAACGGACCCGCGACGGACGCACCGCCTTCTCCTGGCACACCGCCGAGCCCATGGCGAGCTACGTCGCCACGCTCGCCATCGGTGACTACGCCATCCGCCGGTCCACCGCGGGCGGCGTACCGGCCTACACGGCCGTCCAGGAGGGCGAGAGCGCGAAGGCCCTCGCCCGGCTGCCCGAGGTCATGGACTGGGCGGAGACCAACTTCGGCCCGTACCCCTTCTCCTCCACCGGCGCGATCGTCGGCGGCGAGGACGACGCCGAGTACGCGCTGGAGACCCAGAACCGGCCGTTCTACCCGGGCGCCCCCGACACCGGGCTGCTCGTCCACGAGCTGGCCCACCAGTGGTTCGGCGACTCCGTCACGCCGAAGAGCTGGCGGGACATGTGGCTCAACGAGGGGTTCGCGACCTACGCGGAGTGGCTGTGGGAGGAGGACGAGGGCGGCGACAGCGCCCAGGACACCTTCGACGAGCTGTACGAGGAGGGCGAGGACGAGTACCCGGACCTGTGGGCCTTCCCGCCGGCCGAGCCCACGAGCGGAGCGCACATCTCCGACGACCCCGTCTACCAGCGCGGGGCGATGGTCATCCACAAGATCCGGCAGACGGTCGGGGACGACACCTTCTACGACATCGTCCAGGGCTGGACGTCCGGGCACCGGCACGGCAACGCCGGCACCGACGACTTCACGGCCTACGTCGAACAGCAGGCGCCCGACGAGGACTTCGACGCGATCTGGGACGAGTGGCTGTACGGAGAGGGCAAGCCCGCACGGCCGTAACGGTCTCCACATGGCCACAGAACGATCCCAAGCGGTCGGAAACAGGCACCTTGCGCAGGGCGCCCCCGCGCGCATCGGTATACCTAGGGTGAGCGCCCGGGGCAGGTATCCGCTCACGCTGCCGAGGGGGCGCCATGGACAGCTTCGTACAGCCCGCGCTGCCGGCCCATGACACGGACGACACCGGGCTGCCCGCCGAACTCACCCGGTTCATCGGCCGCGAGGCCGAACTCGCCGAGATCCACGACGTGTTGCGGCGGGAGCGGCTGGTGACGCTGATGGGCCCGGGCGGGGTCGGCAAGACCCGGCTGGCGCTGCGCACGGCCCGGCGGATGCGGGAACGCTGCCCGGACGGCGTGTACTTCGTGGAACTGTCCGAGCTGCGCGACCCGGAGCTGCTGGCCAACGCGGTCGCCGCGGTCGTGGAGCTGCCCGAGCAGTCCGAGCGGGCGGCCCGCACCCCGCTGGAGGCGCTCATCGCCTACTTCGGGACCCGCGGGCTGCTGCTCGTCCTCGACACCTGCGAGCATCTCGTCGACGCCTGCGCGGTGTTCGTCCAGTCCGTACTGCGCCACTGCCCGCAGACGCGCATCCTGGCGACCAGCAGGCAGCCGCTGGACGCGCCCGGCGAACGGGTGCTCCAGGTGCTGCCGCTGCCCGTCATCGACCCGGACGACGACGCCCGCCCCGGCGCCGGACCCGGTGACGCCATGCTGCTGTTCGCCGAACGCGCGGCAGCGGTGGTCCGGGGCTTCGCCCTCACCGAGGCCAACCGCGGCCAGGTGGCCCGCCTGTGCCACCGCCTGGACGGCATCCCGCTGGCCATCGAACTGGCCGCCGTACGCCTGCGAGC
The DNA here is from genome assembly GCA_002027195.1 of Streptomyces sp. GKU 895. Taxonomy (GTDB): domain Bacteria; phylum Actinomycetota; class Actinomycetes; order Streptomycetales; family Streptomycetaceae; genus Streptomyces. Next base: position 92,218 of record MWJO01000006.1, on the reverse strand, counting down.
ACTCTCCCTGGAACAGCTCCTCGCCCGTCTCGACCACCGCTTCCGCCTCCTGTCCGGCGGCAGCCGCGGGGTCCTGCCCCGCCACCAGACGCTGCGCACGGCCATCGACTGGAGCCATGGACTGTGCACCGAGCAGGAGCAGTTGCTGTGGGTGCGGCTGTCGGTGTTCGCGGGGGAGTTCGAACTGACCGCCGCCGAGGAGGTCTGCGCCGGGCCCGGGCTGCCGCCCGAGGAGATCCTGGAGTGCCTGATCGGCCTGGTCGACAAGGCGATCGTGCTCCGCCTCGACGACGAGGGCGACGGCGGCGACGCCCGCTACCGCATGCTCGACACCATCCGCGAGTACGGCCGCGAGCGCCTCGCCGAGAGCGGCGCGGAGCCGGCGTACCGCACCCGCCACCGCGACCACTGCCTCGCCCTGGCCGAGGAGTTCGACGCCCGCTGGCTCACCCGCGACCAGGTGGTGTGGCTGCGCAGGGCCTGGCGGGAGCGGGCCAGTCTGCGCTCGGCACTGGAGTTCTGCTGCACCGAACCCGGCGAGGCCGCCGCGGGCCTCCGCCTCGCCGCCGCCCTGTGGGGCCTGTGGCTCGGCACCGGACGCACGGTCGAGGGCCTGTACTGGCTGGAACGCCTGCTCCCCCTGTGCCCCGAACCGCACCCCGCCCGGGTGACCGCCCTGCCGCGTGGCTCCGGCCATCTCAGCCTCATGTCCGGCGCCCACGGCCGCGGCCTGGAGCTGACCGCCCGCGCCGAGGACACCGCGCACGACGGCGGCGACTCGGTCGACGCGGCCTACGTCGTCTTCAACCGCGGCCTCGCCCACACCCTGGTCGGCGAGGCCGACTGGGCGCTGGAACGGCTCACGGACGCCCGCGAGCGCTTCGCCGCCCTCGGCGAACGGGGCGGCGAGGCTTGGATGCTGGGCACGATGTGCGGGGCGTACGTCTGCGCCGGCGAGTACGACAAGACGCTCGCCACCTGCGAGGAGACCCGCCCGGTCCTGGAGCCGCTGGGGGAGCGCTGGGTGCAGGGCTGGGTCGGCTGGATCCGGGGCTGCGCCCTGTGGGGGCTGGGCCGGCACGAGGAGGCGGCCGCCGCACTGCGTTCCGCCCTCACGATGTGCCTGGAGATCAACCACACCCAGGGCATCGCCTTCTCCCTCGACACCCTCGGCTGGATCGCCGCCGCCGAGGGCCGCTACGGGCGGGCGGCCGCGCTGCTGGGCGCCGCCGACCGGCTGTGGGAGAGGTTCCACGACCCGCGGCTCGGCATCCCCGCCATGCACCGGGCCCACGCCGAGGCGACGGCCGCCACCCGAGGCGCCCTCGGCGAGCGCCGCCACGAGGAGCTGTACGCCGCCGGGGCCGCCCTGTCCCTTCAGGAGGCCGTCGACCGTGCCGTCGCCGAGAGCCGCACGGCGGCCACGAGAACGGGCGCCGAACGTCCCCGGAACCACGGAGGGTGGGCCGCGCTCACCGCCCGGGAGCGAGAGATCGCGGCCCTGGTCGCGGAGGGCCTGTCGAACCGCCGTATCGCCGAACGGCTCAGCATCTCCAAGCGCACCGTGGATTCGCACATGGAGCACATCATGGGCAAGCTCGGCTATGCGTCCCGCACCCAGATCGCCACTCTCGCGGTGGCCCAGCCCGTCGCCTGAGGCTGAGGGGCCGCCCGGCGCGTGCTGATGATCCGCCGACAGATCACCGTACGCACCGGACGGCCTCGGCCCCTTCGGCGGCACCGCCGGACAGGGCGATGCCGTCGTCGCCGATCACCATGACGAGCGGGCTCTGTGGTCGCACCCCGCACAGTCTGTGCCCGGCCCGCCGCCACCCGCATCGGCAACAACACCGAATCCGGATACCTAAGCCGCCGAGGCGGACGGCCTGGGTATGCCCACGGGAGCCGTACGACTACTGGACGTTGACGGCCTTCCAGGCCGCGGCCACCGCGTTGTACTCGGCGCTGCCCGCGCCGTACAGGTCGCTCGCCGCCTTCAGGGTGCCGGTGCGGCGCCCGCGTAGTCGGTCGAGGAGGTGAAGTACGTCGTCAGGGCCTTGTACCAGATCTGGTAGGCCTTGGCGCGGCCGATGCCGGTGACCGTGGAGCCGTCGTACGTGGGCGAGTTGTAGCTCACCCCGTTGATCGTCTTCGCGCCGCTGCCCTCGCTCAGCAGATAGAAGAAGTGGTTGGCGACGCCGGACGAGTAGTGCACGTCGAGCCGGCCCACGGTGCGCGACCAGTAGTCGGCCGAGCCGCCGTCCTTGCTGGGCTTGTCCATGTAGCGCAGCGGGGTGCCGTCGCCGTTGATGTCGATCTTCTCGCCGATGAGGTAGTCACCGGCGTCGGCGGAGTTGTTCGCGAAGAACTCCACCGAGGTGCCGAAGATGTCGGAGGTCGCCTCGTTGAGGCCGCCCGACTCCCGGCTGTACTTCAGTCCCGCGGTCGCCGCCGTGAGCCCGTGGCTCATCTCGTGCCCCGCGACATCGAGCGAGGTCAGCGGGTGGGAGTTGCCCGAGCCGTCGCCGTACGTCATGCAGAAGCAGCTGTCGTTCCAGAAGGCGTTGACGTACGCGTTGCCGTAGTGCACCCGCGAGTAGGCGGCCTTGCCGTCACCGGCGATGCCGTTGCGGTTGAACGCGGACTTGTAGAAGTCCCAGGTGACGGCGGCACCGTAGGCCGCGTCCACGGCGGCGGTCTGCCGGTTGGCCGGGGTGCCGTCGCCCCAGGCGTCGTCGGCGTCGTGGAAGAGGGTGCCGGTCCCGGACGTACCCCCGTTCAGGTCGTACGTCTTGTGTCCACCACGCCCGGAGTCGACGAGGTCGAAGCCCCCCGACCCGGAAGCGGTGGTGCCGAGCGCCACGGTCCCGCTGTACTCACTGGTGCCCGTGCCGGTGTCGATGCCCTGGTACTCGTAGATCTTCTTGCCGGTCGTGGCGTCGGTGATGACGTGCAGCTCGCTCGGGGTGCCGTCGTGCTGGAGCCCCTTGACGACGGACTCGTAGGCGAGGACGGGCCTGGCCCCGGCGGCCCAGACCACCTTGCGGGCGGAGGCACTCCCGGAACCGGCGTCGGCGAGCGCGGCCTTCTTGGCGGCGCCGGCGGATATCCGGGCGTCCGTCGACGCGACGGCTATCCGGGCGCCGGTCGCCTTGCTGACACTCTTGAGCGCGCCGCCCTTCGCCACGTGGGTGACCAGGTCGCCGCCGAGGACGGGCAGACCGGCGTAGGTGCGCTCGTAGCGGGTGTGGACGGTGCCGTCGGCGTCCTTCACGACGTCCCGGACGACGAGCGCCTCCTGGGCGCCGAGCCCGAGCTCGGCGGCGGTCGAAGCGGCAGCGTCCTGCGCCGACTTCAGCGCGGCGGCACGAGCCGAGGCGCTGAGCGGGAGGGCGTGCGCCCCGCCGGCGGACTCGGGGGCCGCGGTGGCGGCACCGTTCTGCAGCGCGAGCACGACCATCGCCGCCGAGCCGATCAGGGCGGCGGCGCGCAGGGTGGTCGTACGGGGAGTGCGGGAGGCGCTGGGGGTGCGGGACTGCAGTCTCACTCGGTCTCCTTCGGGCCGGCCCGCAGGTGTCGAGGCACAGGCGAGGCACATGGCTGGCACAGGTGGGGCACAGAGTTGCGGCGAGCGAGGAGAGGGTGACACCCGGAACGCCTGTTTGACAGGCCGCCGTCAAGACTTTACGTGTTCTTGTCCGAAAGTCAGTAGCCGAGATCCGCTATGCGGACACCTGACCCATGGTCAACTCTCCGCTTGTTCAGCGGAGTCGGCGCCGAAACTGTCACTCCTGGCGCAGCACCTTGCGCAGAACGGCACAGGGGCGGCCGAGCTGGAGGTCGGCGCGGTGCCCGATGACCTCGAAACCGAGGGCCGTCCAGAAGGCGAGTGCCTCGGGGTTGTTGTCGAGGACGGCGAGACGCACGGCGGTGCGGCCGGCCGCGCGGAACCGCTCCTCGACAAGACCCGCGACCTGGGTGCCGACCCCCTGCCGATGCGCGGCCGCGTCGACCATCAGCAGCCCGATCCAAGGATCGGGGTCGTCGGGATCGGGATGACGGGCGAGAGTGATCACCACCCCCACCACCCTGCCCGCGCTCCGGGCGAGCAGCACCTCCGCACCCGGGTCGCCAACTCGTCGGCCAGCGCGGCGGCCACCTGCTCGGGACGGATGTCGTCCGGGTCGGGGAAGTCGCCGCTGAGGGCGTGGAACTCGCGGTTGGAGGCGTAGAGCGCGGTGAGTTCGGTGAGCAGGGGGGCCGGAATGTCGTGATCGGCCGTCAGGGGAAGCGATTCGAGGCGCACGCGGCGACGCTACCCCCGGACAAGCGGGAACCCCCGGCCGAAGCCGGGGGTTCCCGCTGCGATCCGACGAACGTCAGACGTTGACGCCGAAGTCCTGTGCGATACCGACCAGGCCGGAGGCGTAGCCCTGGCCGACGGCGCGGAACTTCCACTCCGCGCCGTTGCGGTACAGCTCGCCGAAGACCATGGCGGTCTCGGTGGCCGCGTCCTCGGACAGGTCGTAGCGCGCGATCTCGGCGCCGCCGGCCTGGTTGACGATGCGGATGTAGGCGTTGCGGACCTGGCCGAAGTTCTGCGAGCGGTTCTCCGCGTCGTAGATCGAGACCGGGAAGACGATCTTGTCGATGTCGGCCGGCAGACCGGCCAGGTTGACGTTGATCGCCTCGTCGTCGCCCGCGCCCTCGCCGGTGCGGTTGTCACCGGTGTGGACGATGGTGTTGTCCGGGGTCTGCTTGTTGTTGAAGAACACGAAGTGGGCGTCGGAGTAGACCTTGCCCTGCGTGTTGACCGCGATCGCGGAGGCGTCGAGGTCGAAGTCCGTACCGGTGGTCGTGCGGACGTCCCAGCCGAGGCCCACGGTGACGGCGGTCAGGCCCGGAGCCTCCTTGGTGAGCGAGACGTTGCCACCCTTGGACAGGCTTACAGCCATGGTTGGGAGTCCTTTCCCTCGTTTATGTACGGCTCGAAGCTACATCTACCCCTATGAACGCCGAGAGGGGTAGCGAAGGTTCCAGCTGTCTTTACTTTCTTTACCGAACGGACGGTGAACGATATTCGCGTGACGTGTGCCGGTCAGACGAGGGACGATGGGCGGCATGTCCGGTCCTTACGTCATCCGCGGCTCCGTCTCCCTCCCCGAGGCCGAGCTCCAGTGGCGTTTCTCGCGCTCCTCCGGACCCGGCGGCCAGCACGTCAACACCAGCGACTCCCAGGTGGAACTCCGCTTCGACCTGGCCAACACGGACTCGCTCCCGGACGTCTGGAAGGCCCGGGCCCTGGAGCGGCTGGCGTCCCGCCTGGTGGACGGCGTCATCACCGTCCGCTCCTCCGAGCACCGCTCCCAGTGGCGCAACCGCGAGACCGCGGCGGTGCGCCTGGCGGCGCTGCTGGCCGAGGCGACGGCTCCACCGCCCAAGCCCCGGAAGCCGACGCGCATTCCGAGGGGCATCAACGAACGCCGGTTGAGGGAGAAGAAGCAGCGCTCGGAGACGAAGCGAGGCAGGACGGGCCGGGACTGGGGCTGACGGCGGTCGGCCGACTGTCGCGCCCACGCGACGGAGCCGCACATGGAGACAGCCCGGCCCCTGAGGGCGTTGCAGTCGACGCGTACCCCACGGCGCGGCACCGGCGACGGCGGGAAGGACGTGTCGGGGTGTCCGCCCGCATCGGTTGGCGCGTCAACACGGGCGCCCTCTAAAGTGACCGATTCCGCGCCGTTCCGAGGACGAACACCCCGGCGCGGCCCGCCCTCACCGAACCGCACCCGCCCCGCCGTCCACAGCCCGAGCACCCCACCACCTCACCTCCACGGTCTCCCCGTTCGGCCGGAACCCCAGCCCCGAGATAGAACGTTCTCGGGGCCGTGCTCCCCGGGATGCCAGGTGACGTACACGCTCGTCGCCGCCCCGCCGCCGGATCTCCGCCGCCACCGACTCCACCGCGAACCGCCCGTACCCCCGCCCCTGCGCGCCCGCGTCGATGTTCAGCCGCCACAGCCCGGACCGGATGACGGTGCCGTCGCCGCCCCAGTCGATGTCGAGGAAGGCCATGAGGAAGCCGACCGGACGGGCGTCGTCGCCGTCGACGATGAGGCGCGGCCAGGCGGTGCCGGGATGGACGTACGCCTCGGCGAGCGACTTCACCACCGGGGACACCGCGAATTCCTGCTCGGGGCGGACGCGAATAGCGAGGGCGGCGTCGATATTGCGCGGGGTTATTTCTTCGAGACGGGGGCCGGAGCCGGACACGATCATGCGGGGCACCCTAGAACGGTCCCCGCTCGCCCACACCCCGATTACCTCACCCCAACTGCCGGTAGCGCCCCCGGAAATACGTCAGCGGCCCCCCGTCCGCACTCGGCACCCGTGCCGTCAGGACGCGCCCGATCACCAGCGTGTGGTCCCCGGCCGTGACGCGCTGCTCCGTGCGGCACTCCAGCGTCGCCAGCGCGCCCCCGACGAGCGCGGCGCCGGTCGCCGAGCCGCGGACGTAGGGGATGTCCTCGAAGAGCAGACGGTCGCTGAGCCGGCCCTTCATCGCGAAGCGCCCCGCGATGTGCCGCTGGCTCTCGGCGAGGACGGAGACGGCCCAGAAGGGCTGTTCGTCGAGGAGGTCGTCCATGCGGGAGCCCTCACGCAGGCTGACCAGCACCAGCGGCGGATCGAGGGACACCGACATGAACGAGGTCGCCGTCATGCCGACGTCCTCGCCCTTGGGCCCCTCCGCGTCCAGCGGTGGCTCGAAGGCGGTCACCAGGACCACACCCGCGGCCAGCCGGGACATGGCGGCGCGGAACTCGTCGTTGCTCACCCCCTCAGGATGCCCGGAGGGGAGGACGGTGGCGGTGGGGGCTGTGTTCGGCACGTCGGGAACGCTAGTGTCCGCCCGGTGGCCGCCGCATCGGACCTCAGCCCGAACCCGGACCTAGGACCCCCGACCTACCGGCTCATAGGCACACCGCACATGCCTACAAAGTTTGCGTTCAGTAAACGCACAGCGAAAACGCAGAAACTCCACTCAATTGTTCATCTTTAGCTGTGACTTGAGTCACAAGGGGCATTAATTGTTGACCCTGTGTACCGAGTGGGCAGCGCGCTGTGATTCAGTGGCGGGGAAGCTGCCAGAACGATACGCCGATGAGAACCCTTGATTCGCTGCGAGGTCTCGGGGGGAGGGCGAGCATGGAGACCGAGTCGGAGCCCTACGTCCGTCTTGCCTCTCTGCGGCAACTGCATCAGGTCATGGCGGACATGAACACCGCCCGGTCTCTTGCGGACACCCTGCAGACGGTCGCGGACGGCGTCGTCAACGGCCTCGGCTACGAACTGGCGTGCGTCAACCTCGTCCGCCCCGACGGCGACCTCGTCGTCGCCGCCTTCGCCGGCAACCCCGCCGCCGAGGCGCTGATCACCGGCCGGGTCGGCTCCCGCGAGTCCTGGGAGCGCCGGCTGAGCATGGGCGAGAACTGGGGCGACCTGGTCTTCATCCCGCACACCGAGGGCTGGGTCCTCGACGACGACGACGTGCCGCAGTGGTACACCGACGGCCCCGCCCCCCGCTTCGAGGACGAGTGGCACCCCTCCGACCGGCTCTTCGCGCCCATGTTCACGCCGGGCGTGCAGGGCGGCTCGTGCGGCGAGCTGATCGGCGTGCTGTCGGTGGACCGGCCGCGCAACGGCCGACGGCCGGGCGCGTGGGGGCGTGAAGCGCTCCAGATGTACGCGTTCCAGGCCGCGATCGCGATCAGCAACGCGCGTCTGAGGGCCAACATGCAGCGCGCACTGGTCAGACTCGAACGCGAGCAGCAGGCCCTGCGCGCCAGCGAGGAGAGCTTCCGGCAGGCCTTCGAGTACGCCCCCTCCGGCATGGCCATCGCCGAGATGGGCGGCGACCAGCACGGCCGCATCCTCAGGACGAACGACGCGCTGTGCCGCCTCCTCGGCCGCCCCGCGTCCGCGATGCGCCGCTACTCCTTCTCCGACCTCGTCCACCCCGAGGACATAGGCACCCTGCTGCGCACCTCGGCGGAGGGCGGCCGCGCGGAGCTGCGCCTGGGCCGGCGCGACGGCACGTACGTCTGGGTCTCGCTGCGCAACTCGGTCGTCGCCGACGCCGCGGACGGCCCCCGCTTCCTCCTCACCCACGTCGAGGACATAGAGGACCGCAAGCGCCGCGAGCTCCAGCTCGCCCACCGCGCCTCCCACGACTCCCTGACCGGCCTGCCGAACTCCGCCGAACTGCGCGCCCGCCTCTCCTCCCGCCTGTGCCAGCGCCCCGCGCATCCGGGCGCCCTGGAGTCCCTGGACGCGGCCTACGGCCACCCCGCCTTCGACGCGCACGGCCACGGCTTCGACTTCCGGCCCGGCGCCGATTCCTTCGACGCCTACGACCACCATGTGCACACCGTGGCCCCCGAGAGCGACCAGGACGACGGCACCAAGGGGCTCGCGGTCCTCTTCTGCGACCTCGACGGCTTCAAGTCGATCAACGACCGGTTCGGGCACAACGCCGGTGACGCGGTTCTCATCGAGGTCGCCCGCCGACTGACCCGGCAGGTCCGCGACGGCGACACCGTCGCCCGGCTCGGCGGTGACGAGTTCGTCATCCTCGCCGACGGCCTCGGCCGCGCCGACGCCGCCGACCTCGCCGTCCGCCTGCGCAACGAGATCATCCAGCCCATCCGCGCCGAGGGCCGGGCCGTCCGGGTGGGCGCCAGCTTCGGCATCGGCTGGGCGCACTGCGGCATGACCGCCGACGAAGTGCTGAAGTCGGCCGACGAGCGGATGTACGTAGAGAAACGATCTCGTCCCAAACAGCACAGGCGCGCGGGATGATCCCCAGGTCAGAGAGCTGATGCGATCCGAGTCACCCGTTTGGGTCAGCTGGAGCGGGTAGGCTCGCCCTTCTGACCCCGTGTATCGCATCCGCCCGCACCTGGTGAGGAGTACCAAGGGATGACGTCCGGCAACAACGGCGCCAGCACGCCCGAGGACGACGACCCGTTCGGCTACCTCTACGCCGACGGGCAGGCCAACGGAGCCCAGCCGCCCTCCGGCGGCTACGGCTACCCGAACACCGTCAACCGGGTACGCCCCGTCGGACAGCGCCAGTACGGCCAGCAGCAGGCGACCGCGCCGTACGGACAGGTTCCGCAGCAGCAGGCACCGCAGCAGGGCGCCTACGGCCAGCCGACCAACGCGCACTACGCCGCTCCGGAGACGTTCCCGGGCGGCGCCCCCACCACGCAGCAGCAGCCGTACGGCGGCCATGGCGGCAACGGCGGCGGCCGCGGCCGCGGGCCCAACACCAAGGGTCTGCTGATCGGTGCCATCGCGGTGGTCGCCGCGGTCGTCATCGGCATCGGCGTGGCCATGCTCGGCGGTGACGACGACAAGGACGCGGGCGGCAGCGACGCCTCCAGCACCCCGTCCGCCCAGCAGAGCAGCGAGCCGAGCCCCTCGAAGACCTCCACCGAGGTGACCGAGGAGGACCTGCCGAAGATCGACGCGAAGGCGCTGTCGCTGAGCCCGGGCATCACCACCGCGTCCGACGTCGAGGGCGCCAAGGCCGACGGCGGGATCTACCTCAACGGCTTCAACCAGGTCGGCGCCTCGGTCACGTGGAACGTGAGCGGCATCCCGAAGAGCGGCAAGTACACGCTGTACACGGGCTACAGCGTCCCCGGCAAGGACGCCACCGCGACCCTCTCGATCAACGGCACGCCCTCCACCACCCCGGTCGGCATGGACAACTACGCCCACGCCGCCGAGGGCGACTACGCCAAGGGCTGGACGCAGACGTACAACTACGTCCAGCTCAACAAGGGCAGCAACACCATCAAGATCTCCTGCGAGCAGGGCAACCAGTGCGACGCCCTCCTCGACCAGCTCTGGCTGGTGAAGGGCTGGGTCAAGTAGGAGCCGGTCAGGCCGCGTTGACCCCGCCGGTCACCGCGACCCGACCCAGCAGCTCCTCGTAGGCCTTCCGGTCGAACTCGCCCGCCGCCGGCGCCGCGACCGTCGCCGCCGACAGGGCGACCGCGCGGGCCAGCCGGTCCGGCCACGGCAGGTGTTCCACCAGCCCGACAGCAGTCCCGCGACCGCCGAGTCGCCGGCGCCGGTCGGGTTGCCGTGGACGCGGGCCGGCGGGGGCGGCGCGCCAGCGGCCCTCGGGGGCGGCGGCGAGCAGGCCGTCGGTGCCGAGGGAGGCGACGACCGCGCGAGCGCCACGGCGCAGGGCGTCCTGCGTGGCCCGCAGCGGCTCGTGGGAGCCGGTCAGCTCGGCCAGTTCGTCGGCGTTCGGCTTGATGAGGTCGGGGCGGCGGCCACGCCCCGGCGCAGCGGCTCCCCGCTGGTGTCGAGGAGCACCGGGACCCCGGCCGCCCGAGCCGTCCGTACCAGTCCCGCGTACGCGCCCACCGGCACGCCCGGCGGCAGACTGCCGCACAGGGCCACCGCGTCCGCCGACGCCAGGAGATCCTCGTACGCCTCCTGGAAGGCCGACCACTCCGCCGGGGTGACCGCGGGGCCCGGTTCGTTGAGCTGAGTCGTGTCGCCGGTCTGCTCGTCGACGACGGCGATGGTGCGGCGGGTGGCGCCGGAGACCGGGAGCAGCGCGTCGACCACGCCGGGCGTCGCGGTGAGCCGGTCCTGGATGACCCGGCCGGTGGCGCCGCCCGCGAAGCCGGTGACCGTCACCTCGTGCCCGAGGGCCGCCAGCACGCGGGCCACGTTCAGGCCCTTGCCGCCGGGGCGTTCCGTGACCTCGGAGACCCGGTGGGAGGCGTGCGGCTTGAGGGTCTGCACACGGTAGGTGATGTCGAGAGCGGTGTTCAGTGTGACCGTGAGGATCACCTGGGCCGACCTCCCCCGAAGACGTTGCTGAGCCGTTTGGTGGGGTGATCATGCCAAACGGACGGCGGTCGGCCCAGTCTCCCAGGACAACCGCCGCCCTCAACAGATGGACAGATCAGCCCAGTTGGGGATCGACCACCCATTCACCCCGACGCATCACGCCCTTGAGTTCGAAGTCGGCGTCGAGAAGGACGAGGTCGGCGTACCTGCCGGGCTCCAGGGAGCCGACGCTGTCGGACATGCCCAGCAGCCGGGCCGGGTTGGCGGACAGCGCCGCGACGGCGTCCTCGACGGGCAGCCTGTCGACCGTCACGGCGCGCTTGAAGGCGCGGTCGAGGGTGAGGGTGGAGCCCGCGATCGAGCCGCCCTCCACCAGCCGGGCCACGCCCTCACTCACCTCGACCTCCAGCGGACCGAGCATGTAGCGGCCGTCACCGAAACCGGCCGCGTCCATCGCGTCCGTGATGAACGCGACCCGGTCCGCGCCCTTGTGATGGAACGCCAGCTGGAGGGCGGCCGGGTGCAGATGCGTACCGTCGTTGATCAGCTCGACCGTGATGCGCTCGTCCTCCAGGAGGGCGGCGATCGGGCCGGGAGCGCGATGGCCGAGGGCGGGCATCGCGTTGAAGAGGTGGGTCGCGACGGTGGCGCCCGCGTCGATGGCCTGCACCGTCTGCTCGTACGTCGCGTCCGTGTGCCCGATCGCCGCGATGACGCCGTGCTCGGCGAGCAGCCGTACGGAGTCGAGGCCGCCGGGGAGTTCGGTGGCGAGCGTGACCATCCGGGCCTGGCCCCGTGCCGCGTCGATCAGCTTGCGGACCTCGGCCGGGTCGGGGTCGCGCAGCAGCTCCTCCGAGTGCGCGCCCTTGCGGCACGGCGAGATGAACGGGCCCTCGAAGTGGATGCCGGCGATGTCGCCCTGCTCGGCCAGCTCGGAGAGGAGACCGGCGCGTTGGGCGAGGAAGTCCATGTCGCCGGTGACGGTGGAGGCGACGAGGGTGGTGGTGCCGTGGAGGCGGTGGGTGTGGATGCCGCGGACCACGTCGTCCGCGGTGCCGGAGGTGAAGGAGGCTCCGCCGCCGCCGTGGTTGTGGATGTCGACGAAGCCTGGGATGAGCCAGTGGCCGGTTACGTCGGTGATCTGGGCGTTCTCGGGTGCGCTTCCGGCAATGCGGGTGCCCTTGATGATCACTCGGCCGTTTTGGACGGTTCCGGTGGGGAGGACGACCGTGGCGCCGGACAGGATGAGGGGGGTGCTGTTCGATGCGGGGTGCGAGTCCGTCGTGGTTGATCGCGCAGTTCCCCGCGCCCCTAGCGGCGTTGCCATCAGGTCGCTACCTCCATGCCGTCAGTTGTTGTGAGGAGATCCCAGGCCAATAGCCCGGCACCCAGGCAACCCGCCGTGTCGCCCAGTGCCGCCGGGACCACCGACGGCAGCTTCTGGAAAGTGATGCGTTGCCGGATCGCGTCCCGCAGTGGTGTGAACAAGGTTTCCCCCGCCTCCGCCAGGCCGCCACCGATGATCAGGGTGCTGGGGTCCAGGAGGGTGAGGGCGGTGACCAGGCCGTCGGCGAGGGCGTCGACGGCGTTCTGCCAGACGTCCCGGGCCCGAGCGTCACCGGACTCGACCGCTTTCGCGCAGTCGGCCGCGTCCGCCTCCGGGTCCCCGGTCGCCGCGGCCCATGCGTCGCTGACCGCCGCCGCCGAGGCGTACCGCTCCAGGCAGCCGGCCTGCCCGCACGGACACGGGGTCCCTCCCGGCCGTACGACGATGTGGCCGATCTCGCCCGCGAAGCCGTGGGCCCCCGCCTCCACCCGGCCGCCGATGCCGATGGCGCCCGCGATGCCGGTGCCGAGGGGGACGAAGAAGAAACGGTCGGCGCCCTGACCGGCGCCGATCCGGCCCTCGGCGAGGCCGCCGGTGCGGACGTCGTGGCCGAGGGCGACGGGGATGCCCAGGCGTTCGGTGAGCAGGGCGCGCAGCGGGACGTCGCGCCAGCCGAGGTTGGCGGCGTAGACGGCGACGCCCCGCTCCGCGTCGACGATGCCGGGGACGGCGACGCCGGCGGCGGACGCGGGCTCGCCGAGGTGCTCGGCGCCGTACGCGCGCAGCTCGGCGGCGAAGTCGAGGATGCCCTCGACGACCGCGTCCGGGCCGCGCTCACGGCCGGTGGCCCGGCGAGCCTGGTGGAGCAGCTCGCCGGAGGGGCCGACCAAGGCGGCCTTCATTCCGGTGCCGCCCACATCGAGGGCGATGACATGTCTCACGGGGGTAGTGTGGCCCGCCGACCCGTGAGAGGTCTAGTCCACTCACGTGGTGTAGACCTTATGTCTGACCTTTCGAAAGTTTCGGAGACCATGAGGGGCTTGGCAGTGCAGCGGCGTAGGACAGGAACGATCGCGGTGGTGTCCGCACTGGGCATGACGGCGGTTCTCGGCGGCTGCGGCCTCGGCGGGGACTCGGGGGACGTGACCCTGAAGCTGGTCGCCGCCGACTACGGGGACAGCAAGGCGAACAGCTCCCAGAAGTACTGGGACAAGCTGGTGGCGGAGTACGAGTCCGACCACCCGGGCGTGCGGGTCGACGTCAGCGTCTACTCCTGGAACGACGTCGACCGCAAGGTCAAGGAGATGGTCGCGGGCGGCGACGCCCCCGACATGGCGCAGATCGGCGCGTACGCCGACTACGCCCACGACGACCTCCTCTACTCGGCGGACGAACTGCTCTCCATCCCCACCCAGGCCGACTTCGTCTCGCAGCTCGCCACGGCCGGTGAGGTGGACTCGACGCAGTACGGGATGCCGTTCGCCTCCTCCACCCGGCTGCTCTTCTACAACAAGACCCTCTTCAGCAAGGCCGGGCTGACCCCGCCGACGACCTGGGACGAGCTCGCCGAGGACGCCGCCGCGCTGAAGGCGGAAGGCGTGAAGTACCCGTACGCGCTGCCGCTCGGTCCCGAGGAAGCGCAGGCCGAGACCATGCAGTGGCTGCTCAGCGGCGGGGGCGGCTACACCGAGGACACCGGCACCTACGGCATCGACTCCCCGGCGAACATCGACACCCTCACCTGGCTCAAGGACGACCTGGTCGGCAAGGGGCTGACCGGGCCGGTCGCGCCGGGGAAGCTGAACCGGGCGGACGCGTTCGCCGCGTTCGCGAACGGCCAGGTCGGCATGCTCAACGGGCATCCCACGCTGATGAAGACGGCCGCGGCGAAGGGCGTGAAGTTCGGCATGGTCCCGATGCCCGGCGTCGACGGCCCGACCAAGTACTCCATGGGCGTCGCCGACTGGATGACGGCGTTCAAGCAGAACGGGCACGCCGAGCAGATCGGGGACTTCCTCGACTTCGTCTACGACGAGAAGAACGTGCTCGCGTTCTCCCGCGAGTACGACCTGCTGCCGGTGACCATGTCGGCGTCCGACGCCATGAGCACGGCGAAGCAGGACCAGGACCTCAAGCCCTTCCTGACGGAGCTCACCGGCTCCGAGCTGTATCCCGTCGGCAAGGTCTCCTGGGCGGAGGTCAGCGCGGCGGTCAAGCAGCGGATCGGCGAGGCGGTGACGGCCGGGGGCAGCCCGGCGGCGATCCTCAACGATCTCCAGTCGAAGGCGCAGATGGCGGAGAGCACGCAGTAGACGCGGGGTGGGGCTTGTCAGTGGCGGGGGCTACGGTCGTCGACATGAACGACCTGGCCCCCCGAGAACAGGCCATCCTCGCGCTGGAACGCCGCGGCTTCACCGGCCCCGGCGCGAAGGAACGCGCGATACGCGAGGAACTGGGCCTGGCCCCGGTCCGCTACTACCAACTGCTGAACGCCCTGCTGGACGATCCGCGGGCTTTGGCCCACGACCCGGTGACGGTGAACCGGCTGCGCAGGGTGCGAGAAGCCCGCAGATCGGAGAGGTGAGGCGGTAGGGGGGCGGGGGCGAGAAAAGGCATGTCATCCGCCCACGTGGATAGGGTCCCCCTATGGGCAGCCACAAGGACTCCACGGACGACTCCCTGCCGACGCCGACGCCGACGCCGGTGACCCGGGCCGGACAGGACGGCCTCGCCGCGATGCTCGCGCACCCCGCGAAAACGATCGTGGCGCTCGACTTCGACGGCACCCTCGCCCCGATCGTCGCCGACCCGGAACAGGCCCGGGCCCACCCCGACGCCGTCCCCGCACTCGCCGCGCTCGCCCCGAAGATCGCCGCCGTCGCGGTGGTCACGGGCCGCCCCGCCGGAGTCGCCGTACGTCTCGGCGGCTTCGCCGGTGTCCCCGGCCTCGGACACCTCGTCGTCCTCGGCCACTACGGCGCCGAGCGCTGGGACGCCGTCACCGGTGAGGTCACCGCGCCCGCCCCGCACCCCGGTGTCGCCGCGGTCCGCGCCGAACTGCCCGGCTTCCTCGACGGCATCGGCGCCTGGCAGGGCACCTGGATCGAGGAGAAGGGGCGGGCCGTCGCGGTCCACACGCGCCGGGCCGAGGACCCGCAGGCCGCCTTCGACGCGCTGCGCGCCCCGCTCACCGACCTCGCCACCCGGCACGGCCTGATCGTCGAACCCGGCCGTCTCGTCCTGGAACTCCGTCCGCCCGGCATGGACAAGGGCGTGGCCCTGACGGACTACGTCCGCGAGCTGGGCGCCGAGGCCGTCCTCTACGCCGGCGACGACCTCGGAGACCTCCCCGCCTTCGCGGCGGTGGAAAAACTCCGCTCCGACGGCGTACCGGGGCTGCTGGTGTGCAGCGCGGGCAGCGAGGAGGTGGCGGAGCTGAAGGACCGGGCCGACCTGGTCGTGGACGGCCCGGCGGGGTTGGTACGGCTGCTGCGGCAACTGGCGGAGGCCCTTCCTCAGGACCCCAACGCCGCCAGCTGATCGAGGAACCACTGCGCGGGCGGCAACGCCGTGGCCGCGGCAGCCAGCCGCTTCGTGCGTTCCGCCCGCTCGCCCGGCGCCGTCGTCAGCGCCTCGTGCAGCGCGTCGGCCGTGCCGATCACGTCGTACGGGTTCACCACGATCGCGTCGTCGCCCAGCTCCTCGTACGCCCCCGCCTCCCGCGACAACACCAGCGCGCACCCCTCGTCGGAGACGACCGGCACCTCCTTCGCGACGAGGTTCATGCCGTCCCGGATGGGGTTGACGAGCGCCACGTCGGCGAGCCGGTACGCGGCGAGGGAGCGGGCGAAGTCGTCCTTGACGTGCAGCACCACCGGCGTCCAGCCCGGCGTGCCGTACGTCGAGTTGATCTCGTCCGCCAGTCGCTGCACCTCGGCCGTGTAGTCCCGGTAGACGGCCAGGTCCTGCCGGGACGGGTAGGCGAACGCCACGTGCACGACCCGCTCGCGCCATTCGGGCCGGGTCTCGAGCAGGTGCTCGTACGCGCGCAGCCCCCGCACGATGTTCTTCGACAGCTCGGTCCGGTCGACCCGGACGATCGTCCGGCGCCCCTCGCCGATCTCGGCCCGCAGCGCCGCCATCCGTTCGTCGACGTCCGCCTCGTGCGACCGCTTGCGCAGGAAGTCCGCGTCCGCGCCGAGCCCGTGCACCCCGACCCGGGTGTCGCCGAGCCCGCCGGTGATCTCCGCCGCGCACGCTTCGAACGCCGACGCCCAGCGCCGGGTCAGGAACCCCAGCCGGTCGGCGCCCAGCATGCCCCGCAGCACCTGCTCGGCCACGTCGTCCGGCAGCATCCGGAAGTACTCCGGCGGCGCCCACGGGGTGTGCGAGAAGTGGCCGATCCGCAGGTCGGGGCGGAGCGCGCGGAGCATGCCCGGCACCAGGGTGAGGTGGTAGTCCTGCACGACGACCGCCGCGCCCTGCGCCGCCTCCTGCGCGAGCGCCTCGGCGAAGGCGCGGTTGTACGTCTCGTACGACGCCCACTGGCGCCGGAACTCCGCGTCGAAGACCGGCTCCAGCGGGGTCTGGTACAGCATGTGGTGGACGAACCACAGGACCGAGTTGGCGATGCCGTTGTACGCGTCCGCGTGCACGTCGGCCGGGATGTCGAGCATCCGTACCCCGGCCTCGCCCACCCCGCGCCGCACCGCCTCGCGGTCGCCGTCGCCGAGCGCCGAGCACACCCACAGCGCGTCCGCGTCCGCCCCGATCGCCGACAGCCCCGAGACCAGCCCACCGCCACCGCGCCGGGCGGCCAGCGTGCCGTCCGCCTGGACCTCGTACGAGACCGGTCCCCGGTTGGAGGCCACCAGTACCCGCGCAGAACCGAACGTTGAAGCGATACGAGCCATACGGATCAACCTAGCCCGGGCACGGATTGCTCAAACGTTCGTCCGGTTCCCCGGGGCCTGGCGGTGGCCTGGTGGCCCGGAGGACTCAGGCCACCTTCCGTTCCGCGTACTCGGCGATCTCCACCATCGGCGGGCGTTCCTCCGTGTCCACGGAGTAGGTGCGCGGTTCGAAGCCGCTCGCACCGCGCTCGAACTGGGTGAGGGCGGGGCGGATCAGGTGGCCGCGGGCCAGGCGGAGCTGGGCCGTGCGGTAGATCGCGGCGGACATCCGGCCGAGCGCCTGGCCGTCCTGGTGGCGGTGCTTGCGGACGCCCACGTCGACCTGGGCGAGCGCGTCGAGGCCGACCAGGTGCAGGGCGTCGACCAGCATGCCGAGCTCGATGCCGTAGCCGACGGGGAAGGGGAGCTGTTCCAGCAGGCTGCGCCGGGCCGCGTACTCGCCGCCCAGGGGTTGCACGAAGCCCGCCAGCTGCGGCCAGTGCATGTTGAGCAGCGGGCGGGCCATCAGTTCGGTCACCCGGCCGCCCTGCCCGGCCGCGCCGCCCAGCGGACGGTCGTACATGGCCTTGACCAGGTCGACGCCGGGCTCGGTGAGCAGCGGGCCGACGATCCCGGCGACGAAGTCGGAGGAGAACTCCTTCAGGTCGGCGTCGATGAAGCAGACGATGTCGCCGCTGGTCACCAGCAGCGAGCGCCACAGCACCTCGCCCTTGCCGGGCACGGTGGGGATGCGGGGCAGGATCTCGTCGCGGTGCACCACCGTGGCCCCGGCCGCGGCCGCCACCTGCGACGTCCGGTCGGTCGACCCGGAGTCGACGACGACGATCTCGTCGACGAGCGGGACCTGCTGCATGAGGTCGTGACGGATGATCGCGACGATGTCGCCGACCGTCTCCTCCTCGTTGAGCGCGGGCAGCACGACGCTGACCGTCTGTTTCGTGCGTTGCTTGGCGGCCAGGAGCTGGTGGAGCGGGCGATCGGTCACGGACCAGGAGCGGGTGGTCAGCCAGCGCTCGACTTCGTTCAGCACAGTGCGCGGCTCCTCTGCGTTCTCTCGGCGAGTCTGGACCCGGCTGTGATCCATCTCGCGGTTCGGACGACTATCTCAACTGTCCTGGTCGTCGGTTACAGTCTTGAACAACGCGGATGACCATCGCATGTCCTGGATCGTCCGACGTTCACAACTTCATACCGCTCATCCAGAGGGGCAGAGGGATACGGCCCGATGAAGCCCCGGCAACCCTCCAGCCGGTCTCGTAGCGATCAGCATCGATCGCATCGCGAGGCTCCCGGCTAGGGAAGGTGCCAAATCCGTCTCACGGCGAGATGCGTCGTGAGGAAGATGAGGAGAAAGGGCCTCGCCTCTCATGGCTGCGCAGACTGTTGCAAGCACCACGGATTCCGCCTCCACCACCGTAGACCTCGGTCCCGCCGCGGCGCTCAGCTGCCGTGAATGCGGCCACCGCGTGCCGCTCGGCCCGGTCTTCGCGTGCGAGGAGTGTTTCGGCCCGCTCGAGATCGCCTACGACTTCTCCGCCTACGACGCCGAGGAGCTCCGCAAGCAGATCGAGGCGGGACCCGCGAACATCTGGCGCTACGCACCGCTGCTGCCCGTCCCCGCGGACGTGGCCGGCAAGCCCAACATCAACCCCGGCTGGACCAAGCTCGTCCAGGCCGACAACCTGGCCCGCGAGCTCGGTGTCGAGGCCGGCAAGCTCTTCGTGAAGGACGACTCCGGCAACCCGACGCACTCCTTCAAGGACCGGGTCGTCGCCCAGGCCATCGAGGCCGCCCGCGTCTTCGGCTTCACCACCCTCTCCTGCTCCTCCACCGGCAACCTCGCGGGTGCCGTCGGCGCAGCCGCCGCCCGCGCCGGGTTCCGCTCCTGCGTGTTCATCCCGCACGACCTGGAGCAGGGCAAGGTCGTCATGGCCGCTGTATACGGCGGTGAGCTCGTCGGCATCGAGGGCAACTACGACGACGTGAACCGCTTCTGCTCCGAGCTGATCGGCGACCCGGCCGGCGAGGGCTGGGGCTTCGTCAACGTCAACCTGCGGCCGTACTACGCGGAGGGGTCCAAGACCCTGGCGTACGAGATCTGCGAGCAGCTCGGCTGGCAGCTCCCCGACCAGCTCGTGGTGCCGATCGCCTCCGGCTCCCAGCTGACGAAGATCGACAAGGGACTGCAGGAGCTGATCAAGCTCGGGCTCGTCGAGGACAAGCCGTACAAGATCTTCGGCGCCCAGGCGGAGGGGTGCTCGCCGGTGTCCGCCGCCTACAAGGCGGGCCACGACGTCGTCCGCCCCCAGAAGCCGGACACCATCGCCAAGTCCCTCGCCATCGGCAACCCGGCCGACGGCCCCTACGTCCTCGACATCGCGCGCCGCACGGGCGGTGCCGTGGAGGACGTCGACGACGAGCAGATCGTCGACGCGATCAAGCTGCTGGCCCGCACGGAGGGCATCTTCGCGGAGACGGCCGGTGGCGTGACGGTCGGTGTCACCCGCAAGCTGATCGAGAACGGCGTACTGGACCCGACCCTCACCACCGTCGTGCTGAACACCGGCGACGGCCTCAAGACCCTCGACGCGGTGGCCGGCACCGGCCTCACCGCCACCATCCGCCCCAACCTGGACTCCTTCCGAGAGGCTGGCCTCGCATGAGCGTGACCGTCCGCATCCCCACCATCCTGCGCACCTACACCGGCGGGCAGGCCGAGGTCGCTGCCGAGGGGGCCACCCTCGCCGACGTGATCGCCGACCTGGAGAAGAACCACACGGGCATCGCCGCCCGTGTCCTCGACGACCAGGGCAAGCTGCGCCGCTTCGTCAACGTGTACGTCAACGACGACGACGTCCGCTTCGAGCAGGGCCTGGAAACCGCCACCCCGGACGGCGCGGGCGTCTCGATCATCCCGGCCGTCGCCGGCGGCTGACCGAATGACCGAACATTACCTTCGGTAACGCCCATTATTGAGAGTTCACCTAAATTGCCCTCTCCGCACGAGAAGCGGAGGGGGCAATTCTCTATGGTTGAGCGCGGTACAGTTGGGGAACCTGCTGTGCTCCGCATGCCATACGCATATGAGTACCTGCTCCACTTGCGACGAGAAGTAGCCAAAGTGCGTGGCTCTTTTGCGAGTTTTGTGCCTTTTGTGGGGCCCGACTTGCCCTGAATCCGGGTGAATTCTCACTACATTCCGGACCTCGCGCGTCCAGAATTCTCGTCCGATTGACCTGTTGCAGACGGCAGTTGGACAGATACATTCAGCCGCGGTCGACGCGTTCCGGCGCACGCCCCCAATCCGTGGGGGGTGAGGTCTGACCCGGATCCGCGAAGTGTGGATCTGTGCAAGGGCCAGTAATAGGGGAGTTAGGCATGGCTCAGGGCACCGTCAAGTGGTTCAACGCGGAGAAGGGGTACGGCTTCATCGCGGTCGACGGTGGTGCGGATGTTTTCGTCCACTACAGCGCGATCCAGATGGACGGGTACCGCACCCTGGAAGAAGGCCAGCGGGTGGAGTTCGAGATCTCGCAGGGCCAGAAGGGCCCGCAGGCCGACATGGTTCGCGTCACCGCCTGATCGCGCGACCGACCAAACCGCAAGCGACGTCTTCTGCTGAAGGGCTCGTACCTCGCGAGGGGTACGGGCCCTTCGGCCTGTCCAGGCCCGGTCCAGGCCTGCTCGATCCAGGGGAGGCGCTTGCACTCGACCATGCCGAGTGCTAATCATTGGCGTTAGCACTCTGAAGGTGAGAGTGACAAAGAAGGACCGGGTCGGTGAGGCCCGCAGGCCAGGTGGGGCAAGGAACCACGAGGTGTGCGAGCCGTCCGTCGCGGGCGCGGGCGCGGTCCGAAGGAATCACCCCCAGTCCTGGAGGGACCACTTCACATGGCCAAGATCATCGCGTTCGACGAGGAGGCGCGGCGCGGCCTCGAGCGCGGCATGAACCAGCTCGCGGACGCCGTCAAGGTGACGCTCGGCCCCAAGGGTCGCAACGTCGTCCTCGAGAAGAAGTGGGGCGCCCCCACGATCACCAACGATGGTGTGTCCATCGCCAAGGAGATCGAGCTCGAGGACCCGTACGAGAAGATCGGCGCCGAGCTGGTCAAGGAAGTCGCGAAGAAGACCGACGACGTAGCCGGTGACGGCACGACGACCGCGACCGTCCTGGCCCAGGCCCTGGTGCGCGAGGGTCTGCGCAACGTGGCCGCCGGTGCCAACCCGATGGCTCTCAAGCGCGGTATCGAGAAGGCCGTCGAGGCCGTCTCCGGTGCCCTGCTCGAGCAGGCGAAGGATGTCGAGACCAAGGAGCAGATCGCTTCCACGGCCTCCATCTCCGCCGCCGACACCCAGATCGGCGAGCTCATCGCCGAGGCGATGGACAAGGTCGGCAAGGAAGGCGTCATCACCGTCGAGGAGTCCCAGACCTTCGGTCTGGAGCTGGAGCTCACCGAGGGTATGCGCTTCGACAAGGGCTACATCTCGGCGTACTTCGCCACCGACATGGAGCGGATGGAGGCGTCGCTCGACGACCCGTACATCCTGATCGCCAACTCCAAGATCGGCTCCGTCAAGGACCTGCTCCCGCTCCTGGAGAAGGTCATGCAGTCGGGCAAGCCGCTGCTGATCATCGCCGAGGACGTCGAGGGCGAGGCCCTGTCGACCCTGGTCGTCAACAAGATCCGCGGCACCTTCAAGTCCGTCGCCGTCAAGGCCCCGGGCTTCGGCGACCGCCGCAAGGCCATGCTCGGCGACATCGCCATCCTCACGGGCGGCGAGGTCATCTCCGAGGAGGTCGGCCTCAAGCTGGAGAACGCGACCCTGGACCTCCTGGGCCGCGCCCGCAAGGTCGTCATCACCAAGGACGAGACCACCATCGTCGACGGTGCCGGCTCCGCCGACCAGGTCGCCGGTCGCGTGAACCAGATCCGCGCCGAGATCGAGAACAGCGACTCGGACTACGACCGCGAGAAGCTCCAGGAGCGCCTGGCGAAGCTCGCCGGTGGCGTCGCCGTCATCAAGGCCGGTGCCGCGACCGAGGTCGAGCTCAAGGAGCGCAAGCACCGCATCGAGGACGCCGTGCGCAACGCCAAGGCGGCCGTCGAGGAGGGCATCGTCGCCGGTGGTGGCGTGGCCCTGCTGCAGGCCTCCGGTGTCTTCGAGAAGCTGGAGCTGGAGGGTGACGAGGCGACCGGCGCTGCCGCCGTCAAGCTCGCCCTCGAGGCCCCGCTGAAGCAGATCGCCGTCAACGCCGGCCTCGAGGGCGGCGTCGTGGTGGAGAAGGTCCGCAACCTCACCCCGGGTCACGGCCTCAACGCCGCGACCGGTGAGTACGTCGACCTGGTCAAGGAAGGCATCATCGACCCGGCGAAGGTCACGCGCTCCGCTCTGCAGAACGCCGCCTCCATCGCCGCGCTCTTCCTCACCACCGAGGCCGTCATCGCCGACAAGCCGGAGAAGGCCGCCGCGCCCGCCGGCGGCGGCATGCCGGGCGGTGACATGGACTTCTGATCCCCGGCGGATCGGACTCGTCCTGACCGAGGGCGGCACCCCCTGTTCCGACAGGGGTGCGCCCTCGGACGTTCCCCGGGTTGTGCGGGGGCCGGTCACCTTCGCGTGGGCGGGATCACAGGACCCGGAGGAAATGGAAGGGTGTTCTGAGCGGTTGCTCACTGCGTAGTGTCCATGCGTATGCACATACCCGCTGGTACCCCACCGCAAGGAGCCCCCGCGTGACCGCCACCCCCTCCCGTGCCGCCGAGATTCTCGCCCGGCCGACGACGATCAACGGCCTCACCGTCCCGAACCGCATCGTGATGGCGCCGATGACGCGGATGTTCTCCCCGGGCGGCATCCCGGGCGCCGACGTGGCCTCGTACTACGCGCGGCGTGCCGCGGCGGGCGTCGGCCTGGTCGTCACCGAGGGGACGTACGTCGGTCACGACTCGGCCGGCAACAGCAGCCGCGTCCCGCGCTTCCACGGCGAGGAGCAGCTGGCGGGCTGGCAGAAGGTCGCCGAGGACGTGCACGCGGCCGGCGGCACCATCGTCCCGCAGCTGTGGCACATCGGCATGGTCCGCAAGGAGGGCCAGAACCCCGTCCCCGAGGCCCCCGCGGTCGGCCCCTCCGGCCTGCGCATCGGCGAGACCGAGCCCACCGGCACGGCCATGACCCAGCGTGACCTCGACGACGTCATCGGCGCCTTCGCCGAGGCCGCGGCCGCCGCGGAGCGCATCGGCATGGACGGCGTGGAGATCCACGGCGCCCACGGCTACCTCGTCGACCAGTTCCTGTGGGCGGGCACCAACCGCCGTACCGACGCCTACGGCGGTGACGCGGTCGCCCGTACCAAGTTCGCCGCCGAGATCGTCGCCGCCGTCCGCGAGACCGTCTCCGCCGACTTCCCGGTCATCTTCCGCTACTCGCAGTGGAAGCAGGAGGCCTACGACGCCCGGCTCGCCGAGACCCCCGAGGAGCTGGAGGCCATCCTGACCCCGCTCGCCGCGGCCGGCGTCGACGCCTTCCACGCCTCCACCCGCCGCTACTGGCTCCCGGAGTTCGACGGCGCCGACCTCAACCTCGCGGGCTGGACCAAGAAGCTCACCGGCAAGCCCACCATCACCGTCGGCTCGGTCGGCCTCGACGGCGACTTCCTCAACGCGTTCGTGGGCCAGGGCTCCCCGCTCAAGGGCCTCGACGACCTCCTGGACCGTCTGGAGCGCGACGAGTTCGACCTCGTGGCCGTCGGCCGCGCCCTGCTCCAGGACCCGGAGTGGGCGGCGAAGGTCCTCGCGGGCCGGTTCGACGAGCTGAAGCCGTACGACGCGGCGGCGCTCCAGACCCTGAGCTGACCTCCAACTCCTGTGTAGTGTCCGGGAGATGAGGATTCTCCAGCTCTCGGACACGCACTTGGAGCGCACCGACGCCGCCAACCGGCACGGCGTCAACGCGCACGACTCCCTGCGGCTCCTCCTCGACGAACTCCGGCATCAGCGGGGCATCGACGCCGTCGTCGTCACCGGCGATCTCGCCGACGACGGCTCCCCGGAGGCGTACACGGCCGTGCAGGCGCTGGTGGGCGGATTCGCGCGGGACGTGCTGGGCGGGGTGCCCGTGGTGTACACGACCGGGAACCACGACGAGCGCGAGGCCTTCGGGAAGGTGCTCGGCAGCGGGCACGGCGAGCCGGAGACGGTGTTCGCGTCCGAGGCCGGTGAGCGGGCCGCCGTGAGCACGGTCGGCGGGTGGCGGTTCGTGACGCTGGACTCGCTGGTGCCCGGGAAGGTGCACGGGCACCTTTCCGCCGGGCAACTCGACTGGCTGCGCGACGTGTTGGGTACCCCGGCCGAGCACGGCACCGTCCTCGCCTTCCATCACCCGCCCATCGCCCTCGACAACCCCCTCCAGCGGGTGTTCGGCCTGCGCAACCCCGCCGACCTCGCCGATGCCGTGCGCGGCAGCGATGTCCGGGTCGTCCTCACCGGGCACTTCCATCTCCAGCTCTTCGGGCTGCTGGAGTCGGTGCCGGTGTGGGTGACGCCCGGCGTGGTCAACCGCATCGACCTGACGGCGGCGCCGGGCACCGAGCGGGCGGTGCGCGGGGCGTCCGCCTCCCTCGTGGTGCTCGGCGGGCCCTCCGGACCGCTCTTCCACACGTTCCACGCGCGTGATCCCCGGGCGCACGAGACGGTCTACGAGCTGGATGCCGACAGGGTGCGCTCCCTCGTCGAGCAGTACGGCTGACCTGCCCTTCTTTATTAAGTCAGGCAACTGACTTAAGGTTGCCCCGGTCAATTACCAAGCTGACGGAGGCCCAGCCATGTCCGACGCCCCTGCCGCGGTGCCGCCGTCCCCTGCCGTGGTGGCGGTGCTGGCCTTCGCCGGAATCGTGGTCTCGCTGATGCAGACCCTGGTGATCCCGATCGTCCCCGAGCTGCCGAGGCTCCTGGACGCGCCCGCCTCCGACACCGCCTGGGCCGTCACCGCCACGCTGCTCGCCGCCGCCGTGGCCACGCCGGTCGTCGGGCGCCTCGGCGACATGTTCGGCAAGCGGCGCATGCTGCTGATCAGCGGCGTCATGCTGATCGTCGGCTCGGTCGTCTGCGCGCTGGCCGACTCCCTCCTGCCGATGATCATCGGCCGTGCCCTCCAGGGCCTCGCCTCCGGTGTCATCCCGCTCGGCATCAGCATCATGCGCGACGAACTGCCCGCCGAGCGGCTGGCCTCCGCCACCGCCCTGATGAGCGCCTCCCTCGGCATCGGCGGCGCCCTCGGCCTGCCCGCCGCCGCGCTCATCGCCGACAACTTCAGCTGGCACGTGCTGTTCTGGACCTCGGCGGCGCTCGGTGCCGTGGCCATCGGCCTGGTCACCGTCTTCGTGCCGGAGTCCAAGGTGCGCACCGGCGGCCGTTTCGACCTCGTAGGTGCCCTGGGCATGGCGGCGGGCCTCGTCTGTCTGCTCCTCGCCATCTCCAAGGGCGCGGACTGGGGCTGGGGGAGCGGCACGACGATCGGCCTGTTCGCCGCGGCCGTCGTCATCCTGCCGGCCTGGGGCTTCTTCGAACTGCGCACCGACCAGCCGCTGGTGGACCTGCGCACCACCGCCCGCCGCCAGGTGCTGGTCACCAACCTCGCCTCGATCGCGGTCGCTTCGCCATGTTCGCGATGAGCCTGGTCATTCCGCAGCTCCTCCAGCTCCCGGCCCGGACCGGCTACGGCCTGGGCAAGTCGATGCTGGCCGCCGGCCTGGTCATGGCGCCCTCCGGCCTGGTCATGATGGCCACGGCACCGATCTCCGCCGCCGTCTCCAAGGCCCGCGGCCCGAAGGTCACGCTGATGACGGGCGCCCTGATCGTCGCCGCCGGGTACGGCCTCAACATCGTCCTGATGAGCGAGGTCTGGCACTTCGTGCTCGTCTCCTGCGTCATCGGCGCCGGCATCGGCTTCACGTACGGCTCGATGCCCGCGCTCATCATGGGCGCGGTGCCCGCGTCGGAGACGGCCGCGGCGAACAGCCTCAACACCCTGATGCGCTCCATCGGCACCTCGTCGGCGAGCGCCGTCGCCGGCGTCATCCTGGCCCAGCTGACCACCGACTTCGGCGGTTACGCGCTCCCGTCGGAGAACGGCTTCAAGGCGGTCCTGGCGGTGGGCGCGGGAGCGGCGCTGCTGGCCTTCGCGGTCGCGTCGTTCATTCCGCGGCAGCGGCCCGCCGGGGGCGCGGTGCCGGTGGCGGAGGGCCCGGCGGAGTCCGCCGAGGTGACCGCCAAGTCGTAGACGTCGTACGGCAGCCGGGGTCCTACAGGTTCCCCAGCGGCTCGATGTCGACCTTCACGGGGGTGCCCCACACCCGCAGCACCTCGTAGTCGGTGAACTCGTGCACCAGCCGGTACGCCATCGCCGCGCGCGGCCCCCGGCGGGCCGCCGCGAGATACAGCTCGGCCTCGCGGCGGTCGCGGCGCGGGGTGCCGCACAGCTGCCACTCCTGGCCGTTCCACAGCTCGGGCAGCCAGCGCTGCTGCGGCTGCGGCCGGTCGTCGCGGACGCCGTAGCGGGACGGGGCGGTGGCGGACGGGCCGGTCTGGGCGGGCCGTTGATGGACGCGCGGCGGGCGGCCGGCGCCGGGTCGTCGCACAGCAGGCACAGGTCGGGGGCGTTCTCGTCGACCGGGCCATTGGGATGCTCGGCGCAGCGGGTGCTGGGCGCGGCGCTGGTGACGCTCTCGTCGAGCAGCTCCAGGGCGCGCTTGAGGTCGGCCTTGACCTCGTGGAGCTTGGCGTCGGGCGTGTCGGAGGAAAGGGCCTCGCCGTGCTCCCCGAGAAGGCGGAGGGCCCGGCCTAGGGCGGTGAGCTGGGCGTGGTTCATCAGTCCGCGTAGTCCTTGAGGTTTTCGGTGTCGAGGGTGATACCGACCGGCGAGGGAAGCTCGACGGTGTCTCCCCAAGGGTACGAGGGGACTGCTGGAAGAGGCCGCCCTTGTCGGCCGTCGTCAGGCCATGCTCTGCGCGCCGTCCAGGGACTCCCGGATGATGTCGGCGTGCCCGGCGTGCTGGGCCGTCTCGCCGATGATGTGCAGCAGCACCCTGCGGGCCGACCATCGAGCCCCGGGCTTGTGCCAGGGAGCCTCGGGCAGCGGGTGGTCGGCGTTCAGGTCGGGCAGGGACGTGACGATCTCGTCGGTCCGGCGGGCCGCCTCCTCGTAGGCGGCCAGCACACCGGCCAGGGTGTCGCCGGGCAGCATCCGGAACTCGTCGGCGCGCCGGGCGAAGTCCGCCTCGGTCTTGTTGCTGAAGTCGTCCGACGGCGACGGGCCGTTGAGGATGAAGGCCGCCCAGTTCCGCTCCACCGAGGTGACGTGCTTGATCAGGCCGCCCAGACACAGCTCGCCGGCCGTGGTCCGCTGCCCGGCCTGCTCGTCGGTGAGGTCACGGGTGGTGAAGCGCAGGAAGTGCCGGTGGTGGGCCAGCGCTTCCAGGAGGTCGGTGCGTTCGGTGGCAGAGCTCTGCGTGGTGTTGGTCATGGGGGCACGCTAGGAGCCGTATAGGTCAGATCCTGACCGCTCAGCCCTCCGCGCAGGCGTGGGTCGGGGCGGAGGCGAGGTCGTGGAGAACGGGGGCGACGGTGTGTTCCGCCGTGCACAGCACCGGGGCGGCCGTGCCCCAGTGGTTGCCGTCGTGGGGGTCGGCGTGGGCGGGGGCGGCGAGGACGACGGCGGAGGAGGCCAGGGCGGCGGCCATGAGCATGTTCTTCATGGTCGGGAAACGACCGGCCGAGGCAGGAGTCACCTCTCCCATGGGGAGCCCGAAGGCTTGCGCCGCCGGGGTCACCGTCACCTCTCCTTCGGCAGCCCGAAGACGTACGTCGCCCCGAACCCGACCGCGTACCCCGTCAGCAGCCCGCCCGCGTAGATCGCCGCCGCCGTTCCCAGCCCGCCGTTCCCGGAGAGCAGAGGGAAGAGGGCCCATCCGGACGGCCCGATCGCCGTGGCGCCCACCCGTTCGCCCAGCATCGCGAACAGTCCGACGAAGGCGCCCCCGGCCGCCCCGCCCGCGCAGGCCGTGAGGAAAGGGCGGCCCAACGGCAGTGACACCCCGTAGATCAGCGGCTCGCCCACGCCCAGCAACCCGGCGGGCAGGGCCGACTTGATCGTCGTACGCAGGGCGGTGTCGTGGCGCAGGCGGACGTACACCGCGGCCGCCGCGCCCACCTGTCCGGCGCCCGCCATGGCCAGCAGGGGGAGGAGAGTGGTCGAGCCCTGCTGTTCGATGAGGGTGGCGTGGAGGGGGATCAGGGCCTGGTGCAGGCCCAGCATCACCAGGGGGAGGAACAGCCCGCCGAGGACCGCGCCCGCGAAGGCGCCCGTCGTCGACAGCAGCCAGTTCGCCGCCGTGCCGATCGCCGAGGAGACCGTGCCGGCGGCGTACATGAGGACGTACAGGGTCGTCAGGCCGGACACCAGGACCGTCAGGGTCGGGGTGATCAGGACGTCCAGCGTGCCCGGCACCCGGCCGCGGCACCACTTCTCCACGTACGTCCCGAGCAACGCGGCCGCCAGCGCGCCGAGCACACCGCCCTGCCCGGGGGCCAGCGCGACGCCGAAGGCCGTCACCTTCGCGACCCCCGGGTAGACGACGACGGCCGCGACCGCCCCGCCCAGCACCGGTGTGCCGCCGAACTCCTTGGCGGTGTTGTAGCCGACGAAGACCGCGATGAGGGACATGAAGGCGGAGGCGATGGCAGACAGGGCCGGCGTCAGCCCGGGCAGCCAACCGGTGTTCACCAGGAGCCCGTTGAGGCCCGCGAGGATGCCGCAGCCGATCAGCGCCGGGATGAGCGGGACGAAGACGTTCGCCACCCGGCGCAGCGCCATCTTCAGCGGGGTCGCGTTGCGCGCCTTCCGCGTCTCCTTCCGCAGCAGCGCCTCGAAGTCGGCCGTCACCCGCGCGACCGCCCCCGGCCCGAGAACGATCTGATACGTGTCGTCGTCCTCGACCACCCCCAGCACCCCCGGCAGCGCCCGCAACGCCTCCCCGTCCACCAGCGACGGGTCGGCCAGGCCCAGCCGCAGCCGGGTCATGCAGTGGGCGACGGAGGTGACGTTGGCGGGGCCGCCGACCAGGGGGAGGAGGGCCGCGGCGGCGTCGTACGAGGTGGTCATCCGCCGAGCGTGCGGGTCAGCCGCCCGCCGCCGCCAGCGCGGCACGCAGATGGCCGCCGGACTCCTCCAGAAGGCGGGTGGCCGCGGGGCCGTCCACGCCGGTGAGGATCACCAGGATGGCGTTCTTCACCTCGCCGTCCGTCTCCGCCAGCGCCCGCTCGATCTCGTCGTCCCCCGCACCCGTGGCGAGCGCGACGATCCGCCGGGAGCGCGCCCGGAGCTTCTCGTTGGAGGCGCGTACGTCGACCATCAGGTTCCCGTACGTCTTGCCCAGCCGGATCATCGTGATCGTCGACAGCATGTTCAGGACCAGCTTCTGGGCGGTGCCCGCCTTGAGCCGGGTGGAGCCGGTGACCAGTTCGGGGCCGACGACCACCTCGATGCCGTGCTCCGCGGCGGCGGCCAGCGCGCTGTGCGCGTTGCAGGACAGCCCGATCGTCAACGCGCCCTGCGCGCGGGCGTGTTCGACGGCGCCGATGGCATAAGGGGTACGACCGGAGGCGGAGACGCCGACCACGGTGTCCAGGGGCGTCAGCTTCAGGGCGTCCAGGTCGGCTCTCGCCAGTTCCTTGGAGTCCTCGGCGCCTTCGACCGAGGTGACCATGGCTTCCCGGCCGCCCGCGATCAGGCCGACGACCTGCGCGGGGTCGGTGTTGAAGGTCGGCGGGCACTCGGAGGCGTCCAGCACGCCGAGCCGCCCGGCGGTACCGGCACCGGCGTACACGAGCCGGCCGCCCTGGGCCATCCGGGCGGCGATCGCGTCGATGGCGGCGGCGATCTCGGGCAGCCGCTCGGCGACGGCGGTGGGCACGGTGACGTCCTCGCCGTTCATCAGCCGGGCGATGTCGAGGGTGGGCAACTGGTCGATGTCGGCGAGCTCGGGCCGGAAGGCCTCGGTGGTGAGGGTTTCCAACTCGGCGCGCAGCACACGGGGATCGGAGGTGGAGGTCATGGGGGGCGGCTCTTTCACGTGGTTCACGTAAGGGAGGGGTGCGCGGGCTGTCACGTTCTCCCGCGATGCCGGTGCGCCAACGCCTCGTACGACGAGGCGAGCGCCGGCGCCGCGGTCTCGTACGTCCTTTGTGCCACTCCCACGAACAGGCAGTCCACGACCAGCAGCTGGCTGGTCCGCGACGACATCGCCGCCGGCCGCAGCTCGCTCTCCCGGGCCGTGGACGTCGTCAGCACATGGTCCGCGTACTGCGTCACC
This sequence comes from Streptomyces sp. GKU 895, assembly GCA_002027195.1. GTDB lineage: Bacteria > Actinomycetota > Actinomycetes > Streptomycetales > Streptomycetaceae > Streptomyces. The sequence goes on along the minus strand of MWJO01000006.1, from coordinate 61,731 downwards.
GAACTGTCCGGCCGCCCGGTGATCGCGACCGTCGTGGCCCCGCGCTCGAACGCGACCCGCAGCGGCTCGATGACATCCCCCGTCGCCCCGGAGTGCGTGATCGCGATGGCGACGTCCCCCGCCTTCAGCTGCACGGCGTTGGTGACGGCGAGATGCGGATCGCTGTGGGCGTGGGCTATCAGCCCTATCCGCAGCAGCTTCTGCACCAGGTCCTGGGCGACCAGCCCGGACGCCCCCACGCCGTACACGTCGATACGGCGGGCGGTAGCCGCCGCGGCGACGGCCGCCGCGAGTTGCACGGTGTCCAGACCGGCGGCCGTGTCGGCGAGCGTCTGCTGCTCGTCGTACGCGAGTTTCGCGACGACGTCGGCGATGGGGTCGTCCACCGCGATGTCCGTCGTGATCGCGGGCGCCCGCCCCGACTGCTGCTGCGCGGCGAGACCGGCGAGGGCGAGGCGCAGGTCGCGGTAGCCGGGGTAGCCGAGGATGCGGGCGGTGCGGACGACGGTCGCCTCGCTGGTGCCGGTCAGTTCCGCGAGGCCGGTGACCGTCAGGGCCGCGCAGCCGGCCGGGTCACCGGCGACGGCCTCGGCGACCCGCTGCATGGAGCGGGTCATGGAAGGGGCGAGGGTGCGCACCTTGGCGGCGAGCGCGGCGGGCGCGGGCGGTGTGCCCGGGCCGCCCGAGGCGCTGCCGAAAATTTCCTTCACTTCCTGGGTCACACATGAAAGATATTTTCGGCTCGGTGCCGTGGTCAAGAGTGCGCACAATGGGTGCATGGATCCCTCCGGCCTCCCCGTAAGCCCATTGGAGCAGGCGTTGCACGCGGCACGCGCCCTGGTGCTCGCCGATCTGGTCGCGGGAGAGGTCGCCGACGCCGACGTGGTGTCGCTCGTCGAGGAGTCCGTCGTACAGCGTCGCTGGTGGGTGGAGCAGTGGCCGGACGGTGCGGAGTTCGTGGCGGGGCTGGTCGCGCAGGACGTCCAGGACGCGCTCCTGGAGCGGTACGGCCGCTGGCCGCTGTGCCCGGTGTGCGGGGCCGGTGACCCGCACGCGCTGGAGGTGGAGCCGGAACTCGGGCCCGATCCGCACTGGGTGTGCCACAAGGCGGGCGTGAAGGTCGCGTCCGTGGGCGCGCTGGGCTCGGCGGGCGGCGGGACGCCCTCCTCGTGACCGTCTACATCGACCCGCCCTCCTGGCCGGGGCACGGCCGGATGTGGTCCCACCTGGTGAGCGACGAGTCGTACGACGAACTCCACGCGTTCGCCGACACCTTGGGCGTCCCGCGCCGGGCCTTCGAACGCGACCACTACGACATCCCCTCGCACCGGTACGCGGACGTGGTCGCCGCCGGCGCGGTGGAGGTCAGCAGCCGCGAGGTGGTGCGGCTGCTGACGGAGTCGGGGCTGCGGCGGCCGAAGGGGCGCCCCCTCGCCTAGGGGCGCCTGCGCAGGTACAGCCGGAGGTCGGTGTCCTGCTCGTGCGGCGCGTGCTGTTCGTGGGCGTGTACGTCCCGCTGCTCCTCCACCGTCGCCCGGGAGTATCCGGCGCGGGTGACCACGGCCTGGGAGGCGCGGTTCGTCTCCTCGATCGTCGCCATGAGCAGCCGTACGTCGTCCCGCGCCAGCGCCCACTCGCTCAGTGCGCCCAGCGCCTCCGTGGCGTAGCCCCGGCCGCGGGCGGAGGGGGCGAGGTCGTAGCCGACCTCCGCGCGGCCGTCCTCGTCCGGGGCACCGTGGAAGCCCATGCCGCCGACCGCCTTGCCGTCCTCGCGCCGGACGAGGACGAACACGCCCCACTCCGGGCGGTGCACGCCCGCCTCGTACGCCTTGACCAGCATCCCGGAGGCCTCCCGGGTGCCGTCGTAGGGGCCGTCGGCGACCCAGTCGTAGCCGCCGTCACCGCCCAGGCGCAGGTCGGCGGCGGCCGCGGGGGTGAGGCCCTCCAGGGTGAGGCGGTCGGTGGGCAGGACGAGGTTGTTGTACCAGTCCCACTCGGTGACCGGGGTGCGGCCGGGCAGCTCGCCGCGGCCGGTGGCCCACAGCAGCGTGGGCCAGTGCTCGGGTCCCGGCTGGATGTGCGGGAACATGCGGGTGAGCACGAACTCGGCGAGTTCGGACGGGGGTTCGTAGGGCAGGCCGAGGCCCTCGGCGATGTCGTGGGTGTGCAGCAGCACCTCACCGACGGCGAGCGCGGCGAAGCCCTCGGGGTTGGCGGAATAGTACGGCCGCGGGTGGTAGGCGCGGGCCCGGGGCGGCGTCACCCGGATCGTCGCGCTGAGCAACACCGCGCCGCCCTCGATGAGTTGGAGGACGCGCGCGTTGTCCGTGCCGTCGTCGACGACGATGTCGAAGGGCCGGTAGGTGTCCTGCACCCGCCCGGCCAGCCGCCCCGCGTACACGATCAGGTCCTGCGCGATGTGCTGGGCCGTCTCCCGGCAGCTCCACTCGCACCGCCCGGCCCGCACGCCGTCCCAGTCCCGCTCGACGGCGCCCCGCAGCACCGCCACGGCCCCCGCGACGGCCTCTTCCACCCGCTCCGCACCCCTGTTTCCCATGAGGGCAGGCTATGAGCCCGCTGCCCTCAGGGCGACAGCATTTCCAGCTCGGCGGCGAGGTTGTAACGGGCGGTGGACTCCCAGTGCTCGGCGCCGTACGGCGTCCGGAACAGCCTCGGCAGATCGAGAAGGTGCCGCAGGACCGCCGAACGCCCCTCCCGGAAGGCCTCGTTGGGGACGAAGTGGTACTCCTCGCGCACGGCGGCCGTGTACGCGGCGTACGCGGAGGGCGGGGCGGCGAGGATCGCGAGGTCGGCGTCGCACAGTACCTGTCCGTCACGGTCGTCGGCGGCGGGGTCGTGGGTGACGGTGAGCCGCACGAGCCGCGCGACTTCGGCGGTGGTCGCCGAGGGGACGCCGGCCTCGGGGAGGGCGCGCTCGGCGAGCCGGGCGGAGCGCTCCTCGTTCTCCGACCGCTCGGGCAGATACACCGCGTCATGGAACCAGGCGGCCAGACGGACGGCGTTCGGATCGGCGGCGTACTCCTCCAGTACGTCGATCCGGTCGAGGACCGCCGCCAGGTGCTCCACGGTGTGGTACCGGCGCTGCGGCTCCTGCCAGCGCCGCAGCAGGGCGTCGGCGTACCGGTACGGGTTGATGGCGCAGGAGTCGTCGGTGCGTGCCGCGAGCAGCGCGCGTAGCCAACGGGAACGGAGGTCGTCGAGATCGGCCATGACCTCATTGTCGCGCCCCCCGCCGCCTGGCAGGTTGGGCGGCATGACGACTGCTGACGTACGCGACCCCGAACTCCCCGGCCTCCTCCTCACCACCGAGCGCGACGGGCTGATCCCGCTCCTGCGGTCCCGCCCCGACGCCGACTTCGCCCTGCCCACGGCCGGGTGTCCCGGCTGGACGGTCCGGGACGTGGTGGCGCACTGCTCGTCCGCGCTGATGCGGATCGTGGAGAGCCGCTTCGAGAAGGACGTCTTCTCACCGGAGGCGAACGACCGGGACATCGCCGAGCGCGCCGAATGGAGCAACGCGCAGGTCGTGGACGAGCTGGAACGCGGCATGACCGAGGCCGGGCCGGTGATCGCCAAGGCGGGCGGGGTGCTGGACATGGCCGCGCTGGGGGAGTGGGTGCACGGCGGGGACGTACGCGACGCGCTCGGCGAACCGGGCGCCTACGCGGGCCCCGGCCTGCCGCACGCCCTCCTGCTGCTGTCCCGGCTCACCCGGCACAAGGGGACGCTGCCCCTGCACGCCGACCTCGACGACGTCGACGAACCGCTCACCCTGGGCGCGGCGTCGGGGGAGCGGACGCCGGCCCGGTACATCGGGGACGCCGCCACCCTCGTACGGCTGTACGCGGGCCGTCCGGTGGAGGGGCGGGCCTTCGAGCTGGCCGGGGCGGAGGCGGCGGAGCTGAACATCTTCTTCTGATTCTTCCGAGGGGCTGGCGTACCCTGAGATTGGACTAGACCTGTCGCCTACGCCTACGAACGGGGTCCCATGAGCAAGCGTGCAGTCCTCGAGGTCATCGCCCTCGACGCCGAGGACGCGATCGCGGCACAGGCCGGTGGCGCGGACCGGCTGGAGCTGGTGACCGACATGGCGGCCGACGGTCTGACCCCGTCCGTGGCGGCCTTCGCCGCGATCCGGGCCGCCGTCGGCATCGACCTGCGCGTGATGCTCCGCCTGGCGGACGGCTTCGCGGCGGGGGACGTGGACCGGCTGGTCCGGGTCGCCGGTGAGATGAGGGCGGCCGGCGCGGACCAGTTCGTGCTCGGGTTCCTCGACGCGGAGGGGGGCGTGGACCTGGCGGCCGTGGAGCGGGTCATCGCCGAACTGGACGGCTGCTCCTGGACGTTCCACCGCGCCATCGACCACACCGCCGACCGGGACGCCCTGCGCAAGCAGCTGGCGGACCTGCCGGGGCTGGACACCTACCTCACGGCCGGTTCGGCGGAGGGCGTCGCGACCGGGCTCCCCACGCTGCTCGCGGAGGCGGCGAGGGCGGGGGAGCCGGGTTACGAGCAGCAGCTCCTGGTGGGCGGCGGGCTGGAGCTGACCCACGTGCCGGAGCTGCTGGCGGCGGGAGTGGACGCGTTCCACATCGGGGGAGCGGCGAGGCCGGGAGGCTGGGCGCACCCGGTGTCGCCGAAGGCGGTAGCGAACTGGCGCCGCGTTTTGGATGCCGGGTGAGCTGCCGCCGCTAAGGGGCGCGGGGCTGTTTCGATGTGCGGCTCCGCCGCGCGGGCGCGACCAGCCACAGCGCACCCGCACTCGGCGCCCGGCATCATGAGGCACTTTCTTAGCCGAGCTGAACCGGCAGCGGCGCCGCATGGGTCACGATCAACCCCGACACCGCACGAGTGAGCGCCACATACAACCGCCGCAACCCCGTCCGCTCATCCGGCTCCCCGTCGACAACCGCCTGCGGCTCGTCCAGGACCACGTAGTCGTACTCAAGCCCCTTCGCCAACGACGCCGGTACCAGCGTCAGCCGGGTCTCCTCGGTCGTCTCCTCGCCGGGCGCGAGGTAGCCGATGCCGGCCGCGTCGAGCGCCTCCGCCAGGGCCGGGACGCGGGCGTCCGCCGCGATCAGGCCCGTCGAGCCCTCGTTGCGCAGCAGCTCCTCGCAGGCGGCGACCACCTCGGCCGTGCCGGTGATCGCGCGGAGGTCGAAGAAGCCGGGGTTCTCACGGACCGACGCCACCGGCGTCAGCCCCGGCGCGATGTGCGGGAGCAGCCGGGAGGCGTACGTGATGACGTCCGTCGGCACCCGGAAACCGGCCGTCAGCTCCTCGATCACGCCGTCCGTTTTTCCGAGGTGGGCGAGCGCCTCGTCCCAACTCCGGGTCGCCCAGGGCGTGGTGCCCTGCGCCAGGTCGCCGAGGACGGTCGCCGAGCCGGTGGTGCAGCGGCGGCCGACCGCCCGGTACTGCATGGGGGACAGGTCCTGCGCCTCGTCGAGCACCACATGCCCGAGCGAGTGCGTGCGCTCGACGACGTCCGCCGCCTCGTCGATCAACACCGCGTCCGCGGCGGACCACTTGGCCGACTTCACCGAACGGACCGGCTTCGCCCACAGGATCGTCTTCTGCTCGTCCTCGTCGAGGATCCCCTCCGCGTGCGCGGCGAGGAAGTCCGCGTCCGTCAGCAGCCGCAGTACCAGCTTCGCCGGGTCGACCGGCGGCCAGATCTGCTTCACGGCCGCCTTCACCGCCGTATTGCGTGCCACCGAGTCCTGCACCCGGTCGTCCGGCGCCTCGCCCGAGCGCTCCATCTGCACCAGCACGGCGTGCGCGATGCGCTGCGGGAGGGCGTCGCGGGCGGCGCCGTAGCGGATGTCGCGGTCGAGCAACTCGCGGACGATGTCCTCCAGTTCGTAGGCCGGGACCCGCCACCGGCGCGAGCCGCGCACGACGACGACCGGCTCGGTCGGCATCGTCACGTGCGAGTAGACGGCCCGCCGCAGGACCTCCGCCATCCGCGCGTCGCCCTTGATGACCGCGGCGGCCGCGTCGTCGCCGCCGCGTACCTCGACGCCCTTCGCCACCAGGTCGTCGACCGTGGCCTGCTGCACGCTCAACTCGCCCAGCGCGGGCAGCACCTGCTCGATGTAGTGCAGGAAGGACCGGTTCGGCCCGATGACCAGGGTGCCGGTGCGGGCCAGCCGCTCGCGGTGGGCGTACAGCAGATACGCCACCCGGTGCAGACCGACGGCGGTCTTCCCGGTCCCCGGCCCGCCCTGCACGCACACCGTGCCGCCCAGCCCCGACCGCACGATCTCGTCCTGCTCGGGCTGGATGGTGGCGACGATGTCGCGCATCGGGCCGACGCGCGGCCGCTCGATCTCCTGCTGGAGAAGCTTGCTGGTGGTGGCGGCCTCGGCCGGGTCGGAGAGGTGCTCGTCCTCGTACGCCGTGATGTCACCGCGCGTGTACCCGAAGCGGCGGCGCAGGCCCACGTCCATCGGGTCCTTCTTGGACGCCCGGTAGAACGGCTGCGAGACCGGCGCACGCCAGTCGATGACCATCGGGTCGCCGTCGTGGTCGTGGACGTGCCGCCGCCCGATGTAGAAGCGCTCGCCCTCCGCGCCCTCGGCCAGGTCCGTGCCGGGCGCGTGCAGGTAGTCGAGGCGGCCGAAGAAGAGCGGGGTGTCGCTGAGGTCGGCGAGGGCCGCGATCCGCTCGTTGATCTGGCGTTCCAGGATCTGGGCGTTGACCCAGTTCGCGGTGACGTCCTTGATGTCGAGGGACTCGGCGTCCTCCCGCATGGCGCGCAGGGCCGCACGGGACGCGGCGAGATGGCCGCGCTCGCGGCCGAGCGGGTCGTCCAGGGGCGCGGGGTCGTCGACGGGCGTGGACAAGGGGGTGCCTCCGAAGGTGCTGCGGGCTGGGTGGCTGCTGCTGCGAGGTGCCGGCCGGTTTCCGTCCGGACGGCGGCGCTCCGTCGAGGGAGGCGGGCAAGAGCGGAGATTCTAGGTGAGCGCGGTAAGAGGCCGCCAATGGATTTCCGGCGGCCCGCACCCCTAGGGGACGCGGCCCTACGGCCCCTACGACTCAGGTATCACAGCAAGTCGGGACCTTGGGCCGATGCCCTCCTCATGCCTCGGAAGCCACCATGGAGACATGAGTGCAGCGACCCTCACCCCAGCCCCCGGTCGCCCTTCCGGAGCGACCCCCCTCACCGACACCCACCCCACGCACCGCCTCGGCGACACCCTTCGCGCGATACGCGTCTTCGCCGGCGCCGCGTTCCAGGTGATCATCCTCGGCGAGTACGGCGAAGAGGCCGGCATCCGCCGAAGGAAGTAGCCCCCTCAGCCCTGCCCTGCCCCTCAGCCCTCCGTCAGCAGTTCGTCGGCGTCCACGATCCGGTAGGCGTACCCCTGCTCCGCCAGGAACCGCTGCCGGTGCGCGGCGAAGTCCTGGTCGATCGTGTCCCGGGCGACCACCGAGTAGAAGTGCGCCTGGTGCCCGTCCGCCTTGGGCCGTAGCACCCGACCCAGCCGCTGCGCCTCCTCCTGCCGTGACCCGAAGGTGCCCGACACCTGGATCGCGACGGTGGCCTCCGGCAGGTCGATGGAGAAGTTCGCGACCTTCGAGACGACCAGGACGCTGATCTCGCCCTCCCGGAAGGCGTCGAAGAGCTTCTCGCGCTGGGCGTTGGGCGTCTCGCCCTTGATGACCGGCGCCCCGAGGTGCTCCCCGAGCTCGTCGAGCTGGTCGATGTACTGCCCGATCACCAGGATCTGCTGCCCGGCGAACCGCCGGACCAGCGCCTCCGTGACCTTCCGCTTCGTCGCGGTCGTCGCACAGAAGCGGTACTTCTCCTCCTGCTCGGCGGTGGCGTACGCGAGCCGCTCGGAGTCGGTCAGGTTGACCCGGACCTCGACACAGTCGGCGGGCGCGATGTAGCCCTGCGCCTCGATCTCCTTCCAGGGCGCGTCGAACCGCTTGGGGCCGATGAGCGAGAAGACGTCCGACTCCCGCCCGTCCTCCCGGACGAGGGTGGCCGTGAGCCCGAGGCGCCGCCGCGCCTGGAGATCGGCGGTGAACTTGAAGACGGGCGCGGGCAGCAGATGCACCTCGTCGTAGACGATCAGCCCCCAGTCCCGGGAGTCGAACAGCTCCAGGTGCGGATAGACACCCTTACGCCGGGTGGTGAGCACCTGGTAGGTGGCGATGGTGACGGGCCGGATCTCCTTCCTCGTCCCGCTGTACTCGCCGATCTCGTCCTCGGTCAGCGAGGTCCGCTTCACCAGCTCGTGCTTCCACTGCCGGGCGGAGACGGTGTTGGTGACGAGGATGAGCGTGGTCGACTTGGCCTGTGCCATGGCCCCGGCCCCGACGAGGGTCTTCCCGGCACCGCAGGGCAGCACCACGACCCCGGACCCGCCGTGCCAGAAGTTCTCCACGGCCTGCTTCTGGTACGGCCGCAGCGCCCACCCGTCCTCGGCCAGCTCGATCGGGTGCGCCTCGCCGTCGACGTACCCGGCGAGGTCCTCGGCCGGCCAGCCCAGCTTCAGCAGCGTCTGCTTGATCTGTCCCCGCTCGGACGGATGCACGATGACGGTGTCCGGGTCGATCCGCGCCCCCACCAGCGGCGCGACCTTCTTCGACCGCAGGATCTCCTCCAGCACGGGCCGGTCGGTGGTGGTCAGGACGAGCCCGTGCGCGGGGTGCTTGCTGAGCGTCAGCCGTCCGTACCGGTCCATGGTCTCGGCGACGTCGACGAGCAGCGCGTGCGGCACCGGATACCGGCTGTACTGCACGAGCGCGTCGACCACCTGCTCGGCGTCGTGCCCGGCGGCCCGGGCGTTCCACAGGCCGAGCGGCGTCACCCGGTACGTGTGGATGTGCTCCGGCGCCCGCTCCAGCTCCGCGAACGGCGCGATGGCCCGACGACACTCGTCGGCCTGCTCGTGGTCGACTTCCAGGAGCAGGGTCTTGTCCGACTGGACGATCAGCGGTCCGTTCACGTGCACTTCCCTTCCGCACGGGCCAAACGTCCAGTGTGCCGCATACCGGCGGGAACCGATCCGGCCGTCGGCGCAACCTCTGCCCCGTCTTGTCTGTCTAGTCGGGCGGGGACCGGCGGAGTGAGGAGCACGCGTGTCGGTGGTGAGGTGGGGGTTCGGGCTCGGGGCCACTGCGGTGCTGGTGGCCACGGGGGCGTGGGTGGTGTGGCCGCAGGACGTCGACAGCGACCTGTGGCAGGAGATACGTCCGGCGATAGAGGCCCGCCTCGTCGCCGAGTCGCACGGCACCGGGTACGGCGAGAGCGTCCCCGAGCTCGACGCGCGCTGGTTCTGCCACGCGGAGGCCCTGGAGCTGGACGAGCGGGACGGGGTCGTGCGGGCGGGCGTCGACACGCTCTGCATGGAGTACGGCGTCCAGGCGCACGCCCTGGTCGAGTGCTCCGGCGCCCACGTCCCGCAGGTGCTGCGCCTGGAGCGGGACGCGGACGCGGTCGGCGGCTACCGGATCGTGTCGCAGGAGCAGGCCCCCGAAGGGGCGGGGTACGCGGAGTGGACGCAGGCCCACTTCGGTCACTTCACCCGCGCCGAACTCGACGACACCGTCACGGCCTCGCCCCTGGAGGCCGCCGCCCGCACCCACTTCGGCCTGCCCGCGGACGCCCCCGTGAGCGACTGCTAGCCGCCTAGGCCGTGTTTTAGAAGTGGGCTTCGCCCCTTGCCCTGTGCCGTGATGATCGCGGTGTGGGGCGAGGGGATCTTTCTGACGGGCAGTGGGCTGTGCTGGAGCCGCTGTTGCCGGTCGCAGTGCTGGGGCGGCCATCGTTGGGCCGGCGGAGGCTGATCGACGGGATCCGGTGGCGGGTGCGGACCGGTGCTCCATGGCGGGATCTGCCGTCGGAGTACGGGCCGTGGCAGACCGTCTACGGGCTCTTTCGCCGCTGGCAACGTGACGGCACCTGGCCCGAACTGCTGACCCGGCTGCAAGCCCGGGCGGATGCGGACGGGCTGATCACGTGGGAGGTCAACGTGGACTCCACGATCTGCCGAGCCCATCAACACGCCGCAGGCGCCCGCCGTGACGGACAGGCACAGAAGGAACCGCCGGGCGGAACCCGCACCGAGCCCGACGACCACGGCCTGGGCCGGTCACGGGGAGGCTTCACCACCAAGATCCATCTGGCCTGCGAGCAAGGACAACGGCCGCTGTCGTTGCTGGTCACCGCAGGTCAGCGTGGTGACAGTCCTCAGTTCGCCGCCGTCCTGGAAGGCATCCGGGTGCCCCGCACCGGACCGGGCCGTCCTCGTGTCCGGCCGCTGCGGGTACGGGGCGACAAGGCGTACTCCTCCCGCGCCAACCGGGCCTACCTTCGAAAGCGCGGAATTCGCTGCACGATCCCGGAGCCCGCCGACCAGGCCGCCAACCGCAGACGGCGCGGCAAAGCCGGCGGGCGGCCTCCAGCGTTCGACCGCGAGGACTACAAGGCCCGGCACGCGGTCGAGTGCGGAATCAACCGGCTCAAGCGCAACCGCGCGGTCGCCACCAGGTTCGACAAACTCGCCGTCCGCTTCGAAGCCACCGTTCTGATCGCCGCCATCGGCGAATGGTTATGACCGGCCTGAACTGTCGGTGCCACGTGCCATGCTGACCGCGACCAGGTGCTCAGGGTGAGGGAGAGGCAACGATGGGGGCTCAGTACTACGGCGCCGACAGCGAGAACGGCGACCGCATCGACGACCCCTCTGAGGACGCGCTGTTCATGATGATCAGCGACCTCAACGACTCCGACAACACCTTCGTGGTCGTCCAGCCCGACGAGGACGATCCTGTCTGGTTCGCCTCCGTGGCCGTCCTCGACGAGGGCGGCTACGAGATCGTCCGCCGTGACACCTCCCGCAACGAGCACGAGGTCACGACGGCCACGAGCGTCAACGACATCGCCCGCGACCTCACCATCTGGATGGCCGCCCGCGACTTCCCCGGACGGCCCACCAAGCAGGTCAGCGAGTTGTAAAACACGCCCTAGTCGCCTGCGAGTTCGGCCACGCCCGTGATCCGGTGCAGCGGGTACGTCCGTACCTCGTCCGCCGTGTGGTCGTACGCCGTCACGAAGCCGCCCTCCACCCGGACCGGGGCGATGACGCGCTGGCTGGCGGCGCCCTCGGCGTTGACGTAGCCGATCCACAGGGCCTCGCCGGTGAGGACGGCGGCCTGCATCGTGGCGAGGGTCTCGGCGGGGCTGGTGCGCGGGAGCTCACCGGTGGGGCCGCCGCGGGGGTCTGCTTGCGCGGGGTCGTGGAGGCCAGGTCACCGGCCCGGATCGCGCGGATCGCCGCCGCCAGCAGCGTGGCGTCCGGCACCGGCGGGCCGTCCGGCACCGGCTCGGGGGCGGTGCGCGGCGGGGTGCGGTGGGCGTGTGCGCGGGCGATCAGGACGTCGCCCTCGGCGGACTCGGCGGCCGGCGCGAACCCCATCGAGCGCAGCCCGTCCAGCAGGGCCGCCGGATCGGCCTGCGAGGCGAGGACCGTGGGGGCGAGACGCCGGAGCCCCAGCCCCGCGGCCCGCTTGTCGGCGAGGATCTCGTTCAGCACGGCGTCGTCGTCGCAGCGGACGTACGCGGAGGCCGCGCCGACCCGGAGATGCCCGTGCTTGCGGGCCACGTCGTCGATCAGATAGGCGAGCGGCTGCGGCACCGGCGTACGGGAGTGCGCGGCCAGGAAGGCGTGCAGATCGGAGGCGGACTGCCCGGCGTCCAGCGCCCGCCGCACCGAGCCGGGCGTGAACCGGTACACGGTCGCCCCGCCCTTCGACTCCACGTCCGCGAGCACGTCCAGCATGTCGGCGAGCGGCCGCCGCAACGGCCCGGGCGCCACCGCCGTCAGGTCCGCCTGGAGCAGCACATGGTCGAGCGGCTCGGGCAGCAACGGCGCGAGCAACCGCCCGGCGGCCGCGACGGCGACGGCCTGCTCGGCGGCGGAGAGGGGTTCCGGGTGGGGTGCCGGTACGGGGTGGTGGTGCACGGGCAGCCTGTCGCCGGGCCGGTCGGCTCGTCGGGCTGCTTCGGTTCCTGCGCGGCGGCCCGGACGGAGGCGGCCGCCGGCCCCAGCAACGCCCGCCCGTGCGCCGACAGTGCCCCGCGCCCCGTGATGCCCAGCAGCTCGGCCTCGCTGAGGGTCCACTGGGCGAGTCGCGAGCGCAGGTCGTCCTCGCGGCGCTGCGGCCGTTCCCAGCGCAGTCGCGCCAGCACCGACTCCGCCGCCGGTGCTGCCCCCTCCGGCAGCCCCGCCAGCAGGGTCAGCACCCGGTGTCGTACCTCCGACGCGGCGCTGCGGTCGAGGCCGGGACCCAGCGCCGACAGGGCCCGCTCCTTCGCGTCCCGGCCGCCGACCAGTCCCGGCGTCCGCGTCGCCGCCAGCCACGCCTGTGCGAGCCGCGCCCAGCGCTCCGCGGGGGGCTGTTCCAGCCACTCGTCGTACGCCGGGGTCGCCGCGTACCGCTCGTCGGCCTCGCCGTCGGAGGCCAGCAGCCCCGCCGCGTAGGCCAGTTCGACCCAGAACGCGGCGACCGGCTCGGGCACGTCGAGGGCGACCGCGGTCCGCTTCAGGTCCCGCACGCTCAGCCCGCCGGCCCGCAGCACCGCGGGCCCGCCCTCGTCCCAGTCCTTCAGCAGCTCCTCGACGGTCGCCAGCGCGGTGTACGCCTGCCCGGCCGCCGTCGCGTCCACAACCTGTGGACGGTACGAGGCCGCCGCCTCCACGACCGGCGGCACCGGCTCGGTCGCCCGGTGCGCGAGCCCGCCCCGCAGATGCAGCGCGACCTCACGCGGCAGCACGACCGTCCCCGGCGCCGTCGGCAGCAGCAGCCCGAGGTCCAGCAGCCGCCGCAGCCGGGGCGCCGGATCGGCGGTGACCTGCCCGTACGGCGGCCCCCACATCAGCCGCCGCAGCACGTCGAGGGACTCCTCCGGCAGCCCGCCGAGCAGCTTCGCCATCCGCTTGCGGTCGGTGAACAGCCCGGTCAGCGCGGCCACCGCCGACACCGAGTCGTGGGTGGACGGCAGCCCGGCCGCGGCCACGATCTCCTGGATCCGCCCCGGCGACATCCCCGCGGACGCCTCCTGCACGGTCGGCCCGAGCCCGGTCGGTGACGGATGCTGCGGCGAGGGCGCGAGCAGCTCCCGCGCGGTGCGCACCAGCCGCAGCCGCGTGTCCTCGCCCCACACCAGCGCCTGCTCGCGCAGCGTGCCCACCGCGCGGGGCAGCGCGGCGGCGACGGCGTGGTCCCCGGCGTCCCCGGCCATCAGCCCGAGCAGCTCCTCGTACGACGCCGGGTCCCCGGCCACGGCCAGCGCCTCCGCGGTCTGCAGCGCGAACCGGTCCAGGCGTTCGAGGGCGCGCACGACCGAGGCACGCGTCCCGCGCGGGTGGCGAGCTGGGTGAGGTCGGTGGGGACGGGGGTGATGAGGTCGGGGCGGGCCCGCAGCAGTGCGGCCAGGGAGACGTCGTCCCGTGGCCCGGAGGGCTTCGGCGAGGGAGCGGGGCGGGGTGGCCGGGGTGCTCATCCGACCCACGGTATCCGGTCGGTACGACGGTGAGGGGTGGCTCGGGCGTCGGAACCCGCCCCGGCGGCACGACCGTACGCGGCTACGTCGGCCGCCCCGCGCGCGATACCGTCACTCCGGGGGTTTCAACGCGCCGCCCCCCGGAGGGACTTCGTGGGTATCGAGAGCGATCAGGTCGTCTACGAGTATCTGAGCCGCGTCGGCGACGTCGCGCAGCAGCGGCAGTTGCCGTCCGGCACCCGCATGCGCCTCGTCTCCGAGCTGCGCAACGAGATCGACCGGCGCCGCGCCAAGGCGCCCGTGGACAGCCCCGCGGCCGTACGCGGCATCATCGACCGGCTCGGCAGCCCCGACGAGGTCGTCACCGCGGCCGGCGGCGCCCCGCAGACCGCGTCGGCTCCCACGCCCACCCCCACCGCCGTACCCGTGCAGCGGGACCGGGACGTCGCGGAGCCGCGCCCCAAGGGGCTGCGCCGGATCATCCCCAAGCCGCGTCCCGCCGAGACCCCGGACGAGGCCCCGGCCCCGCCGCACCTCGCCGGCGCGTCCGAGCTCGGGAACAGCACGCTCCCGCCGGACTGGTGGCGGACGGAGGGCTCCCCGTTCGGCGCCGGCGAGAGCGTCCCCGGCTTCGTCGGCGGCGTGGAGATCCCCGAGCTGCTCAAGCCCCCGCCGCCGAAGGAGACCCCGAAACCGCCGGTCGAGAAGGCGGCGGAGGAGACATCGGCGGAAGAGGAGGCCGTGGCCCCCCGGCGCCGGCGCCTGTTCTCCCTGCCGAAGGGCAAGTGGACCAACCCCCTGCTGCTGCTCGCCGCCGGCTGCCTGGTCGTCGGCGCCGTGATCGGCAACCTCGTCGTGCTGCTCGTCGGCTGGCTCATCGCCTACGCCTCCCGGCGGCTGACCGACACGGAGACCAAGTGGGCCGTGATGTACCTGCCCGGCCTGGCGCTCACCGCCGGGATCGTATGGCTGTGGGGCAGGACCGAGGGCCGCTGGGGCGAGCCCATCGCCGAGGGGCAGATGAACGCCGCGGTCGCCGACACCTGGCCCTGGGTGGTGCGGGGCGCGGCGGTGGCGTCGGCCCTGTTCGTGGTGTGGCGCTCACAGCGGCAGCGGTAGGCCGGTTTTATCCGCTGTCCGGCCCTCATGCGGTCCGGGCACAATGACCCATATGGCCTCTGCACCCATCTCCGCCCCGACCGTCGGCTTCGACCTCGACATGACCCTCATCGACTCCCGGCCCGGCATCCACGCCTGTTACGTGGCGCTCGCCGAGCGGACGGGGACGTACATCGACGCCGACCTCGCGGTCACCCGTCTCGGGCCGCCGCTGGTGGAGGAGATAGCCCACTGGTTCCCGGCGGAGCGGGTGGCGGAGATGGCCGAGCTGTACCGGTCGATGTACCCGGCGATCGCCATCGCCGCGACGCCCGCGATGGACGGCGCTCGGGAGGCCGTCGCGGCCGTGCGCGCGGCGGGCGGGCGCGCGATCGTCGTGACCGCGAAGTACGAGCCGAGCGCCAAGCTGCACGTCGAGCACCTCGGGCTCGATCCCGACGCGGTCATCGGCGACCTGTGGGCCGAGCAGAAGGCGGTGGCGCTGCGCGAGCACGGCGCGTCGGTCTACGTCGGCGACCACCTCGGCGACGTGCGCGGAGCCCGTACCGCCGAGGCGCTGTCGGTGGCCGTGGCGACGGGCCCGTGCAGCGTGGCGGAGCTCACCGAGGCCGGCGCGGACGTGGTCCTGGCCGACCTCACGGAGTTCCCGGCCTGGTTCGCCGGCTACCTCCCGGCGGCCCGCGCCTGACGCCGTCCCGCCGCGACCGACCGCAGCACTCCCGCGGCGGCGATCAGGAAGCCGACGCCCATGAGCATGCTCAGTCCGAACATGTACGTCGGAAAGGGCGTCGTACCGAGAAACAGCGGGGCCACGGTGACGAGTGTGGCCACCGTACCGACGAAGAACACGATGGCACCGGCACGGATCAGTCGGTCACCGGGCCCGGCGGAATTCGCTTGGGTTTTGTCACGCACCGGACCAGGGTAGTTCCCTGCCCGAAGGAACAACCGGGCGACGTCTTGTCACCGGCCCTAAGACCATTAGCCTTGGTACCGGCGGGTCCGACGACCCGCCCCAGTGCTATCAAGAGCCGTTTTCAGAAGCAGTTTTCCGACGAGTACGAGGACGAGGAACAGACGTGCCTACCGGCAAGGTCAAGTGGTTCAACAGCGAGAAGGGCTTCGGCTTTCTCTCCCGCGACGACGGCGGTGACGTCTTCGTCCATTCCTCGGTCCTCCCCGCCGGAGTCGAGACACTGAAGCCGGGCCAGCGCGTGGAGTTCGGCGTCGTCGCCGGACAGCGCGGTGACCAGGCCCTTTCGGTCGTCATCCTGGACCCGACCCCGTCGGTCGCGGCCGCCACCCGAAAGAAGCCGGACGAACTGGCGTCCATCGTCCAGGATTTGACGACCCTCCTGGAGAACATCACGCCGATGCTGGAGCGCGGCCGCTACCCCGACAAGGTCGCCGGAAAGAAGATCGCCGGCCTGCTGCGCGCGGTCGCCGATCAACTCGACGTATAGAGGGCGTACGGACTGGTGGATTTCTAGGGGAATTCCAGTGCGTTCGGGCCGAGGGGCGGTACCAGTCCCTCGGCCGCCGCACGCGTCAGCAGACCCCTGACCGCCGCGTACCCGTCCTCGCCGAGATCCGCCGTGAACTCGTTGACGTACAGCCCGATGTGCTGGTCGGCGACGGCCGGGTCCATCTCCTGGGCGTGCTCCATGACGTACGGCCGGGACACCTCGGGCTCGTCCCAGGCGGCGCGCACGGAGGCGCGGACGGAGTCGGCGAGCCGCGTCAGCGTCTCGGCGCCCAGCGACCGCTTCGCGATGATCGCGCCGAGCGGGATGGGCAGCCCGGTGGTGTCCTCCCAGTGCTCGCCCATGTCGGCGAGCTTGTGCAGCCCGTAGTTCTGGTACGTGAAGCGCGCCTCGTGGATGACGAGTCCGGCGTCGACCTTCCCGTCCCGCACGGCCGGCATGATCTCGTGGAACGGCATGACGACGATCTCGCCGACCCCGCCCGGCAGCGTGTCCGCCGCCCACAGCCGGAACAGCAGATACGCCGTCGACCGCTCGCTGGGCACCGCGACCGTCCGCCCGGCCAGGTCGGCCCCCGCCTCCCGGGTCAGCACCAGCGGCCCGCAGCCCCGCCCCAGCGCGCCGCCGCAGGGCAGCAGCGCGTACTCGTCGAGGACGTACGGCAGCACGGCGTACGACACCTTCAGCACATCGAACTCACCGCGCTCGGCCATGCCATTGGTGATGTCGATGTCCGCGAACGTGACGTCCAGCGCGGGCGCGTCCGGCACCCGGCCGTGCGCGAGGGCGTCGAAGACGAAGGTGTCGTTCGGGCAGGGCGAGTAGGCGATCTGCATTTTCACGGGATTCAAGGGGCTCATACCGTCTTCCAACTCTCCAGTACGGGTGCGAGCTTCCCGAAGCCCTCGGTCAGGGCCTCGAGCGCGTCGCCGATCCGCCAGGCGGCGCGGTCGCGCGGGCCGACGGGGTTGGAGACGGCCCGGATCTCCAGCACCGGCACACCGTGCAGCGCGGCGGCCTCGGCGACCCCGAAGCCCTCCATCGCCTCGGCGAGCGCGGTGGGGTGACGGCCCTTCAGGAGGGCGGCGCGGGTGGCGGTGCCGGTCACCGTGGAGACGGTGAGGACGGCTCCGGCGCGGGCGCCGGTGGCGGCGACGGCATCTCGTACGAGTGGTTCCGGCGGACGGTGGGTGACGGTCCCGAAGCCGAGCTCGGTGACCGGCAGGAACCCCTCGGCCGTCTCGGCGCCCAGATCGGCCGCGGTGATCTCGTCGGCGACGACGAGCGACCCGACAGGCGCGTCCGGCGGGAAGCCGCCCGCGATCCCCGCGGAGACGACGAGACCGTAGGAGGCGGTGGCGAGGGCGGTCGCGGTCGCGGCGGCGGCGAGGGCGGGCCCCACCCCGGCGGCGATCACGTCCGCGTCCATGCCCGTCAACGCACGAGCCACCGCATCCCGTTCGACCGGGACCGCGGTGGCTACGAGGATGCGCATGGCGTACGGCGGATCAGGCGTCGGCGTTGTGGAGCTTGAAGTTCCAGACGCCCTTGAACTCCTTGCTGGCGCCCGCGCTCTTGGGCTTGTCCTGCTCGACGATGCTGATGTACAGCGTCTTCGGCGCGGCCTGGCCCTGCTGGTCGGCGAAGAGGTCGACGCCCTGGAACGAGTAGTACGTCTTCTTGTAGACGTTCGTGACCTGCTGGCCGTTGATCCACAGCGCCCAGCCGGTGTCCGCGATCTTCGGGTCGACGCCGATGCGGAGGGTCTCGCTCTGGGAGACCTCGATCGCGTCGGACGCCTTCTTCAGGGCGCACTTGGTGGCCTTCTCCTGGCCGAGGTCGTCACCGTCCTCGTAGCAGGTGGCCTCGGCGCTGATGGAGTTCTTGCCGACCGTCACGGTCGCGCGGGGCGTCGGCTTGTCACAGGCCGCCAGGACGAGCAGTCCGGCGGAAACGGCGCCGGCGAGGGCGACGGCGCGGCGGCGTCGCACAGCGGCTTGCATCGTGGTCATGGCGGAAGGCTATCGGGCAGGTGCAGCAGTCTCTTTATGCGGGGTACGGCGTGCCCTGTTCGTTACGCCACGCGCGTGCGCGGACCGCCCCCGTGGCGGGCCGAGCCGAGCAGCCCCTTCACCGTCGTCAGCCAGCCCGCGGCGATGACCGCGGCGGCCACCGCGAGGCCCAGCGTGCCGTTGAGGGGCATCACGATGCCGACCGCGCCGCCGAACACCCAGGCCATCTGGAGCATCGTCTCCGAGCGGGCGAACGCCGAGGTGCGCACCTGTTCGGGCACGTCCCGCTGGATCAGCGCGTCCAGGGACAGCTTGGCGAGGGCCAGCGTGAAGCCGGTGACCGCGGTGAGGACGGCGACGAGGAACGCGCCGAAGAAGATCGCCGCCGTGATCGCCGTACCGAGGACGACCGCGAGGACGGTCACGATGATGATCTCCGGCGCGCGGGAGCGCAGCCCGGCGCCGACCGCCGTGCCGAGCGCGTTGCCCACACCCGCCGAGACGGCCACTATCCCGAGGGAGACGGCCGCGCTCTCGCCGGTCAGCGGGTGCTCGCGCAGCAGGAAGGCGAGGAAGAAGGTCAGGAAGCCGGACAGCCAGCGCAGGGCGGCGTTGGCGCCCAGGGCGTGGGTGACGGCGATGCCGACGGTCCGCAGGCCCGGGCGCTTGACCGGCTGCCGGTGGGGCCCGTGCAGATGTTTCTCGTCGGCGGCGAGCAGGGCGACGTCCTCGCCCTTGGCGGAGTCGACCTTCGGCGGCAGCGTGAAGGACAGGAAGGTCCCCGCGAGGAAGATCACGAAGGCGCCGTAGAGCGGCCAGCGCGGCCCGATCGCCTGCAACCCGGCGCCGATCGGCGCGGCGATGCCGGTGGCGAGGAGCCCGCCGAGCGTGACGCGGGAGTTGGCCTTGACGAGGGAGAACCGGGGCGGCAGCAGCCGCGGCACGACGGCGCTTCGCACCACCCCGTACGCCTTGGACGCGACGAGCACCCCGAGGGCCGCCGGATACATCTCCAGGCTGCCGCTGACGACGGCTCCGGACAGCACGAGCGCGAGCAGCGCCCGGGCCAGCATGGCACCGGCCATCGCGGCGCGGCGGCCGTGCGGGAGCCGGTCGAGGAGCGGGCCGATCACCGGGGCGAGGACCGTGAAGGGCGCCATCGTGATGGCGAGGTAGAGGGCGACACGCCCGCGGGCCTCGTCGGTGGGGACGGAGAAGAACACGGTCGAGGCGAGCGCGACCGTGATCATCACATCGCCCGCGCCGTTCACACCGTGCAGCTCGATCAGCTTGCCGAGGCCGGATTCCCCCGCGCCATGGGCGTGCGTGGCCTTGCGGATGCCGCGGGCGGGCCCGGACACCGGGAAGTGCAGGGCACGCCCGACGGAACGCAGGGAACCTCGCGTCCTGCCGCTGCCCTTGATCCCGGTGGCCCCTTGGGGCGTCTTCGCGGTTGCCACGACGTTCATAGTGCCCCGAGTCAGGGCTTCGTAGTGCGGTTACCGCGCGTATGTCCGCGCTTTCCTGGCGGTCGGAAGGCGGTCGGAAGGCGGTCATGAGGCAGCCGGAAGGCGGTCGGAAGGACGGTAAACGTCCCGTCGGTGTAGGCCGTACGCACGCGAGCAGGTAGCGTGCGTATCTCAGCCATCCCGCAGAATGGATGGACAGGTGCGCCCGAGCGTGAGCGGGCGCGGACGTCGACGCGGCCCCCCGGTCCGCTCCGTCCGCCCCACCGCGCTTTCAGGCAGGCGCACCAGAGAGACGGCGTAGGAGAGAAGCGATACCTGTGAGCGCAGCGACCACGCGAAGCCGCACCCCCGACCGCCTGTGCGCCGAGGCCGTCGACCTCGCCCGCGCCGCAGCCGAGGAGGCGGCGGCTCCCGGCGTGGTCGGGGAGCACGCGGGTGCGGTCTCCGAGGGCGACCGTGTCGTCACGCACTTCTTCGAGTGCAAGGAACTCGGCTACCGCGGCTGGCGCTGGGCGGTGACGGTGGCGAGGGCGTCCCGCGCGAAGGTGGTGACCCTCGACGAGGTCGTCCTCCTCCCCGGCCCGGACGCCCTCCTCGCCCCCGAATGGGTTCCGTGGAGCGAGCGCCTGCGCCCCGGCGACATGGGCCCCGGCGACCTCCTCCCCACCGAGGCCGACGATCTCCGCCTGGAGCCCGGCTACTCCGGCGAGGACGAGCCGTTCCCGAACTCGCCGGTCTCGGAGGAGATGGCCGAGCTGGTGGAGGCGGAGGACGCGGAGGTCACCGCGGGCACCCCGTCGAACCTCCCGGTCGCACCCACACGCGGCACGATCGCCGCGATCGCCGAGGAACTCGGCATGCGCCGCGCCCGCGTGCTGTCCCGCTACGGCCTGCACAGCGCCGCGGACCGCTGGGAGGAGGCGTTCGGCTCCAAGACCCCCATGGCCCAGGCGGCCCCCGCCACCTGCGTCAGCTGCGGCTTCCTCACCCCGATCGGCGGCTCCCTCGGCCAGGCCTTCGGCATCTGCGCCAACGAGTTCGCCCCGGCGGACGGCAGGGTGGTGTCCCTGGCGTACGGCTGCGGCGGCCACTCGGAGGCAGCGATCATGCCGAAGCCGCCCCGCCCGGCGCCCCCGGTGATCGACGAGACGAAGGTCGACGCCTTCCCCCTCCGCCCGGCGGCGGACTCGGGTTCGGTCCCGGACGTCCCGGACGAGGCGGCGGCGGAGCTGGGGCACTCGTAGGGCTGCCCGGCGGCTCAGCTCTCGTAGCGGGGCAGGCTGGCGGTGGAGATCGTCCAGTCGCCGATGGTGACGTCCTCGCCGTAGACGAAGTCCTTGCGGGTCGCGTAGCGCGGGCCGTCGGGGGTGGAGTGGATGTCGGTGAGGACGGCGCCGGTGCCGGTGCGGGGGTCGAAGATCGCGTAGACGGGGATGCCCATGAGGGGGTAGTCGCGCATCTTGGTGACCCAGTCGTTGTTCGGGTTGGACTTGGAGACCACCTCGATGGCGGCGATGAGCGTGTGAGGGTCGATCGAACCCTGGACGTTCAGGTCGGCCCATGCGAGCACCATCACGTCGGGATGGCGCATGATGCCCTCGGGTTCGTCCTCTACGTCGGGTGCGCCGGTGTGGGCCAGCAGCTCGTCCGGCATGATCTTTTCCAGGCGGCGGCTGATGTGGGCAGCCGTGACCTCGTGAGGCCCTCCCGGCGACATCATGTCGTGGACGATCCCTTCCTTGGTGATCTCGAACTTCCCGGGCAGCGTGTCGTCCACGGACTGCAGGAAGTTCCGCATGGCCCGGTACAGGTGGGAAGCGCCCTGCCGCGCGTTGTCCGGGGCGATGGTCATGGCGCTCGCTCCTCGTCGTCTGTGCCCAGGGGCAAGGATCGTCGCTCTCATGCTAAGTGGCCTCCGGGAGATCGGTTCGGCAGTCGCGGCAGCGGCCCGGTTCGGGGGCGCGGAACACCCGCTTGCAGCCGGGGCACTCCTGCCATGGGTGCGGGGCGGCCGGTTTCGGTGCGAGGGCGCGGTACGGCGGTGGCAGGGGCGGTAGCTGGGCCGTCAGGCGGTGGGCCAGGAAGGCCGCGGGGCGGGTGCAGGGGCTCGGGTGGGAGGTCCCGGGTCAGGGCTTCGCGTACGAGTGTGGCGGGGACGTCGCGTTCCAGCCACGCCGCGACTCCCGGGGCCAAGTGGGCTGCGTCGCAGGCCGACAGCAGCAGGCGGGGGTCGTCGCGGTGGAGGCGGGCGAGGAGGTCGGTGGCCGCTGGAGGAGCTGGGGCGCGGGGTAGCCCGGGCGCGGGACTGCGTGGAGGGGCTTCTTGCGGGGCGGGCGAGGCTTCTTCGGCGGCGCAGGCTCGGTGTGGGTACGGTCGCGCCGGGCACCGGGCTGGTTGCAGGAGACGGTGCGCGTGATGATGCGGCCGCCGGAGACGCGCTCGTGCTCGCGGCGCAGATAGCCGTGGGTCTCCAGTTCGCGCATGGCGGCGGCGATCCGGGTCGAGCCCTCGGGGAACCGGGCCGTGAGGGATTTGATGTCCACCTGCGCGCCCTTGGGCAGCGACTGGATGTGAGTGCCGAGTCCGATCGCGAGCAGCGACATCTCCGGATGCTGGGCGAGGTGGTTGCCGATCACCGTGAAGCGGGTGGTGTGGCGGGTGTGCTCGTGGATGAGGCCACCGCCGGTGCGGGGGTGATTTTTGCCCGTCGTACGGGACTGGGCGCGAGAGGGCGCGCTAAGGTTTTGGGTATCCATCGGGAAGTCTTGGGTTTCTTCCTTGGTGGTGAGGCCCTCGCAATGGGATGCCAGTCCCGGCGAGGGCCGTTGTATGTCTGCGGCGAGCCTAGAGCAAGCAACCGGACCGAAATCCAGCTCAGTTGGCGATGTTCACCCGGGCGGGTGAGCAGCCGCCGTGGGCGGGAGGGGTGGGGCTTGGTGGGTTTCTTTCACCGTCGTGGTCCTTTGGAAAGGGCGCCCCTTTCACCGAAGCGCGGGAAACCGGGTTCCGGTACGAACAGGGGGACTTGGGGAGCCGGGGTGACCTCGGCCCATACCGTCTTGCGTGGTGCCGGGCCTTCCGAGACGCCCCAGCGGGACGCGAGCGCCGCCACGAGGGCGAGACCGCGTCCCGACTCCGCCTCGGGGGACACCTGTTCGGGTCGGGGTTCGAGGTCCGCACGGGTGTCTGTGACCTCGATGCGCAGGGTGTCGCCGACGACGTAGAGCGTGAGCCGGAAGTCCCGCCCCGGGACGCGGCCGTGCGTCACGGCGTTCGCCGCCAGCTCCGCCACGATCTGCTCCGCCGGATCCGACGGCAGTCCCCAGCACCGCAGTTGCTCGGTCGCGAGCAGACGGGCGAGGCGGGCGCCTCGAGGTGTGGGGGAGAGCTGAATGCTGAAGTTGGGGATCACGTCACTCAGCGTGGTCGCGTGCGCCTACCGTGAACAGTGACGACTCCGATGCGTAGAGCGACTGTCCAAGGCTTGTCCAGCTGTGTCCAGGCTGTCCGGACGGTGCGTACGGGTAGGGGGCGTTGCGGCACGGTCGTACGGCGGAGGGGTGCGGGATGTCGGTGGAGACGGCGGAGGAGCCGGGGTGGGAGGTCGACCCGGACGACGAGTGGGGCGTCGCGGTCATCGCGACGGTGGGGCGCCAACTGCGGCTGCGGCGCGAGGCGGTGGGGATGCGGGTGCCCGAGTTCGCGGCGGCGGTCGGGTACGGCGAGGACCTGGTCTACAAGATCGAGGGCGGGAAGCGGATTCCCCGCCAGGAGTATCTGGACAAGGCCGACGAGGTGCTGGGGGCGGGTGGGCTGGTCTCGGCGTCTTGGGAGGACGTGAAGAAGGTCCGGTATCCGAGGAAGGTGCGGGCGCTGGCGAAGATGGAGGCCCAGGCAGTTGAGATCGGGCTGTACGAGTGCAACATCATTGCTGGGCTGCTACAGACGCCGGAGCACGCGCGGGCTCTGATCGAAGCGGCACAGCCGCCCTATTCGCCGGACGACGTGGACCGGATGGTGGCCGCTCGGCTGGCTCGGCAGTCGGTCTTCGAGCGGGACCCGGCCCCGTCGATGCACTTCGTGCTGGAAGAGGCACCTCTGCGCCGACAGGTCGGAGGCACAATGGTCTGGCGGCAGCAGCTCGCACATCTGCTGGAGGTGGGGCGGTTGCGCAACGTCACACTCCAGGTCATGCCGACGAACACGGACGCCCATCCAGGCCTGGACGGCAGGATCGAGTTGCTGAAGTTCCCGGACGGCACGGCGGTGGGACGCTCCGACGGCGCCTTCAGCGGACGGCCGGTCACTGATCCGAGGCAGCTTCACGTCATCGAGCTGCGGTATGGCACGATCCGGGCGCAGGCTCTTCCGTCGAGGGAGTCGCTGGCCTTCATTGAGCAGATGCTGGGAGAAACATGATCCGCAAGGCCTCCGCCGGGGACGTCTCCGAACTGGCGTGGTTCAAGAGCAGCTACAGCGGCGGCACCGATGGTGAATCCTGCGTCGAAGTGGCCCCCACCCCCACCACCATCCACATCCGCGACTCCAAGTACCGCGACACCAGCCCCCGCCTCGCCGTCACCCCGGCCGCCTGGGAGAGCTTCCTCCCCTACGCCTCGCGGTGAGCAACACGAACGCCGGCCCCGGACGGCTTCCGGGACCGGCGTGCGGAGATGGTGCTCGGTGAGGCTTACTGCACGTCGACGAAGTCACCCGCGGCGGAGACCGCCGGGGTGGTCGTGGTGCCCGCGAAGGAGTAGCGGAAGTAGCCGTCGGCGGCGGCGGTGACGGTCGTCTTGAGGTTGCCCGTCGAGTTGGTCTTGATCGTCTTCACCGTGGTGTAGGTGCTGGAGCCCTTCTTGCGGAACTGCAGCTTCACCGACTGGCCGGAGTACCCGTGGTACTCGTTGTCCTCCCAGTTGGCCCGGGAGAGCTTGCCGGTGACCGTGATGGTCTTGCCCTTCTTCACCGGCTCCGGCGAGGCGTTGACCGTCAGCTTGGAGTTGCGCTGGACGAGGGTGGTGCCCAGGTCGCCCTGGATCCCGTAGTCACCGGCGGAGTTGATGGCGAGACCGCCCGCGTGCCAGGTGCCGGCGTCGGAGTTGATCAGCTCGGCGTCGGACGGGTAGATGTCGATCAGGCCCGCGCAGTCGGCGGTGGTCTCCGAGGTGGGCGTGCAGGTGGCCGCCTTGACGCCGAAGAGCTCGTTGACCGGGGCGTCGAACGAACCCTTGTAGATGAAGGGGCCGTTGGCGAAGTTCTCCTCGTCCGCGATGTCGATGTCCGCGGCGTGGGTCAGCGTGTAGGTGACCTTGGTGGAGACGTGGTCCTTGATGCCGACCTTGACCGCCTTGGCGATCTTCAGGTTCGAGAAGGAGACGTCCAGGTTGCCCTCGACGGCGGTGCTGAACGCACTCTTGCCCGAGGTGGCGGCGGCGAACGCCTTGGCGGCGTCGGCACGGTAGGTGGAGCTGTCCGCCTGCGCGGCCGGGACGGCCAGGGCGGAGAGGGCCAGGGCGCCGGAGACGGCGGCCACGGTGGCGCGAATACGCATGTGTTTCCTCAGCTGAGAAAGAAGAGAGTGCGGGTGCGGGTGTGCGGCTGACTACTGCACGTCGATGTAGTCACCCGTGGCGGAGACCGCCGGGGTGGTCGAGGTGCCCGCGAAGCTGTAGCGGTAGTAGCCGTCGGCCGACGCGGTGACCGTGGTGCTCAGACCGCCCGTGGAGGTGGTCTTGATGGTCTTCACGGTCGTGTAGGTGCTGGCGCCCTTCTTGCGGAACTGCAGCTTCACCGACTGGCCGGAGTAGCCGGAGTACGTCGCCGCGTCCCAGTTGGCGCGGGTCAGCTTGCCGGTGACCGTGATGGTCTTGCCCTTCTTCACGGGCTCCGGGGAGGCGTTGGCCGTCAGCTTGGACAGACGCTGGACCTGGAAGGTCTTCACGTTGTCCTTCTGGACGTAGTCGGCGTCCTTGCCCGAGGCGATGCCCCAGACCTTCCAGGTGCCGGCGACCTTGTTGACGGCGTTGGCCCCCGCCTCGATCTCGTAGCTGGCCTTGCAGTTCGCGGTGGTGGAGCTCGTTGCGGTGCAGTTGGCGTAGGCGTCGTCGGTGGTGGCCACGGCGCCGCTGTCGGAGTTGTCGAAGTCCGAGCCGTGCCACAGGATGGCCATGGCGTCCTTGACACCCGAATCGTCCGTGACCTTGAAGGTCACGGAGATCGTCTTGGTGGCGGTCGCGCCGACGACGACAGCCTTGCCACCGTTCACGACGACGTTCGAGATCTTGGTGTCGCCTACGACGGTGTCGGCCTGGGCGGCCGGCACGGCGAGGGCGGACAGGGCCAGGGCACCGGTGACGGCAGCCCCGAGGACTCGAATGCGCATGCGTTCCCCACGTGAAGAGGGGCCCCGACGGAGATCGTCCCCCACGGTCGTGTCAGCACGCCTGGGCCCAAAGTGATCGGTGAGTCTGTTGACTCACGTGATCAGATTCGTGACGCGTGGGAATGGTTGTACGGCCGGTGAAAAATTTGTGCGAGAGATTTCGGGGTCAGTCGAACCAGCGGTCCCGCGCCAGTTCCTCCGTCCGCGACGGATCCTCCAGCAGCGCCGCCACCTCGAACCGCCGCGGCCACTGTCCCGCCGCCCACGCCAGGCCGGCCGCGACGCCCTCCAGGGTGGCCGCGTGCAGGACCCCGTCGCCGGTCAGGCGCCAGTCGATCTCCACGCCGTCCACGACGAGCTCCTCGTGCTCGACGTAGGAGGACGGGGTCCGCGGACCGAGCAGGACCCGTACCGGGTCCGGTACGTCGTGCTCGGTGCCCTTCGAGTCCACCGATCCCGTGACCGACTCGCTCAGGCGCCGCACCTGGAACAGCTCCGCCAGTTCCGCGGCCCGTGTCGGACGTACCGGCAGCAGTGGCACACCCTCGGTGAAGGGCAGCAGATCCGGGGAGTCGACGACCACGGCGTCGGCCGCGTCCACGACCTCCACCCGCCCGTCCACCACGGCCCGCAACTCGTCGGGGAGAGTGACCTGTTCCGGGTCGAGGTCGGCCAACGCCCCGTAGAGGGCATGCAGTTGAGCCCCGGTCACCTCCCGCTCGGGGTCTGCCAGGCGGTCCAGGAGTTCCGCCGCGCCGCCCGGCTCGTCGAGGAGCGCGGCGACGGACGTGCGGACGCCCAGCGCCCGCAGCACCTGCTCGTCGTCGAACCCGGTCGCGTCGGCCTCGTCGTACAGGCCGCGGAGGAGGGGGTCCCCGCCGGCCGCCAGCAGGCCCGCCGGGCGTCGGCCGTCCAGGACCGGGTGCCCGCGCAGCCACCATGCGGTGTACGGCCGTACGACTTCATGGGTGCCGTCCGCGAGCAGGATGCGCACCTGCTGGGTGAGCGCGTCCCGCAGGGGCGGCTGGGCGAGGAGCGCGAGGGCCTGGGGCCAGCGTTCCTCGTCGACGAGTTCCAGGTCCCGTACGGCGACCAGCTCGGTGGCGACCGGCGGCACCGGCGAGTCCGGGAAGCGGTCCAGGACGTCCTCGCTCCACACGTCGACGGCGTCCAGCAGTCCGGCGTCGTCGGGCTCGGCGAAGTCCCCGTCGCGCGGCTCCAGTTCGTCCGGGTCGAGGACGACGTCGGTGGCGCGGACGAGGGCGAAGGTGGCCAGTACGCCACAGGCGGCGAGGGGCTGTTCGCCCCAGCGGGCCGCCAACTCCGGGTCCACCGTGGCCAGTTCGCCTTCCCGCATGACCTGGTGGAAGGGGCTGCCGGGGAAGACCAGTTCACCGGCGGGGGCCGGTTCGCCGTCCTCGTCGGGGAGGGCGAGTGCGCCGAGCCAGGGCTCGTCACCGGGTTCGAGACCCGCGTCCCGCACCAACGCCAGCACGGTGTCGGCGAGTTCCTCCGCGTCCAGGGTGTCCTGCTCCCAGTCGAGCCCGCCCTCGTCGTCCAGGGAGGCGGCGACGGCGGCCCGTACCTGGGGGGTGGTCAGGACGGCTCGGGGGGACGCGGGCAGCGCGCCGAGCTTTTCCAGCAGCGGGTGGGCGCCGTCGGGATGCGCGACCTTCAGGCCGAGCCGGGCCAGCGTCTCCGGCTCGACCGGGGCACCCTCGGACGTGGGCAGCAGCACCTGCCGGGGCCCGATGGTGGTCCGGCCGTCGGCCAGCGGTACGGGCAGCCCGGACAGCCGGTCCGGGTCGACGCCGGCGAGGCTGTCGTAGAGCCGCCGCCACCAGCCGGGCTCCTTCTCCAGCCCGGCGAGCCGGTCGATCGCGTCGGTGAGCGGCACGCGGGCGACGCCCAGCGTCCGCAGTTCCACGCGGCGTTCGAGTCCGGCGGGGAGGAGAGTCGGCAGCACCTCGGCGAGCACGCTGACGGTGTCCGCCCCCGCGCCCTCGACGACCTCGGCCTCCCTCGGCCGCAGTGCCTCGGGCAGATCGTCCGTGGGCTCCAGGGCGGGCGGCAGGAACGCGGTGCGCGGCAGCCGCTCCAGGACGGCGTGGCGCAGCGCGCCGTCCAGCTCGCCCTTGCCCAGCGGTCCGGGCACGAGGTCGATGATCCCGACGCCCACCGGTCGCCAGGCGGCGAGCAGGTCGGCGTACGCGTCCGCCGCCCGCTGCACGAGGAAGTCGGTCAGCGGGCCGCGGCCGCGTGCCGCCGGGTGGGGTCGAGGGGGAAGGAGGCGATGAGCAGGGCGGGGACGCCGAGGGGCTCGTCGCTGGGGGTCGGGGCGTGCACGACGGGATGGGTGCGGGGCCGGACGGGCGCGCCCTCCGCGTCCACCGGCACGGCCCAGGTGACCGACCAGTGGGGCCGCAGCCGCTCCTCGACGGGGCGGTCGGCGAGGAGGTCGGCGGTGAGCGGGCCGTGGGCGGAGGCGACCCGCCAGGTGGTGGTCCCGGTCTCCCCGTCCCGTACGTCCTCCACGACGACGAAGACGCCGTCGGCGCGGCGACGCAGGGTGCGGGCGTCGGTGCCCGCCTCGATCACGACCTCCAGGCCGGGCAGGGCGAGAGCAGGGCGTCGTCGACGGCGCGCAGCAGCCGCTCGGCGAGGTCGGCGGCGGCGGTGCCGCGCAGCGGCAGGATGACGGCGGTGTCGTAGCCGTCGGGGCGGTGCCTCGGCGGCGAAGCGGCAGCGAGCAGCGGACGTGCCCGTCACGCCGCCGGATCTCGTCGCCGAGCCCTGGGCTGTGCCGGCGGTGTCGGCGGCGAGGTCGCGGGCCTCGGCGAGGACCAGCGGACACCGCCGTGCCGGCCGACGACCGCGGGCTCGTCCGTGACGGCGAGGACGGCGGCGAATCCGACGCCGAACCGCCCGACGGAGGGCGTGCCCGCGGAGGTGTCCCGCTTGGCGGAGGCGCGCAGGGTGGAGAGGGACTCGACACCGGCGGCGTCCAGCGGGGCGCCGGTGTTGGCGGCGACGAGGACGCCGTCGCGCAGGGTCAGCCGCAGTCGCCCGGCCACTCCCGCGCGCGCGCCGCGTCGGCGGCGTTCTGGGCGAGCTCGCGACGAGCCGGTCCCGGTAGCCGCCGAGGACGAGGTCCTCCTCGGCGTTGGCATCCTCGCGGAACCGGGCGGGGCTGGTCGCCCAGGCGTCGAGCACGCCCCGCCTGAGACGGGCGGTCCCGAACGGGTCGGCTCCCTCGGCTGCGGGCCGCACGAACTTGCTCACGATGACTCTCCTCGTCTCGCGTGCGACGAAGGTACCGCCGAGTTGGTCTTCGTCCCCGCGCCCGGGAGCCGCCCGCTCCCCGGCCCCCTCCCTCCGCCGGCGCCGCTGACCCCCGGTTTCGTCATGCGCATCCCATACGACGATCAAGCAACCCGCATGTAACGACAAAGTCGGCAAATTCGGCGTAGGGCCCTACAACCCACTCCCCAGGCCACGGATCTGATCCCACGAGTCAACAGACTCCTAGATCAACTCTCCCCCTGGGGAACGCACATGCGCATCAGAGCCACCGTGGCCGCCGTCTCCGCCGTCACCGGCGCCCTGGCCCTCACCGGCCTCGCCGTCCCGGCCGCCCAGGCCGCCGACTCCGGCACCCCCTACACGCTGGACGTCAGCTTCTCCAACTTCAAGATCGCCTCCTCGGTCAAGGTCGGCACCGGGAGCGTCAGCACGAAGGTCAGTTACACGCTGACCCACGACTCCGATGTCGACCCCACCGCGTCGGACTTCTTCACCGACCCGTTCCTCTACCAGGGCTCGTTCGACGGCTCCGACAGCAGCGGTGAGATCTTCGGCGGCGACCCGGCCACCTGCACCGTCACCTCGGCCACCACGGCCACCTGCACCGGCACCATCGAACTCGAGCCGGGCGGCGAGGACGAAGGCGGCCTCGGCAACGCCGACGCCGGTACCTGGAAGGGCGCCGCCGAAGCCGTCGACTTCAACGGCCAGGACCCGAACAGCAACAACCTCGACTTCAGCAAGATCGGCTACAAGGACCAGGGCGGCCTCGCCACCACCAAGCTGCTGCGCCTCGCCAAGCTCACCGCCAACGCCTCCCCGGAGCCGGTGCGCAAGGGCAGGACCATCACCGTCACCGGCAAGCTGACCCGCGCCAACTGGGAGACCCTGAAGTACGCCGGCTACTCCGGCCAGTCGGTGAAGCTGCAGTTCCGCAAGAAGGGCTCCAGCACCTACACCACGGTCAAGACCGTCACGTCCAGCTCCACGGGCGGCCTGAGCACCACGGTCACGGCCTCCGCCGACGGCTACTACCGCTACAGCTTCGCGGGCACCGCGACGACGTCGGCCGTCAACGCCACAGGCGACTTCATCGACGTCCAGTAAGGCCAGTAAGGCCAGTAAGGCCAGTAAGGCCATTAAGGCCATTAAGGCCATTAAGCAGTAACCCCCGTCATGCGGGAACGCGGCGGTCGACCCACTTCCATGTCACCTCCAGGGCGGCCGCCGCCACCACCGAGATCCCCACCGCTATCCACGGCATCGTCAGCCCCACCAGCTTCAGCGCGAAGAAGTCCTGCAACCACGGCACGGCCAGGACCAGCAGGAAGCCCGCGCCCATCGACGCCACCAGCACCACCCGCCACCACGTGTACGGCCGGGCGATGATGGCCAGCACCCACATCGAGATCAGGAACAGGGTCAGGGTCGCGACGCTCGTCTCCGCGTCCAAGGAGCCTTCGCCGGTGTAGTAGTGACGGGCGATCAGATACGTCACGAAGGTCGCCACCCCGGCCACCAGCCCGCCCGGGATCGAGTACCGCATCACCCGCCGTACGAAATGCGGCTTCGCCCGCTCCTTGTTGGGCGCCAGCGCCAGGAAGAACGCCGGTACGCCGATCGTCAGCGTCGACAGCAGGGTCAAGTGGCGGGGCAGGAAGGGATATTCGACCTGCCAGCACACCACCAGCACCGCCAGCAGCACCGAGTACACCGTCTTCACCAGGAACAGCGTCGCCACCCGCGTGATGTTCCCGATGACCCGGCGTCCCTCCGCCACCACGTCCGGCAGCGTGGCGAAGCTGTTGTTGAGGAGGACGATCTGGGCGACCGCGCGCGTGGCCTCCGACCCCGAGCCCATCGAGACGCCGATGTCCGCGTCCTTGAGCGCCAGGACGTCGTTCACGCCGTCGCCGGTCATCGCGACCGTGTGCCCGTGGGACTGCAACGCCCCCACCATGTCCCGCTTCTGCTGCGGGGTGACCCGCCCGAACACCGTGCCCTCGTCGAGCGCCTGCGCCATCCCGTCCTGGTCCGAGGGGAGCCTACGGGCGTCGACCGCCGTACCCGTCAGGCCCAGCTTCCCGGCCACCGCGCCCACCGACACCGCGTTGTCACCGGAGATGACCTTGGCGCGGACGTCCTGCTCGGCGAAGTAGCGCAGGGTGTCGGCCGCGTCGGGCCGCAGCCGCTGCTCCAGGACGACGAGAGCGGCGGCGGAGGCACCGCGGGCGACCTCGGGATCGTCGAGGTCGCCGGTCGCCCGGGCCAGCAGCAGGACGCGCAGGCCCTGCTCGTTGAGCCGCCCGGTCTCCGCCAGGGCCGGATCATCGGGATTCAGCAGCACGTCGGGCGCCCCCAGCAGCCAGGTGCTCGACTCCCCGTTGCCCTCGCTGAAGCTCGCCCCGCTGTACTTGCGGGCGGAGGAAAAGGGGAGCGACTCGGTGCAGCGCCAGTCCTCGGCGTCCGGGTAGGCGTCGATGATGGCCTGCAACGAAGCGTTCGGGCGCGGGTCCGATTCCCCCAGGGCGCCGAGCACCTTGCGTACGTACGTCTCGTCGCTGCCGCCCAGCACGCGCAGCTCGGTGACGTCCATGCCGCCCTCGGTCAGCGTGCCCGTCTTGTCGAGGCAGACGGTGTCGATGCGGGCGAGGCCCTCGATGGCCGGCAGCTCCTGCACGAGGCACTGTTTTCGGCCAAGCCGGATCACGCCGATCGCGAAGGCGACGGAGGTGAGGAGGACCAGCCCCTCCGGGACCATCGGGACGATGCCGCCGACCGTACGGGCGATGGACTCCTTCAAGTCGTGACTCTTGACGACCAGTTGCGTGATCACCAGGCCGATCGCCGCCGGGACCATCATCCAGGTCACGTACTTGAGGATCGTGGAGATGCCGGTCCGCAGCTCGGAGTGGACCAGCGTGAAGCGGGAGGCCTCCTCGGCGAGTTGGGCGGCGTACGCCTCGCGCCCCACCTTGGTGGCCTGGAACGCGCCCCCGCCCGCGACGACGAAACTCCCGGACATGACCGGGTCGCCGGGGTGCTTGACGACCGGGTCGGCCTCACCGGTGAGCAGTGACTCGTCGATCTCCAGGCCGTCCGCCTCGACGCACACCCCGTCCACGACCGCCTTGTCGCCGGGCCCGATCTCGATCAGGTCGTCGAGCACGATCTCCGACGTACTGACTTCGAGCGCCTGGCCGTCCCTCCGTACCGTCGGCTTCGCCTCACCGATCACGGCCAGGGAGTCGAGGGTCTTCTTCGCCCGCCACTCCTGGATGATGCCGATGCCGGTGTTGGCGATGATCACGTACCCGAACAGGCTGTCCTGGAACGGCGCGACGAACAGCATGACCAGCCACAGCACGCCGATGATCGCGTTGAACCGGGTGAAGACGTTCGCGCGGACGATCTCGCCGAACGACCGGCTGCTGCGCACCGGCACGTCGTTGACCGCCCCGCGCGCCACCCGCTCGGCGACCTCGGCGGTGCTCAGCCCGCCGTTCGCCACGGGGGCGGGCATGGGTACGGGATGCACAGGATCGAGTTCGGCGCCCGCGTCGATGTGCGTCATGCATTCGACGGTACGTGCGGTTTTGCGGCTTCACCCGCCGAGTGGACGGAAGTTCCGACCTGGGGAGGAGAGGCGGCCGGGCCGAGTGGTGCCCAGGTAGTACGGGCCTACTCGGCTTCCCGTAGGGCCTCGGCCCGCTTGATGGCCGCGTCGCGGCGCCGGACGTAGTAGATGCCGATCAGCCCGAGCCCCGCGCCGGCCAGGCAGGTCCACACCCACCAGGCGTGTCCGCGGTCGTCGAACCAGCCGTAGAAGGGGAGCTGGACGAGGAAGAGGACGAACCAGAGGATCGTGCCGCCGATGATGGTCGGCACGATGGGGCCCTCCAGGGGCTCCGGTGCCTCGTGCTGAGGGGTCCACTTCGCCATGGGCACAGCTTACGAGGCGGTTCCGGGTGCTCCGCCGACGATCAGTTCTACGCGCGGAGATAGCTAACTCCGGGTTTATATGTTCATACTGAAACTGTTTGACTCTGTCCACTTCTGCTCGTAGGAACATCCAATGTCCACCTCGGCCACCGCCAAGGCTCCCGCGCCCGAACAGCCGGGCGGCACGCCCGCGTACGGCGCCCTCGACCGCTACTTCAAGATCTCCGAGCGCGGCAGCAGCCTCGCCCGCGAGGTCCGCGGCGGTTTCGCCACCTTCTTCGCGATGGCCTACATCATCGTGCTGAACCCGATCATCCTGGGCAGCGCGAAGGACATGTACGGGCACCAGCTCGACAACGGCCAGCTCGTCACCGCCACCTGTGTCACCGCGGCCTTCACCACGCTCCTCATGGGCGTCATCGGCAACGTGCCGATCGCGCTGGCCGCCGGTCTCGGCGTGAACTCGGTCGTCGCCCTCCAGCTGGCCCCCCGGATGTCGTGGCCGGACGCCATGGGCATGGTGGTGCTCGCGGGCTTCATCGTGATGCTGCTGGTGGCGACCGGTCTGCGCGAGCGCGTGATGAACGCGGTGCCCTTCAGCCTGCGCAAGGCGATCAGCATCGGTATCGGCCTGTTCATCATGCTGATCGGACTCGTCGACTCCGGCTTCGTCTCCCGCATCCCGGACGCCGCCCACACCACCGTCCCGCTCCAGCTCGGCGCCGACGGTCACCTCAACGGCTGGCCGGTCCTGATCTTCATCCTCGGCGCGCTGCTCACGCTCGCGCTGATCGTCCGCAAGGTGCCCGGCGCGATCCTGATCTCGATCGTCGCCATGACCGTCGTGGCGATGATCATCGAGGCCGTCGCCAACGTCCCGTCCTGGGGTCTGACGACGCCGAAGTGGCCCGGCAACCCGGTCGAGAGCCCCGACTTCGGCCTGATCGGTGACGTCAGCCTGTTCGGCGGCTTCGACAAGGTCGGTGTGCTGACCGGCATCCTCTTCGTCTTCACCGTGCTGCTGTCGTGCTTCTTCGACGCGATGGGCACGATCATGGGCGTCAGCGACGAGGCCAAGCTGACCGACGCCCAGGGCCAGATGCCCGGCATCAACAAGGTCCTCTTCGTGGACGGCCTCGCCGTCGCGGCGGGCGGCGCGAGCTCCTCGTCCGCCACCACCGCCTTCGTCGAGTCGACGGCCGGCGTCGGTGAGGGCGCCCGCACGGGCTTCGCCAACCTCGTCACCGGCGGCCTGTTCGCGGTGGCGCTGTTCCTCACGCCCGTCGCCACGATGGTCCCGTCCCAGGCGGCCACCCCGGCGCTGCTCGCGGTCGGCTTCATGATCCTGGCCAACTCGGTCAAGGAGATCGACTGGGCCGACTACACGATCGCGATCCCGGCCTTCATCACGATGGTGATGATGCCGTTCACCTACTCCATCACCAACGGCATCGGCATGGGCTTCATCACCTTCGTGGTGCTGCGCCTGGCGGCCGGGCGGGCCAAGGAGATCCCGGTCGCGATGTACGTCGTCTCCGCCGTGTTCGCCTTCTACTACCTGATGCCGGCCCTGGGGCTGACCTGATCGACCGGCCTCAGGTGAGGCCGTAGAACTTCTCCGTCTCCTCGACGGCGGTCTGGAACCGCTCGTCGAAGTCGTCCCGAATGAGCGTCCGGATCACATAGTCCTGGACGCTCATTCCCCTTTTGGCCGCATGGTCCCGGAGCCGGTCGAGCAGCTCCCCGTCTATCCGCAGGCTGAGCACGCTGGTCCCCATGAACACGAGGGTCGCGGGCCGGTCCGGGCGCCGTTCACTTTCCGCTGCCGTCTCACTCGTACGGGTGAAGGTCCGGTTTCGGTGGCCAGGCTCACGGGAATCCTCGCGCGCGCCAGCTTGTTTAGCGAGAGTAATGAGTTACTCTAAAGAGATGCCGGACCTTACCCATGGCGACGACGCTGCCGCCGTGAACTCCCTGCGCTCCGCCGTGATGCGGCTGTCGCGCCGACTGAAGCACCAGCGGGTCGACGAGTCGCTGAGCCCCACCGAGATGTCGGTCCTGGGCACCCTCTCCCTCTGCGGCAAGGCCACCCCCGGTGAGCTCGCCCGCAAGGAGCACGTACAGCCGCCGTCGATGACCCGCATCGTGGCGCTGCTGGAGGCCAAGGGACTCGTCCGGCTGGAGCCGCACCCCGAGGACCGCCGCCAGAAGGTCGTCACGAAGACGGAGCAGGCGGAGGCGATGCTCGCCGAGAGCCGCGCCAAGCGCAACGCCTTCCTGGCCGACCTGGTCGACGGACTCGACGAGGACGAGTGGGCGAAACTGCGTGCCGCCGCCCCCGTGCTGGAGAAGCTCGCACACCTGTAAGCCGACAAAAGAGGAGGCGAACCCTTTTGAGTACGGGATCCGGAGCAGACTCCGCCCCCGCACCGTCCACCCCGACCCTCGAGGACCCTGGCAGGTCCTCGATGTTCAGCTCACTCAGGAACCGCAACTACCGCCTGTTCTTCCTGGGGCAGGTCGTGTCCAACACCGGCACCTGGATGCAGCGCATCGCCCAGGACTGGCTGGTCCTCAGCCTCACCGGCTCCGCGACCGCCGTCGGTGTCACGACGGCCCTCCAGTTCCTGCCGATGCTCCTGTTCGGCCTCTACGGCGGCGTCCTCGTCGACCGCCTCCCGAAGCGCCCGACCCTCCTCGTCACCCAGTCGGCCATGGCCCTCACCGGCCTGGCGCTCGCCTTCCTGACCCTGACCGGTCACGTCGAGGTCTGGCACGTCTACCTGGCCGCCTTCGCCGTCGGCCTCGCCACGGTCGTCGACAACCCGGCCCGGCAGACCTTCGTCTCCGAGATGGTCGGCCCCGACCAGCTCCAGAACGCCGTCAGCCTGAACTCCGCGAACTTCCAGTCGGCCCGCCTGATCGGCCCCGCCGTCGCGGGTCTGATGATCACGGGCGTCGGCACGGGCTGGGCGTTCCTGGCGAACGGCCTGAGCTTCATCGCCCCGATCACCGGCCTGCTCCTCATGCGCGCCCGTGAGCTGTACGTCGTGCAGCGCGCCCCGCGCGGCAAGGGCCAGCTGCGGGAAGGGCTCCACTACGTCGCGGGCCGCCCGGACCTGATCTGGACGATCGTGCTCGTCGGGTTCGTGTCGACCTTCGGCTTCAACTTCCCCGTGTACCTGTCGGCCTTCGCCGACGACGTCTTCCACGCGGGCGCCGGCTCCTACAGCCTCTTCAACACCGTCATGGCGGTCGGCTCCCTCGCGGGCGCCCTGCTCGCCGCCCGCCGCGGCACCGCCCGGATGCGGGTGCTGGTGGTCGGCGCGGTGGCCTTCGGCACGCTGGAGATGGTGGCCTCCCTCGCCCCCTCCCTGTGGCTGTTCGCCCTGCTGATGATGCCGATCGGCATGTTCGGCATGACGGTCAACGTCACCGCCAACAGCAGCGTCCAGCTGAGCACCGACCCGGCCATGCGCGGCCGCGTGATGTCCCTCTACATGATGGTGTTCATGGGCGGCGCCCCGCTCGGCGCACCGATCGCCGGCTGGATCACCGACGCGTACGGCGTCCGGGCGGGCCTGGCGGTCGGCGGCGCGATCGCCGCGGGCGCGGCGGTCGTCATCGGCCTGGTCCTCGCCAGGGTCGGCAACCTGCGGCTGTCGGTCGGCTGGAACCACGGCCACCCGCACGTCCGCTTCGTGCCGCGACAGGCGCAGGAGCAGCTGGCGCCGGCGGCGTGAGCGCCACTGGGCCCGGGGGGTGTCAGACCCTCCGGGCCAGCAACTGCCCGGGCCACTCCTGCTCCCCGACCGTGAAGGCCTCGACGCGGCTGAAGCCGTTGTTCTCGTAGTAGCGGACGAGCTTGCCGTCGTCGCCCGCGTAGCAGTCCACGCGGAGCAGCGAGACCCCCGCCCGCCGGGTCTCCTCGGCCGCGTGCTCGATGAGGGCGCTGCCCACGCCCCGGCCCTTGAAGCGGCGCTCCGAGGCCAGCCAGTGGATGTACCGCTCGGGCTCGCCGGGGGCGGGGAGATGGGCCAGATAGGCGCCGGGCGCGTCGGTGAGGCTGAGGGTGGCGGCCGGTACGCCGTCGACCTCCGCGATGTAGGTGATGCCGTCGTCCATGTACCGCGTGACGGACTCGACCGTCTTCGGGCTCTCCGACAGCGGCTTCGATCCCCACTGCCCGGTACGCCCCTGTGCGACCAGCCACTCCACACAGCTGTCCAGCATGCCGAGTATCGCCGGGATGTCGTCGTGGTCGCCGTTCCTGATGGTGATCGCCATGACGGCAGCGTAGATCTTTGCCAAGGTGACGGGCATGAGACTTTTCGCCGCGGTGCTGCCGCCGGAGGACGTGGCCGAGGAACTCGCGGCCGAGCTGGCGGCGTTGAAGGGGCTTCCGGGGGCGGATGCGCTGCGCTGGACCGGCCGGCCCGGCTGGCACTTCACGCTGGCGTTCTACGGCGAGGTCGACGACGACGTCGTACCGGACCTGTCGGCGAGGCTGGAGCGCGCGGCGGGACGTACGGATCCCTTCGACCTGGCCCTGCATCGAGGCGGGCAGTTCGGGCGGGGCCGGGCCCTGTGGATCGGTGCCGACGGGGACATGGCCGCCCTGCGGCTGCTGGCCGAGCGGGCGGAGGCGGCGGGGCGCAAGGCGGGCGTCGACATGGGGGAGCACCGGCGGTACAAGGCGCATCTGACCGTGGCGCGGAGCCGGTCGGAGGTGGATGTGCGGCCGTACGTGGGGGCGCTGGCCGGTTTCACGGGTCGGGCGTGGACCGTGGGTGAGCTGGCGCTCGTGCGGAGCAGCCTGCCGCGGTCGGGGGTGCCGGGGGAGCAGCCGCGGTACGAGGTGGTCGGGCGGTGGGCGTTCGGAGGGGCCGGTTAGGCTCGGGGGGCGTGGACCCGAAGACCCGGAACCGGATCATGGCCGTTGTGCTGGTGCTGATGTTTGGCGTTGTGGCGTTGGCGGCGGCGCTCGGTAAGTGACGGCCGGGGAACTGCGGGTTCTCTTTCGGCTGCGGGCCGGAGGTGGCTGGTCGCGCAGTTCCCCGCGCCCCTGGAGGGCGTTTGCCGTCACCGGTACTACCAGGCGAAGGCCTCCGGGGACGGTCCAGGACCCGGGAAGATCTCGTCGAGGTCGGTCAGGAGCTCTTCGCTCAGGTCCAGCTCCGAGGCTCGGATCGCCGATTCCAGTTGCTCCGCCGTGCGCGGGCCGACGATCGGGCCCGTGACGCCGGGGCGGGTGAGCAGCCAGGCCAGGGCCGCCTCGCCGGGCTCCAGGCCGTGCTTGTCGAGGAGATCCTCGTACGACTGGATCTTCGCGCGTACGGCCGGATCGGTGAGCGCCTCCGCCGTACGGCCCGAGGCGCGGCGACCGCCCTCGACCTCCTTCTTGATGACCCCGCCCAGCATGCCGCCGTGCAGCGGCGACCAGGGGATCACGCCGAGGCCGTACTCCTGGGCCGCCGGGATGACCTCCATCTCGGCGCGGCGCTCGAAGAGGTTGTAGAGGCACTGCTCGCTGACCAGGCCGATGGTGCCGCCGCGGCGGGCGGCGATCTCGTTGGCCTGGGCGATCTTGTAGCCGGGGAAGTTGGAGGAACCGGCGTACAGGATCTTGCCCTGCTGGACCAGGACGTCGATCGCCTGCCAGATCTCCTCGAAGGGGGTGGCGCGGTCGATGTGGTGGAACTGGTAGACGTCGATGTGGTCGGTCTGGAGGCGCTTGAGCGACGCGTCGACGGCCCGCCGGATGTTCACGGCGGAGAGCTTGTCGTGGTTGGGCCAGGCCTCGCCGTCGGCGCCCATGTTGCCGTACACCTTGGTGGCGAGGACGACCTTGTCGCGATGGGTGGGGTTCTTCGCGAACCAGGTGCCGATGATCTCCTCGGTACGGCCCTTGTTCTCGCCCCAGCCGTAGACGTTGGCGGTGTCGAAGAAGTTGATGCCCGCGTCCAGCGCCGCGTCCATGATCGCGTGGCTGTCGGCTTCGTCCGTCTGCGGGCCGAAGTTCATGGTGCCGAGGACGAGTCGGCTGACCTTGAGTCCCGTGCGTCCGAGCTGCGTGTACTTCATGGGTTCTTAGCCAACGGCGTGGAGTGCGCTCTAGGCAAGGGTGGTTGGGGTGCGGCGGGGCGCCGGGAGCGCCGGGGAGCGCGGCGGGCGCCGGGGGGGTTGACGCTAACTGATGGTTAGTGCTTTCCTTCGGGAAGTGTCAGCTTGAACTTTCAATATCTATTCCCGGAGTGTCGCATGCTCCCCACCAGCTCCGTCCGCAGGGCCGTTGTCGCCCTCGCCGCCTCCACCGCCGTGCTGGGTGCCGCCGCTGTTCCGGCCCTCGCGGCACCGCACGCCGCCACGGCGGGTCGCGCCGGCCACGGCGTACCCGGCGATTCCGCCCGCCTCGGTTACCAGAAGGACGTGGCGGCCCGTGTCCTCAAGGGTGTGTTCGAGCGCGGGGACACCGCGGTCGTCGACCGTTTCGTACGGCGGGACTACATCCAGCACAACCCGCAAGCGCCGGACGGCGCGGAGACGCTGAAGAACCTCGGCGTCGCGCTGCACCAGCAGTTCCCCGACGCCAAGTACGACATCAAGCGGGTGATCTCCGAGGGCGACCTCGTCCTCGTGCATTCGAACGTCGTCCTCACGCCGGGCACGCGGGGCTCCGCCGTCTTCGACATCTTCCGCTTCCAGGGCGGGAAGATCGCCGAGCACTGGGACGTCGGCCAGGACGTGCCGGAGAAGTCCGCCAACGGCAACGACATGTTCTCCACGGTGAGTTGGCCGCGGACGGAGCGGCCGGGGCCGGGCTTTCTCACGGCGTACAACAAGAAGCTGGTGACAGCCGCGTTCGATCAGCTGCTGGTGAAGAAGGACCTGTCGGCGATCGACCGGTACTGGGGGCCCGAGTACGACCAGCACAACCCGAACATCCCCAACGGGGTGGAGGGTGTGAAGGCGGGCCTGGGCGCGTTCTTCGAGCAGTTCCCGGAGTTGAAGGTCACGCCGAAGCGGGTCATCGCGGAGGGGGACCTGGTCGCGGTCCACAGCCACTACGTGAACGCGCCGGGGGAGCGGGGGCAGGCGGTCGTGGATCTGTTCCGGGTGCGGGGCGGGAAGATCGTCGAGCACTGGGACGTGATCCAGGACGTGCCGGCGACTTCGGCGAACGACAACGGGATGTTCTAGATGCCCTAGAGGGACTTCAGGAAGGTCGACCAGGTGGTGGGGGTGAGGTGGAGGTGGGGGGCCTCGGTTTCGGGGGTTTTTGAGTCGCGGATGTGGATGGTGGTGGGCGTGACGGCCACTTCGATGCACTCGCCGCCCTGGCCGCTGCTATAGCTGCTCTTGAACCAGTTCAGGTCCGTGCTCATAGGCTGCCTGCCACCTCGCTGATCAACTGAGCGGACTCCCCGGGATTGAGGGCCTGCGCTCGCAGAATGCCATACCGTGCGAACATCTGGCCCAGCTCCGGCTGTTGGCTGACGAAGTAGCCGTTGTTGGGGCCCTCGACGTAGGTGATGCGGTCGGGCTCGTCGGTCTCCAGCAGGATCATGGGGCCGTTGAGACCGGCGTGGTCCTCGCGGTTGGTCGGCATCACCTGGATCTCGATGTTGCGGCGCCTGCCGACATCGAGGATGTGGCCCAACTGCTCTTTGAGTACCTGGTCGCCGCCCAGGGGGCGCCTGAGGACGTGCTCCTCCAGCACGAAGGCGACGACAGGCGTGGGCTTGCGCTCCAAGACCTGTTGCCGATCGAGGCGGGCGGCGAGCCGCGCCTCGATCTCCTCGTCGTCCAGGGACGGTCGGTGAACCTCGAAGGTGGCCCGAGCGTAGTGCTGCGTCTGGAGCAGGCCGGGGATCACGTGGTTGGCGTACATGTAGATCGCGCTGGCCCTTGCTTCCAGCACCGCGTAGTCCTCGAACCAGGACGGGAACCTGCTGACCCTCAGCTTCCTCCCAGCCGCCATCAGTGCACCTTGTGCACCGAGCGACTCGTCCGCGATCTCGATCAACTGCCCCTTGGGTGCCCGCTCTCCCCTTTCCACCATGGCCACTTGGGACTTGGAGTACCCGACGCGATGGGCCAGCGCATCTTGTGTCATCCCGGCCCGCTCGCGGAAGAACCTCAGCAACGAGCCGAACATCTCGAGGTTTCCCGGCCCTTGTTCACCTGCGTGCACAACAACCTCCCCAAGTGCACAGCCCTGCACCACCCTTGCGAACCCCTGGTCACAGTATGTGAGCGCCCGCAACGATTTGCGCATGAACGAAAGAATCGACGCCCCCTGGATCCCGCTCTGGATCCCCGACGTCGGGCACGCCCTGCGCCTCGCCGGCGTGCACTTCGACGCCGTACGGATGAGGGCACCACTGGCCGAGCGCGTCGCCTCCGAGCTGCTGCGCTGTACGGACTTCGACGCGGGGCCGATCGTCGCCGAGTCCACGGGTGACCGGAACATGTACTTCCTGTTGCCCCCGCAAACCGGCGCAGCCTACGTATGGCCGCCAGGAGTAAGGGTGCTGACGCGCAGTCACGGCGGAATGGCTTACGTGGGGGTGCCCGCGCTGACCGGGGTCACCTGGCCGCTGGGGTGGCGGTCGGTGCCGTCGGCCGGAGTGCCGTTCGTGGACGGGGAGTTGCTGTGGGAGGTGGGGTGCGGGCTCAGTCCCGGGGGAATTCGTCGGTCTTGAGGACGAGGTCGACCACGGTGCCGGTCAGGTCGAGGTCGGTGCCGAAATCGACCCTCGTGGGCTCGGCGTAGTCGCCCTGCTTGGGGTCGGTGTAGATGGAGCAGCGGCCCTGATAGGGGTCGGCGATGACGTACAGGGGGACCTCGGCCTCCGCGTAGGCGAACCTCTTCGGACCGTAATCGTTGGCGGCCGTGCCCTTGGAGATGACCTCGGCGACGAACACGACGTCCTGCCAGCGCCAATGGCCCGTGCTGTCCTTCTTCGCCGAGTCCTTGAGCAGGGCGACGTCCGGACAGAAGCCGTTCTCGTGACCCGGGAAGTCGATACGGACGTCCGAGAACGCTTTGACATGCATCCCGAACTTATCCTCCAGCGCCCGCACGATTCGGCGGATGATGATCCAGTGCGTGTCCCGCTGCGGCGTCATGTGAACGTTGCCCTCGACGATCTCGACCCTGTAACCCTCGGGGACGGGCATCCGCTCCAGCCGCTCGAACCACTCGTCCAAGCGCTCGGTGTTGGCGTCGGCGTCGGCCATCTCGATCCTGTCTTCAAGGACGGTCATCGTGGCGCTCCCGGCTGCCCCACGGACAGGTGCAGCCGCGCAGTACAACGATACGCAGAGTCACCGGGGTGCGCCGATATTCAGTCAGCCTGTTCCGGCCTCGTACGGCTGTCCCCATCCCCACGCCTGGTGCATCGCCTCCGCGAACGCCCCCGCGATCTTGTGCTCACCGTCGGCGTTCGGATGTGTGCCGTCGTACGTGTCGACCCTGAAGTCGTACGACTGCGGCGGCGACGCCAGCAGCAGCGGCGAGCGGGGCTCGTCCAGGTCGGCGACCGTCTTCGCGAGCAGCTCGTTGAACAGGGTGACCTGGGCCGCGAAGTCGGCGTCCTCCTCGACGCGGATGTTGGTGAGGACGGGGAGGACGATCATCCGGACGCGCGGGTTCGCTTCCCGCGCCGCCGCGATGAAGGCGCGGGCGTTGTCCGCGGTCTGCTCGGCGTTCGTGTAGAAGCCCAGGTCGATCAGGCCCAGGGAGACCATGAGGACGTTCGCCCGGCACGAGCGCACCGCCTCACCGATCAGCGGTGCCATGTGCAGCCAGCCCTCGCCCCACCCGGCGAGGTGGGCGCTGGGAAAGTCGGGGTCGGCGTACTCGTACGACGTCGGCGCGTCCGTCGCCTTGTCGTGCAGGGTCTCGCGCGGGCCCACCACGGCGAACGGGCCGCCGTACGTGTCGCGCAGGTGCTGCCACATCCGGTAACGCCATGTGTGTTC
Organism: Streptomyces sp. GKU 895; assembly: GCA_002027195.1. GTDB lineage: Bacteria > Actinomycetota > Actinomycetes > Streptomycetales > Streptomycetaceae > Streptomyces. The sequence goes on along the minus strand of MWJO01000006.1, from coordinate 18,484 downwards.
GCCCGCGCTTCCGATCGTCATGGAGTCGCCGACGGGCATGAACCTGAGCATCCGATCATGATGAACGATCCCGGGCAGAGGTGGGGTGTGAGAGTCGCCACCCGGCCGCCCGCCTCTCCCCGTACGGGGATGGCAAGCTTGACCGCATGCGTGCGCTAATGGGTGTCGTCGGAGCCTCTGCCCTGCTCGTTCTCCTGGGCGCGGGGCCCGTCGCCGCGGCTGACGGGGACAAGGGCTTCACCATCGAGGACCCCCGCATCACCGAGTCCAGCGGCCTCGCCGCCTCCCACCAGCACCCCGGCATCTACTGGACGCACAACGACCAGGACACCGGCAGCTACCTCTACGCCGTCGACAGCGGCACCGGGAAGACCGTCGCCCGCATCACCCTCGCCGGGGTCGGGCAGCAGCGGGACGTCGAGGCCATCTCCATCGGGCCCGACAACCAGATCTATGTGGGGGACATCGGCGACAACGACGGGGTGAGCTGGCCGTACGTCTGGATCTACCAGCTTCCCGAGCCCAAGAAGCTCGTCGACCAGACCATCCGCGCCAAGCAGTACGTCGTGAAGTACACGGACGGTTCGCGCGACGCCGAGTCGATGGTCGTCCATCCCAGGACCGGGCGCGTCTACATCATCGACAAGCAGGAGGACGGCGGGCATCTGTATGAGGGGCCCGCCAAGCTCTCCACCTCCGGCACCAACGTCTTCAAGCCCGTCAAGCCCGTCGACCTCTGGGCCACCGACGCCGCGTTCTCGCCGGACGGCCGACACCTCGCCGTACGCGGGTACTTCGGCGGCATCTGGTACGACTGGAACGGCGGCGACCTGAAGAAGGAGGGGCGGCTCAGCGTGCCCCTCGGGCAAGGGGAGTCCGTCAGTTACTCCGCCGACGGCACCAAGCTCATGCTCGGCAGCGAGGGTGAGGGGAGCGAGGTCGTGGCGCAGGACGCGCCCGGCGGTGGCGGCGGATCGTCCGGTTCGTCTTCCGGGGGCGGGAGCTCGGCCCAGGGCGGCAGCGGGGGCGACGGTGACGGCAACGGCACCGTCAAGGTCGGCGCCCTCGCCGTCGCGGCCGTCGTCGCCGTCGTCTTCGGGTTCCGGCGGCTGTCGCGGCCCCGGAAGTGACCGTGATCAGTCGCCCGAGCCGCGCTGTGACACGAGCACTTCCAGGCCGTCGAGGATCCGCTGCAACCCGAACTCGAAGTGGTCGAAGTCCGATCCGAATGCGTCCTCGGAGAGCCCGGCGAGGAGCGGGTAGCGGCCGGAGGCCATGACCTTCTCCAGCATCGGCACCTGCGCCTGCCAGAACTCCGCGTCCGTCAGGCCCGTCCGGCGTTCCACCTCCTGCTGGTACAGCTGGGTGCGGGCGGCGCCGACGACATAACCGTCGACCATGATGATCGCCGAGACCAGCTCGGGGTCGGTCAGGCCCATCGGCTTGATTCGGCTGAGGATCTTCTCCATGCCGTCGAGGGCGCTGGGGCCGAGGATCGGGCGGGACTGGTTGACCTGGAGCAGCCAGGGGTGGCGACGGTAGAGGGCGAGGGTGGCCCGGCCCAGCGCCTCCAGGGCTGAGCGCCAGCCCCCGTCGCCCAGGTCCGCCGGGTTCTCCGACGGGCGCTGTACCCGGTCCAGCATCAGGTCGAGGAGCTCGCCCTTGCCGGGGACGTAGCGGTACAGCGACATGGTGCCCGTGCCGAGCTCGGTGGCGATCCGGCGCATCGACAGCGCTTCCAGGCCCTCGGCGTCCGCGACCCGGACGGCCGTTTCCACGATCCGGTCCAGGGTGAGCCTGGGCTTGGGGCCGCGACTGGGTCGTTTGCCGGTGTCCCACAGCAGTTCGAGCGTGCGCGCGATGTCGCCGCTGCCACTGGTCTCCGCACTGCTCGTCATGGGGGCAGCTTAATGCCGTACGAAAAAAACTGAGTACGGCGTACGCGCAATCGGGTACGGTGTACTCAGTTAATGGCGGGCACGGAGAACAAGGGGGAGCCATGACCACCGACGGATACGCCGTCCGCGCCGAGGCGCTGGAGAAGCGGTACGGCGAGAAACGCGCCCTCGACGGCTTCGACCTGGCCGTCCGCGAGGGCACCGTGCACGGGCTGCTCGGGCCCAACGGCGCCGGCAAGACCACCGCCGTACGCATCCTGTCCACGCTCGTCCGGCTCGACGGCGGGCGGGCGGAGGTGGCCGGTCTGGACGTCGCCTCGCGGGCCCGTGACGTGCGGGCGCGCATCGGGCTCACCGGCCAGTACGCGGCCGTCGACGAGGTGCTCACCGGACGGCAGAACCTGGAGATGTTCGGCCGCCTGTTTCACCTCGGCGGGCGGCGCGCCAAGGCGCGGGCCGTGGAGCTGCTGGAGCAGTTCGACCTCACCGACGCCGCGGACAAGGGCGTCGGCAAGTACAGCGGCGGCATGCGGCGCCGCCTCGACCTGGCCGCCTCCATGATCCTCGCCCCGGCCGTCCTCTTCCTCGACGAGCCGACCACCGGCCTCGACCCGCGCAGCCGCGGCGAAGTGTGGGAGTCCGTAAGGGCGTTGGTCGCGAGCGGGACCACCGTGCTGCTCACCACGCAGTACCTGGAGGAGGCCGACCGGCTGGCCTCCCGCATCACCGTCATCGACCAGGGGCGGGCCATCGCCGACGACACCCCGGACGGGCTGAAGGGCAGGATCGGCGGCGACCGGATCGAGGTCGTCCTCGCCGAACGGGCCGACATCCCGCAGGTGGTGAAAGTCGTCGCCCGGGTCTCGGACGGCGAACCCGAGGCCGACGAGGGCGAGTTGCGGGTCCACGCCCCTGTCGTCGACCGGGTCGCCGCACTCACCGAGGTCGCCCGCACCCTCCAGGACGAGGGCGTCCGGGTGGAGGACATCGGGCTGCGCAGGCCCAGTCTCGACGACGTGTTCCTGCGCCTGACCGGACACCGCACGGAATCGGAGACCGAGGAGGCGACCGCATGAGCACGAGTACGAGTACGGGTACGAGCACGGGCACGGGCACAGGCACGAGTACGGGCACTTTGGAAGCGGCCCATGGCCGTACGTACTGGGTCCTGGCCGACGTCTGGAACATCGTCCGCCGCGGACTCACCCACTACCAGCGCCAACCGGTCAACATCGCCTGGCAGTTGGGCTTCCCGATCCTCTCCGTCCTGCTCTACGGCTATGTCTTCGGCAGCGCCATGCAGGTGCCCGGCGGCGGGGACTACAAGGACTTCCTGATGCCCGGGATGTTCGTGATGACCATGGCCTTCGGCTTCATCAACACCGCGACCCTGGTGGTGTACGACGCCACGAAGGGCGTGATCGACCGGTTCCGTTCCATGCCGATGCGTCCGCGGCCGTCGTCGCCGGACGCGGGGTGACCGATCTGCTCGTCGCCTGCGCCGAGTTGGCCATCATGATGCTGACCGCGCTCGCCATGGGCTGGCGACCCGACGGCGGATTCGGCTTCCTCGCGGCCTTCGGGCTGCTGCTGTGGCTGCGGTTCGCGCTGATCTGGATCGGGGTGTGGCTGGGGCTCATCGTGCCCAACCCCGAGGCCGCGGGCGGCCTGTTCGCGGTGGCCTTCCCTCTCACGATGATCTCCAGCATCTTCGTCGCGCCCCAGCTCATGCCCGACTGGCTGGGTCATGTGGCCGCCTGGAACCCGATCTCCTCCACGGCCGCCGCGACCCGCGACCTGTTCGGCACGCCGGTGGGCGGCGGGGACTCCTGGGTCGAGGAGCACGCCCTGCTGATGGCGTGTGCGTGGCCGGTGATCCTGACGGCGCTCTTCCTGCCGCTCGCGGTACGCAGGTTCCAGAAGCTCAGTAGGTAGCGTCACGCGTCTTGACGTGTTCATGTGACATGACTTCCATGGGGGGAGCGGGTGATGGGAGCGCTCCCATCACGTTCCGGGCCCGCGCCCCCCCTAGAGAAGGCAGCGACATGTTCCGCACCTTGCGAAGAGCGTTGTGCGCGGCGGCGCTTCTGATACCGCTCCTGGCCGGCGTCAGCCCCTCGGCGCAGGCGGCCGAGGACGCCGCCGGTGCCGGTTACTGGCACACCAGCGGGCGGCAGATCCTGGACGCCGACGGCCAGGCGGTCCGGGTCGCCGGGATCAACTGGTTCGGTTTCGAGACCAGCAACCACGTCGTCCACGGCCTCTGGTCCCGCGACTACAAGTCCATGATCGACCAGATGAAATCGCTGGGCTACAACACCCTCCGCATCCCGTTCAGCGACGACATCTTCAAGGCCGGGACCGTCCCCAACAGCATCGACTTCAGCAGCGGCAAGAACGCCGACCTCCAGGGGCTCAGCTCCCTCGGCGTGCTGGACAAGATCGTGGCGTACGCCGGACAGGACGGCCTCAAGGTCATCCTCGACCGGCACCGTCCGGACTCCGCCGGCCAGTCGGCGCTCTGGTACACCGCCGCGGTCCCCGAGTCGACGTGGATCGCCAACCTGAAGGCGCTGGCGACCCGTTACCTCGGCCAGAACACGGTCGTCGGCATCGACCTGCACAACGAGCCGCACGACCCGGCCTGCTGGGGCTGCGGCGACACGGCGACGGACTGGCGGCTGGCCGCCCAGCGGGCCGGCAACGCGGTCCTCTCCGTCAACCCCGACCTGCTGATCTTCGTCGAGGGCGTGCAGACCTTCAACGGCGTCTCCGGCTGGTGGGGCGGGAACCTGATGGGCGTCGCCCAGTACCCGGTGAACCTGAGCGTCGCCAACCGGGTCGTCTACTCCGCCCACGACTACGCCACCTCCGTCGCGCAGCAGAGCTGGTTCAGCGATCCGTCCTTCCCGGCGAACATGCCGGGGATCTGGGACAAGTACTGGGGCTACATCTTCAAGCAGAACATCGCGCCCGTGTGGGTGGGCGAGTTCGGCACGACGCTCCAGTCGACCGTCGACCAGAAGTGGCTGGCGGCCCTCGTGGACTATCTGCGGCCCACGTCGACGTACGGCTCGGACTCCTTCCACTGGACCTTCTGGTCCTGGAACCCCAACTCCGGTGACACCGGCGGGATCCTGAAGGACGACTGGCAGACGGTGGACACCGTGAAGGACGGGTATCTGGCGAGCATCAAGGCGCCGGGCTTCCCCTCGAACGGCGGCGGGCCGGGCGGTCCCGGCGGTCCTGGCGGTCCGGGCGGGCCCGGGGCGGCCTGCACCGCCGCCTACACCGTCACCAGTGACTGGGGCAGCGGCTTCAACGCCGAGGTGAAGGTGACCAACACCGGGACGACCGCGCTCAGTTCCTGGAAGGTGACCTGGACCTGGAGCGGATCGCAGAAGGTCACGAACATGTGGAACGCGTCGTACACGCAGTCCGGGGCGACGGTGACCGCCACCAACGCCGCTCACAACGGGGCGGTGGCCGTGGGCGGTTCGGCGACCCTCGGGTTCGGCGGGGCGCCGGGAGGCGGGAGCGTGCCGACGGTGACCTGCACGGCGACCTGAGCGGAGGGCGGGCGTCCGGCGGAGTGTTCGCCGGGCGCCCCGCTCTGTCGCACAGCTGGTTCACATTTTTGGTTCAAATTTTCGGTCGAGATGTTCTCCGTTGGCACGCTTTTCCGAAAAGATCGCGCCGGGACCGCCCATCCTCCGAACCTTGTCCAACGCCCATGCTCTCTGAAGGACCTTCATGAGAAGAAGTACAGCCGTGCTGTGCGGTGCGACCGTCGTCGTCGCCGGCTCGCTCATCGCCGTCCCGGCCCAGGCCGACGCCCAGCAGTCCGCCCAGGCGTCGAGCGTCACCTGGAGGAAGTGCGGCACGGACGACTACCCGACCCTCCAGTGCGCGTCGGTGAAGGTGCCGCTGAACTACGCGAAACCCACGGGGCGGAAGATAACCCTCGCCCTGTCCCGCGTACCGCACACCGCGCAGCGCTACCAGGGTCCGCTTCTGGTCAACCCCGGCGGCCCCGGCGGCAGCGGCCTGACCCTCGCCGGCTTCGTCGCGTCCGCGCTCCCCAAGGCGGTCGCGAGCCAGTACGACGTCATCGGCTTCGACCCGCGCGGCGTCGGCAAGAGCAAGCCCGCCCTGGACTGCAAGCCGGGCTACTTCAACCCGGTCCGCCCGGACTCCGTGCCCGGCACGGCCGCGATCGAGAAGGCCAACCTCAAGCGCGCCAAGTCCTTCGCCACGGCCTGCGGCACCAAGTACAAGGACGTGTTGCCGTACATCAACACGATCAGCGCCGTGAAGGACATGGACTCGATCCGCAAGGCGCTCGGCGCGTCGAAGATCAACTACTTCGGTTACTCGTACGGCACCTACCTGGGCCAGGTCTACGGCAAGCTCTTCCCGAACCGGGTGCGCCGCCTGGTGCTGGACTCCATCGTCGACCCCGACGGTGTCTGGTACGACGCCAACCTCTCGCAGGACTACGCCTTCGACGCCCGGCAGAAGGCGCTGATGGCCTGGATCGCCAAGTACGACAGCACGTACAAGCTCGGCACCGACCCGGCCAAGATCGAGGCCAAGTGGTACGCGATGCGGGCGGATCTCGCCAAGACGCCGGCCGGCGGCAAGGTGGGCGCCTCCGAGCTGGAGGACATCTTCATCCCGGGCGGCTACTACAACGGCTACTGGCCCGACCTGGCCAAGGCGTTCGCCGCGTACGCGAACGACAAGAAGACCGCCCCGCTGGTCACGCTGTACGAGAACATGGCGGCCATCGACGCCTCCGGTGACAACGGCTACAGCGTCTACACCGCCGTGCAGTGCCGTGACGCCTCCTGGCCGCGCGACTGGAAGCAGTGGCAGAAGGACAACTGGAAGGTGTACGACAAGGCCCCGTTCATGGCCTGGAACAACGCCTGGTACAACGCGCCGTGCGCGTTCTGGCCGACGAAGACCCTGAAGCCGGTGAACGTCGCCAACACCAAGCTGCCTCCGGTGCTGCTGTTCCAGGCGACGGACGACGCGGCCACCCCGTACCAGGGCGGCGTCACCGTCCACCGTCTGCTCAAGCACTCCAGCCTGGTCGTGGAGCAGGGCGGCGGCAACCACGGCATCTCGCTGAGCGGCAACGCCTGCCTCGACAAGTACCTGGTGAAGTACCTCACCGACGGCACGGTGCCGCGCGGCAGCGGTGTGGCCGACGCGGTCTGCCAGAAGACCCCCGACCCCAAGCCGGCCGCCACGGCCTCGGCGATGTCCACGCCGGCCGCCGACCAGCCGGCCACCGCGCCGAGCGGGGCGGGTCTGCACGGTCTCCTCGGCTTCCGCGGCTGAGCCGACACGCGCTGAAGCAGGACTGGAAAAGCAGGACTGGAAAGCAGGACTGAATACGCAGGGCGCCCGGTGAACACCGGGCGCCCTGTTCGTCGTCGACGGACGTCAGCCGCGCACCGCATGGAGCGAGTGGAGCTTGGGGGCCTTGAGCAAGCTGACGCCGGTGTAGCCGGAGCTCTTGATGAAGAACAGGGAGTACGGACAGTGCGGCAAGAGTCCGCAGGATGACGGTGGTCCTGCGGTAATGGGCCTCGTCGCGGACCTCGGCCACGAGGGCGGCGTCGCACGCCGAGCAGGTCAGTTCCACGCTGTGCTTGCCCGATGTCGGCCGACGGACCCGTCACAGTGCCCGGTATCGGTCTGTTCATGCCCCAGCCGTACCCGACGAACAGGGCCCTGTCACCGACAGGGCCCTGCAACAAGTGACGCAACTACCGCTTTTTACAAGGAAGTTACAGCTTCAGCTACAGCTTCTCGATCACGTAGTCGATGCACTTGGTCAGTGCCTCGACGTCCGCCGGGTCGATCGCCGGGAACATGGCGACGCGGAGCTGGTTGCGGCCGAGCTTGCGGTAGGGCTCGGTGTCGACGATGCCGTTGGCGCGCAGGACCTTGGCGATCGCGGCGGCGTCGATGTCGTCGGAGAAGTCGATCGTGCCGATGACCTGCGAGCGCTTGGCGGCGTCGGCGACGAACGGGGTCGCGTGCTTGCTCTCCTCCGCCCAGCTGTACAGGCGCGTCGAGGAGTCCTTGGTGCGGGCCGTCGACCACGCCAGGCCGCCCTGGCCGTTGATCCACTCCAGCTGCTGGTTCAGCAGGAACAGGGTGGCGAGGGCCGGGGTGTTGTACGTCTGGTTCTTGCGGGAGTTGTCGATCGCCGTGGGGAGCGAGAAGAACTCGGGCACGTGACGGCCGGACGCGTGGACGCGCTCGGCGCGCTCGATCGCGGCCGGGGAGAAGACGCCGATCCACAGGCCGCCGTCGGAGGCGAAGGACTTCTGCGGGGCGAAGTAGTAGACGTCGGTCTCGGTGATGTCGACCGGGAGGCCGCCGGCGCCGGAGGTGGCGTCGACGAGGACGAGCGCGCCCTCGTCGGCACCGGCCACCCGCTTGATCGGGGCGGCGACACCGGTGGAGGTCTCGTTGTGCGTGAAGGCGTACACGTCGACGCCCGCCTCGGCCTGCGGCTCCGGGTGCGTGCCCGGGTCGGAGGCGATGACGGTCGGCTCGGCCAGCCACGGAGCGAGCTTGGCCGCCTTGGCGAACTTCGAGCTGAACTCGCCGAAGTTCAGGTGCTGCGACTTGTTCTCGATCAGACCGTGGGTCGCGACGTCCCAGAACGCGGTGGAGCCGCCGTTGCCGAGGATCACCTCGTAACCCTCGGGGAGGGAGAACAGCTCGGAGATCCCCTCGCGCACCTTGCCGACCAGGTTCTTGACCGGGGCCTGGCGGTGGGAGGTGCCGAGCAGGGAGGTACCGGTCGCGGCGAGGGCGTCCAGCGCCTCGACACGCACCTTGGAGGGGCCCGCGCCGAAACGTCCGTCGGCGGGCTTGATGTCAGCGGGAATCTGGATCTCAGCCACGAGGGGAGGGTAGCCGGTGGGGGAAACGTGGTCGAAACGTAGTCCGTCGGGTGAGACGAAGGCGGTCCGCCGCCCTCTCGTGGAGGGGTGGGTTCCGGGCCACACTCGATGCATCGGGCTGGGTCCTGCTTAGGGGGCGAGTGCGGTGAGCGGACTCGAGGGGGGCCGGTACGAGTTGCTGTGGCGGCTCGGAAACGGTGGGTTCGGGCAGGTCTGGCGAGCGCGTGATCATGTGATGGGCCGCGAGGTCGCCATCAAGCTGATGCATGAGCGGCACCTCGGCGACCGGGACATGCTGCGGCGGTTCGAGCGGGAGCTGGACCTCGCCGGTCGGCTGGCGGGGACGAACGTGGTCCATGCCTACGACCGCGGGTGGGGCGAGCGGGACGGCCGGGCCGTCATGTTCCTCGTCATGCAACTGCTCGACGGCATGTCACTCGAGGAACGCATCGAGCGGGCCCCCGGCCATCGGCTGTCCGTGAAGAAGGTGGTCGCCTGGGGCGCTGAGATCTGCCAGGGGCTGAAGGCGGCGCACAACGCGGGCCTGATCCACCGTGACCTCAAACCTTCCAACATCCAGATCACCCATGAAGGCCACGCGATGATCCTCGACTTCGGGATCGCGTGCTTCCAGGAGGATCAGACCGGCGTCACCCAGATCACCGAGCGGGGCGCCGTCGTGGGCACCCCCGCCTACATGTCTCCGGAGCAGTGCCGCGGCGAAGGCGTGGGCGTCGCCTCCGACCTGTATTCGCTCGGTTGCGTGCTCTACGCCATGTTGACGGGGCGGCCGCCGTTCCTGGGGCCCGACATGATGCGGCGCCACCAGTCGGAGACACCACTCGCACCGCAGGGCCGCCGCGCAGACATACCTGACCAGTTGGACGACCTCGTCATGGACCTGCTGGAGAAGCGGGTCGACAAGCGGCCGGGCATCGCCGCGGTGTTGAAGCGGCTGGAAGGGGTTGACGAGCGGCGGGTACGGCAGGAGTTCCGGACGGGGGCACCGCCGGGCCACGAGAAGCCGACGGGGCCCGGGAAGCAGGCACCGGCCCCGGCCCCTCCTCCGCCCCCGGTGCAGCAGCCCGCTGAGCCGGACGGCTGGCGGCGGCACAGCTGGCCCGAGTCGGCCGGTGCCGGTCTGATCTCAGGCCTCGGCATGTTCGGCCTGCTGTTCGGAGGAGGCGGAGCCGGTGCGGTGACCTCGGTGGTGTGCTCGGCGGTGGCCGCCACGGTCCTCTTCCTTGTCGGTGTGGCGGCCGGCTACGGAACGGGCGAGGCGATGGGAGAGGGCGGCGTCAGCTGCCTGTCCTGTCTGGGCTGGTTCGGGCTGCTGATCGGCTGCGTGTGGCTCGTCGCCGCGAGAGGCGACTTCCCCTGGTACTACGACTTCCTCATCGGCCTCGGCCTCAGCGTGGGGATCGTCGTGCTGCTGGCCTTCGTCTACACGGGCGGCGAGGAGATGGGGCTGAGCGATGCAGGAGGCGTGCTGGTGCTGCTGAGCGCGGGCCTGCTGGGCGTCATCGGCGCCGCCGCCTTCGCCGTGCACTACGACCTCGTCTGGTGGACGGCCCTGTTGAGCGGGCTGGGACTGTCGGCGGCCGGTGCCGGCGTGACCTCCGCCTTCCTGTGGTACCGGCCTGCCTGACGGCCGTACGGCTGAGACGTCCCGTACGGCCGTCGGAGCGGGTCTACGAGGTCAGCCGTACCGGCAGTTCGAACAGGTCGTTCTGTGTCACCACCGGCTTGTTGCGGAGTTCTGTCGCCGGGACTGCCAGGTCGAGGTCCGGGAAGCGGTCGTAGAGGGCCGGGAGGGCCACGCCCGCTTCCAGGCGGGAGAGGGCGGCGCCGGGGCAGACGTGAGGGCCGTGGCCGAAGCTGATGTGGCGGTTGGGGGAGGTGCGGGTGATGTCGAACTCGCCCGCCGTGGGGCCGTGGGCCCGCTCGTCGCGGCCGATCGCGCGTACGACACGATCAGCGCGTCGCCCGCCGGGAGGACCTTGTCGCCGACCTGGACGTCCTCCGTCGCGAAGCGGATCAGGACGTGGGAGGTGGGAGTGGAGTGGCGCAGCGTCTCCTCGACGACGGAGGACCAGTCGACCTCGCCCGCCAGGACCAGGGCGCGCTGGACCGGGTGGAGTGACAGCTGGACCACCGCGTTGACGATGAGGGAGATCGTCGTCTCGTGGCCCGCCGCGACCATCAGCTGGAGCGTGGAGACGATCTCCTCGTCGGTGAGGTGGTCGCCGTTCTCGGAGGCCTGGATGAGGGCCGAGGTGAGGTCGTCGCCGGGTTCGGCGCGCTTGGCGGCCACGGTCTCCGCCATGATGCCCGCCAGCTCCATCAGCGTGGCGATGACCTCGTCCGGCGGCGTCTGCGTCGAGAAGAACTTCTCGAACAGCTCCTTCAGGCGGGGCAGCTTCTCCTCGGCCAGGCCCATGAGGTCGGCGATGACGTACATGGGAAGCGGGTAGGCGAAGGCCGCCTTCAGGTCGACGGTGTCGCCCTCGAGATCGTCGAGCAGCTTCTCGGTCAGCGCCGTGATCCGCTCCCGCATCTCCTCCACCCGGCGCGGCGTGAGCGCCTGCGCGACCAGCGTGCGCATCCGGCGGTGGTCGGCGCGTCGACGGTCAGCATGGAGCGGCCCGGGTTGGCCAGGCCGATCAGCGGCCAGTCCGCCGGGATCTCGCCGCGCTGCCAGGCACCCCACACGTTGATGTCCTTCACCAGCCGCGGGTCGGTCAGCAGCGCCTTCGCCTCGGCGTGATGCGTGACCGCCCAGACGGGCACCCCGCCGGGCAACTCCACGGCGGCCAGCGGCCCCGCCTCCCGCAGCCGCGCGCTCTCGCCGTCCAGGTCGGTGACGAACGGGTCGAGGGCTATGCGCGTCTGTTCCAGGTCAGTGGTCATGGGGGTCTCCAAGAGGACGTAGATGGCAGAGCGCGGGCACAGGCGGGAAGCGGACCGGTACCGGCGTGGGCTCAGTGGGTCGGCACCGGTGTGAAGCGGACCGGTAGGGCGGTCAGGCCGCGCAGCCACGGGGAGGGGCGGCGGGTCAGGGAGTCGGCGGGGACCGCGAGGTCGATGTCGGGCAGGCGGTCCAGGACGACCTCGATGCCGGTGCGCGCGATGACCTCGGCGATCTCCTGCGCGGGGAACGGGCACCGGTGCTCGCCGTGTCCGAAGGAGAAGTGGGCGCTGTTGCCGCCGGTGAGCGTGGAGCCGTCGGTGCGGACCTGCGGGTCGGAGTTGGCGCCCTGGAGGCCGAGCAGCAGCAGGTCGCCGGCGCGGACCCGGCGCCCGCCGAGCTGGGTGTCGCGGGACGCCCACCGCCCGGCGACGTTCTGGGTCGGCGTGTCCTCCCACAGGACCTCGTTCATGGCGTCGGCGACACTGTTGCGGCCGCCGAACAGGGAGGCCGCGAACCGTTCGTCGGTCAGCATCAGCCGCAGCGAGTTGCCGATCCAGTCGGCGGTCGGCTGGTGGCCCGCCGCCATCATGACCATCAGGTCCTGGGCGATCTCCTCGTCCGTGAACCCGCCGCGGTGGGCGAGCATTCGCGAGACCACGTCGTCGGCCGGTGCGGCACGCCGGTCGGCGAGGAGCCGGAACATGGAGCCGGCGAGGTGCGTCTGGCCCGCGAGGGCCCGCTCCCGCCCGTCGATCATGTCGTTGAGGGCGGTGACCAGGCCCGGACCCTGCTCGTCGGAGAAGCCGTACAGCCGGGCCAGGACCCGGACCGGCAGCAGCATCGCGTAGTTGCCGACGATGTCCGTCTCGCCCTCGGCGCACACCGCGTCGATCAGCTCGTCGGCGAACTTCTCGGCGTAGGCCCGCAGTTCGGAGGGGCTCACCGCCTCCAGCGCCTCGCTGATCATCGCCGCCCGCTCGCGGTGCCGTTCGCCGACCGTGTAGAGGATCGACGGCTGCTTGCGGCCGATCATCGGCAGCAGCGGCCAGTCGTCGGGGATGCGGTCCCACTGGTTCCACAGCTCGGAGTCCCGGCTGAACAGCACCGGATCGCCGGTGACCTGGTGCAGCTCGCGGTAGCCGAGCACCAGCCAGGCCGGGATGTCGCCGTCGAGCACGACCGGCGTGACGGCACCGTGGTCGCGCCGCATCTCCCGATACAGCCGCGCCGGTTCGGTCTGGAACCTGGGGCCGCTGAGGGGTATGGGGGCGGTCACCGCGTCAACTCCTGTTCGGATACGGGGGCTTGGGTGGCGTACGCGTCCTGTTCGCGTACGTTCTGCGTCTTGCCGGGGCCTTGGGCGGCGTACGTGTTCCGGACGTGCTCCACCAGCGTGATCAGGACCTGCTTGCCCGAGGCCCGGGAGCGGGCGTCGCAGTCGAGCAGCGGGACCTGCGGATCGAGGTCGAGGGCGTCGCGGATCTGCCCCGGGGCGTAGGCCGGGCCGCCGAAGTCGTTGCAGGCCACGACGAACGGCGTGCCGTGGTGCTCGAGCCGGTCGATGGCGTACCAACTGTCGTCGATACGACGGGTGTCGACGAGGACGACCGCGCCGAGCGTCCCCGAGAACAGCCGGTCCCACAGGAACCAGAACCGCTCCTGACCGGGGGCGCCGAAGAGGTACAGCACATTGCGGGCGTCGAGCGTGATGCGGCCGAAGTCGAAGGCGACGGTGGTCGCCGACTTCCCCCGGACCTCGCTGATGTCGTCGATGTGCTCACCGGCCCGGGTCATCGTCTCCTCGGTGTTGAGGGGACGTATCTCGCTGACCGAGCGGACGAGGGTGGTCTTGCCGACGCCGAAACCGCCGACGACGACGATCTTGAGGCCGTTGTCGGCGGTGCACCCAGAGGGGTGCGGGCGGCTGCCTCGACGGCTGCCTCAGAGGTTGCGGAGTCCAACGAGCACCTGTTCCAGGACGTCGGGATCGGGGACGGCGGCTTTACGGGGATGGCGGGCGCTGACGCGGCCCGCCGTGAGCAGGTCGCCGAGCAGGATCTTGGTGATGCTCACCGGCAGTTTCAGCTCGGCCGCCAACTCGACGACGGCCGTCGGCAGTTGGGTCAGCCGCAGGATCGCCGCGTGCTCCGACTGCATGCCGGGGGTCGGATCGCACTCGGCGACCACGAGCGTCACCAGGTCGAAAGGGCTGTCCGCGGTGGTGTGCGCACGGCCACCGGTGAGGGTGTACAGACGGTCGGGTGAGTCGTCCCTGCCGGGGCGGCTCATGACGTCCGGGGCTGCGCGGTCAGATGGGCGCCGAGCTGTTCGACGAGCTCGCTCATGTTGTGCCCGACGAGGCCGGCGTCCGCGTCCTCGGTGGTGACGACGGCCAGGTGAGCGCCCTCACCGGCCTCCACGATGAAGAGGACACCGCCGTAGAACTCGGTCATCGCCGACCGTACGCCGCCGGTGCCGTCCCCGAACTCCACGGACGCACCCTGCGACAGGGCCTGGATGCCGGCGGCGATCGCGGCGAGCTGGTCGGCCTGGTCGACGGTGAGCTCCGGCGTCCGGCACAACTTCAGTCCGTCCCGAGAGAGGACGAGCGCGTGCCGCGCGCCCGGGGTGCGCTCCAGCAGGCCCTCGATGAGCCAGGTGAGCTTCTCGTCGGCGGTGGTCGTGCCGGTCATGACGTGGGGTCGCCTTCCGGGGTGGGGTGGGTGTGGGCCGGGGTGGACGGTTCGGGGGTCTCCGCGGGCGCCGGAGTCGCGGGGTCGCTCTGGTCGGTGAGGGTGTTGCGCACGGCTTGGCGGAAGCTGCTGAAGCGGACGGCTCGGGCGGGGGCGCCGTCGGCCGGCCTGGCGTGTCCGGTGGAGCCGGTGAACCCAGCGGCACCGGAGGAACCCGGGACACCGGTGGCGCGCGGGGAGCCGCTGGACCCGGCCGCTTCGGCGGCACGCGCGCGCACCCGTTCCCGCTGCTCCCGCTCGGCCTCGGCGAGGGCGCGACCCCTGCGGCGCTTGGGCAGTCCGTCGGGGAGTCCTTCCGGGCTGCCTTCGGAGCGGTCCTCGGAGCGACCTGCGGGCAGGTCGTCGGGAAGGGTGGCGGCGCTGTGGTCGGGGGACTCGTGGGTGGGAACCGGGTCGGGGGCCGGGACGGACGGCGCGTCCGGGGCCGCCGGGTCCGCCTCCGTGCTCGGTTCCGGTCCGGCCGAGGTGCTGCCGGCCCGTACCGCCGTACCCGCTGCCGTCTCCTTGACCGCTCCCGCTCCCGCACCCTCCACCGGAGGAAGCGTCAGCGCCCCCTGCGGTGGGGTCGCGAGTTGTTCCGGTACGAGGATGTCCTGGGGGACGAGCATCAGGACGCCGGTGCCGCCGCGGGCCGAGGGGCGGAAGGAGACCGTGAGGCCGTACTTGCGGGACAGGCGGCCCACGACCGCGAGGCCGAGGCGGGTGCCGGTGAGGCCGCCGAGTTCGGCGTCGTCGCCCGACACCGCCCGTTCGGCGCGCCGGAGTTGGACCTCGCCCATGACGAGGCCGCTGTCCTCGACGGAGACGATGACCCCGGCCGGGACCTCCTCGACGTACACGTGGACCTCGGCGGACGGCGGCGAGAAGTTCGCTGCGTTGTCGAGGAGTTCGGCGAGCGCGTGCATCACGCCTTCGGCGGCGTGCCCGGCGACGGCGGCCTCGCAGGCGGAGTGCACCCGCACCCGCCGGTAGCCGCTGATGCGTCCCATCGCGCCGCGCAGGATCGACTCCATGGCGATCGGGCGGGCCCAACGGCGGCCGGAGCGGGCGCCGGTGAGGACGGCGACGGAGTCGGCGAGGCGGCCCGCCTGGGCGGTGCGTGGTCGAGGTGGAGGAGGTCGGCGAGGACGTCCTCGTCGTCGTGCCGTTCCTCCATGGCGCGCAGGTCGGCGAGCATGCCGGTGGCCAGGGCCTGCATGCGGCCCGCCGCGTTGGCGGTGGCCGACAGGGCGGTGGACCGCTCCTGCTCGGCGCGCCGGGCGCGCTCGGTCAGGCGGGCGTTCGCGGCGGTGAGGCGGGCCCGCTGCTCCTCCAACTCGGCGGTGAGGCGGGCGCGTTCCCGGGTGAGTTCGGCGGTGTGCCGGGCCCGCTCGTGGGTCAGTTCCTCGGTCAGCTGCACGCGCTCCTGGTCGAACTCCGCGCTCTGCCGGGCCCGGTCCTGGAGCAGCCGCCCGGCGTCGAGGGTGACGGCTTCGAGGCGGCGGCGGGTGATCCGGGTGTGCTGCCTGGCGTGGACGGCCACGGCGACGGCCGCGGTCAGCAGCAGCGCGCCCGCACCGGCACCGAGGGCGAGCGGGAGGCGTACCGACTCCGGTGCCCGGGCCACGGCGCCGGCGACCGCGAGCGCGGCGAGGACGGCGGTGAGCAGCGGGACGGGCAGGAGGGCGCGGGCGGAGGGTCGTTCGCCGGGCAGGTTTGGGGCGGTCATGAGTCGGGTCCTCGGTCGGGGGCCGCTGTGCATTCCTGGGCGAGAAGCGACACCTGTCGCTCAATTAGCGTTCACTATATGGGAGTTGGTGATCAAACTGGGCAGGTTCTGGAGGCGTTCACAGATTCCGGCGGCGCGCGGTGGGTTCGTCACCGTCGGTGTTTCGTCACTGTCAGTGGTCGGATGCATGCTGGTGCCATGACGGATCTCGAGTCGGCGCTGCGGGCGGCCGTCCGGGGTGAGGTCGGGTTCGACGTCACGTCCCGGGCGCTGATGACCATGGACGCGTCCAATTACCGGCGGGTCCCGCTGGGGGTGGTGGCGCCGAGAGACGCCGACGACGTGGCGGCGGTCCTCGCGGTGTGCCGGGAGCGCGGCGTGCCCGTGGTGCCGCGCGGCGGCGGGACGTCGATCGCCGGCCAGGCCACCGGCACCGGCGTGGTGCTGGACTTCACCCGCCACATGAACCGCCTGGTCTCCCTCGACCCCGAGTCCCGTACGGCGGTCGTCCAGCCCGGCCTGGTCCTGGACCGCCTCCAGGACACCGCCGCCCCGCACGGCCTGCGTTTCGGCCCCGACCCCTCCACCCACAGCCGCTGCACGCTCGGCGGGATGATCGGCAACAACTCCTGCGGCTCGCACTCGGTCGCCTGGGGCACGACCGCCGACAGCGTCCGGGAACTCGACGTGATCACCGCGCGCGGGCTGCGGCTGCGGCTCGGGCAGGACTGGGCCGGCGCCCCCGACGGCCTGCGCGACCTGGTGGCAGGCGACCTCGCCCGGCTGCGCACCGGCTTCCCGGAGCTGCCCCGCCGCATCTCCGGGTACGCACTGGACGCGCTGCTGCCAGAGCACGGCGCCGACGTCGCCCGCGCCTTCTGCGGCAGCGAGGGCACCCTCGGAGTGCTCACCGAAGCGGTCGTACGCCTTGTGGCGGCGCCCCGCGCGCGTGCGCTGGCCGTGCTGGGGTACGCGGACGAGGGCGCGGCCGCCGAGGCCGCCGCTGGGCTGCTGTCCCACCATCCCCTGACCGTGGAGGGCATGGCGGCCGACCTGGTGCCCTCGGCGGCCGCCCTCCCGCGCGGCGGGGCCTGGCTGTTCGTGGAGACGGGCGGCGACAGCGAGGCCGAGGCACGCGCGCGTGCGGAGACGGTCGTGCGGGCGGCGGACGTCGTGGACGCGCTGGTGGTGACCGACCCGGCCGGACAGCGGGCGCTGTGGCGCATCAGGGAGGACGCCTCCGGCACGGCGACCCGGATGCCGGACGGCTCCGAGGCCTGGCCCGGCTGGGAGGACTGCGCGGTGCCGCCACGCCGACTGGGCGCGTACCTGCGGGACTTCAGAAGCTTGCTGGGCGCGCACGGCTTGCGCGGGACGCCGTACGGCCACTTCGGCGACGGCTGCATCCACGTCCGCATCGACTTCGACCTGCTCACCGACAAGGGCGTCGCCCGCTTCCGCCGCTTCTCCGAGGAACTCGCCGACCTGGTCGTGGCCCACGGCGGCTCACTGTCCGGGGAGCACGGCGACGGGCAGGCGCGGGCCGAGCTGCTGCCGCGGATGTACGGCACGGAGCTGGTGTCCCTCTTCGAGCGCACCAAGGCCGTCTGGGACCCGGACGACCTCCTCAACCCCGGCATGCTGGTCCGCCCGGCCCCGCTGGACACCAACCTCCGCTTCTCGGTCCTCCCCCGCGAACCGGTCGACGTGGCCTTCGGCTACCCCGGCGACGGCGGCGACTTCTCGGCGGCGGTCCGCCGCTGCGTGGGCGTAGCGAAGTGCCGTACGACGTCCGCGGGCGCCGGGGTCATGTGTCCGTCCTTCCGGGCGACCGGCGAGGAGGCGCACTCCACGCGCGGGCGCGCCCGGCTGCTGCACGAGATGCTCGCGGGCGAGGTGGTGACCGACGGCTGGCGCTCGGAGGAGGTGCGGGAGGCGCTGGACCTGTGCCTGTCCTGCAAGGGCTGCCGCTCGGACTGCCCGGTCGAGGTGGACATGGCCACGTACAAGGCGGAGTTCCTGCACCACCACTACGCCGGGCGGCGCAGGCCGGCCGCCCACTACGCGATGGGTTGGCTGCCGGTGTGGCTGCGGGCGGTGGCGCGTACGCGCACGGCGTGGGCGGTCAACGCGCTGGCCGCCGTGCGGCCGTTGGCGTGGGCGGCGAAACGGCTGGGCGGGATCGCGCCCGAGCGGCGGCTGCCGCGGGTGGCGGGGGAGACGTCACGGCGTGGTGGGGAAGCGGGGCGTGACGGACCGGCTGCGCACCCTGCCGGTCAGCC
>MWJO01000059.1 GCA_002027195.1 Streptomyces sp. GKU 895 | reverse complement strand
GAGACCACGACCGAGCACTACCTGGGCCAGTTCTCCCCCACGTACTTCGACAAGGACGGCAAGTCGACGATCGCGAACGCAGCGCGCGGCGGCGAGGGTGCAGAGCGCGAGGGCGGAGCCGGCCGCGGCGGTCGCGGCGAGCGCGACCGTGGCGGAGAGGCTGCCGGTGTCGAGGACGGCGAGCTGGAGGAGCAGGAGGAGGAGCGCGACGGCGGGTGCGGGCCGTGGACTGCCGTTCACCGATGCCCCCTCCCTGTCTGTGCGCGCTGTGCGTGTGCCGCCCTCGGTTATACCTGACCGGTCTCGAGCGGCTGCAGAAGCCTCCTCGGCTTGAGCAGCGCACGGCTGACCGGATCCGCCGGGTCCGGATCGAGTCCGGGTCCCGGCTCCATCACAACGTCCTCGACCGGTACGAGGGTTCCGCAGGCGGGACATTCGCCGTACGGCCCGAGTTCGGTGCCGCAGTCCGCGTGCCGGAACCAGCGCAGCCGGGCCTCGTCGTAGTGCTCGCGGCCCCAGCGGCCCAGCGAGCGGATGGTGGGCCACAGTCCGATGCCGCGGTCGGTGATGACGTACTCGTCGCGTGGCGGCGACTCCTGGTAGCGGCGCTTCTCCAGGATTCCCTCCTCGGTGAGGGTCTGGAGGCGGGCGGCCAGGACGGCGCGCGGGATGCCGAGGTGGACGAGGAAGTCGTTGTAGCGCCGCACCCCGTAGAGCGCGTCGCGGACGATGAGCAGTGTCCAGCGCTCGCCGACGATCTCCAGCGCGCGGGCGATCGAGCATTCCTGCGTCGCGTAGTCCTTGCCCAGTGCCATGACACCCACCTTAGCCAGTTTGCGACATGTCAGTTCAATGACCGAACCGACTCTGTTAGGGTACTCGACATGGCTAGGTTCAATGAACGAACCGTAACCGGTTCCCCCGTGACAACCGCTCCCGCCGCCCCGGTGACCGTCCCCCACCCCGGCCGCACCCTCGCCCTGACCAGCGCCGCCACCGCCGTCGCCCTGATGACGTACACCGCGCCGATGGTCACGCTCCCCGAGACCGCCGCCGACCTGCACACCCCGCTCTCCGCCCAGGCCTGCTCCTCAACGGCACCCCGCTCGGCCTCGCCGCCCTCCTCCTGGTGGCCGGCAGCCTCGCCGACGACCACGGCCGCCGCCGGATCTTCACCGCCGGCACCCTCGCCCTGGGCCTGACCACGCTCCTCGGCGCGTTCGCGTCGACGACCTGGCAGTTCACGCTCGCCCGGATCGCCCAGGGCGCGGCCAGCGCGGGCCTGCTCGCCAGCATCCTGGGCCTGCTCGTGCACGCCTTCCCGACCCCGCACGGCCGCCTGCGCGCGACCGGCGTGTGGGGCGCCTTCGTGAGCGGCGGCATAGCCGTCGGCCCCCTGGTCGCGGGCGCGATGCCCGACTGGCGGGTGGCGTACGGCGTGCTGGGCGCCGCGGCGCTGCTCCTGGCCGCCCTGGGCAGCCGCGGTCTCACCGAGTCCAAGGCCCCGCGCCCCGGCCGCCCCGACGTGCTCGGCGCCCTCGCCTTCGGGCTGGCCCTCGTCGCCCTGATCGCGGCCCTCACCCTGGGCCGGGACGGCTGGCTACGGGCCCCGGTGGGCCTGTTGCTGCTGGCGTCGGTCGCCCTGGTGGCCGCCTTCGCCCTGGTGGAACGCCGTACGGAAACCCCGATGATCGACCTCGGCCTGCTGCGCCGCCCCGCCTTCCTGGCCTCCTCCGCCGGCGGCCTGTTCACCGGCCTCGCGGTGATCGGCCTCTTCAGCTTCCTGCCGGCGCTGCTCCAGCAGACCCTCGGCATGTCCGCGATGAACACGGCCTGGCTGTTCCTGCTCTGGTCCGGTCTCTCCTTCGCGGTGGCCCTCCAGGCCCGCCGTCTCGCCGGCCGCGTCCCGCCCCGCCTCCAACTCGCCCTCGGCTTCACCCTGCACGCGGCCGGTGTCCTGACCATGCTCGGCGCCCTCTCCGCGCACTCCTGGACCCGCCTCCTGCCCGGCCTGCTCCTCGGCGGCATCGGCAGCGGCCTCCTCAACGCCGCGCTCCCGCTGGTCGCGGTGGAGTCGGTGCCGGCGGCCCGGGCGCCATGGGGTCGGGCGCGCAGCAGACGTTCCGCTACGTCGGCTCGTGCGCCGGCGTCGCGCTGACGATCGCGGTGTCGACGTCGACGGGCGGCGGCCTGGCGCAGGGCGCGGACATCGCGATGGTGGTGTCGGCGGGGCTGGCGGTCGTGGCGGCGGTGTTGCTGGGGGTGTTGCGGGAGCGGGCGTAGGGAGCAGGGCGAAGGTCAGCGGGGGCGCACGGAGGTCAGCTTGGCCCACACCACAAGCCGGTACCGGGAGGTGTACTCCGGGGTGCAGGTGGTGAGGGTGAGGTAGTAGCCGGGCTCGGAGTAGCCGTACGCCGTACGGACCGTGGAGCGCGGGACGCGGTTCAGGACACCCGAGTCGCGGGCCGAGGTCCGGTCGAGGGTCTTGTCCACGGCGTACGTGTAGACCGCGGTCCGGGTCTCCACCTGGACGGTGTCCTGCGCGGCCAGCCGGTTGAGGTGGCGGAACGGCTCCCCGTGCGTGTTCCGGTGCCCCGCGAGCGCGAAGTTCCCGGCCTGGCCAGGCTGTTGGGTGCCGGGGTAGTGGCCGACGTACCCCTTGTCGAGCACCGCCTGCTTGCCGACGCCCTCGGCGACGGGGACACGAAGGTGGAGGCGGGGGACGGTGAGGATGGCGTAGGCCTGGGACCAACTGGGCCGAGCGGGGCGGGTGATGGGCTGCCGACGGGCGGCCGGGGCCTCCGGCGCGTGCGAGCTCGCGGACTCGGGCACGGCACCGGGAGCGTCGGCCGGCCCCTCCGCTCCCCCACTCCCGCTCCAGCGCCTCCACCTTCCGCTCGGCGCCGCGCCGGGCCTCCCGGTTGGTCCACCACAGCTGGTGCACGACGAGGAGCAGCAGCACCACCCCTACGGTGACGAGGAGTTCACCCCCCGCCCACACCACCCGCCGCCGTCGGGCACGCCGACGCCGGGTGTCGTGCCGTACGACGGCTATGCGCGACTGCCCTACGACGGGAATGCGCATGCGCCCACCCGCGCGAGACTGCCGTACGACCGGAATGCGCATGCGCCCACCTGCCCGCTCGCCCGTCCGGTTGCCCACCTGACCTGCACCGGGCCCGCACGATAAGCGCTGCTTCACCAAGTCACCAGCCCCATAAGCTCTTCGGCCATGAGCAATCTCTGGTTCCTGGCCGCGATCCCGTTCCTCGGCGGCCTCGCCCTCATGGCCCGCCAGGCCGAAGTCGCCATCACCGAGACCGTGTTGCGCCGCCTAGGCCGCCGTACCGAGGGTGTGGTGACGGGCCACCTGACGTCCCGGTCGGGGGCGGACCCGTATCGCCACCCGACGGTCCGCTGGACGGACGAGAAGGGCACGGAGCACGAGCACGCCGTCGCGGCCGGCTCCCGCCGCTTCGCCGAGGGCAATGTCGTCGGCGTCATCCACAACCCCGGCGCCCCGGACACCGTGGCCCTCGACACGTCGGAGCGCTACAAGACGGCCGTGTTCGGGCTGTGGCTGGGCGCGCTGACGGCGGTGCTGATACGGATCGCGACGCTGCTGCCGGAGTACCGGTACGGCTATTAGCCCTACTACCTCCACCCCTTCTCATAACCGTTGGAAAAATAGAAAGCCGGAGAGAGAGAAAGCGCTGTCTCACCTCTCGACAACCCCACGCGTCACCCCTGATGCTTCGTGATGGCGCGCGGGGGGCGAGAGGTGCGAGCCACTACGTCTTAGGCGGGCTCCTGCTCAGGGGCGGAAGTCCGGCCCCACGGAGAGGCGGAGAGAAGACAGCCATGATCCGACGCAGAACGCTGCTGACAGCCGCAGGAGGCACCCTCCTCGGCAGCGCCCTGGCGACCGGCACCGCACGGGCCGACGCCACTGTCGCCGTCAACCCCGGTACCTCGTACGGCACTTGGGAAGGCTGGGGCACCTCGCTGGCCTGGTGGGCCAATGTCTTCGGCGCCCGGGACGACTTCGCCGACCTCTTCTTCACCACCAAGTCGACGACCTACAACGGTACTTCACTCCCCGGCCTCGGCCTGAACATCGCCCGCTACAACCTGGGCGCGTGCAGCGGGAACACGGTCAGCGGGTCGTCGATGGTCGCGTCCCCCAACATCCCCGCGTTCAAGCAGATCGAGGGCTACTGGCAGGACTGGAACAACGAGGACCCCACGTCCTCCGCCTGGGACTGGACCGCGGACGCCACCCAGCGCGCCATGCTGACGAAGGCGGTGGCCCGCGGCGCGACCACCGAGCTCTTCGCCAACTCCCCCATGTGGTGGATGTGTCTGAACCACAACCCCTCGGGCGCCTCGGACGGCGGCAACAACCTCCAGTCCTGGAACTACCGCCAGCACGCCTCCCACCTCGCCTCGGTCGCCCTCCGCGCCAAGAACAACTGGGGCGTGAACTTCGCGACCGTGGACCCCTTCAACGAGCCCTCGTCGTCCTGGTGGACGGCGACCGGCACGCAGGAGGGCTGCCACATGGACGCGACGGTCCAGGCGGCCGTACTGCCGTATCTCAGAAGCGAGTTGAACAGCCGCGGCCTGTCGGGCGTGAAGATCTCCGCCTCCGACGAGACCAGCTACGACCTCGCCCGCACCACCTGGAACTCCTTCAGCTCCACGACGAAGGGCTACGTCGACCAGGTCAACGTCCACGGCTACCAGGGCTCGGGCGGCCGACGCGACCTGCTCTACACGGACGTGGTGACGACCGCCGGCAAGAAACTCTGGAACTCGGAGACCGGCGACAGCGACGGCACCGGCTACACCATGGCCTTCAACCTCCTCTACGACTTCCGCTGGCTGCACCCGACGGCCTGGGTCTACTGGCAGGTCATGGACCCGACGGCCGGCTGGGGCGTGATCAAGTACGACGCGAGCACCCTGACGGCCGGCGCGATCGAGACGAAGTACTACGTGCTGGCCCAGTTCAGCCGCCACATCCGCCCGGGGATGAGGATCCTCGACACGGGCGTCAGCTACGCGACGGCGGCCTACGACGCCACCGCCAAGCGCCTGGTCATCGTCGCCCTCAACACCTCCACCTCCGCCCAGACCCTGACCTTCGACCTCTCCCGCTTCACCACGGTGACGGGCGGCTCGGGCGGCCTGGTGCCCCGCTGGAACACGGTGACGACGGGCGGCGACAAGTACGCGTCGTACTCCAACACCGTCGTGAGCGGAAAGACGGTGGCCGTGCCCTTCGCGGCGAAGGCGGTGCAGACGATCCAGATCGACGGGGTGACGATCTAGCCCGCGTGTGGGGTGGGCCGGGGTTCCGGGGCGGGCCCTGGCCTGCAGAGATCTCTCCCTTGTCACCGCTCGGCAGTACGGTGTCCCTCATGCGCCCCGACACGCCTGCCGAGAACGTCGACCACACCGCCGAAGCGGCACGCCTGGAGCGGACCGCCGGCCTGTATCCCGAGGACGCCGAGCCCCTGCTCCTGCAGGCCGCCGCCCACCTGGAACTGTCCGGCGACCGCCCCGCGGCGACCACCCTCTACGACCGCCTGCTGTCCTCGTCCGCTCCGCTGGAGAGCCCGCATCTGGTACGCGCCCTCAAGGCGTCGAACCTCTGGGAGTACGGCCACGAGGCGGAGGCGAGGGCGATCATCGACGGCGTCCGCGCGGAGGCCCCCCGGGACCCGGCACCGTGGGTGATCGTGGCGGAGGCCCTGGAAGCCCACGACGAGCTGGAGCAGGCCCAGGAGACGTTCACGGAGGGAGTCAGTCTCCTCCTCACGGAAGAGGCAGAGCCCCCGTACTCCACGCATCCCCTCCTCTTCGGCCGCCACCGGGTCCGCAGGATGCTGGGCGCCGCACACGACGACTGGGACATGCTGGCGGACACCCTCCACACCTCCCCCGTGCCCTTGGACGAGCTGCACGACCCCAAGCGCGTCTGGTCCCTCGGCTCGGACAACCCGGCGGAACTGGCAGCGGAGATCTCCCGCCTCCGCGCAGAGCTCGGCACCTACCGCGAGGCCCTCTCCCGCCCCTTCCCCGTGGCGGTCCTGCACTGGCCGAAGGACGAACTGACGGAACTGCTGACCGCGTACGCGCCCCTGGCGGAGGAGTACCCCTCCCACGAGGAGCACCTCGCGACGATAGAGGCCTCCCTGCGCGAACTGGCGGCCTCCGGCACCCCGAACCTGGGCATCGTCACCGGCACGGTCCCGTCCTACGAGGCCTTCGCGGCATCGGAGGGATCCTCCCCGGCGGACAGCGCGCTGCTCCCGCAGTACGCGACGACGCTCGCGGCCCGGGGCCGGGCGGTGGCATGGCCGCCGCAGCGGGGGGCGGAGTGCTGGTGCGGCTCGGGCCAGGCGTACGGGGAGTGCCACGGGGCGGGGGCGGCGTAGCGGGCGCCCTGACCGGCGCAGCCGGAAACACCCCAGCTGACGGCCGCCCACCACCGCCAGGGCGGCCGTCACTCGCACGCACGTCAGAGGCTGGCGAGCAAACCCTCCAACGGAGCCGGTACCCGCTCCCCATCGAGCGCCTCGACGAGAACCCGCCCGTACCGGATCTTGCGCCCCTTCTTCGTCCCGAGAAATCGCCGGAACTGCTGCTCAGGAGCACGCCCTTGCTGAGCAGGCTGCCGCAGAAAGATCTCCAGGGCCCGCAGCTCCCCCTCCTCCTCCACCAGCTCCCCCACGCGCGCCACCCCCAGCGCACGGATGAGCTCGTCCTCAAGATCCGCCACACAGACGAAGATCCCCTGCTCCCCGGCCCCGCCCCGCTCAAATCCCCGCACGTAGTAGGGCCGCTCCCGCTCATCACACAGCCCCACCAGCCGAACCCCCAGCCCAGAGGGCCCAAGCAGTCCGGCATACCGCCCCACATTCATGGCCCCACCCATGGACAACACGCACACCCCCTCCCCCTCCAGATCCCGCCCCCGCCGCTCGGCGAGGGCATTGACGGCGGCGACGTCACTCAGCCCCTCAACGAGCACGACGACCCGAACGGGCAACAGCCCAGCAAGCTCAGCCGCAGGCCCCTCATCGCCGCCGCCCCCCACCCACGCAGCGACGGCATCCCGAAACGCCCCCATGTCAGTCATAAGACGAGTCTCATCCCACCCCACCTCCGGAGCGAGGCAATTTCTGCGGCCCGCAAGCCGCCAAACCACCCGGCGTGCAGGCGAGGCGCGTCCGCGCCCGGTAACGCGGGCCGACCGGAAACCGACCGTGATCGCCAACCGACCTCGGCCACCCGCCTTCCCGGGCCGCCCGCCTCGCTTCTCCCCCGTGCTGCAGCGGCCCGGGTCAAGGGTGGCCCGCAGGGTCATCGGCGCAGCCGACGCGCAGCGCCCTTGAGGCGGGCCGCGGAAGCACGACACTGGCGAGGAAGCGGGCGGCCCCACAGCAGCCAAACATCACACGAGGCCACGGAGGCCTCTCTCGATCCCGTGCAGCCCCGACAAGTGCCGGTAGGTCTTCACCCAGCGGTCAAGTCAAGTAAGCAGACGCCGGGCAGAGGCGCGGCCGCCACAGTGTTTGGGAAAGGGCACCATGAACGCGATATGCAACTTGGCGTTCACCCCAGGAGGTATCGCCATCTTCAACCGGCTTCCACCACACTCCTGGAACCTGACAGTGGCAAGATACCTGCTACGAGAGCCGAGCGCTCATCTCGTCCTTCTCTTTCTCAGACAGCACCTTCGATTTCCCAATCGCCTTCACCACGAGTTCGCGAATCCTGGAACCGTCAAGCTCAAGCGAACCGAGCGTGTAGTGTTGCCGACCGTTCACTGTGGTCGAGGTGATGTCCAGACCGAGTTCTCTGAGCTCCCTTATACGACGCTCCGTGTGGACGTCGTCCGCGTTGATCGCGCGGAGAAGGGCATTGTCGACAGGTGAGCCTAGCCCCCGGTGCAGGACAGCGAACAGCTCTTCGTTGGCCTTCGTTCCATACGGGACCTTCAGGTATTGTTCGGGCACATGTTCCGAAAACCTCGAGTGCATTTCATCTTGAATGCGAGCCCGTAGTTCATAGAACTCGACACAGGAGTCGGGCAATTGCGACCGCAGCAGCATCTGCATTGACTGAGCTAGCGCGCGCTTCGCGAACAGATAGGTTTCAAGAAGCGCGGCAGGTGACTCGTCCGGATTCTCCAAGGCCAAACTAAGTTCCTTGACCGCGAACTCGGTGTTGGGCTTCAGCAAGCGCCATGCCTCGAGTGCATCCTGATTCTGACCCTCTATCGCCACCCTGCCCTGCCCTTCGCAACCAATTTCCGCTTGTACCTATCGAGCCTGATCCGCCAGACACTCGAACGATCAGCCGCGTGAGCGCCGGTTCTCCTCTGCCTGTTGCGCCGCGAGCCCGCGCAATACGGCCCGGTCTGCCTTGGGAGTAGCGTCCAGCAGTTCCATGAACCATGGCGCGATCCATGACGAGTCCCGGTGCAACCACTCTCCCGCTGGCAGGACTGTGCCCGGTTTCCACAGCGGCGACGGAGGCTCGGGAGCCCTCGATGCAGCCGCGATGCTGACGCTGAGCTCCCAGCCCTCGGGAACCCTCCGCCCGAGCTGGGCGGTCACGCCGATGAGCCACCACTGGAACAGCCAATGAGACGGAGAGGAGGAGTCGACAGCAGCCCGTGCGGCCGAGGACGTGAGACCTACCGACTGCAGTGCGGTGAGCGCCAGACCCTCCGGCGGGGAGAACTGGGAGGCGGTCTCCTCGGTTACCTGCGGCTCGCCATTCTGGGCCTTCACTTCGAAGGCCTCAGAGACTCGAACGATCTCTGCATAAGTGTCCTCTGCGAGCTCGACGTCCAGGAACTCCCTGATCCCGCCATAAAAGTTCAACGGAGTTTCGATCCTCAGCTCCGCGCCTGCACGACGCTTCAGCTCGTCGACCAGACTCGGCCATGGACGTGAATTGCTCGTGCCAGAGCTGGATTCGTACCAGTCCTCCTTCGTATCGTTTGATACGAACAGCACTCGGCGGCTGGCCTCGGGAAGCTGACTGACGTACTCGACCAGTTCCTCCCAGAGTAGGAAATCACCAGCCGACTTGAGCGGAGTTTCCTTGTTCGAGTCTGCGAACCCCGGAGGGATCTTGTTCGGAAAGCGGAAAGCGGTCGCTTCCTCCAGACGCTTGCGCAACACCTTATCGTCTGGCTGGTGGCCGACGCCCTCTCCATAGAGCTGTGCGACACGTGGCAGGATTGGGTCCGCTGTATCCGCCGCATTCGGAGCCAGGCCATGATCAGCCTTCAACATGTCCAGGTGACGCTTGAACTCAATCAGGTAGACGGACAGATGCTGGTCCACATCGGCGTCTTTGACCAGGGCGTTCAAGTTCGCTATCTCTTCCGGCGCTTGGGCGTACTTGTTGAGTTGGGCGCATACAAGGTTCTTGGCCTCAACGATCGCCTTGCGGGCGGTCATCAGCTTCTTGTTGACCTCTGACGCGGCGTCCGCGAGCGCTCTCTTCCGCGACTCAAGCGTGCTGCGGCGGCCTCGGACGAACTCAAGGCCGACCTGGTACGGCATCCACAGCCGTCCCGCGGTCTGCTCAAGCGCGGACAGCACTTGTTCGCGGGATGTCTCCGTGTACTCGTACAGGCTGAGAAGCACGTTCGTGTCGAGCACGATGATCCCGTTCTGAAAGAACGAGCTGCGTTCGTTGTCCTCCGTCGACGGCTGCGGCTGGAGCCATGCCGCGAACCGCTGCAGGAGTACCGGGTCGCTCATATCCGCCTCCGGCTCGGCCGTTCGTCCTCTGTCACCCAGTGATCATCCTGACACAGGCTGCTGGCAGCCGAACGGTGCCGACTCGGCTGTTGCTGCCATTTCCGCCACCTCAACTCCCCCCTGCAGCCGACCACTTTTGGCTGCAGGGGGAACGGCGTCTCTTACCTATTGTTGAAGTCGGTCAGCAGAGCCGTGACCTTCGACGGCGTCTTGTCGAGGAGGAAGTCGTCGACAAACACCACGTCCGGAACGCCGCGCCCGTCAGATGCGGCAGCGGCACGTACGGCACGGATGCGGGCGGACTGCAACGACCCGTCGGCCGCCTCGAACGGGCTCTTGGCCGTGACCCAGAACTGCTCTTCGTAGAGGACGGCAGGCCCGGCACCCCCAAGGTCGTCTACGAACTCCACGTCTTCGGACGAGAAGTCCGAAGCCCAGTTCCGCAGTAGCCCGGCAGCCTGCCGGGCACTCTGATCGCTCGTGGAGTACCTGCCCTGGAGAATGGCCAGAAGGTCGCCGGCCAGCCGCCAGTCGAGCAGACTGTGGTACGCCATGTTCGTGTAGTCGCGGAGGCACTCGTAGCACGATCCCCGGCAGTCACTGCCGTGCGCTCCTGCGGAGAAGCCAGCCAGCATCCGATCCGCTGTGGCCATGAGCTCCTTGAAGACGTCAGGCTCAGCAAGGTGCGTGCAGTAGCCGGCACCGTTGTCCAACGTGTCAGAGAGGAAGGCGAATGTGCGCGCCCCCCGGCTGCCCGATCCCGCTCCGTGGATGCCCGACGCGATCTCATTGGGCTGGACTTGGAGGATCGAGCCCGCAGCGGTCCGGAGCAGCGCGGCCAACGAATACCAGGCGGCTCGCCTGCCTGAGCGGTCGTCCAGGAAACCGGTGCTCTGAGGTACGGACGTCAGGCTGAGGCGTAGGCCGAGAGCGGGGATCTCACCGGTCTGAGGACCGAGGAGGAACAAGTCGGTGTGCTGGGTAGCGCCGATGGCAGTGGTCAGTGGTTCCTCGCCGGCTGCGATGTCCTTCGTCAGCCAGGGAAACAGGTCCGCCGCCCCGGTCTCCAAGAACGCGCCCGCCCAGCGTGCAGTCGGGGTGAGCTTTGCGAAGCTGAAGAGCCGACCACCGTTGTCATTGATGGAGAACCGCTGGCCTTTGCCCGCGTGGACGACCATGCCCGCCGTCGAAATCTTCTCCGGCGCCCCGCGCTCGAGATCGGCAGCTGTGCGCGGAGCCAGAGACCTCGCGCGCCAGGCAAAGTTGCCGTCGAAATCGCGGGCCTTGCCGCCGGAGTAGAAACCAGCCGGCTCACGGAGTTCTATCTCGCGGTACGACCCGTCAGCAGCTCCACAAGCGAGGCAGGCCTGTTGGGGGGCGCCGCCTTCCTGTACAGCAGGCATTTGCACGTTATCTGCCAGATGTCCGCAAGCACGGCAGATCCCGATGGGAATGGACTGTCCAAGCGGCTGATCAACGGCTCGCGGAGTCTTACCCGTTGGCTCGAATGCGACGACTCCCGTAGCGGTGTGAACCTGTCCGTCCTTCACCGTCTCCGCGCCGGGAGCGAACTGCGAGATGGCGATGTCCAGTGAGCGGTCAACGACTCCGCTCGGCGGCCACGGGTACGAGTCGAAGGGACGCTTCGTGTACAAGTACCGGGCTGACGTGGGAAATCCGAACATAGGCAGCAGGCCTGACTCCGCCAGTCGCTGGCTGAGTTCGTGATGACCACTGGGCCGGTCCGCGATCTGCCCAACGCGTTCGACAAGTTCCGAAGCCACCCATGTCGCTGCCTCGTCTGGAGGCCAGACACTCTGGGTGCGGTCGGCAAGGGCTTCAGCCAGCCGTCGGATCTTTGCGTGACGCGACTTGATCCAGCCGCTGATGGCATCGCTGACGGTAGGCCAGTCAGCGCAGTATCCGAACTGGCCATGGACGTTACGAGTCAGGTCGGGTCCTGCGTCGTCCTCCACGGCGGCCTGGACTGCTGCGAAGGCCTGGCGTAGGACTTCCGCTGCCAGGACGCGCTGGTAGATGTCCTTCATGTCGGTGGACAGATACGGCCGGGGTGTCGGGTCGTTGGTGATGCGCTTCGGGTCCTGGAAGTAGTGCTCATCGTGGCTGCGGCCACGGCACACCGTCAGCGCAAGAGCGACAGGTGAAGTACGGCGTCCTGCGCGTCCCACCCGCTGCTGATAGTTGAACCGGGTCGGAGGCATGTTTGCCATGAGCACCGCGGAGAGCGGACCAATATCGACACCGGCTTCCATCGTGGTGGTGACGGATAGGACATCGAGGGTGTTGGGGAGCTTGTGTTCTTGGCCGTCAAGGAAGATGCCCTGAAAACGGGCTTGGCGGGCCTGAGCATCAAGGCGATCTGTCTGACCTGTGAGTTCTGCCGTGTTGAGCCGAAAGTGCCCGAACTGCTTGCGCGCCATCCAGGCGTAGTAGTCAGCGTCGGTGCTCTCGAACCGCTCCGGCTCTGTCGGCAGAACCCGTCCGCATTTCGTGCAGACGCCGACGCCAGGATGAAGGTGGCGGCGGTTGCAGGTGGAGCAGGTCCAGGACGCGGCGCTGCCGTGGCGCAGCGCCACATGCTCGGGCTGGATGATGTACTTGATGACGGCCTTTCCCCAGATCCGCTCCACTGTTGCTTGGAGGTCTTCCGGGTCCTGACCGAGGTGCTCAGCCGCACGGACCCAGAAGTCCACAAGCTTCTTGGGCGGGTTGTCCGCAACCGCGCGCAGGCCGGCGAACCTGCGCATGTGGCCGAGGACCCGCAGACTCGTACGGGCGAGCGCGGCATCCGACGCCCGCTCGGCTTCGAGTGGTGCTTGATCGGTCGTGAGGGTGAGCCAGCCCAGCCCCAGCGACTCGAAGTCGCGCCCGGCACTGCCGAAAAGGCCACTGAGCAGTTCGGTGCTGAGCGATTCCCGCATGTCCTGGCGCAGCTGCTCCTGGCGCTCGCTCAGGACAAGCCCGGACTCGTCCCGTACGCGGCCGTCATCGTCTTCTGGCCAGCGGTACAGCGAGGTCCATGGCTGCGGCAGAGAGCCCTTCTGGTAAGCCGTCTGCTGAAGGGATGCCTTCGGGCCACCGGGGTTGGCGCCGAGCTGCACTAGGCGCTCAGCAACGGTCGCAGCATGGCTGCCGATACTGGGCACCCGGCTGAGGAGAGCGTATAGCGAGTCCTCCTCTGTCGGGTCGGGGAGATCATCGTCGAGGTCGTCGAGACTCGCGGCAGCCTGAGGTTTCTGGAGCTTCACCCACGCCTCGTACGCATCGCGGTCCCGGGCCCGAGCCTGTTCTGTGCGGCTCTGGCCGTCTCCTTGTCGACCGGGGTGTCGGGTGATTTCCGGTAGAAGGCAGACACGGCGGCGAGGTCCGCTACCGGGTCTCCTTGTTCCGCTACCCCCTCGGCGAGGAGCAAGCGCAGCAGGTCCTGGTAGTGGCGGAGACCAAGACCAGCAGAAAGCTTGGCCGCGTCCTGGCGGCTGTCGGAGAAGACGACGGCCTGCTTGTTCGGGAGGAGCGAAAGGATGCCAGTCGTGAGAACCTGGTTGACCTTCTCGAAACCGGTGCGCATAGACCTGACCGGGGTACGCATGCGACGCGGGTCACTCAGGCTGAGATGTTCGCTCCCCAACTGCTTCAGCTCCCAGTCGTCGCCGCAGGACGGGCACTGGGTCGGTGCTGCGGGAAGGCTGTCGGCTTTGAGACGGGCGTTCCCCTTCTTGGACTGGGGAACGCTGATGTGGAATGACCAGCCGGTGTGGTCGGCGTGATTCCGGAGCGTGCCGGTGAGCGGGTCGTACTTACTGCGCTTGAACTCGAAGTCGGCGCTCAGCACACCCTTGTCAGACGTAGCGGGCCAGGCGAGTTTCTCCGTGGCTGGTTCCTCCTTGCGCGGCCAGTAGACAATGTAGTTGGCCGCGCTCGGCCCGAGGGCTGCAGCGTCGGGAAGCGAGTCGAGGTCGGGCAAGTCGGCAAGCAAGCCGGCCTCGAAGGGGCGCTTCTTGCTGTTCTGGAAGGCCGACTTGGGAGCGTATCCGCCAAGGAAGACGTCCCCGCAATTCTGGCAGTAGAGGAGTTCGAGAACGCGGGCGTTACAGCGGCATCGGGAGGTGGGCCGAGGGTACAGCTTGCCGACCGTCCTCTCCGCACCCTCCTTACGGGGGGCTTCAGGGCACTCGGGGTCTGAACAGGCCCATACCCCAGGAATGTTGCGGAAGAAGAGGTGTCCGCGGAGTTTGGGTGTATCGGCGGCCTGTGAGCTGCGCAGCGCCGCGAGGACTCCGCGCATGGCGTCCGCCTGGGCGGGAGCCTCAGCCGCAGGGAAGAGCCGTGCGGCAACCTCCGTGTCGAAGTCCGCGATGAGCCGGTCGCCGTCACGCAGAGCGTTGACGAACGCATCTGCCGCCCCGGTGTCAGCCAGCAGCCTTTCAGCCTCGCCAGGCTCCGGAGCGGCGCCGAGGGCCGCGTACGCGGGGGCATGCTCGGAGATGTCAGCCCGCGTGTGGGACGGCAGTACCAGCTGGCCGCCGAGGACCTCGAACCGGTCGCGGTCAGTACCGAAAAACTCCTGGAGGAAGTCCAAGTCGCGGGGAGCCTCAAGGGACGCGGAAGCCGCGAGGATGCGGAACTTCTCCGGCTTGTCGTCCAGGCCGAGCCGGTGACGCAGGTTACGCAGCAGGAAGGCGATTTCCGTACCCGCGGTGCCCCGGTACATGTGGAGCTCGTCGACGACCAAGGTGAAGCGGGCGTCTGGGACCTCGTCCAACCAGCGCCGTGTCTTGTCGAAGATGCCCGACTCACGCGACCGCATCAGCATCACATTGAGCATGCTGTAGTTCGTGATCATAATGTCTGGCGGAGAAAGGATCATGTCCCAGCGGCAGCGCATCTCCGCGCCGTCGAGTCTTGGGATGAAGAACCGGCCATCTCCTGCTGCCTTCTGGGCCTGGCGCGAGCGCTCCTCCGTCGCGGCAAACTCCTTGCGCAGCGTCCTCACGCCGGCGGTCGAATCTATGTCGCCAGGTACGGGCGTCGCTCCTGTGTACCGGCCGAAGTAGAAGCGGTGGCCGGGGCGCGATCGCGCAAGCCATGCACGGACCTCGTCGCTGTCGAGAGCCTTGCGGAGACGCATCATCTGATCGTCAACGAGGGCGTTCATGGGGTAGAGGACAAGAGCCCGTACGGCCGCATGCCGACCGCTCTCGCCTGCCCGCTGGGGCTGGTACTCGCTGTCCGGAGATGCCCACCAGCGGTTCGAAGACAGCGTCCCCATCGGCCAGTTCTCGGATTCGCGGACGAGGTCGGCCAGGATGGGCAGCATGAACGACTCCGTCTTGCCGGAGCCGGTACCTGCGGTGACAACGACATCGCGCCCATCTCGGACCGCGGCGGCAAGGGCTCGATGCTGGTGTTCGTAGAGCGACGGAACACCTCGCAACAGGCCGAGCTGTACCAGTTCCGCGAGGTCAGGGTGGGCGCCTGCTGAGCGGACAGACTCCGCTATGCCCGCGTCCACCGTGGTGTATCGCGGGCGGACTTCGAGCAAGGGACGCCGCCACACCCCGCCGTCCACATCGAAGAGAGCCTGCCGTTCCTCTTCCAGACGCTGATCAGCCAGGCCGAATGGGGTGTTGTAGTAGCGGAAGAGAGCTTCCTTCAGATGCTCGAACGAGCCCAGGATGTCGACATCCTGGCCGTTGTCGCGAGCCTGTTCCTCGGCGAAGTTACTCATCGTTCTCTCCAAGATGCTGTCCGAGCGAGTGCGCGATCTTTTCCGCTACGGCCATGGGCACGTTGTCGTACGCCAGGTTCTCGGCATGTGCATTGATGCGCGGGGCGAGACCAGAGCACATGACGGCCACTCGCCTGTGCAGGTCGGGCAGGGGATAGCCCCAGTCGACGTAGAGGGTTCCGAATCTCTCCCGCCCGCATTCCTTCTCGGGCAGCCAGCGGAGGACATCGGCATTCATATTCTGGGACTCCAGAACGGAGTAGACCCCTTCCTCGTGGCTGGTCTCGTACCACTCGCCAT
Organism: Streptomyces sp. GKU 895; assembly: GCA_002027195.1. GTDB lineage: Bacteria > Actinomycetota > Actinomycetes > Streptomycetales > Streptomycetaceae > Streptomyces. Next base: position 33,033 of record MWJO01000059.1, on the reverse strand, counting down.
TGCGCAGAACTTGGCATACACGCTTGCCTTCACGCTGCTTGAGTCGGTAGAGGCCGTCACGTAGAGGACGGCTGGCTGGCTGGTACTCCCGGTGGTCCAGGTGGTACTGCTCCAGCGGCTGTCCGAACTCCGGCGTAGAAGAACGTACTTCTAGCGCGAGAGGCGGAAGCAGGGCTGCACCCTGGAGGGCAAAGCAGGACGTGTACTCGGCCCCGAGTTCAGCGGCCCACTGCATGAGCCCAGTCTCGTCGTCGAACTGGACGATCAGCGAGGCAGGGAGAGGGATATCCCGTGGGGGACGTGCACTGGGTACCCGGAACAGCTCCACCAGACCGTCTGCCACTGCCTGCGAGAGCTTCTCGTCGAAGGCGGCTGTCCGACTGCCAGATAGCACGGCCAGGCCTCGGGCACGCGGCAGCCGCGTCAGTACGGGCGGTGCTGTGGACCAGCGTCTGTTGCGCCAGTCGATGTCCATGTGCCCGAGCGAGACAGCGTCACGGAGCCAGCGGCCCGGGGCGCCCGGTTCGACATCAGGGCAGCGCGTGGACGCGAGCCACCACATGCCCTGCTTGACGTCGGACAGCACGCCCGTTCCCCGTTCACTTACCCAGCGCAGCAGCAAGTCGCCTGGTTCCAGCATCAGCTCCCCCGTTTTCCAGCGATTGCTTCTGCCGCCGCCACGTACTCGCGCCAGATCTGGGCGTGCGAGCGCCCGGCGGCGCTGAGCACCGCATGTGCCCAGGCGTAGTCGTCAAGAGACGGCTCGGGGGCGGGAATGTCCGCGTCTGCAGCCAGTGCCCTGACGGACCAGCGAGTCGCCGTCCGGTAGACGAGCCAGACATACCCTTCTGGTACCTCGACCTCGAGGCAGGAACTGAGGGCACCCTCTGGCAGCCGTGACTCCATCCACGCGGGGGCTGACTGCCGTCTGACTCGGCGCGCACCGCCGTGAGGATCGATTAGCAGAGCCTCCAGGACATCGCTCCGCACAATCTCGATACGAGGGAGCCTGATGCCCTCTGGTGCGTAAGCGCCCCGGATCGCCGACCCTGCATCGTCGACTTCGCTCAGCTCCCGGCTGGCGGTAACGTCGCAGACGTACCCGAACTTCCCGGTCCCTGGCGGAAGTTCCTCGTACAGCCCATCGTGCAGGGTGAATACCTGGCTGCTCTGTGCTGTGCCTACCCGGTGCTCCCCCTCATCCAGAGGGACAAGGCATAGAGGAAACGGAATCCGGGGATCGGCCCGCAATTTCTCCGAACGGCCGTCGAGCACGACCTCCACGCAGCCATCCGGAGATTCACTCGCGGGTAACAGTAGATCTGGGCCACCGTCGCGGAGGAAGTGGCCGGCAACTCCGGAACCTGCCCGATACTCGGGCGCAATGCGGAGTCCTCCGGACAGTTCAGCGTCCTGTCGGATCTGGGGCTCAAGGACGTGGGCATGCGCTCCACCGCGATCCAGAGTGCTGACGAAGGCACTTCCGTTGACCGCCCGGACACCTTTGAACAGCTTCCAGCCCGTTACCGGCGCAGTTGTCTCGCGGACCGTGCGGCCGCCAAGAGCATTGACCATGGAACGAACTTCGCTGGCAGCGGTGTTGGCGGCGAGGATCCAGTGATGCTCACCGGGTTCGAAGTACTCGGTGCTCACCCACTCACCGAGATGCGGGTGCAACCGCAGCAGCACGACCTCCTGCGGCACCCATTCGAGTACCAGGGCTTGGCCTTCGAGGCGTATGCCGTCAGCCAGTTGCTGAGGGGAGGGCCGGAGAGACTCCAGCCCTCCGTAGACGTCTCCGTACTCCTTGCGGAGCGTGAAAGCGCGCCCGCCTGGCAGATGGACCAGTGTCTCGGGCGTCGCCTCAACAGCCTCGGCCAGCCAGTCCAGCCGCTTGCCACGATCGGCGACCATAAGCCGCAGCCCGGCAGCCCGGCGCCGGTGCCCATGCTCCGGCTCATGAAGGGTTCCGTCCCAGTCATCGGCGAGTCGCTTCAAGAGACTGGTGATGAGGGTTTCACCCGTCTCGGCGGGGTCAGCGAGTTCCTCCATAAGCCGGGGGGACAGATGACGTTCCCGTCCCGCTGTCCAGATGCGGAGCCGCCGCAGGAGCTCCCGGCCCGATACCCCGGTCTGATTGTGTGGCCTCAAGCGAGTCGTAGCGAAGAAGCGGGTGAGGATCTGCCGGTCCGACCCACGGATCAGAGCCTGGGAGATGGGGTAGCCGATTTTCCAGTGGGCTTCATCGGTGCTCACCGTGCTGGCGCCGAAGAGACCATCCATGTCCTGCAGCCAGTGATCCAACTGCTCCCACATCTCGGCAACATCTTCGAAGGCCTTCTTCAGCTTGTTTGCGCGATAGCCGGACAGCTCTTCGCTGAACACCTGAATCCAGCGCCCATAGAAGTTACTCCTCAGCATCCCGCCAGAGGACGCCATGCGACTGGCGGCCAGTACCGATAGGGCGAGCACCGGAAGGCTCGGCGGCGGTCCTTCGGTTCCGCCGCTTACCCAATACTCGCACTCGCGTTGGATACGGCTGAACAGCGGCCTTTCCGGATCTCGCCAGTTGAGTTCGTCGGCAACGGCCTGGGCCAGACTCGTCTCTATGCCGTACGACTCAGCAAGCCGCAGCTCGATCTCGTCATCGACGTACAGGATCGTGCTTCGCAGCGCGTGGTCTGGGCCGAAGAACTCGGCAGAGAAGACCTCATGCCATTGCCTGTACGCCGCTTCCATCAGCTTTGCCGCTCCCCCTCCATATCCGCGGGCCCGGCTACGGCAGGGGGGGTAGGCTCTCAACAGTCGCTCATCGCCGCAGAGGAAGTATAGAGCGGCCGTCTGTCCTCGAAGCAGGGCAAGCGGAAGATGCACCAAGTGCGTATGCAAGGTAATCACCCTACTGCTGAAGCTGGTGGTGCGGCAGGCATATGCGCAAGATTGGCCACCTAACGTAGCGTCGGCGCCACGGCCGATGGAGCGCCGCCAAGGGCCCGCAGCGGGGCGCATGCCATCCGGCCTGCCGTCTGGGCCCAGAACTCGGAAGCGGCTCTGCAACGCCCCCCGCCTCTCTGCACTCTGCCGTCTGCGGCAACAGCCATCGCCAGCCTCAGCCGTGAGTGCAGACCCTCATCCGGCACGATCCCCGGACCGGGGGCTCCCCGCGCGGCAGCGACGATAGGATTCCAGCTGCCAAGCTTGGACCCGGGTTGCCGCCGATACAGATCCAAATCCCGTCGGTTGAATCATCGGTCGATTTGCCACGGCAGCCCGTTAGCGTACAGGGGATACGATTTGCTCCCGTTCGAAGAAGACGACGAAAACGCCGCCACTTGGATTGCCAACCAAGAACTCCTTAAGCAGGATCCTGAACTTAAGGAAGTGGCAAATCACATCCGATCCCTCGATCACGCCGAGCAGCGATTCGCTTCAGTTCTCCGCGAAACAATTGACCAGCTACTCAACGGCGAGGCGACCGGACGGTTCGCATGGAAGCAGCTTTTCAAAACAGAAAAGACTCACGCAGGTACGCTGGTCGAAATCAATCTGCAGCGCGAGTTCAGATTTGACGATGGCGGCAACGTCGGCGAGCATCCCATGGATTACCGGATCCTCGGCGTTGACGTTGACTGTAAATTTTCTCAGGATTTTGGCGGATGGATGATACCGCCCGAGGCGATGGGCCATCTCTGCCTCTTGGTGTGGGCAGACGATTACAGGAGCCGCTGGAGCGCCGGGATTTTCCGGGTGCGTGAAGAGTGGCTCAACACAGGCAGTAATCGCGACAAGAAGCTCACGCTGAAAGCAGAGTACCGCAAAAACAGAGTTTTTTGGATCTGGCACGAGGCGAAACTTCCCGAGAATGTCCTTTTGCAACTTCCAGAACCCACGCGCAATCAAATCCTCCTTGAGGGCTCGCGTAAAGGACAGCAGCGAGTTATCGAGCTGTTCCGGAGAGCACAGAATCGGCGTATCGGACGAGGCGCCGTTCGTACCGCGGCGCAACAACTCGACTACATGGCACGCATCCGAGAGGGGAAAAACCGGGCTCGAACAGTGCTCCGCGAAGAGGGCATCGTGATCGTCGGTCCGTACAGCAAGCACCGGGCTATCGCCCAGCAGGTAGGGGCTGTGGTGCCGCAGCGGGGAGAGTTCGTAAGCTTCCGGCTAGCTGAAGTGAAGCCCCATCACGGCAACCGTCCGTCGGTCGAGTTGGAAGGACGTCGCTGGGTGCTCGCCACTCGGCTGGACCCGCCGGAAATTGCACCGCGACTCCCCAAGATCACTGGTGAAGAAGAAGACTGGTAAGCCCGACCGGGGAGGTGAAGGAGACAGGATGGCCAGCAATGAAACTTGGGAACCTCCTGTCGGTTCCTGGGCCTCTTCAGCTGCCCGCCGACGTAACATGCAGGCTATTCGCAGCCGTGACACGACACCTGAGCGGCTGGTCAGGAGGCTTGTCCACGCTCAGGGGCTCCGTTATCGAGTAGCGGCCAGACCCCTTCCCGACCTTCGCCGGACGGCCGACTTGGTCTTCCGTCCGGCGAAAGTGGCCGTCTTCATCGATGGTTGCTACTGGCACGGCTGCCCCAAGCACTATGTGCCGCCGAAGACCAACCCGGGCTACTGGTCCGACAAGGTCGCCCGGAACATGGCCCGCGACCGGGACACCGACCAACGCCTGGAAGAGGCGGGCTGGGTGGTGCTCCGGTTCTGGGAGCATGAGCCCTCCGAAGACTGCGCCGCGCGCATCGCGGCCGAGGTCCAAAAGCGCCGCAGCGCAGTCCGGAGGGTGCAGCCCGACAGTTAGTCCTTCTGATCGCGCTCCCGTGCCGCCCTCAGTACCTCGATGATCGACTCACCAATAGCCCGTGCGACAGGTGGCGGGAACGCGTTTCCGACCTGCCGGTACTGAGCCGTCTTACCTCCGCTGAAGTCCCAGCGCAGCGGGAACCCCTGAATGATCGCGGCCTGCGGCACCGTGAGCATCGGGCCGTCGGCACCGAACAGATCCCTTTCCTCGGTGCCCGTCGGTTCGCCGTTCACAGGCGCATTGGCCACGCCCATGCCCGAAACCCCGAGTGCCCGCCATGCCTTCTTGGCCCGGCTGGGGCCGAGATCGGCCCCCCCGTGCTTCTTAGAACCGCCTACAAGAGTGGGCGCCACATCCTTATCAGCCGCCCGCTTCCAGTCATCGAAGACCTTCTGCGCCTGGACGGCCCGAGCTCCCGTCAGGAACGGCCGGATACGCTCCTTCATGGTCTCCTCCAGCGCCTGGAAGACCGAGACCCTCTCGACGCTGGGTGCCGGGGCTTCGTACTTCAGATCCCTGAGGACATCCTTTCGGAAGGCGACAAGGATGGAGCGGGGCCGGAGCTGTGGAACGCCGAACTTCTCCGCCTCAAAGACCTCCCACCCCACGACCTCGTAGCCAGGCAGCCCATCGTCACTGGGCTCCATCTCCTCAAGCTGGGCCTTAATGCGAGACCTATAGTCATCGAACTTGGCATCCATGAGGCCCCGGACGTTCTCGATCATTACGGCTCGGGGGCGGATCTTCTCAGCCAGGACCAGAATGCGCGGGAAGAGATCACGCTCATCATCCTCGCCTAGCTGCTTGCCAGCATGCGAGAACGGTGGGCAGGGGACACCGCCAGCCAGCAGATCAACCTCGCCGCGGCGGTATCGGCCGGCGCTTTTCTTCAGGTCCCGCTCAGGCTCGAACTCCAGCACGTCCTGGCAGAGGACATCGCAGTTGTCGCGCTCCCATTCCCACTTCGGGTGCACCTCGATGTTCTCGCGCAGTGTCGCTGCCGCGTACTTGTCGATCTCAACCAGAGCCAAATGCCCGAAGCCCGCCTGATGCAGGCCAATGGCCTGGCCTCCGGCCCCAGCGCAGATCTCGATCGATGTGAACTCAGGCTCCCGCACCGCGGCGGCAGCGTCCTCGGGTTCCTTCGTGTGGGTCATGTCCCCTCCTTGCAGCCGTACAACGGCAGACACATCTTGCAATCCACCATCACTGAGGGTGACAGACCCCACTGACAACGCGACCTCACCAAGTTTGCAGTACGCCCGGCGGTTCGCTGAACGCACCCTCCGTTACGCCGAACACTCATACGATATTGCTCATGCGGATACCTGCGTGGACCGAGGACGAGCTCGTACTGGCCGGAGCGCTGGTTGTGAAGAACGGTTGGCGGGAGCTGCGGACCAACGACCGGGAGGTTCAGGAGCTGTCGGAGCTGCTCCGCTCGCTCCCGATCCACAGCCCGGACGAACTCGCTCTTCCCGGCTTTCGGTCTCCTGGCAGCGTCAGCCGCAAGACCACTGACTTCATGACGAACCACGGGCTGTACGTCGGCACGGCCACGCGATGCGGCAAGCCCACGTTGCTCATGATCGAAGCCTTCACGAAGCGTGAGGCCGAGATGCTCCAAGCCGCCGAGGCCCTTGAGGAAGGAATCGCATCCGGCGAATTGCATTGCCTTGCCCGGCAGCCTGACGAAGTCGACGAGAACGGCGCAACCGCGATCGAAGGACGGCTCCTGGTCCGCCGGGCGCTTGCACGCGAGCGAGACCCGAAGCTGCGCTTGCTCAAGATCAAGCAGGTCCAGCGCGCCGGGAAGCCTCTCCAGTGCGAGGTCTGCGGCTTCGATTTTGCCCGCGCTTACGGTGACCTGGGCGAGGGCTACATCGAAGTGCATCACGTCACTCCTCTTTACGTCTCCGGCACCCGTGAGACCAAGCTCGACGACCTCGCGTGCGTATGCGCCAACTGCCACCGCATGTGTCACAGGAGCCGTCCTGGAGAATCCTGGCGCACGCCGGACGCCCTCCGGGAGCAGATCCGGAAGTCTGCTGAGGCGGTCGACCACTAGGCGGCCTCCGCTTCGGCTTCGTAGTGCATCTGAGCCCTGTCGAGGATGTCGTCGGGATCATGGCCGCGAGCTGCGGTCCAGTGCAGCAGGTCCGCGATCAGCTCGACGGCCGACTCCTCCAGGCCGGCGTCACGCCCTCTGCCCGGCAGCCCTGTAACCGCTCCGCCGACCGCCTGATAGCGCTCAAGCGCGTCAACGGCTCGCTCAATGCGCCGACAGGCGCGTCCTGCACCGCTTGAAATCTCGCACCACACCGCCTTACCCACTGCGGTGATTACGGTGCCCCAGTCCGCAGCCAGCGCCGCCAGCAAGTGCAGCCCCCGCCCACACTCCTCCTCACAACCCGCGGCTTTGAGCATCGGCGCCGCCCGGCTCTTGTCATGGACTTCGAGGCGCAGCACCTCGCCGCGGCATTCGAGGATCAGGGTCGCCGTCGCGCCTTCGCCGACATGCTTGATGACGTTCGTCGCCAGCTCCGTCACGAGCAACTCAGCCTCCTCGGCGGCGGCAGGCATGCCCCAGCGGCTCAGTTGCCTGACCGCAGCGCTTCTCAGCAGACGCACTTCTTCGGGTAGCGCCTCGAACGGCAGGACACAGCGCAGTCGGGTTTCAGTGACTTCGTATCCAGGCATGGCCACTCCTCCCTCCCAGCCACGCACATACCGAACTCGCCGTATCCGTACGGCTGCTCTGCGTAGCTGCTCACGAGAGGAGCATGGCACAGAGAAATCTCTCTGTGTAACTTCTCATGAGAATCCATCGAGTGAATCCGATGGTCGGTCGGCGGCCTCGCTGCCTAGCCTGATGGGGATCTCCCGGGCCTGACGCCCGGCGCATGGCGAAGGAGCCGAATGGCCGAGCGAACCACAACCCGACGCCGCCAGCTTGGCGCGATGATGCGCAAGTTGCGCGCCCGCAAGGGGATGACCCTGGAGGAGGCCGGGAAGCTCGTCGGCGTATCCAAAGCAACGGTCAGCAGGTACGAGACCCAGGCCGGGCCCGTCAAGTGGATCGTCGTCGATGCGCTGTGCCGCGAGTACGGGGCAACTGAGGCCGAACGCGCGTCAGTTGTCGCTCTGGCCAAGGGCGCCAAACAGCAAGGCTGGTGGAGCTCCTTCGCCGACTCCATTCCGGAGAGCATGAACCTGCTGCTCACGCTGGAGGACGAAGCCATCGGGGAGAACCACTTCGCGTGCGTCTACGTCCCGGGTCTTCTGCAAACTCGCGCCTACAGCACGGCACTTCAGCGGGCCAACGAAGTCCCCCTGGACACGAGCGAGATCGAGCGGCTGGTGGACATCCGCATGAAGCGGCAGGAGATCCTTACCCGGCCGAAGCCTCCGCGTCTCTGGGCGATTCTCGACGAGTCCGTCATCCGCCGCGTCGTCGGGTCAGCCGAGATCATGCGGGAGCAGCTCGGCAGACTTCTCGAAGCCAACGAGTCGCCGCACATCACGCTTCAGGTGCTGCCCTTCTCCAAAGGGGCCCACGCCGCGGCCCTCGGAAGCTTCGTCATCATCGGGGGCGTCGAGCCAGGCCTCGACGTCGTCTACGTCGACTTCCATACCGGCTCCCTGTTCCTGGAGAAGGACGAGGAACTGGAGCGCTACAGACTTGCGTTCGAGTACCTCCGCGCACAAGCGTTGGACATGGAAGCCTCATCCGCCATGATCCATCGCGCCCTCAAGGAGCTGTGAATGCCAGTCGTCCCCCGGCCTGCCACCGAGCCGGTCTGGTTCAAGTCGTCGTACAGCGGCGGTAACGCGACCGAATGCCTGGAAGCCGCGTTCATACCCTCCGGTGTGCTGGTCCGGGATTCCAAGCGACCCGCAGCGCCGCATCTCACGGTGTCGGAGCAAGCGTGGGTCGGCTTCCTGTCAGCCACCCGATGCATGCACTAATCAACAGGCTCGTGACCTGTAGGGACGCCCTGTGCCATCGGGCCCCGCCGACACGAATGTGGCAGCTCAGAGCCGAGGGTGCAGGATAGACCCATGACAACCAAGGTCTACTTCGACATCACGATCAACGACGAGCCTGCCGGCCGTATCAACTTCAACCTCTTCGACGACGTCGTCCCGAAGACGGCCGAGAACTTCCGTGCCCTCGCCACCGGCGAGAAGGGCTTCGGTTACGCCGGGTCCTCCTTCCACCGTGTCATCCCCGCCTTCATGCTCCAGGGCGGCGACTTCACCCGGGGCAACGGCACCGGCGGCAAGAGCATCTACGGTGAGAAGTTCGCCGACGAGAACTTCAAGCTCAAGCACGACCGGCCGGCCTGCTGTCCATGGCCAACGCCGGCCCGAACACCAACGGCTCCCAGTTCTTCATCACGACCATCGTGACGGACTGGCTGGACGGCAAGCACGTCGTGTTCGGCGAGGTCGCCGACGAGACCAGCATGGAGCTCGTGAAGAAGATCGAGGCCCTCGGGTCCCGCAGCGGCACCACCTCGGCGAAGATCACCATCGCCGAGTCCGGCCAGCTCTGAGAATCTGCCTCAAGGCACCTGTGAACGGCCGGCGCGCACGTCGTGAGTCAGCGCGCCGGCCGTCGCGTGTCCGGCGCCGTCAGCGTCGCCAGCAGTTGATCCGGGCGGTCGAGGTGTACGTCGTGACCCGCGTCCGGGATCACCGCCAGTCGGGTTCCCCTCGGCCGGCGCCTCAGCATCTCCTCCGCCTCCGCCGCCGGCAGCATTCCCTCCCCGCCCCTCACCACCAGCGTCGGGCAGGTCAGTCGCTCCCATTCCGCCCAGTACGACCGCGCCGCCAGCTCCGTGATCGAGGCGATCATCGTGTCCCGGTCGAACCGGGGATGCCAGCCGTCCTGGCGTTGTTCCAGGCCCCTCGCCCATGCCTCATGGCCCAGGAAAGTCTCCGCCTGCGCGCGTGAGGTGAAGGGGGTCGGCCAGGTGTCCAGCCAGTTCGCGATCTGCGTCGGGATCTCCGGGTTCGGGCCCGCCGGCCCCGCCTCCACCAAGGTCAAGGACGACACCAGATCCGGGTGCGCCGACGCCAGCAGCATGGCCGTGTTGCCGCCCATGGACTGGCCCAGCACGGTCACCCGGACCAGTCCCAGTTCCCTGATCAGGGTCGCCGCGTCCTCGACGTGCGCCGACCTGCTCACCGTAGGCGGGCGGCGGGTGCTCGCGCCGTGGCCGCGGGCGTCGTACGAGACCACGCGGAAGCCCGCGGCCAGGAGGCCCGGTGTGAGGGCGTCCCACTCGCCCAGGTGTCCGGCGAGGCCGTGCAGGAGCAGGATCGTGCGGGGCGGATCGGAGGTGGGTGGGGGTGGGGAGTGGGGACTGGTCGCGGTACGCGATGGTCGTGCCGTCCGGCATGGTCATGTGCCTCGGTCGGCTCACGTGGCTCCCTCTCCCCGTCCTCTGTAGCCGTCCTGTTGCCGGAACTGTGGGCTCCGCCACTGCCGTACCCCCGGAGCAGCTGCTGGACTCGGCCGACAGTCCAGTAGCCCGACAGTTGATCACATCAGGGGGCGTGATGGCACTGCTGAATCTGCTGTTCGTCCTCGTCGCCGCCGTCGTCGCCGTCGCGCTCGCCGGATACGGGTTCGGGCAGCTCACCGAGCGGGGCCGGGGCGAGCTGCCGGCGCTGCTCCGCGCTTTCGGCGCCCTCGCCGGGGCCGTCGCCGCCGCGCTCTGTGCCTGGGGGCTGTTGATCATCGTGGGGGCCGTGGTGACCGCTCAGGACGGCGGTACGGATTCCGCGCCGCCGCAGTCCTGTCGTACGGCGGGCTGGTGGGAGCGGCACCAGCGCGGCGTCGAGATCGTCGACTACTCGGTGTCGTATCTCCCGCTCGGGTTCGTGTGCGAGACCAGTGACGGCGGGAGCTACGACAACGGGGACGTGCCGGGGTATCTCAACCCGGCCCTCCTGGGCTTCGCCCTCGCCGGGGCCGGGTGCATCATCTCCGCGGGGTACGTCTCGGAGATGCGCGCCCGGGGCCGGTACAGGAACCGTGCGGGCGAAGCCCAGTAGGGGCATGCAGGGACACTTACGCTGTCGGCATCAGCTCCGCCCTTCCGAACAACAGCGCGTATCCCTGCGGCAGTTGGGCGAGGATGCGGTCCACCAGCTTGTCGCCCGCCCAGCGCGGGAGTGTGCTCAGTACCGAGCTGACGTCCCAGCGGGCCGTCGCCGTCGTCGCGCCCTCGATGCGGGCCGCCACCGATTCCACGAACTCCGCCGCCGACAGGGGGCGGGTGGCCGGGATCTGGCCGGCGACGACGCGCGCGGCCTGCTCGGGCAGGGCCCGGGCGAGGGCCACGCGTTCGTCGCCGGTGACGTGGCCGCCGAGGGCGGACAGGACGACGCGGGTGACGCGTTCGGCCTCGGCGCGGGTCGGGTACTGGCCCGACTCCCGTACCGCGTCCACCAGTTCGGCCCAGCTTCTCTTCACGACCGCATCACCGCCGATCACCACCGCGTCACCGCCGATCACCACCGAATCACCACCGAATGTCTCCTCCTGATCCTGGTCGTGCGCCCGCGCGGGCGCGCGATCAGTTGCTCAGCTGCTTGCGGCCCCCGTCGCCGCCGCTGATCTGGATGCGGCGCGGCTTGGCCTGTTCGGCCACGGGGATGCGCAGGGTCAGGACGCCGGCCTCGTACGAGGCGTCGATGCGTTCCGTGTCGAGCGTGTCGCCGAGGAAGAGCTGGCGGGTGAAGGTGCCGGTGGGTCGTTCGGCGACGATGGGTTCCGCGCCCTCGGGGGCGGGGGAACGGCGCTCGGCGCGGACGTTGAGGACGTTGCGTTCGACGTCCAGATCGATCGTCTCGGGGTCGATGCCGGGCAGGTCGAAGTGGACGATGAAGTCGTCCCCGGCGCGGTAGGCGTCCATCGGCATCGCGGCCGGACGGGTGGGCCCGAAGACCTGCTGCGCGAGTCGGTCGAAGTCGCGGAAGGGGTCGGTACGCATGAGCATCACAGGTCACTCCTCTCCTCAGGTGCTGGGTGCGATGCCCTTACGGCTTCTTATATAGCTCGGGAGAGGAAACTTGACAACCCTCGACTCATGTTCGACCCCGCTCGCGGTGCTGCAGTTAGCCTCAAGGTCTCTCACGGTCTCAAGAACCAGCAGGAGGCAGGCATGGCCAAGGTTCCCAGTGCGGTCGTCGCGGCGAGCGGACTCGTCGGTGGGTACGGCGTCGCCCGCTGGACCAGGAAGCGGCAGCTCGGCGGGGCCGTGCTGGCCGTCGCCGGGGCCGCGGCCGCGACGCAGTGGCGGCAGCAGGCCGGCGGGAAGGCGGCGGGCGCGCTGACGGCCGCGTATGTCGCCGCGTTCGCCGGGTCGCATCCGCTCGCCAAGAAGGTGGGTGCCTGGCCCGCCGTGTTCGGGGTGGCGGGGGCCGTCGCGCTCGCCTCCTGGGCCGTGGCCGACCGGCAGGGCTGACCACCGGAAACGGGGGGCGAATGAGGCTGGGCGTCACCGAGCATCGGGTGCGGCTCGGGGCGGAGGAGTACCGGGTGCTAAGCGTCCGCGGGCTCCGGCGGGCACTCTGCTTCGACAGTGAGCACTGGCTGAGCCTGTGGGTGGACCGGGGTGCCGCCGCCGAACTGGCCGCGGCCTGGCTGCTGGCCGCGCGGTCGCCGCGCTCGCTCGTGCACCTGCCGCTGCGGCGGCGTGATGAGCGGCCGGTCGGTGTCGCGCTGCCCGAGCCGCATCGCGCCCGCGATCTGCTTCTGCTGCACCACTCCCTCCAGTTCCCGGCGTCCCGGTGGAAGGAGGTCCGGGCGAGGGCGGGCAAGGCGGGGAGTCAGCACACCGTCGAGTTCCGGCGCGCCGACTTTCCCCTTCCTCATGACCGGGGCGTACCCGACGCCCACCACGCCGAGTTCCGCGACCGGCTCCGCCTCAGCACCGCCGCCGACACCCTGGTACTGAGCGGAAGCGCCCTGCCCTTCGCCGACGCCGCCGCGGATTTCCTCGACCTCGCCGACACCGGGCTCGGGCCAGGGCCCCACCCAGGTGGCCATGTGTGTGCCGAACTGCATCCGGGGTCAGGGCTGTTGGAGCCTTCGATGCCGCTGATGCATGTCGAGTACCGCGCGGAGTGGGAGCCGGTGCCGCGGGACGCCTAGGAGGTGGCTAGGTGTACTGGCCCGCGGCCTTCGCGGACGTGGACGCGGACGTGGGCGCCACCGCCGCCGTCAGCGGCCGCGCCACGTCCTCCAGCGACCTCCGCTCCGCCCGTACCGCCAGTACCGCCGCCACCAGCCCCGCCAGGCACATCAGCGTGGCGCCGATCTGGAAGGCCAGCACCGTGTCGGCGACCTTGCCCGTCCCGGTGAGGTCGGCGAACAGCAGCGGTCCGCTGATGCCGCCCGCCGCCGTGCCCAGCGCGTAGAAGAACGCGATCGACATCGCCCGGGTCTCCATCGGGAAGATCTCCGAGACCGTCAGGTACGCGCTGGACGCGCCCGCCGACGCGAAGAACAGCACCGCGCACCAGCACGCCGTCAGCGTCCCGGCGTTCAGGGAACCCTGGTCGAAGAGCCATGCCGTGCCGAAGAGCAGCAGACCCGACAACAGGTACGTCGACGAGATCATCACCCGGCGTCCGACCGTGTCGAACAGCTTGCCCAGCAGCAGCGGGCCCATGAAGTTGCCGATGGCGATGACGGCGAAGTAGTAGCCGGTGTTGCTGGTCGGGACGTCGTAGAACTTGGTCAGGATCGCGCCGAAGCCGAAGGTGATCGCGTTGTACAGGAACGCCTGGCCTATGAACAAGGAAAAACCGAGCACCGCTCGCCTGCGGTAGTCCGAGAACACCGTCCTGGCGATCTCCATGAAGCTCACGCTGCGCCGCTGGTGGATCGTGATCTCGCCCTCCGGGTCCGCCAGCCGCTCGCCCTTCTCGTCCGCGACCCGCTCCTCGATCGACGTGACGATCCGTTCCGCCTCCTCGTCCCTGCCGTGGATCAGCAGCCACCGTGGGCTCTCCGGGACGTGGCGTCGTACGAGCAGGATCACCAGGGCCAGGACCGCGCCGAGTGCGAACGTCAGGCGCCAGCCCACGTCCTTCGCCACCACGGACGTGTCGAGGGCGACGATCGACAGCAGGGAACCTGCCACCGCGCCCAGCCAGAAGCTGCCGTTGATCATCAGGTCCACCCGGCCCCGGTACTGAGCCGGGATCAGTTCGTCGATCGCCGAGTTGATCGCCGCGTACTCGCCGCCGATGCCGAAGCCGGTCAGGAAGCGGAAGGCGAAGAACCACCAGGTGGAGAAGGAGACGGCGGTCAGGGCGGTGGCCGCGAGGTAGACCGCGAGTGTGATCATGAAGAGTTTTTTACGGCCCCATTTGTCCGTCAGGCGGCCCCAGAACAGGGCTCCCGAGCAGGCGCCCAGCACATACAGCGCCGCCGCCAGGCCCGTCACCTGACCGGAGGTGATCGGCAGGCCACTGCCCGGTTCGGACAGGCGGCCCGCGATGTTGCCGACGACCGTCACCTCCAGGCCGTCGAGGATCCATACGGTGCCGAGTCCGATGACGATCGTCCAGTGCCAGCGGGACCAGGGGAGGCGGTCCAGGCGGGCGGGGATGTTCGTCGTGACGGTACGGCCGGTCGCGGCCTGGTCTGTGGTGGTCATGGGCTCCCTCCTCGTCGAGTGAGACCCTGCGACGGGTTCCCCGGCGAGGACGGGTTACGCCCCCAGCAGCCGCGACACCGTGTAGATCAGCAGTCCCACCAGCGAGCCCACGACCGTGCCGTTGATCCGGATGAACTGCAGGTCACGGCCGATGTTCGCCTCGATCTTCCGCGTGGTGTGCTCGGCGTCCCAGCCGGCGACCGTGTCGGTGATCAGGGACGTGATCTCGTGCCGGTAGGTGGTGACGACGTACACCGCCGCGCCCTCCACCCAGCCGTCGACCTTCGCCTGGAGCCGCGGCTCGACCGACATCCGCGCCCCGAGCGACAGCAGCGACGCCCGTACGCGCAGCCGCAGTTCGCTGCGCTCGTCCTCGGCGGCCGACACGATCATGGAGCGTACGGCGGTCCAGGCGGAGGCGATGAGGTCCTGGACCTCGCCCCGGCCGAGCACCTCGCCCTTGAGCCGCTCCACGCGCGCACGGGTGTCGGTGTCGGACTGGAGGTCGGAGGCGAAGTCCGTCAGGAAGCGGTCCAGGGCGCCTCGCGCCGGGTGCGAGGGCATGTCCCGCATCTCCGTGACGAAGCGCAGCAGCTCCTTGTAGACCCGCTCGCCGACCTTCTTGTCCACGAACCGGGGCGTCCAGCCGGGCGCCCCGCCCTGGACGGCGTCCATGACCTGCTCGTCGTGGAGGACCAGCCAGTCGTGCGCCCTGGCCACCACCAGGTCCACGACCCGGCGGTGGCCGCCGTCCGCGACGACCTTCTCCAGCATCTTGCCGATGCCCGGCGCGATCTCCTGCGCGTCGGCCCGCCGGGTGATCGCCTCGCCGACGACCGCCTGGACGTCGGAGTCCCGAAGGACCGTCAGGGCGCCGCGCAGCGCGGCCGACAGCTCGGCCGTGACCCGGTCGGCGTGCTCGGGGTCGGCGAGCCAGGCGCCGAGCCGGCTGCCGATGCCGACGGCGCGCAGACGTCCGCGCACGACGTCCTCGGAGAGGAAGTTCTCGCCGACGAACTCGCCCAGCGACACGCCGAGCTGGTCCTTCTTGGTGGGGATGATCGCGGTGTGCGGGATCGGCAGGCCGAGCGGGTGCCGGAACAGGGCCGTCACCGCGAACCAGTCGGCCATCGCGCCGACCATGCCGGCCTCCGCGGCGGCGGCGACATAGCCGGCCCAGGCGCCCGCGCCCGCGTGGGACGCCCACGTGGCGAGGACGTACACGAGCGCGACGAACAGCAGCAGCCCGGTCGCGGTGAGCTTCATCCGGCGTACGCCGCGCTGCTTCTCCTCGTCGGCCGCGCTGAACGTGCTCATCGCGCGGTTGGTGGCAGGCCCGGTCGCCGCGCGGTTGCCGGCGGTGGCCGGGCGGGCATGCTGCTTCACGTCGGCGGCATCCGTTTCCTCCGGATCAGCGCGTTCCATCACGTCCCATCCACTCCGCCCGTTGTGATCCCCTGCACACATTGTCCCTTCCTGACCGACTCCTGGAACGGAACAGGAGTTCCCGGCGTCTGTCGGAGGGGGGAGCTCAGTTCCGAACTCCGGTGGCCCAATGGGGGGTCCAGTACCGTCACCCCTCACCTCATGACGCATCATGAGGTGATCACATCGGAGCCTCGGGCTCCCATCCGTCCGAGGAGACCCGCACCGCATGACCAGAAGACATGGTTATGCCCTGCTTTCGGCGATCATCGCCCTGATCGTGGCCGTGTCCGGCGCCATCTACGTCGGTGTCGCCGCCGACGACGGCAGCGCCACGAGCCCCCGGCAGCGGGCCGCAGGGGCCCCGGCCCCTCGCAACGCCGCCCCGGCCTCCACCGGCAGCTGGGTGGGCGCCTGGTCCGCCTCCCCGGCCGGCGCCGAACCCGGCACCGAGACCGAGGGCATGGCGGGCCGCTCCGTGCGCAACGTGGTGCACGCGTCCGTCGGCGGTACGAGTGCCCGTATCACGCTGTCCAATCTCTACGGCCAGTCACCGCTGACCATCACCCACGCCTCGATCGCCCTCGCGGCGGCCGACGACTCCGCCGCCGCGGCGGTCGGCACCATGCGGCGCCTCACCTTCGGCGGCAACACCTCCGTCGTCGTCCCGGCGGGCGGCCAGGTGATGAGCGACGCGGTCGGCATCACCGTCGCGCACGGCAGCGACGTCCTGGTCACCACGTACTCGCCCGTCCCGTCCGGACCGGTCACCTACCACCCGCACGCCCGGCAGATCTCGTACGTCGCCGACGGCGACCTCACCGAGGACACCACCGGCACGGGGTACGCGGAGCAGACGCCGTACTGGCGCTACCTCACCGCGCTGGACGTGCTGAGCAACGAGTCCGACGGCACCGTCGTCGTGCTCGGCGACTCCCTCACCGACGGCATCACCTCCACCGAGGGCGCCGACCACCGCTGGACGGACGTCCTTTCGGAGCGGCTGCGCACCGCGATCGAGGCCGGCCGCGACCTGCCCCGCTACAGCGTCGTCAACCAGGGCATCAGCGGCAACCAGGTCCTCGCCAACGGCCCCGGCCGCCCCGCCGACAACCAGAGCGGGCTCGGACGCTTCGGCCGTGACGTCCTCTCCCGTACGAACGTGAAGGTCGTCGTCATCGACCTCGGCATCAACGACATCCTGCGCAACCCGAAGCTCGCCGACCCGCAGAAGGTCCTGGACGGCCTGCGCACCCTGGTCCGGCAGGCCCACGCCCGCGGGATCAAGGTCGTCGGGGCCACGCTGATGCCCTTCCAGGGCCACCGCGGGTACACGGACGCCCGGGAGGGTGTGCGGCAGCAGATCAACGCCGCGATCCGGGACGGCAAGGTGTACGACGCCGTCGTCGACTTCGACGAGGCGCTGCGCGACCCGTACAACCCGCGCCGGCTGCGCTCGGACTACGACTCGGGCGACCATCTCCACCCGAGCGACAAGGGGTACGCGCGGATGGCGGAGGTCTTCGACCTGGAGGACCTGAAGGGGGCGGCTCCGGCGGAGCTCTAGGGACAGGCGCTAGTCCTCGTACCGGTCGTACCGGTCGCGGCGATCCCGGCGGTCGCGCCTGTCGCGGTGGCGGTCGCTGCGGCCCCGCATCAGGTCGTGGTGCCGGTCCGTCATGCGGCGGTGCGCGTCCTCGACGTCCTCGCGCCAGGAGGCGTGCAGCTCGCGCCTCGACTCCTTGCGGTCCAGCTTCTGCCGGCGCCGCTCCTCCTTCAGCGCCTGCCGCTCCGCCCGGGTCAGCTTCCGCTCGACGCCGACCCCGCCCCAGAAGGCGAACCCGGTCACGATCACACGCGGGCCGCCCGGGTCGCCGGGCACGCCCTCCTCGCGGTGGTCGAAGCCGCCCATGATGCCGATCCCGCGGACGACGACCTCGACACCGGGCGGCACGATCACGTTCACGCCGCCCATGACGGCCACGCAGTTGATCTCGACCTCGCGGTCCGCGAAGTTCGCCTCGCGCAGGTCGATCTCACCGCCGCCCCAGAAGGCGAAGCAGTTGAAGCGCTTGGGCACGGTCCAGCGGCCCTTGCGCTGGAACCCGGACAGGATCGCCACCGCCCAGGTCGACGAGCCCTCGCCGCCGGTCACCCGCGAGGCCCAACTCCCGTCCGCCACCGGATCCTTGGCCAGGTTCACCGCCGGGACGGCGCCGGGCGCGGCCGGCAGGTCGCGGGTGATCGGCGTCAGCTCGCCGTACGTCCGCGCCTTGTACGTCGCCTCCAGCCGCTCCTCGAACTCCTCCATGTCCAGGCGCCCTTCGGCGAGGGCGTCCCGCAGGATCTCGGCGACGCGCTCACGGTCGGCGTCGGCTGCACGGAGTTCCGGGGCAGAGGGCCTGGGGGGGCGTGGGCGTCCCCTCGGAAGGCACGGCGTCCGTCATGTCCTCAGCCTACGAGTTCCGGGCGCCGGGCACTATGCGGTGGCCTTCTCTGACGGGGGTTTGGGGGTGTCCCCCAATGAATGCAGCATCTTGGCGATCACGGCCTCGATGTCCGGCTCCCGCACCGACAGGTCCACCAGCGGGTACTCCGCCGCGATCCGCGCCACCAGCGGCGCCGCCGAGGTCCCCGCCGGGAACGCCAGCCACTGCCGCGGGCCCTCCACCTTCACCACCCGCGCCTCGGGGACCTCGATCGGCGGCAGCTCCCGCTCCAGGTCCACCACCAGCGTCCGCTCGCTCTCACCCGCCTCGTGCAGCCCGGCGAGCGGACCGTCGTACATCAGCCGGCCGTGGTCGATGACCATCACCCGGGAGCAGAGCTGCTCGATGTCCTGGAGGTCATGGGTGGTGAGCAGGACCGTGGTGCCGCGCTCGGCGTTCACCTCGCGCAGGAACTCCCGTACCCGGGACTTGGAGATGACGTCGAGCCCGATGGTCGGCTCGTCGAGGTAGAGGACGTCCGGGTCGTGCAGCAGGGCGGCCGCGATGTCGCCGCGCATCCGCTGGCCGAGGGAGAGCTGGCGGACGGGCACGTCCAACAGGTCTTCCAGGTCCAGGAGTTCGACGAGCGTCGAGGTTCTCGCGGTAACGGGCGTCGGGGATGCGGTACATGCGGTGCATCAGCTTGTACGAGTCGATCAGCGGGAGGTCCCACCACAGAGTGGTGCGCTGCCCGAAGACCACGCCGATGCGATGGGCGAGGCGGTGCCGCTCGCGGGACGGGTCGATGCCGGCCACGCGCAGGCTGCCGCCGCTCGGGGCGAGGATGCCGGTGAGCATCTTGATGGTGGTGGACTTGCCGGCGCCGTTCGGGCCGATGTAGCCGACCATCTCGCCGCGCGTCACCCGGAAGGAGATCGAGTCGACGGCCCGTACCTCCCTGCGCTCGCGTTTCATGAAGCCGGTCTTCTTGCGCACCTCGAAGACCTTCTCGACCCGGTCGAGTTCGATGAACCCTTCGCCCATGTCCTCAGCCATCCGCCCTCAACTCCCCGTGCTCCGATACGACCTGAGTCCCGCCCGCCAGGCCAGCCCGGCCAGCGCACAGCACCCCGCCGCCACCAGCGGCGACAGGAACGCAACCCACTGCGGCAGCCCGAGCGGGATCGGCCGCCCCAACACATAGGTGGCCGGCAGCCAGTTGACGAAGGACAGCGGCAGCACGAACGTCACCCCGCGCACCAGCTCCGTCGCGAACACCGTCGGCGGGTACTGCAGCAGCGTCGTCCCGCCGTACGTGAAGGCGTTCTGCACCTCGGAGGCGTCCTTGGCGACGAACTGGAAGGCGGCGCCCGCGACGAACACCGCGGCGAAGATCCCGGCGCCGCTGAGGATCATCACCGGCATCAGCAGCAGCTTCAGCGGCGTCCAGTCGATGTCGACCGTGGCCAGCGCGTAGACCAGGACCATCGTGCCCTGGGTGACCCGGCCGAGGCGGCGCAGCCCGAACTGGTCCGCGGCCATCTGCGCCAGCACCGGCGCCGGGCGCACCAGCAGCGTGTCCAGCGTGCCGTCGCGCACCCGCCGCCCCAGCCGCTCCATCGAGCCGAGGCCGAGGTCGGCCAGACCGAAGGCCACGCTGGACAGGCCGTAGAGGAAGGCGATCTCGGGGAGCGCGTAGCCGCCGAGGGCGTCGACGCGGGAGAACATCAGCAGGATCGCCACGAAGTCGAACGCGGTCGCCGTGAAGTTGCCCAGCGTGGTCATGACGAAGGAGGCGCGGTAGGTCATCGTGGAGCGGATCCACATGGCCGCGATCATGCGGTAGGTGCGGACTCCGTCCAGCACCCGGTTGGTCCCGGCGGAACCGGACTCCCGGTCGGTCCCGACGGACCGCGGACCGTGTCAGCCACCCTGCACCACCACCCGCCGCGTCGCCATCCCCTGCACCGCCCTGCCTGCCGCCAGCAGCAGCACCGCCCACACCGCCTGGAAGGCGTACGTGCCGAGCGGATCGGCCTCGCCGAGCAGCACGTCCGCGGGCGCCTGCAGCAGCGCCGACCACGGCAGAGCCCGTACGACCTCGCCGAGCAGCCCCGGGAACACGTTGAGCGGCAGGATCATCCCCGAGCAGAACCAGCCGACGAACATCACCATCTGCGCCACCCCGGTGCCGTCCAGGAGCCAGAACGCGCTCAGCGCGATCAGGTACCGGATGCCGAAGCTGACCAGCATCGCCAGCACCACCGCGATCAGGAACGCCAGCCACGTCAGCACGTCCGTGGGCAGCGCCAGGTCGAAAATCAGCGCGCCCAGCACGAAGGGCGGCACACCGCGCGCGAGCAGCTCGAAGAACGAGCGGCCCAAGTCGGCCGCCAGCCACCACAGTTGGAGGTCCGCGGGCCGGTACAGGTCGACGGCGATGTCCCCGGTGCGGATACGCTCCATGAGCTCGCCCTCGACACCCCCGCCCCCGTTGGCGAGCGTCTTGAACAGCGACTGGCCCACCCACACATAGGTGACGGCCTGCGCGAGGTCGTACCCGCCCAGTTGCGGCCGTTCGTCCCAGAGGGCGGTGTACGTGTAGACGAGGATCAGTCCGAAGACCGTGTTGGTGAAGATCCCGGCCGCCGTCGCCGCCCGATACGTCGCGTACCGTCTGAATCCGCCCACCCCTACGGCGAGGTACAACCGCCCCGAATCCACATCCACAGCCCTCCTCGCCCGCGCCAGGCACCGAAGCGCAGGAGCCTAGTCCGCAGGTGGTGACGTACGCCACGCCTTTTTCGGCCCGGAAGCGTGCCGCGAACCGCAACGGAACGCGCGGTGCGACAGTCTTCATCTGGGGACGCAGAAGGCGTACGAGGCGCACGACGGCGCATGACGCACAACCAGCGCAAAAGAGACACGCAACAGGAGTCCGTGCACGACATGAGCGACGAGCCGCAGCCGCAGCAGCCGACCGAGGGCTGGGCGCCCAGAGACCCCGACGGGGGCACGAAGAAGCCCAAGCGGCCCAAGCGCACCGGCTGGCGGCGGCTGATCCCGACCTGGCGCATGGTGCTCGGCACCTTCGTCGTCGGGATACTGCTGCTGATCGGCCTGTTCTTCCTCGGCTACTCCCTGGTGAAGATCCCGCCCGCCAACGCCCTCGCCACCAAGCAGTCCAACGTCTACCTCTACGCCGACGGCAGCCAGCTCGCCCGCGACGGCGACGTCAACCGGGAGAACGTCACCCTCGCCCAGGTCTCCAAGGCCGCCCAGCACGCCGTCCTGGCCGCCGAGGACCGCGACTTCTACTCCGAGTCCGCGATCGACCCCAAGGCGATGCTGCGCGCCGGCTGGAACACCGCGACCGGCAAGGGCAAGCAGTCCGGCTCGACGATCACCCAGCAGTACGTGAAGAACTACTACCTCGCCCAGGAGCAGACCGTCACCCGCAAGGTGAAGGAGTTCTTCATCTCCATCAAGCTGGACCGCACGGAGTCCAAGGACCAGATCCTGGAGGGCTACCTCAACACCAGCTTCTTCGGCCGCAACTCGTACGGCATCCAGGCCGCCGCCCAGGCCTACTACGGCAAGGACGCCACCGACCTGAGCCCCGCCCAGGGCGCCTACCTCGCCGCCCTGCTCAACGCGCCCAGCGAGTACGACGTCGTCGCCCACCCGGAGAACAAGCCGGCCGCCCTGGCCCGCTGGAACTACGTGCTGGACGGCATGGTCAAGGAGGGCTGGCTCGCCGAGTCCGAGCGGACCGGCCTGAAGTTCCCGATGCCGAAGGAGGCCACCGTCTCCACCGGCATGTCCGGGCAGCGCGGCTACCTCGTCAACGCCGTCAACGACTACCTGAGCGACAACAAGATCCTCAGCGCCGACGAGCTGGACGCCGGCGGCTACCGCATCACCACCACCATCCAGAAGAACAAGCAGGACGACTTCGTCGCCGCCGTCAACAAGAAGTTGATGGACAAGCTCGACAAGAAGAACCGCAAGGTCGACACGTACGTCCGCGCGGGCGGCGCCGCCGTCGACCCCAAGACCGGGCAGGTCGTGGCGATGTACGGCGGCATCGACTACGTCAAGCAGTACACGAACAACGCCACCCGCCAGGACTTCCAGGTCGGATCCACCTTCAAGCCGTTCGTCTTCACCTCCGCCGTCGAGAACGACTCGACGACCCAGGACGGCCGGACCATCACGCCCAACACCTACTACGACGGCACCAACAAGCGCCCCGTGGAAGGCTGGACCGGCGGCGCCTACGCCCCGGCCAACGAGGACGACGTGTCGTACGGCAACATCACCGTGCGCACCGCCACCGACAAGTCGGTGAACTCGGTGTACGCGCAGATGGCCGTCGACGTCGGCCCCGACAAGGTCAAGCAGACCGCGGTCGACCTCGGCCTGCCTTCCAGCACCCCCGAGCTGAACGCCTACCCGTCGATCGCCCTCGGTGTCGCCCGGGCCAGCGTCCTCGACATGGCGGAGGCGTACGCGACGCTCGCCAACCACGGCAAGCACGGCACGTACACGATGATCAAGTCGATCACGCGGGACGGCAAGGACGTCGTGGAACTGCCGGACCGCAAGACCTCCCAGGTCGTCAGCCGCGAGGCCGCGGACACGACCACCTCGGTCCTGCAGAGCGTCGTCGAGAACGGCACCGCCACCGCCGCGCAGGCCGCGGGCCGCCCGGCGGCCGGCAAGACCGGCACCGCCGAGGAGGACCAGGCCGCCTGGTTCGCCGGCTACACCCCCGACCTCGCCACGGTCGTCGCGGTGATGGGCCAGGACCCGCAGACCGCAGCGCACAAATCGCTGTACGGCGCGATGGGCCTCCAGCGGGTCAACGGCGGCGGCGCACCCGCGGAGATCTGGGCCGACTTCACCCAGCGCGCCCTGAAGGGCAAGCCCGCCACCGAGTTCGACCTGGAACTCCAGGAGGGCGCCGACGTCGTCCAGGCCCCGACCCAGGAGCCGACCTCCGAGACCCCCGAGGAGACGCCGGGCCAGGACGACGGCGGCACGACCGACGGCGGCCAGGACACCCGGGGCCAGACGGACGGCGGCACGACGGGCGGCGACACGACGACCGGCGGCGGCACGACGGACGGCGGCACCACCGGTGGCACGACGGACGGCGGAACGGCCGACGGCGGCACGGCGGACGGCGGGACGACGACGACCGGCACGACGGCGGGACCGCCGGGCAAGACGGGATAGCGACGGAGGTCTGTCGTAGGTCTGTCGTAGGTCTGTCGTAGGCCTAGTGGCCGCTGGTGGCCTTCAGGCCGACCACGGCGACCAGCAGCAGACAGACGAAGAAGATCCGGGCGGCGGTGGCCGGCTCCCCCAGCACCACCATGCCGAGCACCGCCGCCCCGGCCGCGCCGATCCCGACCCACACGCCGTAGGCGGTGCCGATGGGGAGGGAACGCGTGGCGTACGACAGCAGCAGCATGCTCGCGACGATCCCGGCGCCGGTGAACACGGACGGCACGAGCCGGGTGAAACCGTCGGTGTACTTCATGCCGATCGACCAGCCGACCTCGAGCAGACCGGCGACGACGAGCAGAACCCAGGCCATGACAGGCACCTCCGGAAGTTGCTGAACGGGGGTGCGTCGTCTTGTCGTAAGCCCGCGAAGGGCCTGTCCCGGTACGGCGCGTCTCGTCGGGCGGGTCCTTCAAAGGTAGCAAAGAGACGGCAAAAGGGGCTGGTGACGATGGTCACCAGCCCCTTTCGGCCGTTGATTCAGAGGTACAGCCCGGTCGAGTCCTCGGACCCTTCGAACCGGTCCGCGGCCACCGCGTGCAGATCACGCTCCCGCATCAGCACATAGGCGACACCACGCACCTCCACCTCGGCGCGGTCCTCCGGGTCGTAGAGAACCCGGTCCCCCGGCTCGACGGTCCGTACGTTCTGCCCGACCGCGACGACATCGGCCCACGCCAGCCGCCGCCCGACGGCCGCGGTGGCGGGGATGAGGATGCCGCCCCCGGAACGCCGCTCGCCCTCCCCGGTGTCCTGCCGCACGAGCACACGGTCGTGCAGCATCCGGATGGGCAGCTTGTCGTGCTGGTCGCTGTGGTCGTTTCTGTTGGCGCTCACGGCTCAGAACCTACCTGCCTGACGGGAATCCGTACGCCCCCGGGTCAGCCCTTGCGACGCCGGGTGCTGCCGAAGGCCAGCAGCCCCACGAGTCCTACGGCGACGAGCGCGACGGGGACGATGCGCTCGAGCCTCGGGGCCCCCTCCTCGTCGACGAACTGGGCCTTGGTGTCGGTGAGGACCTTGTTCACGCCGACGTAGGCCCGCCCGAGCGTGTGATCGATGTTGGAAACCACCTTGGCCTTGGCATCGCCGACGATCGTCTTCGGGTGCACCCGCACCCCGATCTCGTCGAGCGTCTCGGCCAGCGTCTCGCGGCGGCGCTTGATGTCCGCCTCGATCTGCGCCGGGGTTCTCGTGTCCGACGTGTCCGCCACGGTGGGCCCTCCGGGATGCGGGGTGATGTTCAGTTCCTGTCCTGGACAGTCTGTCAGTTCGCCGGGCCATCGCACTGTCAGGACCCCCGGTTAGGCTTGCCGGATGAGCGAGCGACTCCAGCCCGGGGACGTAGCCCCCGCCTTCACCCTCCCCGACGCCGACGGCACCGACGTGTCCCTGGCGGACCACAAGGGCCGCAAGGTCATCGTCTACTTCTACCCGGCGGCCCTCACCCCCGGCTGCACGAAGCAGGCCTGCGACTTCACCGACAACCTCGAACTGCTGGCCGGCGCCGGCTACGACGTCATCGGCATCAGCCCGGACGCCCCCGAGAAACTGGCGAAGTTCAGGGACAAGGAGAACCTGAGGATCACCCTCCTCGCGGACCCCGAGAAGACGGTCACGGAGGCCTACGGGGCGTACGGCGAGAAGAAGAACTACGGCAAGACCTACATGGGCGTCATCCGCTCCACCATCGTGGTGGACGAGGAGGGCAAGGTCGAGCGGGCGCTGTACAACGTCCGGGCGACGGGCCACGTGGCGAAGATCATCAAGGACCTTGGCATCGGAAGCTGACCCAGACGTCAGGAGCGAGGCCGGGCTTACCCGGCACCGGCCTGCGCTCTTCTTCCCAGGCACCGGGGGCGATGGCCTCCCCGACCCGCCGCCAGAACCGCACGGCGCGTGGATTGTCGTCCTGAAAGGCAACGGTCCACGCCCCGGGATGCCGCGCCACCACCTCCCGCACGGCCCGCATCCCGACACCACTGCGCCGCGCGCCCCGCACGACGAAGAAGCTGTTGAGCACGCGGGTGGGCTGGGTGAGCGCGCGTACGAAGGCGAACCCGACGGGGTGCGCTCCGCGACGGAAGAGATACGCGCCCCAGTCGTCATCGCCACTGAACGCAGCCTCCAGCCGCTCACTCCGGAACGTGCCGTCGGGGTTGGGCAGTTGCCCCCGGAACTCCGACAGATCATGCCGGAAGAGCAGCCAGAGGCGCTCGACGGTGGGACGGTCGGCGGGGGTGACGGGGCGGACGGTGACATCGGGTGGTGTGCTCATGAAAAAAGCCTCCCGAGCGGACAAGGGTCGCGGGGAGGCTTTGCAGGTATGAACAGGTTATCGAGTTACAGGCTTACGTTCCAGCGGCTCGCCCCAGCCGTTGCCGAAGCCCGCAACCGGACCGATCCGATGCGGCAGCTCAACCTCAAGGCGAGTGGGGGGCAACGACGTGTTCTGCAAGAGAAGGTGGCGAAATACGGACTCGACACGAGTCACTTCGCCAAACGCAGCCCTTGGCGCAAGTACCCGGACGCCGCCATTGGCGAAGCTGCCGCCTCGTCGTCCTCGCTGCGCGACAACTTGTACCGCGCTCCAAGTGTTTCGCCGATGTGATGCGCGGCCTGGAACTGGACGTGAACGACACGAATCACCGGCGCGTTCGACGCGCTGCAGCCCGACTCGGTCTGGACACAAGCCACTTCACGCGCCGACCCTGGGCCCGGCCGGAGCGCCCCGCCCCCCAGCCCATCTCTGACCGAGGTTGGTGTGCCGTACGCGTGCGAGACCTGCGGCAACAAGGGCGAGTGGCTGGGGCGACCGATCACCCTGCAGATCGATCACGTCAACGGCGACTGGCGCGACAATCGCCGCGAGAACCTGCGGTATCGGGTGCCGCCAGAAAGCCACGGCTCCCCTCGTCGCGTAGCGTGCTCTACCCGTACACTGAACGCTGCTGGTCGAGCGCGATGACCGTTTTTGAGCGGCCGTGATGGAATTGGCAGTCATGCTGGGTTTAGGTCCCAGTGGGTTCACACCCGTGTGGGTTCGAGTCCCACCGGCCGCACATGTACGGAGGGGCTGCCCGAAACCGGGCGGCCCCTCTCTCATCTCAGCCCAACAGCTCCCGCACCACCGGCACCAACCCCCGGAACGCCTTCCCCCGGTGGCTGATCGCGTTCTTCTCGTCCGCCGTCAGTTCGGCGCAGGTTCGGGTCTCGCCCTCCGGCTGGAGGATCGGGTCGTAGCCGAAGCCGTTCGTGCCGGACGGGGTGTGGCGGAGGATGCCGGGCAGGCGGCCCTCGACCACGCGTTCCGTGCCGTCCGGGAGGGCCAGGGCCGCCGCGCAGGCGAAGTGGGCGCCTCGGTGTTCGTCGGCGATGTCGGAGAGCTGGGCCAGGAGCAGTTCGAGGTTCGCCTTGTCGTCGCCGTGCTTGCCTGCCCAGCGGGCCGAGAAGATGCCGGGGGCGCCGTTCAGGACGTCGACGCAGAGGCCGGAGTCGTCGGCGACGGCGGGCAGGCCTGTGGCCTGGGCCAGGGCGTGGGCCTTCAGGAGCGCGTTCTCGGCGAACGTCACCCCTGTTTCCTTGACGTCCGGTACCTCCGGGTACGCCTCCGCGCCGACCAGGTCATGGCGCAGACCTGCGTCGGCGAGGATGGCGCGGAGTTCGGTGATTTTGCCGGCGTTGCGCGTGGCGAGGATCAGGCGGGTCATGCCCCCAGTATCGCGGGCCCCAGTATCGCGGGCCGCACTGTCCCGGCCCGGCGGCCGGTCGGTTCCCTACGGCGTGCAGACCTTCGTCAGCTCGCCCGCCGCGTCCGTGATCGGGCTGAGGTCGGGCGTCGTGTCGCCGCTGTCGACCGACTTGCGGACGTTGTCCACGGCCTTGCCCAGGTCCTCGACCGCCTGGTTGACGTCGGCGTTGTCGGTCTTGTCGCCTATCTCGTCCAGGTTCTGGTCGATGGAGTCGAGGGACTCGTCGAGCTGGGTGGGGTCGTTGGACGCGTTCTCCACGGCCTGCTGGAGGTCGGTGACGCTGTCGGCGATGGCGTCGGCGGTCTGGACGCAGTCCAGTGCCTTGTTGACGGCGTCGCAGCCGGTGGTCAGGCCTACGGTCAGTCCCACCGCGGCCACCGCGGCGGCGATGGCGGTACGGCGTGATCGGCGACGGCCGCGTCGGCTCTCGGCCATGGTGATGTTCCCTCCCTTGTTCAGCCCCAAGGGCCCCCGTGTACTGGCCGGGCGCACAGCGGTGTGCCGTACGCCCGTACCCGTAGTGACGCGAGTTCGGGCGGCCGGGTTGCCCGTCCCGGCCGCCTTTCCTTGGTCCGTCTTTTACCTTTCGAGGACGGTATCAAGGGCTTTGCGCTGGAGGGCGGCGAGTTCCGTGCAGCCGGAAACGGCCAGGTCGAGCAGCGAGTTGAGCTCGTCGCGCGCGAACGGCTCGGCCTCGGCGGTGCCCTGGACCTCGACGAAGCGGCCGTCGCCGGTGCAGACGACGTTCATGTCGGTGTCGGCCTTCACGTCCTCCTCGTAGCAGAGGTCCAGCAGCGGAACCCCTCCCACGATGCCGACCGAGACCGCGGAGACCGTGCCGGTCAGCGGCTGGCGGCCGGCCTTGATCAGCTTCTTGCCCTGGGCCCAGGTGACGGCGTCGGCGAGGGCCACGTAGGCGCCGGTGATGGCCGCCGTACGCGTGCCGCCGTCGGCCTGGAGGACGTCGCAGTCGAGGACGATCGTGTTCTCGCCGAGCGCCTTGTAGTCGATGACGGCGCGCAGGGAGCGGCCGATGAGGCGGCTGATCTCGTGGGTGCGGCCGCCGATCTTGCCGCGGACGGACTCGCGGTCGCCGCGGGTGTTGGTGGCGCGGGGCAGCATGGAGTACTCGGCGGTGACCCAGCCCTCGCCGCTGCCCTTTCGCCAGCGGGGGACGCCTTCGGTCACGGAGGCGGTGCAGAAGACCTTCGTGTCGCCGAAGGAGACGAGGACGGAGCCCTCGGCGTGCTTGCTCCAGCCGCGTTCGATGGTGACGGGGCGGAGCTGTTCGGGGGTGCGGCCGTCGATTCGAGACATGGCGCTGAGCCTAGCCGCACATACGGAAGGGGCTCCTCCCGCGGTGTGCCGGGAAGAGCCCCTGTGATGCCCGAAGTGGGCTTTACATCATGTCTTCGATGTCCGCGGCGATCGGGTCGGCGTCCGTGCCGATGACGACCTGGACGGCGGTGCCCATCTTGACGACGCCGTGGGCGCCGGCGGCCTTCAGGGCGGCGTCGTCGACCAGCGCGGGGTCCTTGACCTCGGTGCGCAGGCGGGTGATGCAGCCCTCGACCTCTTCGATGTTGTCGATGCCACCGAGCCCGGCGACGATCTTCTCTGCCTTGCTGGCCATGTCGGTCTCCTCACGCACTATTGGCCCAACTTCGCGAGCGATTGCGCCGAACGTACCGAAAGATGACGTCACAGCTACCCAATCGTCCGTAACTGGTCTACACCACTTGACAGGCGGTCGCCAACTCATGAGTTCCGAGACCACTGAGCCCTCCCCCACGCGCCGACGGTGGCACTCGGCGTTCCAGGGGCTGCAGAAGATGGGGCGGAGTCTTCAGCTGCCCATCGCCGTCCTGCCGGCCGCGGGCATCCTCAACCGGCTCGGCCAGCCTGATGTGTTCGGCGACGACGGGCTGGGGTGGACGAACGTCTCCAAGGTGATGGCGGGCGCGGGCGGCGCGCTGCTCGACGGTTCGCTGGGGCTGCCGCTGCTGTTCTGCGTGGGTGTGGCCATCGGTATGGCGAAGAAGGCGGACGGGTCGACGGCGCTCGCGGCGGTGGCCGGGTTCCTCGTCTACTACAACGTGCTGCGGCAGTTCCCGGAGGACTGTCCGAGCAGGGCGAAGGCCGTGCCGGGCATCGGGTGCCAGGCGACGGTCGATCACACGGTGGTGGCGTTCACGTACCAGAATCCCGGGGTGTTCGGCGGGATCGTGATGGGGCTGCTGACGGCGTTCTTCTGGCAGCGGTACCACCGCACCAGGCTCGTGGACTGGCTGGGCTTCTTCAACGGCCGCCGGCTGGTGCCGATCATCATGGCGTTCGTGGCGATCGCGTTCGCGGCGCTGTGCCTGTGGATCTGGCCGCCGATCGGTGACGGACTGGAGAACTTCAGCGACTGGCTGAGCGACGCGGGTGCGTGGGGCGCCGGCCTCTTCGGTCTGGCGAACCGGGCGTTGCTGGTGATCGGGCTGCACCAGTTCCTGAACGTGCCCATCTGGTTCCAGTTCGGCACGTACACCAAGCCGGACGGCACCGAGGTGCACGGTGACATCAACATGTTCCTGGCGGGCGATCCGAACGCGGGTCAGTTCACGTCCGGGTTCTTCCCGATCATGATGTTCGCCCTCCCGGCGGCGGCCCTGGCGATCACGCACTGCGCGAAGCCGCACCGCCGCAAGGAGGTCGGCGGGCTGATGCTGTCCGTCGCGCTGACGTCGTTCGTCACCGGGATCACCGAGCC
Organism: Streptomyces sp. GKU 895; assembly: GCA_002027195.1. Lineage (GTDB taxonomy): Bacteria > Actinomycetota > Actinomycetes > Streptomycetales > Streptomycetaceae > Streptomyces. The sequence goes on along the minus strand of MWJO01000059.1, from coordinate 2,884 downwards.
GATCGAGTACTCGTTCCTGTTCATCGCGCCGCTGCTGTACGCGGTCCACGCGCTGCTGACGGGTGTGTCGATGGCGGTGACGTGGGGGCTCGGGGTGCACGACGGGTTCAGCTTCTCCGCCGGTCTGATCGACTACATCATCAACTGGAACCTGGCGACCAAGCCGTGGGCGATCATCCCGATCGGCCTGTGTTTCGCGGCCGTCTATTACGCGATCTTCCGGTTCGCGATCACGAAGTTCGACCTGAAGACCCCGGGACGGGAACCCGAGGACGAGGTCGAGGACGTGACGAAGGTCTGAGGCCGAAGGCCCTTACTCAACGCGGTTACAGAACCCACGGTTCCCGTCACGGAATCGTGGGTTCCTTACGTCACCTTCATCGTGCTACAACAGGTCTACACCACTGAGTGGTGTAGACCACCACCCGATGGAGGAAGTATGAGCACCACCACCGCATCGGCGGCCCCCGCAAAGAGGCGGGGATCCGGCCTGTTCCAGGGCCTTCAGAAGGTCGGCCGCAGCCTCCAGCTGCCGATCGCCGTGCTGCCTGCCGCCGGCATCCTGCTGCGGCTCGGCCAGCCCGATGTCTTCGGCAAGGACGGCCTGGGCTGGGGCAAGGTCGCGGACGTGTTCGCCACCGCCGGCGACGCCGTCTTCGCCAACCTGCCCCTGCTGTTCTGCGTCGGCATCGCCATCGGCTTCGCCAAGAAGGCCGACGGCTCGACCGCACTCGCCGCGCTGGTGGGCTTTCTCGTCTACAAGAACGTCCTGACCGCGTTCCCGATCACCGAGGCCCAGGTCACCAAGGGTGCCGACGTCGCCGCCACTTACAACGACCCCAAGGTCTTCGGCGGCATCATCATGGGCCTGATATCCGCCGTCGTCTGGCAGCGCTTCCACCGCACCAAGCTCCCCGACTGGCTGGGCTTCTTCAACGGCCGCCGACTGGTCCCGATCCTGATGGCCTTCATCGGCACGGCCGTCGGCGTCTTCTTCGGCCTGGTCTGGGAGCCCATCGGTGACGTGATCACCAACTTCGGCGAGTGGATGACCGGCCTCGGCGCGGTCGGCGCAGGCCTCTTCGGCGCCATCAACCGCGCGCTGCTGCCGGTCGGCATGCACCAGTTCGTCAACACGGTGGCCTGGCAGGAGATCGGCTCCTTCAAGGACGCCTCCGGTGCCGTGTGGCACGGTGACCTGCCGCGCTTCTTCCACGGTGACCCGACCGCGGGCCAGTTCATGACCGGCTTCTTCCCGATCATGATGTTCGCCCTCCCGGCCGCCGCCCTGGCGATCACGCATACGGCCCGTCCGGAGCGCCGCAAGGCCGTCGGCGGCATGATGATCTCGCTCGCCCTGACCTCGTTCGTCACCGGTATCACCGAGCCGATCGAGTTCGCGTTCATGTTCATCGCGCCGGCGCTGTATGTCATCCACGCGGTGCTGACCGCCCTGTCCATGGCCGTCACCTGGGCCCTGGGCGTCCACCACGGCTTCAGCTTCTCGGCGGGCGCGATCGACTACTTCCTCAACTGGAACCTCGCGACCAAGCCCTGGATGATCATCCCGATCGGTCTGGTCTTCGCCGCGATCTACTACGTCGTCTTCCGCTTCGCCATCGTCCGGTGGAACCTCCCCACCCCGGGCCGCGAGCCCGAGGAGGAGGTCGAGGACCTCACGAAGGCGTGACGTCCCCACGATGACCAAGGCCCCGGTACCGATGAGGTACCGGGGCCTTCGTGCACGTACGGGCTGCTAGATCTCGTACGACACCCTCGGTGCCGCCAGTTCCACCGGGCCGTCGAACACCGCGCGGGCGTCGGCGAGGTTGACCTGCGGGTCGGTCCACGGGGGGATGTGGGTGAGGACCAGGCGGCGGGCGCCGGCCCGGGCCGCCGTCTCTCCCGCCTCGCGGCCGTTGAGGTGGAGGTCGGGGATGTCCTCCTTGCCGTGGGTGAAGGCGGCCTCGCAGAGGAACAGGTCGGTGTCGCGGGCGAGTTCGTCGAGGACGGGGGTGGTGCCCGTGTCGCCCGAGTACGTCAGCGACTTGCCGCCGTGCTCCACGCGGATGCCGTACGCCTCGACCGGGTGGGCCACGCGTTCGGTGTGGACCGTGAAGGGGCCGACGTCGAAGGTCGACGGCTTGACGGTGTGGAAGTCGAAGACCTCGCTCATCGAGGAGGCGGTGGGGGTGTCGGCGTAGGCGGTGGTCAGCCGGTGTTCGGTTCCCTCGGGTCCGTAGACGGGAATCGGATCGCAGCGGCCGCCGTCGTGGCGGTAGTAGCGCGCGACGAAGTACGCGCACATGTCGATGCAGTGGTCGGCGTGCAGATGGCTGAGGAAGATCGCGTCGAGGTCGTAGAGACCGCAGTGGCGCTGCAACTCGCCGAGGGCACCGTTGCCCATGTCGAGAAGCAGCCGGAAGCCGTCGGCCTCTACGAGGTAGCTCGAGCAGGCCGATTCCGCGGACGGGAACGACCCCGAGCAGCCGACGACGGTGAGCTTCATGAAGCAGAAACCTCCGCTGGCGGGATGGAGAGAACTGGGTGCGTCGGGGGTCGTGCGGTTCGTCGAGCGTAAGGCGCAAAACCCCCTGTCGCTCCTCCGCCAAGGGCTGTTGTGGGCGAACTCACCTGTGCGGCGCTGCCATCCGAGGTACCTCACGTTCAGCCGTTCGAGGCTTCGGCGCCACAGTCGGACGGCAGTGGATGAAACACACGTACGAGAAGGGCGCGCGGTGGGGATCGTGCGCCGGTAACGTCGTCGTATGGGACACGTCCTGGTGGCTGGCGCTCGTGGCGGTGGTGTCTGAAGCGGATGTACAACGCCTCCGCCTCCACGCTCAACCTGGTGCGCGCCTTCACCACCGGCGGCTACGCCGAC
>MWJO01000058.1 GCA_002027195.1 Streptomyces sp. GKU 895 | reverse complement strand
CGGCTCGGGGCCTGCACCTCCTGCGGCCAGAACATCGGCCAAGCCGCCTTCACCCGGGCATCAGGCCTGCTGGCGCGCATCCTGGACACGGCACGGCCAGGCAACCGGCATCTCGTCTGCAGCGTCTCGGCAGCGCCTGAAACCCTGGTCGCCGTCCTTCACACCGACACGAAACCGGACGGCGCCTGCCGGCTCGACGAGGCCGAGACCCTTGAGTTCACCACCGTCCTGGCCGCCGGTCTGGCGACCCGGAGCCCCGGCGGGCTGGTCCTACGCAGTTCCGTCCCGAACACCCCGGACCAGGTCTACGGGTGGCGGCTGCACCAGGGCGAGCCGGAGCCCCTCAGCGCAGGCGAGGTCTTCGACGCCTACTGCACGGACGCCGAAACCGGAGACCTCCTCCCCCCGGACTCGGACACCGACTACTGCGTGCCGCCCGACCTCGGACCAGACGCCACACCGTCGCCCCACCGGCACTAAACACCCTGGACGGAACCGCAAACCAGCAGGTCAGAGTCGAGGGGGTGCCGCTACCTCCCCCCGCTTCATTCGCCAGGTGACGGCCCCCCTCCCCCCTCATCACTCTGTTCGCCGTTTTGTCAGGACTGATGGCGATCGCTGCGCTGGTATGCCTCAACCGCGCCGTCGTGAAATGCGTCGCGGCGCATCGTGGGTGTCTGTGCGCTGTTGCCTCGTTTCAGGCCAAGGTGGGGCACCGGCGAAGCGGGGGTGTTGCTCTGCGATGCAGCGACAGATTGCCAGGCAGGTGGCCTTTACAGCCGTAGTGACGTCTTTTGCTGAGGCGTTGATAAATGAGCCAATGCTGTTGTCCGCCCTTGATCGTGGGTGCTGCACCTACCGATGATCACAAGTCTTGCTGTGTACATGTAATGGGTCATGTGCGCATCGTGGGCGGGGGTGGGGGAGTGCTGGCATCTGTGTCTGCTCGCATGCGGGTGTTGGTCGTCCTGTTGGTGCTGTCAGTGGTGGCAGGCGGCGGGTGGCTGATCAGGGTTACGGCTGAAGAGTCCAGCTCTGGCGCCTTGAGCAGCGATTACGCCTACCAGGGGCCGCATCCGGCGGCACAGCAGGAGGCTGTCACGCCTGAGGAGCGGCGTGAGCAGACCAAGGACCGGGCGAGGCCGACGAAGCCGCATGCCCTGCCGACGACCAAGAGCAAGCCGGCCACGGCGAAGCAGATCGAGCTGCTCAAGCAGAACCAGCAACAGCTGAAGGCGTTGGGGCCCAAGTCCGTCGTGAAGCCCGCTGGTTCGGACAGCCCCGTCACCCAGGCCTCGTACGTGAGGGCCACGGACGCGGCTGCCGCGTCCTATTCCAGCGGTGCCCTGTACACGGTGTCGACGGACCCGTTCGGTAACGCGGCTGCCCAGCAGGGCGGTTGGCTGATGGCGCTGGGCAATCACATCGGTGCGGCGGTGCCGGGTGAGCCGTTGCAGGTGAAGGCGGCGATCTGGCAGTCCGGTGGTGCTACCACCGAGGTGCATCCGGTGAAGGTGCGCTGGAAGGTCGACTACTACGCCTGCCGGCTGAGCAACGACGACATTCAGTACTACGACTTCGGTCAGACGGTCCAGGCGCCGACTCTGAACACCAGTGCAGTGTTCCCCGAGGTGAACGCGACGTTCACGGTACCGACGACGGAGTGCACGCAGGAGTTCCCGAGCTTCGTCATCTGGGCCTGCACAACGGTCACGGACGATGCCACGGCCACCGAGTCCTGTGGCTCGTACAACATGTTCTACATCGTGCCGTCCCTTCCGGACGCGCCGCCTGCGGCGCGGTCTGTGGTGATGCCAGCGGTTCGGCGGGTACAACGGTTATGCGCGCCGACCCGGTGAACACGGCGACGGGGGCGTTCACGGAGGCTTTCACGGACGCTCAGGTCCCGGCGCCGGGCGTGCCGCTGACCGCGTCGCGGGTGTACTCCTCGGACAACACACTCACTGGCGCGCTGGGCAAGGGCTGGCAACTGCCGTGGGAGACGCGGCTACAGATCGAGTCCGACGGGGATGCAGTCCTGGTCGGTGAGGGCGGCACCCGGCACACGTTCGCCAAGGCATCCAGCGGGACGTTCGCGACTCCCCGTGAGTCTCGCTCTAAGCTGGTCGTCGACGGCACCGGCTATAAGTTGACCACCGCTGACCACGCTACCTATGCGTTCAATTCCTCGGGTCAGCTGACTGCGCTGAAAAACCGTACAGGTCGGGGGCTGAGCCTCACCTACACCGGCGGCAAGCCGACCACGATCACCGACGCGGTCGGGCGGGCCGCGTCGCTCGCATACACGGGTGACCGGCTGGACAAGCTGACGCTCGCGGACGGCCGGGTGGTCGACTACGCCTACACCGGCGACCAGCTGACCGGTGTGACCTCCCTGGACGGCAAGACAGAGACCTACGGCTACGACAGCGCCGGCTATCTAAACAAGGTCACCAACGCCCGCGCCAAGCAGGTGACGTTCAACGTCTACAACAGCCAGGGCCGCGTGACCTCGCAGACGAACGCCCTGGGCAAGACCACGGGCTTCTCCTACCGGTCGACCGGGGTCTTCGACCTGGTCGACGTCACCGCCCCGGACGGGGGCGTGTGGACGGACATCTACTACAAGAACGTCCTCTTCGCGCAGATCGACCCGCTGAACAACAAGAGCTACTACCGCTACGACAAGTTCTTCAACCGCACCAGCGAGGTCGATGCGGAGATCCGCGAGACCCAGTACACGTACGACAGCACGGGCCGCCTGACCCGCCGCTCCAACTCCGCCTCCGACGAGGACTGGGCGTACGACACCAACGGTAACGTCCACCAGTACACAGACGGCGAGTCCAACGACACCGTCTTCGACTACACCGGCGACCAGCTCACCTCGGTGACCGATCCGCTGGGCAAGAAGACGATCTACGGCTACAACGCCTCCACCAAGCTGCTGGAATCGGTCACGACTCCCCGCGGCAAAACCACCAACTACGGCTACGACGCCTTCGGCAACCTCACTTCGGTCACCACACCGAAGGGCAACAAGACCACCTACACCTACTACCCGACCGGCCTGGTGAAGACCGTCGTCGACCCGCGCGGCAACGTCAGCGGCGCAGACCCTGCCAAGTACACGACGACCTACACCTACGACGACGCAGGCCGTGTCAAAACGGTCACCGACGCACGCGGCCACGCCACGACGTACGGCTACGACGAAGTCGGCAACCTCACCACGGTCACCGATGCCGCGCAGCGGGTGACGAGCTACGGCTACGACGACGCCAACCAGCTGATCACCGTCACCGACCCGGCCCAGAAGGTCACCACCCTCGGCTACGACGACGTAGGCCGCCCCAACAAGGTGATCAACCGCCGGGGCGCGAAGACGACCTCGCAGTACGACAAGGCCGGCAACCAGACACAGGTGATCACCGCCCGCGGCAATGCCAGCGGCGCCGACCCGGCGACGTACACCTGGACGATCGGCTACGACAAGGTCGGCAACCGCAAGACGGTGACCGACCCGCTGGGCAAGACCACGGCGTTCACCTGGGACGCCGACAACCGCCCGCTGTCGACCACCGACCCACTCAGCCACACCCGCAGCGTCACCTACGACGACAACGGCAGCGTCGTCAAGACCACCGATGGCCTCGGCCACGGTATGACGCTGACCTACGACGACAACAACCGTCTGGCCACGTCGAAGACCTGGGCCGGCTACATCACCACGTACGAGTACGACGACGACAGCCACCTGTCGGCCGAGGTCTCCCCAGAGGCTGAGCGCACCAGCTACGCCTACGACGACGACGGAAACCTCGCCACCGCAGTCGACCCGCGCGGCAACGTCACCGGCGCTGACCCGTTGAAGTACACCTGGTCGTACGGCTACGACCAGGCCGGCAACCCCACCTCCGTCACTGACCCGCTCGGCCACAAGACCTCAACCGGCTACGACGCGGTCGGCAACGTCTCGTCGTTTACGGATGCGCGCGGCAAGCAGACCGGTTACGAGTACGACGCACTGAACCGGCTCGCGACGGTCACCGCTCCCGACGCGGGCACGACCGTGTACACCTACAACACAGCCGGTTTCCTCGACACCAGCACCGACGCCAACGCCCACACCACCACTTACGGATACAACTCCGAGGGTGAACTGACGTCGGTCAAGAACCCGCTGGGCAAAACGGTCTCGTACGACTACGACCTCGACCACAACCACACCAAGTACACCAACGCCCGCGGACAGACCATCATCACGACGGTCGACGCCCTCAACCTGCCCAGGCAGGTCACCTACTCCGACGGCACCGCGGCAGAGGTCTACGGCTACGACGACGCGAGCCGTATCACCGGAATAACGGACGCGACCGGCGCCCGTACGGTGACCTATGACGACGACGACAAGATCCTGACGATCACGTCGCCGGGGGCGGCAAAGCCCTTCGTTTACACCTGGAACACCGACGACACCCTCAAGTCGCGCACGTACCCGGACGGCCGCGCCACCAGCTACACCTACGACAAGGTCGGCCGGACCAAGACCCAGACCACCAACAGCAAGGCGACCTCCTACGGCTACGACAAGGCGGGCAACCTCACCTCGGTCACCCTGCCCACGACCACGGCCCGCACCGAGACCCGCACCTACGACGAGGTCGGCCGCCTGGCAACGCTGAAGACGCCGACCCTCAGCAACACCTACGCCTACGACGAGAACAACCGCCTGGTCACCGACACCCCCGGCACCGGCTTCCCGACCCGCTACGGCTACGACGACGCCGGCCGCATGAGCCGCGTCTGCACGGACACCTCGTCCACATCCTGCCTGACCGGCACCACCGGAACGTCGTACACGTACGACAAGGTCGGCAACATCAAGACCGCGGCGAGCACCAGCTCGACCACCACGTACTCCTACGACAACGGTGACCAGCTCGGCTCGACCACCAACGGCACAACCACCACCAGCTACACCTACGACGACGACGGCAACCAGACCAAAGACGACGACGGCACCTACACCTACGACCCCGCCAACCGCGTCAAGTCCGCCACCATCGGCACGGACACCTACTCTTTCCTGTACGACGCCGACGGCAACCGCACCACCACCAAAAAGAACAACACACTCGCCGGCACCTCCCGCTGGGACATCAACGGCGCCCTGCCCCAGATAGCCACCGACACCAATGCCACCGGCGCCCTGCTCGCGGACTACCACTACGACCCCGACGGCACGGCCCGCTCCATGGACCGCACTGCGGGCACGTACTACTTCACCCAGGACCGCCAGAACTCGGTCAGCGCCGTCTACGACGCAGCAGGCACGGACAACTACCGCTACACATACAGCGCCTGGGGCACCCCGACGGGCACGGCCACCATCACCGGAGGCCAGACCAGCCCGTACGGCTACACCGGCCAGTACAAAGACCAGTACATTCCCGACCGCCTCCAACTCCGCGCCCGCTCCTACGACACCACTCAGCGCCGCTTCACCACCCAAGACCCCGCCGCAGCGGCCGTCGACAACCCCAACCAGTCCCCCTACAACTACGCCGACAACGACCCGGGCAACCTCTCCGACCCCACCGGCCAGTGCCCGATGTGCATCGCGCCGGCATCGGAGCCGTCCTCAGTGGTGGCGTCTACGCCTTCACCCACCAAGACGACTTCGACTGGGGCGACTTCGCCGCCGCCACCGGAGAAGGCGCAGTTGTCGGCGCCATCGGAGGCTTCCTCGCCCCCGCCGGCACCGCCCTCGCCACCAAACTCGGCCTAGAAGGCGGCCGAGCCCTCGGCGTCGCCGTCGTCACCGACGCCGCCATCGGAATGGGCTTCACCTGGGCCATCAACACCGCCCAATGCCAGCCCACGACACCCCTCGACCTCCTCATCGGGGGGGTCACGGGCGGACTGAACAGCCTGATCGGCCCAGCCTGGAATGCCCTCAAGGGCCGTCTCTTCGCACCCAAGGTGACGGCATATGCCCTTACGTCGGAAGAGGGCATTATCGACGCGACGGGGTACCAGTGGGCGCCGTCGTATGCCTCAACTGACGTGCTCGGCCCAGGTGAAGCGTGGCATCATAGCCAGGGCGTACCAGTGATCGGAAGGCTACCCGACACTGTCCTGGGTAACGAAATGCCAGGCTATGTGAAGTTCAACTTCAGTCCCCCATGGACCGTCGAAAAGAACGACGCATGGATCCAGTCCATCATCAACCAGCGCGGCAAGGTGTACGTTGTCTCTCCAACAAACAAGAATTATTGGAATGTGAAGCGGCAGGTGCCGGTCGTGTTCGCCCGGGAAGTGCAGCAGCTTCTGCAATCTGGCTATCGATGGAAGGGAGACTATCTTGTCCCGCCGAAATGACAAGAAAGCAGAGTTGAAAAGTGAAAGCGTTAGTGTCTCCCGATTGCGAGATCGACGCTTTAACGGCTATCTGAAAGTGAAGATTCCGCATGCGCTGGATGATGAAGTGGAAGCCATCGTCAAGGCATACATGGCAGGATCTGCAGCTGTGCGCGAGGGCTTGACCAGTGGTCTGAATGCAGAGGCTGCTGCGGTCTTGAGCGCATACGGACAGCGTATGGCGTCGGTCGCGGTACGGGCTGAGTCGCTCGACGCCCTGAGGCGCGGGGTTGTCGCCGTTGCTCTTGCGGAGGGCCGTCTCGATGACTACCGAGACAACCTTTTTGTCCTCTCTGCGATTAATGACAGTGCGTCCCTCATCGGTACCAGCCTAGGAGCTGTCATCGATGATGTGGAGTCCCTGCTGCCTTCCGTCGGGCGTGAGTCTCTTCGGCAATTTGATCAGTATCGCGAGAGGGATAAGCGGATAGAAGCCTTCGGAATTAGAAGGTCAGGCACCGGGGAGACGTTCCTCTATGTGTGAACCCTGGACAGAACTGCAACTCTGCGCAGAGATGCAACAGTTGCGGTAAACGAAGAGGAACACAGGCTGGCGGTGTGCGAGCCACTGAGGCTTTCTCAACGATGATCACTTCCAGATCCCGTTGAGGACGAGGGTGGCTCGGGCGATGTCGCCGATCCGGCTGGGGCTGAGCGTGACGTGTTGCAGGGTGCGCCATCGCTGCTTGAGTCCGGCGGCGGTCCGCTCGCCGAGGGCTCTCAGGTGTCGCAGCAGGGTGTTGGACATGCGGGTGTCGACATGAAGGGCCTGTTCGGACTTGCCCTTTGGGCGGCGGACAGGGATGAGGATGCCGATGCCCGCACCGATGTGGCCCTTTTCCGCAGGGTGGGCAGGCCATCGGCCGCCGCCTTGTACAGGGCGGGTAGAGCATGGATGCGGGCGGCGGTGATGTCCGGGGTGGAACCCGGCTCGACGTCGGAGCCCCACAGTGGCGTGCCGTCCGGGGCCGACAGGAATTGGACGTCGCCGCCGAACGCCTTGTGCCTCTGGCTGAACCACAGGTCGTTTCCGTTCTCGCGGACGCCGGCGAGGCGGTCCGATTCGACCAGCGTGCCGTCAAAGATCACGTGCGTCATGCCCTCGCGCTGACACCGGCTCAGGACTTCATGCAGGTCAGGGCCTGACGGCCATCGCCATCAACATCGAGCGCCTCAGCGGACTGCCACCGGCTGAGGAAGCCCCCACGCCTCGCCGGCCAACGGCTTTCCAGAACAACCTCGACCAGCGCGCGATCCCTCGCCCGAAGTCCTGGCGAACCCTGGGTAGTTGACCTCGGTGGCTACAAGATCCCCGACAGAGTCAAGCTTAGAGCGGGGACACTGGCCCGCACCGCCCGAAGCTCGTCCAGTGTCGTGAAGGTACTGGCCCCGACCAGGACCGCCCTGGATGCGAGCGCCCACTCGTTCATCTACGCTACGCCTGCTCCCGCTCCAGTGCGGCGAGCAAGTGCCCGGCATCCTCGTGTGCTGCCTCGGTCATGGTGATCCGGGTCCCGTCGGCGCGTGCGATGACGAGGGCCGGCACTTGCGGTCGGCTGCGTCGCCATGCCGCGATCGCCACCCCGAGCGACGCCGCGTTGAAGCCGGTCCCGAGCACCAGGCTCAGCACATCGATGAGCTCCCCTTGCGCCCCGGGCACCTCGACAGTGCAGGATCCCAGCTCTGGGCGGGCGTGGCGACGGCAGGCCGCGTCAGCCAGCAGCCACTCGTACAGGGACCGCAGATATTGCTCCGCACCGGCGGCATCCTTTTGGTCCACGCCGATCGCGACCTTCACCGAGCATCAACTTCCTTTCGTTTCCCCATCGTTCACTCCACCAGACGTCCCGCCGTCCCCGGCACTTCCCGGCCACTGCCTCCGCAGGGCCAACGACGGTTTCAGGCTGTTCCAGCGGCGCACCGACAGCGCGGTAGGGCGGCTGCGGATTCGGGACAGCAGGCTGGTCCGTGCGGATCGTGCGCACGAACAGTCCTGGTGGGCGGACGAGGTCACCGATGGCCAGCAGCGGGGCAGTCTGCCGGTATGCCGTGGCCGGTTGGTCGTCTGTGGAGCGGTGGCGCCACATCAGCCAACGCGGGCACGACCCTTTCGGCAGGGCGTAAGGGAAGCGTCCTGTTTCAAATCGCAGGCCCGCTGCCTGCTGGCGTCTGACCAGCTCTGCGGCCGGAGCAGCCTCAGCCTCGCTGAGCGGAGGTTGCGGTTCGCAGCAAGGGCGGATTGAGCAGCCATGCCGGCCCACGGCGGTAGAGGGCGGCCGGGCGGCCGGTTGGGGGGAACCACTGTTCCCCTGTCGGCTGCACGAATCCTGTGGTGTTGAGGACCTTGCGACGGAAGTTGCTCGGGTCCAGCTGCTGGCCCCAGATCACTTGATACACCGTGCGCAGGTCTCTGAGCGTGAACGTCTCCGGGCAAAAAATGGTTGCCGCGGCGGTGTACTCGAGCTTCTTGCGGACTTCTTCCAGGGCTTGCGTCAGGATGGCCTGATGGTCGAACGCCAAGGTGACCGTGCCGTCCTCCAAGTGCGCTGCGGGTGCCCAGAATGCGCGTGCGGCGTCGGTGCCGCCGACGGGTGTCGGCAGGTCGGGGCCGAGGGCGAGGTAGGCGACCGTCACGACCCTGCCGCGTGGGTCGCGTCCTGGGTCTGCGTAGGTGCCGAGCTGTTCCAGGTGCAGGCGGCTGCCGTCGATGCCGGCCTCTTCCGCTAGCTCGCGCAGAGCGCCGTCGCGCAGGGTCTCGTTCTTCTGTACGTAGCCTCCGGGCATTGCGGGCATGCCGCGGAAGGGGTCCAGGCCGCGCTCGACCAGGAGCACCATCAGCTGGTCGCCTCTGAGAGTGAAGATCGCAAGGTCGACGGTCAGCCAGGAGGGTCCGACCTCATCCGAGTCTTTCAGCCAGTCGTCCACCCGCACCCCTAAAGGTCTCATTGACTTAAACTCCGCCGACACTTATGGTCACAGCAACCATAACTGTAGGAGCCGGGGGGTAGGACATGACCACGTCCGACGCGCCACCAGCACAGGAGACGACGCTCGAGCCCACGGCCGCCACCCGTCATCTGTGTGCCGGCGTGTACGTGGACGAACGCTTCCGTGACCTTGTCATCGACGAAGTCTGCACCGCGCCGCACCGCAGGGTAGCCCCGTCCTACGGCTTCGACATCGTCCCCGTCATGCAGCACGCATGGCGTGCCGCTGCACTCAGGGCTCTCCCCCGTGCCACGGTTCTTGCTGCGATAGCCGGCCCCCTGCTCACCGGAAACGTTCCCGCCGCTGTCCTGGTCGCCAGCAGTTTCGCTCTGCTGTTGCTGCTGCGTCTGGCCGTAGCCCTGCGAGGCGTCGACAACCAGTCGATGCCGGTTGGCAAGTCCCGGCGCCGTACCGCGGATCCCTTACGGGCCCACCGCTATCTCCTCAAACTCCTCCTCCCGCGCGCCATCACCCCCAAACGGCGCGTCGTCAAACGCGTCACCACGGCCGCACTGTGGCTGGCCCTGATCATCCTGGCCATCGGCCTTCTCTACCCGGGGCAGGCCCTGGTGGCGCTCCTGCTGGTTGCGGCGCTCACACTCGTCTACTTGGCTGTCGGAGCCACCCGCCAGATGATCCTCAACCGCATACTGCGCGCACCTGTTCTGCGCCCCTCGCGCCTGTCCGGCCGCCAGCGGGCGGCTGATCGCCAGCAGCACCACATGTGCGCCGTGTACCGCCGCTCCCGGCACAGCGACGACGAGGACGACGACCTCACCATGTTCACGCTCTTCGGTGACGCATCGCCGTTCATCGGCGCCGGCGAGCTCGTCTACCAGTGGAACCCGCCGATCGGCATCCCGTTGCTGCGGGCCGAATCCGGCGAGGAACCGCTGAACGAGCGTGAACATGCGGTTCCACCCTTCAAGGCACACGAACTCGTCGAGTACTTACGCGAAGCGGTGCTGCCGCTGAACGCCGACACTCACGACGTCCGGCTGCCGGCCGAGATCCGGGACCGCGTCTACGTCGCCGAGACCGACGTCGCCGCCGACCGGTCACTGCTTCCGCACCACTTCACCCGCAGCGAGCTGCGCTCCATCATCAACACGCCGGAATCAAAGCAGCACCACTTCCTCGAAATCATCACCCCCGCCGACGGGTCCGAATTCGTCGCGACCGTCCTCCTGCACGTCAGCCTGCAGGGACGCACCCTGAGCCTGTCCACGGCAGCATGCGTGCTCGCCCACACACCGCGCTCATTCCAGCGAGCCGAGGAGTTCGGCCACCACGGCGCTGGCGCAGTCCTGTGGGCGGCCTTCACCGAACTGAGCGCGCTGCCCACCGACATCCAGCACTCATGGCGCCTGTTGCGCTACCTCTACACGCTGGCCAAAGCCGCCGTCCTGCCCCGCGATCTCACCACCACGCCGATCCGCAACATCCTGATCGGCAGCCGCGTGAGCATACGGGAAGAGTCGTCCCAGACCTGGACCAAGGTCCAACTCGAAAAAAGCGACATCCTCGGACGGCTGAAAACCATAGAGCAGCGGCTCCTCAGCGCCGCCAGCGACTTCCTCCAGAGCCGGGACGTCGACACCTCCGGGTTCAACGACCGGGCCCTCAAGATCATCAACAGCGGGATCTTCAACTTCGGCGACAACAACAGCTTCACCAACAACGCCGTAGGGGACGCGGCTCAGGTCAACGTCTCCGCAAGCCAGCCCGCACCGGCCCAGAACGGAGCAGCCACATGACCCAGAACAAGGGCATCATCAATCGCGGCAGCGACAACACCTTCAGCACCATCGCCATCGGAGACAAGGCGCACGCCTCCACGACCGCCCCTGTGCCCTCGCCCGCACCCGCCGCCGTCGAGGCGGACGCCCCATGGGACCTCGGGATCGTCACCATCCTCAGCGAGGAACTGCGGTCCGTCATCGACGCGTTAAAGCTCGACCGACACAAAACCCCCACCGGCCTCTACTTCTACCAGGGAGAACACACCGTCTCCGACATCACGCTGCGCATCGTGGCCACCCAGACCCAGAGCCAGGGCCAGCGGTCCACCATGGCCACCCTGGAAAACCTCCGCCGCCACTACAACCCCCGTCTGTGGGCCCTTGTCGGCATCGCCGGAGGCATCCATGACGACCACGCCCGCATCGGCAACGTCATTGTCTCCACCGACGTCGTCTACTACGAGAACCGCAAGATCAACCCTCACGGCACCCGCCGCCGCGGAGAACACCGGCAGGCACCGGCGCACATCGTCCACGCCGTGAACGCCTACTTCACCGAGCACGGGACGCCGGCACGCATCAACGGCCAGACGGCCGCTCACGCCGACGAACAGTACGAGGTCTACCCCGGAGTCATCGGGTCCGGCGAAGCCGTCATCGCCGACCAGGCCAGCGACATCCGCACCTACCTCACCACCTACCACGAAAAGGTCCTCGCCGTGGACATGGAAGCCGGCGGCCTCAGCCAGTACTGGCAGGAGAACTCGGTCCACGGCACCGCCAACCCCGGCTGGATCGTCATCCGCGGCGTGTCCGACAACGCAGACGAACACAAAGGCCACAGCTACCACGAACTCGCGAGCCGAAACGCCGCCCATGTCCTCAACTGCCTACTGCCCTACCTCAGCTGACCCCGTCCCGAGCACCCGCACAGCCACCAGAGACCTTCCCCGACCGGAGCCTCAGCATGAACGCCTTCCTGCTCGGCATCCTCAGCTCCCTCGCCACCAGCGCCCTGCTGCTCGCCCTGAGCCTCCTGCGCGCCGCACGTCCCCTGTGGTGGCTCACCGCCGCCTGTTCCTGGTTCAACGGCACAGGACTCCACCGCGTCTACCGCCGCCAAGCCTCCGCAGAGCAAGCCATGCGCCACGACCTTGCCCGTGCCCAGTGGGTCAAAGTCATGGCAGGACGCGGCAACATACTCACCCGCGACACCTTCGCCCCACTGTGGTCCGGCGACCTCTCCCCCGCATCCGTCCAGATCCTGCTCCCCGACCCCGACACGCCCCACGAGTCCTGGCTCGACCGCCGCTCCCACGACGTCGCCCGCTTCGACCCAGGCTTCACCCCTGACCTGCTCAGAGACCAGGTCCGAGCCAACATCAACTACCTCGCCCAGGCCGCACGCGCACAACGCAACATCCACCTGCACCGCTACAACCTCCCCCACACATGTCGCGTCATTGCCACCGACAAGGCCGCCTACCTCACCTTCTACAGCGACAACGCACACGGCAGGAACTCACCCTGCCTGTACGCACGCGCCCCGGGCCTCCTCTACACCATCGCCCTCCAGCAATTCGACACCGCATGGGCAAACAGCACCGAAGCCCCTCTCACGCAACACCCCTGACACCCAGATCGGACCTTCGATCACCGGCTCTTCCCCCTCCGCCTGCGGAACTGGGCGGTGCGGCAGGTCGCACCGTGTCGACAAATTTCCGCGCCGGGTGCGGAACTATCACAGCGCGGAACCCGCCGATGTCGTCCGTTGAGCAAGCCTCGGGCAAGCGGCTTGCCCACATCGGCCGCACCTGTCGGCGACGCCTCAAAAGTGGACCAGTAGCTGTCGCAACATTCCTTGATCATTGTGGAGTGTTGATGGCGAGGCGGGGACGCAAGCGCAGGCTGGAGCACGAGGTCGTGTACTGGCTCCTTCTAGCGTCCGCGGCAGGCAGCGTCGAGGCATGCAGGCAACTTGGGATCGGACGTAAGACGCGCTACCGGTGGCGCAGGGAGAACGGTGGTCTGCAGCCGAACTATCTCCCGGAAGCCTCGCGTTCGGGCCGGTACTTGTCGCTGTTGGAGCGTCGGAGAATCGCCGCGTTGCGTGGTCGCGGCCTGGGGATCCGGGAGATAGACGGCCTGCTCCGGCGGGCACCTCGACGGTCAGCCGGGAGCTGCGGCGCAACAGCCGCCCGCACGACTACGACCGGTACGACGTCGACCTGGCCCACCACCGTGGCCGCGAGCGCGCCGGACATCCCAGACGCTCCAAGCTGTCCGCGGACCCCGAGCTCAAGGCCGAAGTACAGTCCAAGCTCGACCTGGAGTGGAGCCCGGAGCAGATCGCCGCTCATCCGCAGCCAGTGCGCCATCGCCACGCTCGTCGACCGACGAACCCGCTGTCTCCTTCTGGTCCCGCTGCCCGACGGGCACTCGGCCGGCAGCTGCGAGACGCCCTCAGCAAGCTGCCAGAACAAGCACGCCGCAGTCTCACCTGGGACCAGGGCTCCGAGATGTCACGCCATCACGAACTCGCGCCCTGCTTCACCGATGGGATCTTCTTCGCGCGCCCTGCCAGTCCCTGGGAGCGAGGCACGAATGAGAACACCAATGGCTTGATCCGGCAGTACCTGCCCAAGCGCACGAACCTGTCCCTGCACACCGCTGACGACCTCCGTGTCATCGAGCAGAGGCTCAACAACCGCCCCCGCAAGACACTGAGTTGGCAGACCCCGGTTCAGGCATTCACCACTGCTCTGGCATCTGAGCCTGCAACGTTGCGACGATCACGCGAATCCACCGATCCGCGACCACTGGAAGTGGAGGCCCTGCACCACGTCCGCGACACGACCTTCGCCGAGGACGCCTCTCAACTCCGGCGGACGTCACACGACTACGCCGAAGCGTTGCCCCGCTTGGATGTGGATATTCGACGCCCTGCATGGCGCCGACCAGTTCGGGATCGAGTGCGGCCTTCGGCTCGTCGGTGAGCATCAGCCGGGGTTCCATGGCCAGCGCGCGGGCGATCGCCACCCGCTGCTGCTCACCGCCGGACAACTGCCGGGGGTGGGCGTCGGCCTTGTCGCCGAGGCCGACCCGGTCGAGCAGCAGGCGGGCCCGTTCCCGCGCCTGCGTCCTACAGCTGCGGTAGGTGGCCACCAGGGCAGCGGCCACGTTGTCCAGCGCGGTCAGGTCCAGGACGAGGTTGGGGTCCTGGATACGGCTTGACGGCATCCGCTGGACGGCGACGCCCGGGGCCGACGTGTGGCTCCGTTCCTGGGCCGCGGAACGCTCGATGCCTGCCGGCCTCTGCCCCAGCTTGGTCGCCGTGCTCTCCGCATCGCGCTCCCATGCGTCGCCGGGGTCGCTGATGCCCGAGGGAACAGCCCCCGCGCGCTGCTGGCGGACGTGCTGCAGTTCGTGGCGCATGGTGTGGTCATCCATGTCGGTCGCGCTGCGGAAGACTATGTGGTGGGTCTTCGTGGTGTACGCCTTGGCGCCGACGGCCTCGGCCGAGCTGCGGTCGACGTGGACCCGGACGTCGCTGAAGTCCTCGCCGCCGTAGTCGCTCTCCATCCGGCGCCTGACGTCCGTCCGCAGCGGACTGCCCGAGGCCCGCGTCACGGCATCCACCCGGTCCAGGGCGGTACGCTGCACGCTCTGGTCGCCGGCGCTTCGCTGCACCGTCGCGCCATGGCCGCAGTCCCCACTGTGATGATGGCGCTCCCGATCCACCAGCCGCACGACCGCGGCGTTGCCGATCGCCCGCTGGAGAGACAGCGCGGCGGCGGGCGGCAGGCACCCGCGAGCCGGACGGCGGCCTGGCTGGGGGCCTGCGCTTTCCAAGGGTTGGACCACAAGCGGGGGGAGCCCCCGGCCGCGATCGGGATCTGCGGCGTGTCGCTGCCGGTCGGCGTGCATGGCTGTCTCCTCGTGCGCGGAGCGGATCAGACCCTGATACTGCTGGGGCGGCTGTGCGGCGGCAAGGGCGAAGAGGGCAGCATGGAGGCAGACAGGACTGCCCGACGGTTCATGCCGAGAATGACGAGGCGATCTCCCGACCAGAAGAGACGAAACAGGGGGATCAGTCAGCTCCGCCGGCTGGACGGACTCCAAGCAGCAGCAGATTGCCGAACTGCGCGAGCGGAGCGTGAGCTGGCCGCCGGGGGAGGTCCGGTGTCCGCACCCTGTGGCGCGTCCTGCGCCGTGAGGTCGCCGGCACCATCGGTCTGCTGACCGACGAGCACGACTTCCGCACCATGCGGCACTACCGCACCTTCCCGTTCACCGACTTCGCGGACTACCTCAACGCGTTCGAAGACCTTCTCCACACCCGCACCGCCCAGGGCGTGCACACCACGGTCGGCCTCTTCGACCCCGAGGAGTACGCCGACTTCTGCACCGACACCGGCCTCGACCCCGACAGCACCTCAAGCCGCGCCTGCTACACCGCCGAACTCGCCACCACCGGCCCCGCCCTCCCCTACGACGGCCAGCCCCTCGCCGACCACATCCCCGCTCTGGTCAAGGAAGCCGTCCGGCACGCCACCTGGCAGTACGCCACCACGCTCCTGGCCCGGCTCGGGGCCTGCACCTCCTGCGGCCAGAACATCGGCCAAGCCGCCTTCACCCGGGCATCAGGCCTGCTGGCGCGGATCCTGGACACGGCGCGGCCGGGCAAACGGCATCTCGTGTGCAGCGTCTCGGCAGCGCCTGAGGGATACTTCTCATGATGACGACGACCACCCAGCGCATCCTCGATCTCGCCGCGGCGACACAGGCCAGCAACGGCGAGGACCTGCTGCTGCTCCTGGGCGAGGCGAACGAGCTGTACCAGCAAGGCCTCAAGGAGCTGCGCCAGGAAGTTGCTGCACGCCTCAACGGGCTAGCCACCGCGGAGCTGATGACCGCTGCGCGGACAGCCGGCATGCCCTGCGATGCCTCCCAGGATCGCGCCGAAGTGCTCTTGCTGTTGGCCCTGGCCGAATGGGAGATGACGCCGGCCGCCCTGGCCTACACGCAGATGGCCGAGGACGCCGCGCGCCGCGGCATCTGCCTGATCCCCGAAGAGTAAGGCGGCGCGCCGCCAGGGCGGCCAGCCGGCAAAAGAGTGTTGAGTCGCGGGGTGTGGACCCCACTCCAACACTTCTGCCATTATTTGTTTTGTGAGCCGGGTGGGCCGGCCCACAGCTGGCAGGAGGGACGGTTGTGCCATGACCTCGCACCCTGAGCCTCGCCTGGTCGACGCCGCACAGATCGCGGCGGAACACGACCTGACACCCGCCCGGATCAGCGGCCTGTACACCGCACGCGAGCAGAACAGGGCCGGCCAGACCTTCCCCGAACCCGTCGCCACCCGCGGGCGTGCCCGTTTGTGGGACCACGCCGAGGTCACGGAGTGGTTCGCTCACCGCACGCCGACCCGGCTGCAGGGATACAAGCCGCCCGCCCGCGACCCGCAGGAACTGCTCAACGCAGCAGAAGCCTCCAGGTTCCTTGGCTACAAGAACCCCAACCAGGTCACCACCTTCGTCCGTGACCACCCCGGCTACTTCCCCGAGCCGGACGTCGTCGAAGAACTCGGCACCGCCGACAACCCCTACCGCCGGCAGCAGTGGCGCGTCCAGACACTGCTGAACTGGCTGGAGACCAGGCCTGGCCGCGGACGCCGCGCCGGCACCAAGGCGGCACCGCCCCTTCCCGAGGTGCCTGTTGACGGCGATCCCGACGAACTGCTGGGCGCGAGTGAGGCGGCCGCCCTGCTCGGGTACAAGAGCCTCAGCTCCTTCTCCAGCAGCCTCTCCCAGGGCAACCTCCCGCTGCTCAAGACCACCGACGGCATCGCCGAGAACGCCGGCCGCCAAAACGGCCGCCGACGCTGGACACGGCGGCGCATCCTCGAACAAGCCGAACAACGGTCCAGGAGGTAGGACCCGGCGGTGAGCGGATCTCCGCACACCGCCTGATGAACGCGACAGCCGGCTCTGGGTTGGTCTCTTGCAGACCGTCTGCCGCACGAAGGCCTTCATGGCACGGCTTCGCCACCACGCCCCGCACCAGCAGACCCTGCTGCTACGGGGCGGCCATCCTCTTCTCCTCCGCTCGCTGGCACGGACGGCTCGCAGCTGGTCTCCCCGGACCACGACCCGACCATCGCCTGACCGCGAGGCCGTTGTTGAGCCGTGACCGTGGTCAGGGCCCCGTGGTCGGGGTCCTGGTCAGGGCGCGGGGGTTGTCTGCCTCTATGCCCCAGTCCCTTTCAGGTGTTCCGGCCGCCGAACCGGCACCCAGCCCGGCTGAACCCCTGCGCCTGCAAGTCCTGACCGCGCTCGCCCTGCACCGCATGGCCACCACCGGCCAACTGCGGCAGATGCTCCGACCCGACAGCCCCCGCCAACTCATCTCCCGCGTGCTGAACAAACTGCGCTCCGCGGGCTTCGTCGACCTCACCGTGCTGCAGGAATCAGACCGCTCGAGGACGCACCGCTTGGTACCTCACCCCCGACGGAGTCCGGCTCACCCGCCGACCTCCCCCTCCTACGCGGCCGGCGCCCTACCCCATCACCTCCACCACCGCGGCCTCCCTCAAGACACCCCACACCCTCACCGTCGTCCGCGCCCACCTCCCCTTCGCAGCAGACGCCCGCCGGCTCGGACACGAACACGGGCGATGGGACTGGACCCCCGAAGTCGCCCACTCCATCGGCGAAGGCGAACGCCTCGTCGCCGACGCCGTCCTGCACTACACCCACATCGACAACGCACACCGGCGGAAACTGCGCGCGTTCGTCGAGGTCGACCGCACCACCATGAGCAGCGAACGCCTGGCCGTGAAACTCATCGAATACGCCAGACTGTTCCACTACGAAGCCCAACCCATCGGCCGCCGCCGAACCGCCACCACCGGCCCGGCATGGCTGCGCTGGTACCCCGTCTTCCCCCGCATCCTGTTCCTGCTCACCGGCGCCTCAAGAGCCAGGCTGACGGACCGCATCCACGATCTACAGGCCATGGCCGCCCAACACCCCCACGTCACAGCCCTCGCCCGAGAGGCACCACTGGGCGCCACCATCCTCGAAGACATCGAGCAGCACGGCCCGACCGCGCCGGTGTGGGTACCGCTGACCGGAGGCGCACTCCGGTCCTGGACCAACTTGTGATCAGGCCGAAGGTGCCTGCGTATCGGGACAAGTCTGGACCGTTCAGCTGGTGAGCGTGGCTGTTGTCCAGTCAGAGACCCCACGCTGCACGCGGCCGGCGATCCGTGGACTCTGCCTGGTCGTACTCCCGATCAACAAGCTCCACGGACGCCTGGCCCCGCGCCAAGACGTCCAGGCCCCCAAACGCGACTGCCCCGAATGCCTCAGCCAACCGGCTGGACGAAGCGCTGACCTGGATCGAGCGCGCCGCTGACGCAGGCGACGCCGGGGCACTACGGTAGGCGGCCCAACAGCTGGCAGCCGCCGGAGAACTGGCCGAGGCAGGACAGCTACGACGCTACGGCTGGGAGCCCGACAGATCCATCGCCCGCCCATGGATCCGCCGATATCTGCGTTGAGCAAACCGAGAGACCACCGGTCACATCGGCCCTGGCCCAACCGCACACCGCGCGCCGGGGGAAACCGGCCTCGTATGCCGGGGAGCCGTCGCAGTCCCGCATGGAGACACCGGGCTGGCCAACGGACGACATCGATCCCGGCTGATGCCTGGAATGGGACATCAGCTGGGCACGGTGTCCTCAGCTGCTGCTCCTGGACATCTACGCCAGCGGCACCCTGCCCAGCAAGGACCGTGCACTGGTAGTGCAGGGCGAGGAGCCGGCCGTGTGGATCGCCGTACAGACCTCCGGCTGGGACAAGCTGCCCCCGGCGCAGCAGTACCTCCTGGCGAGCCTCGGAGTGGACCCCGGCGCCGCAAGACCACCACAGACGCGGCCGGTGCGGCGGTTGCACGATGAGCTGTGGGAGCGGAACATGGCCGCAGCCCGCCAGTTCACGCCCGCGAGAGGCATCTGCGCCTACCACGCCAGCACCGCGAGGACGTCGACGGCGAGCTGCTCGGACTTGAGTCTGCACGCAGGCCGACGGTTCGGCGTCACGGCCCTCGGCTTCGCGGACCAGGCGCCGCAGCAGGCCGGTGAGCTCCTCGAAGACACGCCGTCGGTGCGGACCCACCGTGTTGGCCGACCCAGCTTCGAACCGTAGGGCGGGGGCAGCGGCCGATCCACCCACCTCGCACCCTGACAGCCTCACAGTTCACCTCGTCCACCTGGAAAACAGGCTGTGAGCCTTTTAGATCCCCGGCGGTCTCTGACATCGAAACGGGATCCATTGCCGCTCAAGACGGACGGACTGGATCCTGTGCTCTATCTCCTGCGCGCCCTCGTCACCAAGAACGCCCCTCCAACGATGACGATCAAAACGATGGCGATGATCCAGAAGGGCGGGGAGCCCTGCCCCGCCCCTTTGGCCAAGAGCTGCATGTGCGACACGTCTCCCCTCAGTTCGTCCGTAGCGGCTGCCAGTAGCAGTCAGCCGAGTACTGGATGCACGCCTACCCCAGTGAACCCGTCCAACTTCATCGGCAGAGGTCGAAGTTCACTGGCCAGGACACACTGGCCCATGACGGGTCAGCGAAGTCGTGCGAGAACGCCCGACACGCGGCGCTTCGCGGACGACGTGACAGGCGCGTGCTCCGTCGGTAAGGCGGACGGCCCTGCGGATGCCGGTCATCTCCCGGTCCGCAGCCCTGCGCCGGTCGCGTCGAGCTGCCCACTCATGAAGGGGCTCCTCTTCAGCCAACGTCCGCGCCTCCCGGTCCTCGTTGTCGTCAGCCCCTGGACCAGGCCACCGTCTGCCCTTCAGGGCTGACGGTGACCTCGAACTGATCCAGGCCCGGGGCGCCGTCGACGCGCCATCGGGTGACCGTCTCCTCGACGTCGTCCCACAGGCGAGTGGGTCCGCCCTGGCGGACGGTCCAGGTCTGGCCGTCCTGAACGACGGCGGCCCAGGCTCCGGCGTCCACGTCGATCAGGAGGTGCTCGGTACGGCCGTCCCGGCTCAGGGTGAGTCGTTGCGCTTGGGGGGCGGCGAGCTGGGCGACGAAGCGCGTACCCCAGTCCTCCAGAGCGTCCGCAGGGAGCAGGGTGGTGCGTTGCTCACCGACGTCGATGTCGGGCAGGAGGCCGAGCGGGGGCGCCAGCTGAGGGCGGGCGATCATGAATGAGACGTGCCCGTCGAGGAGTCGGCCTCGGGCGGTGCCGTCCTCGCCCACGGTGAGCCGGGCGAGTTCGGAGGAGTGGAGCCACCCGGACACGGTGCCGAGGATGATCCCGCCGGGCCGGGTCTGCTCCACCCACGCATACGGGACTTCGGTGACCGCGCACGTGGCAATCAGCCGGTCGTAGGGGGCGCCATCAAGATGGCCGGCCAGTCCGTCGCCTGTGATCAGCAAGGGGGCGTACCCGGCGTGCCCGAGTGCGGCGCGGGCCCGGGTGGAGACCTCGGGGTCCACTTCCATGGAGGTCACGAGGTCTTCGCCCAGCCGGTGGCAGAGCAGGCCGGTGGAGTATCCGGTGCCCGTCCCGATTTCCAGGACGCGGTTGCCGTCCTCGACCTGGAGGTCTTCGAGCATCCGGACGACGAGGCCGGGCAGGGTGCTCGATGAGGTGGGCTCGCGCAGAATCTCACCGCGGATGTCGCAGGGGGCGATGGTCCCCGCGATCTGGGTGACGAGGGAGGTGTCTTGGTAGCAGCCGTCCAGCCATTCGGGGTCATCGGGCAGGACGGGCCGCCACGCAGTGGGACCCGGAGTGTCGGCTCGTTGAAAGTAGCCGCCGGGCAGGAACTCGTGCCGGGGCACGGCTTCGACGGCGGCCCGCCAGGGGTCGGTGCGCAGGTGGCCGCCGGCCGTCAGGCGCTCGGCGAGCGCGAGACGCAGGGCCTTGTCGTCATTCACGTCGTGGTCTTCCTCTCCAACAGGTCGGCCAGGGCTGCGCACAGGGGCAGACCCGTCTCGGGTTCCAGCCAGTACCACTGACCGGAGGGGTTGCACTCCAGGAACCACCATTGCCCGTCCTCGCCAACGCAGAAGTCGAAAGCCCCGAAGACAAGCCCGAAGTGGTCCAGGTAGTGGCGCAGCGCCGGCACGATGCCCGGTGGCGGCTCCACGGGCGTGTAGGTGAGCCGGTCGTAGTCGGTGCGCCAGTCCAACAGGCCGGAGTCGATGCGGACGCAGAACACCCGGGTACCGATGACGGTCACCCGCACGTCCGCGGTCTTGGGGATGTGCTTTTGGAACAGGTGGGCGGTACCTGCCACGCCGTCATCGATGTCCGCGGCGGACACCTCGGCGATCTTGACGACGTTCGACACCCCGCCCACCCGGTACACCGGGTTGTGCAACGGCTTGTAGATGACCGAGCCCTGCCGCTTGACGAAGGCCCGTGCCGCGTCGGGGCTGGAGGTGATCAGGGTGGGCGGCACCAGGAAGCCCGCTTGGACCGCTGCGGCGAGCCCGGACGGTTTGAACTCCGCATCCCCGATGCGATGCGGATGGTTCACGTACAGGCAGCCCGGCAGGGCGGCCAGCACCCCGCCGAGCCCGTACCGGGCCTGCGTGATAGCGAACCGCGCATCCTGATCGTCAAGGTGTGGGAAAGCGAACCCGGTCGGCCGGCGGTAGTACATGGCTCGGACCGCGGCCAGGTCCGCGGTGCGGGAGGGGGTCAGGAGGCGGCCCCCGATCCCGCGCGACGTGATCTCTGCCTCCACCGACAGCGATGCGGGGAAGTCCCCCGAGTCGAGCCGCACGACCGGGACACCCCGGTCGTGCAATTCGCCAATCACCACGTCGGCAGTGGGGTCGTGCAAGCTGGTGACGACCAACACCGGACGCGAGTCTGTCACTGGTCGCTGTCGCTGCCCGTGTCGCTGTCCTGCGTACTGCCGTTGCCGTCAGGGCTGGTGCCCGTGGAAGGGCTGGTACCAGTACTGGTGCCATGGCCCGGCATCTCCATGACCCGACCACCCGCGTCGAAGAACACAGCGGTCTGGGTGTCCGGGTCCAGCCGAACAGAGCCGTACTGGGGGGCCATCGTGGGGTACGGCTCCATACGGCCGACCCCCCACGGCAACGGGGTGATGATTCCCTGCGGGACCGCCGTACTCGACGGCAGACGGTCAGAATGAACGAACATACCTCTCCTCAATGTCGCAGTGACGGATCCCCGCCGGTGTGGGAGGAGCAACGAGGCGTCCCCGGCCGGGACGGTGCCGTCCGCCGTTCCCGCGGCGGGCGGCGGCGCGGCCCACCTTGCCGACCCGGTCCACCTTGATCGCCGTCACGCCCAGGCCGCGCAGTTCCTCCTGCGCCTTGACGAAGCGCTGCCAGTCGAGGACCTCGACGATGCCCTCGCGCAGGGGATGCTGCGGCGCACGGTCTCGGCGATGTCGGCGCGGGCGCGCTGGCGGCTGCCCATCCCGTGAGTGATCTCCTCGTGCCGGTTGGCCTGGCCGCTGTAGTAGCTGTCGCAGACACACTCTGGGCCGTTCGAACGCCTTCCAAAGATGGGCCGGACGTGCGTGAGGTTGGAGTACACCTCCGCCCCCAGGCGAAGGTCGAGCGTGTGGCCGATGTAGTGCGGAAGATGCGGCGTCCGGGTCGGCTCGCCGCCGATCAACTGCACGGCCATAAAACCGAATTCGGCGATGTCGGGTAATGACCTGCTGCGGCGAGTCGGCGGTCCGCCGGAAAAGGGACGACGCCAACGCAGCCTCCTGATAATGAGCAGCAACGCAGGACCGCCCCGAGGTGCTCGACCTGTCCAGGGCTGGGAACCCCGGGGCGGGAGTTCAGGTGCCAGAACCGCGGGCCTCGCGGTGACAGGTGCACCCGCAACGGCGCTGGAGCAGTACGCCCGCATACCCGGCCAGGGGGATGTCCGTGGTCTGGCGGCAGTCTTGGTGCAGGCGTCGGTATTCGGGCCGTTGCGCGAGCGTGCACTCTGCCGACAGCGGCAGCGTGTCGGTGGCCGCAGTCACGACTCGGCCTCGCCGTTGGTGAGGGTGCGGCCAAGGAGCGCGAACTCGCACACATCGGCCAGCGCGCACAGAGCGCCGGGTCTGCTCACCGGCACCGCCCAGTACGACGCCAGCGTTCCTTTGTTCAGTTCCGTGCAGTCCGTGCGGGGCACGCCGAGGAACGTTCCGCTGCCCAGGTACTCCGCCCCCGGCGGCACACATACGGGGCCGGTGCTGCTCAGTACAAGGGCGTAGTAGCGGTCAAAGCCCGGATCATGAATCACCGGCCCCTGCAGGCGTTCGGCAAGGCAATCCGCGATGACAGACGGCTCGTCGGAGCCGACCGCAGCATGCACGAGGACACCGGGGATGCGGACGGCCGAGAGGTGGTCCCCCAGCGGCAGGAGCGTCACACAGAGTTCCTGCCACTCCACACGAGCCCGATCCCGCCCCCCACCCAACGAGAGCCGACAGGAGCCAACGCTCGGCGTCGAAACGTCTGTCGGCCCCAGGCATGGAAATGTCCGCCTCTGTCACCACGGCTTGCTGGGCACGCTGGTGAAGACCCCTCATGCCGGCCTCCAGGACTTGCTGGTCACCAACACGCCGTCCCCGATCGCCGATCGGAGGGCGGGCGCGTTGGTGACCCAGCCGGCGTCTTCCGCACGGACAAGCCCGCACGGTCCTGGTGCTGCCGCACGACGGGCGGGCGGCGGAATGGACCGGGTGTGACTCCGTACCCCATGCCTTGATGCCGACGACCTGCAACGTGCTCGCGTGTCGCAGTTACCTAAGGAGCAGCCGACAACCTTGTGCGCTTGCCCAACGGCAGCGTCAGAGTATGCGCCGAGGCCAGCCATTGCGGCGCGACCGTGCTTGGGGACTGCTCGGATCGCGTCCCCGATCCGGCCTCGTTTCGAGAGGTTGCATCCTGTTGCGGTGGACAAGCCGGTGGTCGGCATTGAGGCTCCTCGTCGCGCTGGGGATCAGGCGTGGCATCCAGGCTGGTCCCCAGCAGAGCCGTTTACGAGGACTTCAAGAGGTCTTATTGAAGCCGCTAAAAGGACTTCTCTTGGGCGCTGATGGCTAGTGTGTAGCCAGATTGAGGGCTTACAGCGACACTGTCATGCACGGCTCGACATGGAGGTGATGCAGTGGCACGGCCCGGAGGCAACATCCGTCTCAAGTCCGCCCGTATGGCGGCCGGTTACCACTCTCAGCAGGCTTTCGCCGACGCCCTTGGAGTCGGCGTGCGCCAGGTACGCCGATGGGAGTCGGACACTCCCCCGTGGCCACAGCCCGAGGTGGGCCGCGGCATCGAGCAACTGCTCGGACAGCCCCTGCCGGACCTCGGATTCACTCCTCCAAGCGGTGTGGCGGACGATCGCACCCGTCGCACCGTGCTCGGCGCCCCAGGCCGTATCTCGGGCCTGGCCGCGGTTCCGACGCAGGCCGCAGGCAGGCAGCCCGCGACTGCTGCGGACGACTACACGGCCGTCACCCGGGCGCACCGCCGACTGTACTGGTCTGTGGCCCCAGCCACCCTGCATCCGGCCGCACTTGCGCACGCCACGCTCGGCTGCGAACTTTGCCCGAGACCGTCGGACGGACCCGACAGCGCATCGCCGCTGCGCTCGCCGAGACGTGGCTGCTTGCCGGACGGATTGAGTTTTTCGACATCCGCGACGCCGATCGCGCCCAACAGAGCCTGCTGCGTGCCCTGCAAGCCGCAGGTGAAGCCGATGACCCGCTTCTTGGCGCAGCAGTGCTGGCCCACACCGCGTTCATCCCGGGCTGGGCAGGTGACCGGGAGGCGTCGGTCGAACGGTTGGTAGCAGCGCGGACCTACGCACGCCGCGGTCCGGCATCAGCCGAGCTGCTCGCCTGGCTCGACGCCGTGGAAGCGGAGTGCCAGACCCGCTGCGGGCACACCAGGACCGCCCTGCAGCTGATCGGGCACGGCGAAGACATCCTCGCCAACGGCGGCAGCCACGACAGCCCGGACTGGTTCGACTGGTTCTCCCCCATCCGGCTCGCCGCGTTCAAGGGCAACACCCAACTGCGCGCCGGCCACCTGCCTCAGGCCCGCGAGACACTGCTCAGCGTCCTCGACGCGCTGGGCCCGGCAGACGAGAAGCAGGCGACCGTCATCCTCGGAGACCTGGCTGCCGTCGAGGCCGCAGCGGGCCATCCCGAAGCGTCATGCGGCTACGCCCTGCGCGCACTCGAGCAGCTCGAACGCACCTGGTACGCGATGGGCATGGACCGGGTACGCGAGGTGCGGCGCGCCCTGGCTCCGCACCAGCACGAAGCGTGTGTGCGGGAACTGGATGACCGCCTGTACGGGTGGTCGACCACCGTCAGCGCGCTCAGCCGTTGAAGTCGCGGATCAGCCCGGGCAGCTCCAGGAGGCTGTCGATCCTAAACGTCGGAAGCTTCTCGGCTTCCTCGGTGCGCCACTGGATCGTCGCCCACGGCCCCCGATGCACCAAAGCGGTACGCATGCCCGCGGCAACGGCCGGGCGCAGATCGTTGTCGACGCGATCGCCTACATAGAGGATCTCGTCGCCGGCGAAGGGAACCACCTCAGCGACCCGGCGGAAGAACTCCGGATCCGGCTTGCTCGCCCCCCAGTCATCCGAGGTCCCGATCAAGTCCACGTCGTCGGTGAACAGTTCCCGCAGGAGCTTCCCCGCTCGGACCGTCTGATTCCCCGCGATGCCCAGCCACAGGCCGTCCGCCCGCAGCCGCCGCAACGCGGGCCGCACGTCCGCGTACAAGTCGTCCTCACCGAACCACTCCGGCTGGCCCGCGGCAGCCCGCTTCTCACGCTCGTCGTAGAGATCGAAGCCGGGCCGGAACTCCTGGAACACCTCACGGTAGTCACGCCCCTGCGCGATCACCGCACCGAACATCGCATGGAACGTGTGACGCGGCACCCCCAGCCAGTCAGCCCAGGTGCCGTACTCACGGGTCTCATCGACCAGGCACTCGCCGACATCAAACACCACCGCACGAATCATGAATCGCAGCCTAACCGGGCACCACAAGGTCCCCCTTACGTCGCCCACATGGGACGGCACAGAGGACACCGTCCCGTTCGGACTCTCGCGAGCCACACACAGAAGGAATCCCCCCGTGGACAATGGCGAAGACTGCGCTCAGCCCTGGGTGGGCACGCTGTCATCGGTGTTTTTGAACAGGCGCAAAACCGTCGCCTCGATGCGTTGGAGAGCCATGGCTGCTCGGAGCCATTCCTCGACGGCGTGCTGCGGCACCTGGGTGCGCAGCGCCAGCATCGACGTACCAATGTGCGCGGAGTGCTCCCGAAGTTCCCTGAGCAGCGCGCGGACTTGCTGGTGCGCGAGGGTGCGCGCCTGCAGTCCGGTGTGCAGGCGCTGCAGCATGGTAAGCACGGTCTGTGCCCTGAGGATGGAGGTGTACTCCCACCTGACCCACATCCGGCCCGCCTTGTGGTCCGCCTTCCAAAGGTCCGGCGTGCGCCTGGCCACCAGCTACTACAGCGACCAGGCCGCACAGCACGAGCAGATCACCCACGGCCCAGGCAGCTACCAGCGCACCCGCGCCAACATCGCCGAAGCCATACGCCGCGGTATCCCGCTGCGCGTCGGCATCGTCGAGGTCCTGCAAGGGCAGCGCGTCGAGAAGGTCCAGGAGGAACTGCGCGGCCTGGGCGTGAGGAGATCGACCGGCGTACCGTCCTCAGTGAGCTGCTGCCAGGCCCGCGCCAGCTTCCGCAGGATCGACGGGCCACCCTGGTCGCTCAGCTTGAGCAGATAGTCCTCGTTGACCGGGGTGGAACTGTCCGCGGCGTACTTGACCTGCGTGTAGGTGTGCGGCGGCGTCCTTCGGTACAGGACGACGTCATCCACGTTTCCCACCCCGTCGACCTCGACCCCGACCGCCACCACCGGGTTCGGTGCGCGCAGCTCCGCATCCCGCACCGCAGTGACACACCCCTGCCACGCCACCAGCCACTGATACCGATCACCAGCGATACGAACCCCCGTCGAACTCGGGGCAGGCAGGTCAGACACCGAACACGATCTCCCACTCAAGCGGCCACACCGCAACCAACAGGACGCTCAGTAGAACATCACCCGCGTGCCCGCCACACCGGCAGACGGCCGTACCGGGAGTCCATCGAGCCCCTGAACGACTGCTGCTCCGGCACGTCCAGGCCGGAGGCGCGCCACCCGCCAAGGCCGGTGAGCTAGGAGCTCTCTTACGGATCAATGAGCAGGGGTTCGATCTCCGGACCCGTCGGCGTTGGCGGGACCGCTGCCTGCGACGATGCGCTTGTGAGTTATGACCTTGCGGTGTGGGCCGGCGAGCGTCCACTAGGGTCCGTCTTCAAACGGATCTTGCCCAGAGTAGGAATGATGCGAGTGTGACCGCTGCTTCATAGGAGGCGGCGGTCTTCTCGTATCGGGTGGCGATTCCACGGAAGCCTTTGAGCCGATTGAAGCAGCGTTCGACGACGTTGCGCTGGCGGTAGACCTGCCGGTCGAACGCCGGTGGCCGCCCGCCGCGACGTCCGCGGTTGTGGCGGTGTCGCTGCTGGTCGGTCTTCTCCGGGATGGTGTGCCCGATGCCGCGTCTGCGCAGGTAGGCGCGGAAGCCGCGGGAGCTGTAGGCCTTGTCGGCGATGACTCGGTCAGGCCTGCAGCGAGGTCGGCCTGGGCCGGTGCGAGGGACGCGGATGAGCTCCAGAAGAGGGCGTGCGCAGATGCTGTCGTGACGTTGCCCCGGAGTCACCAGGACGGCGAGCGGGCGCCCCTTGCCGTCGCAGGCGAGATGGATTTTGGTGGTCAGTCCACCTCGGGACCGGCCGAGGGCGTGATCGTCCGGTTCGTCCGGCCGATGGTGCCCCCTTTTCGGCCGGTGGCGGCGGCGTGCTGGTGGGCGCGGACGATGGTGGAGTCGATCTGGACGAGCCAGTCGATGTCGCCGACCGCGTCCGCACCGGCTTGCATCTGCTGAAGAGCCCGCGTGAACACGCCGTCCAGGGCGTAGCGACGGAAGCGGGTGTAGACGGTCTGCCACGGGCCATAGCGTTCCGGCAGGTCACGCCAGGAGATCCCGGTCCGGATCTTGTAGACCATCCCGTTGATGACCTGCCGGTCCGACGCCCTCGGTCGGCCCGTTACAGCCCGCGGTATCAGCGGAGCGAGTAACTCCCACTCCTGATCGGTGAGTTCATGACGACGTATCACCCCACCATGATCTACCACCCGATGATCTTTGAAGACGGACTCTAGACGACCGCCAAGCGGGCTTGACCTACGACGAGCTCTACGAGCGCTACCTGGAGTCGGACGATGTCGTCGTGCCTCCGACGCCGCGCATCGTGGCGTATGTGGGAGCGCTCGTCGCGCGATATCCGGACGACGTCGATCGCAGTGTCGTATGGGCGTCCCCACCGGTCATCGAGGAGGCATCGGGTCCGATCGTGTACCTGCTCATGTCCTATGGCAAGGCAGAGGAAGTGTCCGAGTACGCCGCTACGCTGGCTCGCGAGCACGGACTCGTCTGCTTCGATCCGCAGGGAGAATGCCTCAGGCCCTGATCTGCTTGTTGGTTCAGCGGGCAGACCAGAGGAAGATGCCCGCGATAAGAAGGCCGGCGCGGTAGACCGTGGCGGTCTTCTCATAACGGGTGGCAATGCCGCGCCACTGCTTCAGTCGGTTGATGCACCGCTCGACCGTATTGCGTTGCTTGTATGCCTCACGCAGCCGGCCACCGACGCTGCCTCGACGCAGACGATGGCCCTGCTGGTCTGCCGGAACCGGAATCACCGCCCGGATGCCGCGCTTGCTCAAGTGGTCACGAATGGCGCGTGCGGAATACGCTTTATCAGCCAGGACCACTTCCGGCCTGGTGCTAGGTCGTCCGCGCCGGCGCGGGACACGCAGGCGGTCCATCACCTCCGCGAAAGCGGGTGCGTCACCGGCCTGTCCGGCTGTGAGCACGAAGGCCAGCGGCCGACAGTTGCCGTCGGCGGCGAGGTGAATCTTCGTGGTCAGCCCGCCACGGGAGCGACCGATGGCATGGTCACCAGGCTCCCTAGCGGGCCCCCTTTTGCGGGCCCCGGCCGCGTGCTGATGAACGCGCACGATCGTGGAGTCAACCGCGACGACCCCCTCCAGGTCGCCGTCGGCATCGGCCTGGGCGAGCAGCACGGTGAACACACGCTCCCAAGTGCCATCGATGGCCCAGTTCCTCAGCCGCGTATAGACGCCCTTCCACGAGCCGTACTCGGCGGGCAGGTGCACCCACTGAGCCCCGGTCCGGAACTTCCAGGCGATCGCATCGATCACCTGTCGATGATCACGCCACCGCCCGCCCCGCCTCGGCGTCCGATCAGGCAACAACGGCTCTATCCGCGCCCACTGCGCGTCAGTCAACGGCACGGCCAGACCAACGATCCGATGATCGGAAAGAAGCGCCCTAACACCGGCCTGGTGTGGATCGACGGACAGGAAGCTGGGTGGGACAAGCTGACCTCCCAGAAAGCCTCGGCCTCGGCCCCCTACACCACACGACAGGTGCGGCAAGCGCGGCGGTCCCAGGACGAACTGCAGGAGCGGAACATGCCGCAGCTCGTAGCAGTTCCACATCTGCGTGGTGGGAAGTCTTGTTGTCCCCAGCCCGGCGCTACCCCAGCTGCGCGGGCGTGAACGCGGCCGCGTCTCCCTGCCACTTCTTGTGCACCCAGAGCCGCTCACCGGCCAGCTCGATGGGTGCCCAAGTCCCGGACATCGGACCGATCCGCGTCCCTTGAGGCAGCCGGGCAATCACCCGGATCGGCCTCACCCCGGCGAACCGCCCGTACTCCAGCACGACGACGTTCCGGTCCGTCACAAGCACCCCGCGCCGAGTGGTGAAGGCGTTGGCAAGAAACGCCCCGGCAAGCCCGCCGAGGAAACCGCCGAGAAGACCGGCAGCACCTTCAGCCCCTCCCATCGCAGTAAGAAGAACCCGCACCCCGACCGCCGCGACCATGAAGAACACGATCCGAAGTCGAGGATCGATCCCGCCCTGAGCCAACACCACCCGCCGGACCCGCTCACCAGGCTCCAGAAATCTCTGCGCCCGCCCAATTACCTTGCCTGACAACGTCGATATCACGACACTCCATCCATAGAGATACAATTAATAGAATTACTGGCATTACTGCCTTGCTTCGGCCCCACCTTTCCGGTCTGGGATGGCCCCATTCAGCGGAGTCTGGCGCTGTCGGAACGGCTTGAGGTGGCCCCTGGTTCCGGTCAGTCCTGGCCCCACCCACGGGCGCTATCGGTCCAGAAAGCGGGGGTCGGCCGTCAGGATGTACTGGCTGAGGAGTTCGCGGTTGTGGAAGGCGGTGTGCAAGAGGACGGCCAGGTCCGTGAGGGCTTTGAGGTCGGTGCTTGAGACAACGAACGTGCCGGCTTCTGATCCGAAGTGGAGGTTGTCCGCACTGTCAGGCATGCGGGAAATGACCAGTGACTCGGCCAGTCCCTCCCAGCCGTGACCATGGCTCTCGGCGTTGTGTTCCTCGAAGACGTCGCGACCTGTTCCATGTCGCCGTCGAAGAGATAGAGACAGTGGGAGGGGTCTGGCTCGCCTGTTTCGTCCAGGTGCAACGGGGCCAGGGCTGATGGATCGATCATGGGGGTGATGGTAGGTGCACGCGACTTGATCCGGACCGGGCGGTTCGTCAGGCGGAGCGGGCGTTCGTCTTCGCTGTCCTGGCTTTGGTCTGGGCGAGTCGGTAGGACTCGGTGCCGGTCTCGATGATGGTGCCGTTGAAGGTGAGCCGGTCGACGATGGCAGCGCAGAGCCGCGGGTCGGTGAAAGTCCTGGTCCAGCCTCCGAACGACTCGTTCGAAGCGATCGCCACGCTGTTCTTCTCCTCCCTCTCGGTCAGAACCTGGAACAGCATCTCGGCGCCCCGCCGGTCGAGTTCGAGATAGCCCAGCTCATCAATGCAGAGAAGATCGACGCGTCCGTAGCGGGCGATCGTCTTGGACAGCTGTTTCTCGTCCGCGGCCTCCACGAGCTCGTTGACGAGCTTGGCGGCCCGGGCATAGCGGACGCGGCACCCGGCCATGGCCGCGGCCGTCCCGAGGCCGATCAGCAGGTGAGACTTGCCGGTGCCGGAGTCCCCGATCAGGCAGAGCGGCTCGCCCTTCTTGACCCATTCGCAGGTGGCGAGGTTGTTGACCACAGCCGGGACGACATTGGGGTTGGCGTTGTAGTCGAAGTCGGAGAGCGGGTTCCTGGCCGAGCTGCTGATGTCCGAGTGTGAGGACCGCGACCGGCGACGTTCGGAGCGACGGATCCGGGCGGCCGGCTTCCCCCGCGGGCCCTGGCCGCAGCCGAACAGCACCTCGGCGCCGCTGGCGGCGACCGGCCCGCCTGGTGCGCCTGGGTCTCCGAGGCTGATCTCGCTGTTGACTCCGGCCAGACTCTCCTAGACCTCGGCGACACCGCCCGCGCCCACCAGCTCATCACCGAAGGCGAACAGCTCCTGCCCGCGTCCAGGGACAAGACCCGCGGCGTGTTCCTTGCTTACCGGGCGTCCAGCCACCTCGACCAGGCCGAGCCTGAGCCCGCCGCGCCGCCGCCACGGAAAGCCTGCTCCTCGCCCGCCGCCTGGGAGCACCCCGCTGCATCAAGCTCGTCAACGACCTCCTCCCCCGCTTCCAGCGCTTTCAGCAGGCCCAGGGCGTAACCGAGCTGCTGCGACTCGCCGCCGCGTAAGCAAGACCAAAAGCTCAGCGCACGAACATCGACGCTCCGCATCCGGATGTCTGCGGGTTATTGGCAGCGTGGGAGCAGGTCCCCGGCGCTGCCGTCATTGTCGATCCTGAACCGTTGCCCATCTCCCGGGCGTCCCTACGGGCATCGTGACACCGAGCGTGGAGCCGCCCCACCATGAGTACACCCCACCCGGCAGCGCCTTCCTGGCCGCATTGCGCACACGGTGCAGACGCGGCCACGTATCCCGTCGGCTGCCGCGGCATCCACGTCCCCGGCCACACCGCATGCCTCGCCCACCTGGCTGACACCGACCGCGATGCCTACCTAGCCAGCCTGACTCCCGGTGCCAGCATCGACCACCGAGGAACCACCTTCACCGAACCCCTTCTCACCGCATTACTCAACGCCCTTCGTGACCCCTCAACCGGTAACGCCCGTTTAGGCACCGCCGACTTCGGGTCGGCGACTTTCGAGGACAACGCCGGGTTCGGGTCGGCGACCTTCGAAGGCACCGCCGGGTTCAGGTCGGCGACCTTCAAGGGCGACGCCGGGTTCGGGTCGGCGACCTTCGAGCGCGACGCCGAGTTCGGGTCGGCGACCTTCGTGACGGCCGACCAGTTCGGGCCTTTGCTGTGTGCTGGGCAGCTTGTGCTGTCCGGTGCGATATTCGGCGGCCCGGTGACCCTCTCGATCGCTGCGCGCCGTGTGGAGTGCCGTCGCACCCGCTGGTCATCGACAGCGGAGACACGCCTGCGCTATGCCAGGGTGGACTTCGCGCATGCCGTGTTCGAGTACCCCCTCACGATCGCCGCCGAGCCGGACCCGTTCATGCTCAACGGCGGCTGGCCACTGGCCGAGGATCTCTTTCCGAGCGCGTACGACCCCGGGGTGCGGGTGGCGTCGTTGCGCGGGGTGGACGCGGCCCATCTGGTCCTGGCTGACCTCGACCTGTGGGACTGCCTGTTCACCGGCACGGTCCACCTGGACCAGCTCCGCCTGGAAGGGGCCTGCACGTTCAGCACCGCACCGCCCGCCATGCACTGGCGGCGCTGGCCGCCCGTGCGGTTCACCGAGCGCCGCGTCCTGGCCGAGGAACACCACTGGCGCGCCAGCCAGCCGGGGGCCGTGCCGGGCTGGGTCCCCGGTACCGGGCGGGCCGCCGGGCCGCTGCAGCTGGCGCCGGTGTACCGGGCGCTGCGCAAGGGATTCGAGGACGGCAAGCACGAGCCGGGGGCGGCGGACTTCTACTACGGGGAGATGGAGATGCGCCGCCACGCCGACGACATCCCCCGCAGTGAACGAGGCCTGCTGACCGCCTATTGGGCGCTGTCCGGTTACGGCCTGCGCGCCTCCCGTGCGTTGGCGTGGCTCGGTGTGGCCATGCTTGTCACCATCTTGCTGCTCGTGGCCTTCGGTCTCGCCCAGGACACCCCGAAGCAGACCGCGACCGGCACCGTCCCGGCCGGCGGTGGCAAGGTCACCTTTGAGATCGACCAGGACGATCCGCAGAACCCCACCGGCAACCGGTTCACCGGCGAGCGCTTCGAGAAAGCCCTGAACGTCACCCTGAACTCGGTGGTGTTCCGCGCCTCCGGACAGGACCTGACCACCGCCGGCACCTACATCGAGATGACCTCCCGCCTGACCGAACCCGTCCTCCTCGGCCTGGCCGTCCTCGCCATCCGCAACCGCGTCAAACGCTGAGAGGTCCCTCGGGCGCTCTAAAGTCCGTCACGGAGTTCACGGCCGAGGAATCCACACTGGCGAAAACCATGTTCTCCAGTCGGCCGGAGAAGTTCTCGCTGCAGTAGCGCGGATCATCTTGGAGCAGGCGGTCCATCTCCTTGGCCGCCTGCTTCATGTCGTCGTCGGTCACGGGCGGGAACGGGGCGCGGGTGCGCTGTTCCTTCGGCTGTAGCAGAGATGCCTTCGCCGCCACGGCGACCCAGTCGGGCACGCGCAGGCGTTCCTTTCTCCGGTCATGACGTTTGAACCAGAGGAGCGCGCCGACCGGAGCCGGATCACGTACAGGGCGCATCTCGTACGGCACGGGGTCGTGCAGTGCGGCTCAGTACGCCTTGGCCCGGCCGGGAAGCACGGCACTGCCGCGTGGGCGGAAGACGCTGCCGTGCACCACTCGGCGGGAGTCCGGGGTCTCCAGCTCGAACATGCGCAGATGGGCGGGGATTTTGCAGTACTCGTTCAGCCGCACCTTCCATTCGCTGCCTCGGGCCGTGGGCCCCATGCGGCGGCGGAGATTGCGTACGAGCGGTGCGCTCTCCGGCCCCGCCGCGCTCAGATAGCCGTCCAGCACCTTGCGCAGTACCGTGACCAACTGGCTAGGCATGAACTCGGTCAGGAAGTACAAGCCCAACTTCACACGGAAGAACTCAAGCGGAATGAGCGGCTCCATCTGCGGCTTCAGCCCGGTGTCTTCGGCTTCCTTGATCAGCAGCTCGTTCCACCCCGAGATGTCACGAGCCATTCAGCCACGCTCCGACGCGCGCCGAAGAACCGCCTCGATAAATGCGTCCTCACCGACCGCCTCAACGCCATGGACCCGACCGTCCATGGCGGCGAATTCAAGCGGTGAGAGCATCAAGCGGCGCTTAGCATTTCGTTCAGCTTCTCTGCCGGAGCCGTTCAGTCGTGCCATCGAGAGAACCTCAGATAAGTCGATGTGGCTCTACCTGGGACGACTGGCGTCTTCTTCGTTCCATATCGAGATCACGTGCCCCTCACCATACTGCTCGATGACGATTGCTCGGGCTTCACTCAACGACGAAGCCATCAGCCGCAATTGAATTTCCGGCTGGCCAGCGATCTCAATAAGGCCGACGTACTCGCGCTTCGGCTCGCCCAGCTCGGCGTTCATCATGTCTCCCGTGGATTACCTATAGGGATTGAGGCAAGTTGCGCTATGACAGAAAGCTCCGATAATAGTCCCGGGGCTTTGCAGAACGCCACTAATCTCCTCCGGCGACATGGACGGGACATCGTGAACCGTAACACCAGGAAAGTCCCCAAATCGGCTAATGTCTTCAGCGTGAAAGCGGCGTTCCGCGGTCATGATACCATCCGAACTACCATGCGTCCCAGTGAGGATATGGATGTCATCCCCACGCTTACGGGCGTCGTTCACGATGCTGACGAAGTCATTCTGCGTGATGACTTTGTTTGAGGTAAAAACTCTCCCACCAGCCGCATTGCTGCCCTCTTGCCACGACGCCACTGGATTATGATCCTGTGGTTTGTAGCCGGAGGGAGGGCCGCCAGCGTCCCTGCCGCCGACCGCACTCTTGATCTTGTCGACGGCGGCCAGGGCCTTCTCGCGAGCCTTGGTCAGTGCGGCCCGCGCGCTGTTGAGGCGCTCGGATGCCTTCGACATGGCCTTCAGGCCGCCGAAGAGGTCCTTCAGCAGACCGGTGACGCGTTTGGCGAGCTTGATGCCCTTGCCGATGTTCCAGGGCATGCCGTATTTCGCCAGGAGCTTGCCGGCGATGCCTCCGGCGAAACTGCCCGCGATGTTAAGCATTGTTTCGCCGCAGGCACCCAGATCACCGCTGGATATGCAGTCCATCGCGGCGTTGATGCCGAGGATGTCCTTGACGATGTGGACGAGTTCCCGGCCTGCCGACCTGACTCGCTGTTGGGCCCGAGACTGTTGCGCCTCGGCGTCGGCGACCTCCTGCGCTGCCTGGCCGACCTCGGCGCTGACTCCAGGGCAGTAGGGGTCGATGGCGCTGGGGCACCAGGCGCCATCGCCACGCTCTTTGCCGTTCCGGTCACAGTTGAGGGACTTGCCGTTTCGGCACTCGAAGAGTCCCGTGGGGTCGGAAAGGGTGACGGGCGTGTTGCTCGCGTACGCGTACCCGTTCATCTGCTGGGGCCGCGTGAAATCGATGATCGGGTCTGCGGAGATGAACTTGCCCAAGTCTGGGTCGTATTCGCGGGCTCCGAGGTGGACCAAGCCGGTGGAGGCGTCGATTGTGCCGCCCACGAAGCCCTTCTCCCCGGGCCAAGTGCCGTTCTCTGGTGACAGCTTGCCGCGAGCGGCGCCGTAGGGGTCGGTGCGCCGCTGAGTGACGGCACCGCTGACCGCATCGACGGCGAGTTCGCCCGTGGCGTGGTGGTCGGAGGCGAGGAAGGAGACCTTGTTGTCGGAGGTGCGGATCGCGACGGTCTGACCGGCGTACGAGTAGTAGCGCGTCGCAGTGACCGTGCTGGAGCCCGTTTTCAGCTCCAGTTCCATGCCGGGCAGGTAGACGGTGGCAGAGTCGGGTGTGGTGCGCTTGAGGCGGTTGCCGCCCGCGTCGTACAGGAACGACGTCTCACTGCCGTCCGCCTCGGTGGCCTTGGTGAGCTTGCCGGTGGCGTCCCAGTCGAGGGTCTGGGTGTCGCCGCCGATCGTGCGCTCCCGGTTGTTGCCCGACACGTCGTACCTGTACGTCTGCTGCCGGTCGCCGGTCAGGGTCTTCTCAGCGACCTTGGTCACCTGGTGCGGACCGCCGTCGCCCGCCTCGCCCGGGGTACCGTCTTGATCGCCGTCCTGGTAGATGAGGGTGCGGGTTGTGTTCTTGGCGGCATCGAGGGACGGGTCGTGGCGGATCTCCTGGGTCCGGTTGCCGATGTCGTCGACCGTCCAGCTCGACCAGTACGCCGACGGTCCGCCCAACGGGTTGGCGCCCGGTGCCGCGTCGCAGGCAGTGGGCTTCTTGCCGGCATAGTCGGCGGTGCCGCCGATCGTGCCCTCACCTTGGGCCGTGGTGGCGGTGGCCGCCGGGGTCCAGGCATCGACGAGGCGGGCCTGGCCGTCGTAGGCGAAGCACTGCACGTCGAGGGTGGCGCTGCTCGCGGCGTTGGCGACGTCGGTGGTAGCGAGGACGTTACCGGCCTGGTCATAGGCGTAGTGCTGGTCCTTGGCGACGGTGGCGGCGGAGCCGACCTTCACCGTGGCGCGGGTGAGCCGGTCGGTCCCCTTCTCGTAGTAGAAGTTCTCCTCGGTGCGGGCACCACCGGTGCTCAGCGAGAGCTGGAGCAACTGGCTGGTGTTGGACCAGACCGTGTTGGTGACGTACGTCGACGTTGCGCTGCTCATGGTGAGCGGGCGCTGGAGGTCGTCGTACGTGAACTTCAGGCTCTCCGTGGGCAGTCCGCCGGCCGCCGGCACGCCGCTGGAGGCGACCGTGCCGTCCCGGTTGTAGGCGGTGGTGAACGGGTAGGTGCCCGCGAACTTCCCCTCCAAGGCCGGGACCGTGTAGTTGGTCGTCAGCGGCCGGTAGAAGGAGTCGAAAGACGCCACGACAGTGGAGTACGCCTCGCCGTTGGGCAGGTAACGGTAGGTGGCGTAGGAATAGCCGAGCGAACCGGACCGGTCGTACTTCGTCTCGGTCAGCTTGGTGCCCGTCGAGACCGCACCTTCCCAGGTGGACTTGGGACGGCCCAGGCTGTCGTACTCCGTGGAGACGATGCGGTGGCGGGCATCCTCGGTCGACTTGAGGCGGTCCGCCTCGTCGTACGTCAAATTGGTCTCGCCCGCGTCCGGGTCGACTTTGCGGACCAGGCGTCCGCGCTGGTCGTACTCCTGGCGCCAGACGTTGCCCTTGGAGTCGGTGACGGTCGCGAGTTCACCGGCCGGGGTGTGCGTGTACTTCGTGATGGTGCGCTCGGTGCCCGGTCCGGTCGGGACCGGTGTGTGACCTTTGTAGTGCCAGAGCTCCTTGACCTTGCCTTCGGCGTCGGTGATCGTCGTCGTGGCCACGCCGCCGGGTGGCGGGTCCACGTGCGTCATGTTGCCGTCGTACGTGGTGGTGGTGCGCCACTGCTCGTAACCGGCGATGGTGAAGATCTCGGCGGTGGTGCGGCCCAAGCCGTCGTACTCGAATCGCGTCTGGTTGGCGACATCGCCGTTGGTGACGGGGAACAGTTCGTCGGAGGGCGCGCCGGCCGCGTAGTACGTCTCGTTGGCCCGCTTCACCGCGCCCGTGGCGTCGTAGAAGGTGTCGGCGACCATGCGGCCGTCGTTGGGCCCCTCGGTCTGTTTCTGGCGCGGGCGCAGCAGGCCGTCGTAGAGCTGCCACTCGGTGCCGTAGGTGCCGTCCTGTTCGATCTTCTCGGTCTTGACCGCGACCGGTTTGTCCTGGCGGACAAGGTAGGAGTACTTGATGCTCGGCGTCTGGGTGCTGCGTCGATCGGGCAGCCACACCGAGGTGAGCCGGCCGAGGGTATCGAAGGCCAGGTCGGTGCGTTTGGTGTTGGGGTCGGTTTGGCCGGTGGACTGGCCGCGCAGACGGTCGTACGACGTGGTGGTGATGTGCCCTAGGTCGTTGGTGACCTTGGTGGCGGAGATCAGGCCATTGACGTCCGTGTACTCGGTGCTCGTATCCGCTTCGGCTCTGTCCGTCTGGTGCGTGGGGCGGCCGAAGTCGTCGTAGTCGGTGGTGCCGGTGGTCTGGTACGTGCCCTTGGTGCCGTCGTGAGTGACGAGGCGCTGGGTGGCGGTGGCCAGGCCCTTGGTGGGTGCGTCGCCGTAGGCGCCCTTGTCGTAGAGGGTGCGTTCGTCGGTGACGACGTCGCCCGGGGTCTTGCCGTCGGTCTTGCGGTTCGGGGTGACGTCGCAGGCGACGGAGACGGTCTCGATCTGCTTGGGCAGCGAGTAGATGTGCTGGGTGGCGCTGTCGGCGTATGAGGTGCGCGTGCAGGTGTTGTCCGCGGCGGTGGTCGTGTCACCGCGGTTGTCGATCTGCCGCACTCGGCCGTACTCGGGGTCGAACTCCGTCGTCGACATCGTCTCGCGCCAGCCACCGGAGGACTGGGCGGTGTAGCCGCGTACCTCGGTGGTCTCGACGATGGTCGCCTTGGTGGTGCCCCAGCTCTTGGTCTGGGTGGCCGTGTCGTGCTTCCACGGCGTGCTGACCACCTTGGAGACGACCTTGCCCTTGTCGTAGGCGGCCTTCTCCACCTCGAAGCCGGTGAATTCCTTGTGGCCGGTGTACTCGGTGCCGTTGGAGGCGGTGATCTTCTCCGTGCGGGTGCCGCCGCCGGGCAGCTTGTCGCCGTTCACGCCCTGCAGGTAGGTGTGGTCGACGCGGGTGCTGTGCTCGCTGTCGCCGCTGGTGACGGTGACCTTGCCGTAGCCCTGCCACTGGCTCCAGGTGAGGAACTTCTCGTCGGTGATGCCGTCGGGTTCGGCGTGCCGCCAGGCCGCGTCACCCTTGTAGTCGTAGCTGGTGACCATCACGTCGTTGATGTCGCCGCCGGTGCGGTCGCGCTGGGTGACGGTGTCGACGACGTACTTGTGGAACCAGTCGGTGGTCGGTTCCAGCCAGCCCGACGGCGCCCACACCACCGGGTAGCAGCGCTTGACCGACTCCCCCGGTTTGGGCAGTGCATCCGCCGAGCAGTCAGGGGACTTGTAGGAGATGTCGAGCTGTGAGCCGCTCTCGCTGATCACGGTGGCGAGGCGGAAGCGGTTCAGGGGCGCGATGTTGTCGCCGATCGCGTCGACCCGGTTGGCCAGCTTGGTGCCGATCAGGGTCACTGGCGGCAGCTTGATGTCCGCGCCGTCGCCGGCCTTGCCGGTGTGCACGATCTCCGACAGCCACAGGGTGTTGGAGTCGTCGCCGTTGTCGGTGAAACGGTGGGTGAGGGACCAGCTGTCGACGTCGGTGTACGGGGCCGCGCTGTCGCCGGTGTAGGCCTGGGTGGTGACCGCCGCCAGCCGCTTGCGGGTCCAGAACGAGGGGGAGGCCTGGGTGGCCGTGCACTTGGTGTCGGCCTTGCAGTAGCGGTCCCATGGGGTGTCCGGCCACTTGACGGCATTGGCCGAGGTCCACTTGTCCTCTGCGCAGTTGAACTCAGTTGTGCGCACACAGCGTTCGTCGGTGTCGAACACCACACGGGCCGGAGCGGGCTGCGTGTAGATCGTGGACTGACGCTGGCCGTACTCGATGCGCTTGAGGTAACCACCGCGGACGTACGGCGTTCCGTTGACATCCGTCTTGCCGTTCAGGGCGTAGTGGTTGACTTCTTGCCCGTAGTAGTAAGACATGACGTTGCCCTGGGTGTCCTTGACGTAGTCAAGGTTCCAGCGCCAGGCCTGCTTGCACCACGCGTTCGTGAACGTGGCGTTGTAGCAGGGCTCCTTGTCGTCGTCGCCGAAGACGGGGGCGGTCCAGGCGGAGCCCGTCTCGGCCTTGCCGCTGCTCCAGCCCGGGAGGCGGTTGAGACCGAACCAGTACTCCGTGCCGTCGGTCGTGGTGACCTTCCAATGCTCGCCGTCGTCGTCCCCGTTGGTGGCATCGGACAGCTTCTCGACCTTCGAGCCGTCCTCGCCGGCCACATGCCATTCGCCGCTGTCGTCGTCCTTGACCAGCTGCGCGGCCGAACCGTTGAGCATGAGGGTCGCATTGTCGTACGCCCAGCACTGCTCGCCGGAGGAGGAGTGCCCGTCATCCGCGCACGGCTTGTAGGAGCGCTCGACGTAGCCGGGCTCGAACGAAAAGCCCTCACCTACCCAGGAGCCCT
The DNA here is from genome assembly GCA_002027195.1 of Streptomyces sp. GKU 895. Classification (GTDB taxonomy): domain Bacteria; phylum Actinomycetota; class Actinomycetes; order Streptomycetales; family Streptomycetaceae; genus Streptomyces. The sequence goes on along the minus strand of MWJO01000058.1, from coordinate 10,448 downwards.
GGTTGTTGGTGGTCGCGGTGCGGCCGTCGGCCGACTGGGAGGAGTAAGACAGTCCCACGGACGGGGTGAGTCCACCCGGGGTCGGGACGACCTGGATCGGATACGACCAGGAGAAGCCGCCCGAGGACGGTGAGACGTTCCACTCGGCGGACGGGGACAGCGGCGTCGCCTTGTAGTCGCCCTGTGCGGAGGCGTCGGCCGCGGCGAGAGCGACCACGGTGCCCGCGGAGGTTGCGGCGAGGGGTGCGGAAACGGTCTGGTTCTTCGTGTCGTTGACCGAGGCCAGGGGTTTCGGTCGGCCTTGGCACTGCTTGCCGCCGAGCTGCTTGTCCAGGGCACAGGCAGGCACCTCGTACAGGGCGAGTCGGGAGCGTAACTGCCGCCGTAGGCCTCGGCGAAGGTGCCGTAGTCCACGGTGAGTCGGACATGCGCCCGTTCGTCAGTGACGGGGTTCTTCACCCGCAGCAGTACGCCTGCGCCGGTGGCCGCAGCGCGGCTGTGCGGGAGTACCTCGACAGCGAGGTCATCAGGCGTGGCGACTGCAGTCCTCTTCGATGCCTTCTGTTTCACCGCAGACAGCCCGATGGGCAGCCCGCCGACCTGCTCCGGCGTGGTCCGGGACCCCGATGCTGCGACGGGTACCCGGCGCTGGGCCGCGTCTGGCCATGTCGGTTCGTGCAGGCTGCGGATGGCGGCCTTGCGCGTCGGATCCGCGGGGATCTTGCGGGGTGCCTTCGCCTTCCCGGGTTCTACCGGGTCGACGAGCGCCTGGACGGCAGGACCGGGCGTTCCTTCCCGGTCGGGGAAGGCCACGGCCTGGATCGTGCCGGCCGTCAGAGCAAGGGATGTCATGACGGCCACGGCCGCGGCCCGGCCGCGCAGGCGGCGGCCGGTGAGAAGGGATCTGGCAGCAGGCATGCAGGAACTCCGCGGGGTGAGGAGCGAAGGCGGGGGGGCTGGAGCTGTTCTGAGAGGCGGTCCGGGATCCCGGCCGGGCGTGCCCGGCGGGGACCGTTCGTCACAGGTCCGGCTGTGCCAGCCGATCGGCCATCCAGCCGACCGCGACCGCATCGGCGGCCCCGGTGTAGATGCGTACGTCGTCGACCTCGCCGCCGAGGTAATCGGCCCAGCCAGTGCCAGACTTGGCGCGGCCGATCTGCAGCCCACCGCTCGCGGCCCAGTAACCGATCTTGTGCTTGGAGGCGTTCTCCGCGTCGGCGAGTTGGCCGTCGACGTAGAGGCGTAGCCGCTTGGTGAGGCCGTCGTAGACGACGGCGATGTGCTGTCCGCCGTCCAGCGTCGGGTCACCGGCCTGGTCGTCGGGGATGGTCAAGGCTGCAGCCGCCGTATCGTCACTGCCGGGGACCGCCAACTCCCAGTGCCCGTACGGGTTGTCCGCAGTGAACTTCGTGTAGCGGACCAGGAAGCGGTTGGTCTTGGCGCCCGGGAGCGAGAACAGAGCCTGGTCGGTGGTGTCCGACTCTGCGGCCACCCGGACCCGCGCGGCGATGGTAAAGCTGCCGTCCGCACTGACCGGGGCGGAAGAGGTGGCAGCGTATCCGCCGCCGGCCAGCACCAAGTGGCCTCCGGGTACCGCGCCCTGTGTGCCCACGGACGTGACGAGCGGCCAGGGTCCCTCGACCACCTGCTCCGGGGTCTGCTGGAAGAGAGTGGCGCCGCCACCAAGCGTCAGAGCACGTCCGCCCACCGCGTCTGGAGTCGCACCGGAGCTGACGGTGTCGAGCGGCCAGTAGCCCTTGCGAGACGGCTTGACCGTCAGCATCGACTTGATCTCCGCCGCCGGGGTGAGCCGGTCGTAGGCACGGACCTCGGCGATGTCTCCGGTGAAGTTGCGGGCGTAGCCGGTCTTAGTCACCGCACGGCCGATCTGCAGGCCGCCGCGCCCCGACCAGTTGGACTGTCGGGCGGCGGTCTTCTTCAACTCGCCGTTGACGTAGAGCTGGAGCTGCCCGCCCGCCGGGTCGTAGGTGCCCGTCAGGTGGACCCACTCGTTCGGGCACACCGGCTTGGTGGTGCTGTCCTTGCAGGTGGCGTTGGTGGTGGCGGTGGCCCGCCAGGCGCCCAGGGACTCGACGTCGTTGACCGGAACGGTGAATGTCCAGTTCTTCGCCACTGCGTCGTAGCCGAGCGTGAAGCCGGGCTCGCCGGCCCCGTCCTGGCTGACCACCACGCCGTCCTTGTCCAATGCGGTGGGCCGCACCCAGGCGCTGACCGAGAATCCCTTGGCGGTGTCCACCACGGGCCCGTCTGTGGTCAGATACGCGTTGGTACTGCCGTCGAGGTGGGCCGCCCGGTCCGCCGTACCGCCCGGGCCGTCCTTCGTGGTGAAGGTGACGGCGGCGCCCACGCTCGCGACGCGACCGTTGTCGCTCTCGTCCTTGACGTGCCGACCCTCACTCGATGCCAACGGGTCGTCGCCAAGGTTCCATTGACCCGCAACGCTCTTGCCCTCCTTGACCACGAACGAGTACACGGCCGGGGTGCTCGGGTTGTTGGCAGCGTCGTACGACGTGACCTCCAGTACCACTGTGCCGAGCTGCCCTGGTGTGAACTGAACGGAGACAGGGGCCGTTGGGGACGATGGCGTGATGTTCTTCGGGCCGACCGCGTCGGTGGTGAAGTCGTACGAGTATCGGGTCACGTCGTCGTCGAACTTGTCGCCGAGGTTCGGTGAGAAAGTGAACGTGCCCGTCTCACCGACGCCGAGTTCGCCGGACTTGTCCTCAGGAAACTCTTTCGAGGCGACGTCAGGCTTGCCCGGTACGTTGCGGTCCAGGACGAACTCGCAGCGTACGGCGGAGTCGCCTTCCCAGCTCCACGGTCCCCAGGTGGCCTTGTCGTGAACCGCGGCCGACCAGTAGACCTTGGCGTTCTCGGGGATCGCCGGCTTGCCCTTCGGCAACTTGATCTTGTATTCGAACTTGGCGCCGGTCGGCGACGAGTAGCCGGTGTCCTGCTCATGCCTTTGGGCGTTGCCGTTGGCGTCGGTCCACTCGATCCGGAAGCGCACCTTGACCGGCTCCGCCTCCTGCGTGGAGTGATCGGGGTCGCGCGGGATGACCAGCAGCTTGGGCATCTCGTCGACATGCGGGGTGCGCAGAACACCGGTCGACGTCGCACAAGCACCGCCGGGACTGCTCCACATCTCCTTCATGGAGACCTGCGCGGGCGGTCGGTTGTAGGTGACCTCCAGAACGGCGTTACCGCACATCCGCTTCCACTCGTGCAGGTCACCTTCGTCCGCGGCCCGCAGCCCGAACGTCATCTGGGTCCAACCGCCGGTGGCCGCAGCCTGCACCTCCTGGGTGAGCGCGCCGCCCTTGCCGGACTCGAAGCGCAGGTTGGGTGCGCTGGAGCAGGACACGGGCGAGATGGCCTTGTCCACGGTCATGATGTGGCTGTCCCAGAGGGTGTCCGTGTTTCCCCAGTCCGTGGACGAGTTGATGCCGTAGTTCTTGCCACCCACTCGGTACAGCCGCACCGGCTCGTCCTCAGGGGTCGCGCTGTAAATGTGCGCGACGCGTACGGCGAACGTAGCCTCCAGGATGTCCTTCCCCTTGTAGAAGGACGTCGGCATCGTGTACATGAGCCGGCGGACGTCGACGCCGTTGCAGGCGACAGGGTTGTAGTCGATCGGGCACTTGCCCATGCCGGCCGAGCCGCTGAACTTCCAGTCCTGCTCGTTCGGCATGCCCTTCATTACCGACGTCCACGCGGTACGGCTGGTCGTCCTCTCGATCGGGTCGATGACCACGGGGAAGGAAGTTCCGGGATCGGTCAACAGTGCCTGTGAGGGGATGAGCGTCAGCTTGTCCTGGCTCACCTCCAGGTCGACCGGGGCGGTGGTGGCGTCCTGCGGTGGTTCGAGGCCGTTCTCGGTGACCGCCGGCTCGGCTGCGAAAGCCGCGGTTCTGGCAGTCGTGGCGGTACCACTGCCCCGTCCGCCCGCATCCCACATCACAGGAGAAGCCGCCTCCAGGACCACTCCCTTGGAGTCGCTGTCGATGGCACGAAGGGCACCGGCACTGGTCTCCTGCAAGGTGAGGGCCTTGGTGTCCACGCCCAGTTCGAGGCGGGCGAGGTCCGGATTCTTCGCAGCCTCTGGCGTGTTGACCACGATGAGGTGGCCGAAGCCATCCGCCTCGGCCTGCACCACCAGGTCCACGTCGGGCAGCACGTTGCGATATCTCGCTGAGTCGCCGTCGATCAACGGCTTCGGGAGCCCGCCGCCCGGCCAGGACAGAGCGAGTTCGCGCCCGGCGACGCGCACCCGGGCGAACGGCCCGTCGCCGCCGTCGGAGAAGACGACGTCCGCCGTGGTCGCCTTCGGTGTCCAACTGCCGTCGGCACGCTGGGCGAGAGATTCGTCGATGTCCACCCACGCACCACCCTTGAGCGTGCGCACCGATTCGGCGAACTCCTTGGCGGTGAAGGTGCCGTCGCTGTTCGCGACGACGGTACGACGCTGCTCACGCAGGCTGGTCACCTCAACGCTCTGCCCCGCCTCCTGCGCGGCCGCCAGCGCCTCCTCCTCGGTGGGCACCCCCTGGTCGACGGCCTGCTTCAGCGCTGCCGGTGTGGCGATCGCCGCGGCGGGCCGGGACCGTACATCCACGGACTCGGCAGGCAGAGCCGCGATTCCGGCCGCGACGAGCCCGGCCGTAGCGAGCGCGATCACGGCCGTTCTTGCGGCGCGGCCCTGTGGCCTCTTCGCCCCGTTCATCGAACCACCGCTCCAAAGGCCGTCACATCGTCAGCCGGGATACCGCCCTCGCCCGGCCGCCAGGTCTGCACCGTGCCCGCGGTCCCGCCGGGCGCGACATTGGCCCAGGGCAGTCCGTACACGGCCCGGTCCGCAGCGGGTCCGTACGGCACGCCGAGGTACAGCGAGGCGCTCGTCGCGCCGAGGCCGGTCCCGAAGTACTCCTGCGGCCCGGCCTCCCCGCCGGTTCCGGCATCTCCCTGCTCGATCCACACGTCGCCGTCGCCGGGCGCACCGATCAGCGAGAAGGTCTGCACCGCACCGGCGTCGCGATAGTTGCCGACGTCCTCCCCGGGTACGCCGACCGCAAGGAGCACTGTGGCGGTCGTGCTCGCCGAGTTGGGCGCAGTGTTGACCGCGGCAAGTCGTTCACCGAACAAGTCACCCGGCTCAGTGCTGCCGTCGACGCCGACGATGTTCTGATGGATGACCGGACGCTCCGACACGACACCGGCCGCGGTCACCTGGAACACCTGCACCTGGCCCCCGTCGGCGTCGGCCGGGTGGTCCTCACCCGGCACACCCACCATCAACAGAGACTCCGTGGGCGTCCCCGTCCCCGAACTGCGGAAGGGGACCATGGCCAGGGCCTTGCCAAAACTGTCGCTGGGCTCGGCGCCGCCCCACACGTCCGCGCCGCTGCTGAGCACACCGTCCTGGTCAAGACCGATGACCCCGTTCGGCACGCCGCCGGTGTAGGTGTGGCTGAAGACCCCGACGCCTCCGGCGAAGGTGTCAGTGCCGACGGCTTCACCCGGGGCGGAGACAGCAAAGTGGGTGGACGTGGCGGCCACTTGGGCGCCGAAGCGGTCATCCTTCTCCACGGTGCCGGGAACGCCGGCCGTGTCCTGGTGGATGTCTGCAAAGGCCCCGCCGCGCCAGTAGGCCACCAGCCCGGCATCCACCATCGGCTCCGTGGTGGTGAGGTCCTCACCCGGAGCTCCGATGATGAGGAACGGCTGCCCTCCGGTGCTGCCTGCCGCCAGGGAGTACCCGAACCAGTCACCCGCCTCGGAGGCGCCCGGCACCGCCTCCTGGTCCTGGCTGTAGCTCACGGCGGCCGTGCCCTGGGCAAGCCCGGTCGGCGAGCCGTAGAGCACACTCACGTATCCGGCATCGGCGGCGGTACCGATCGCCTCGTGCGGGATTCCGACCGCCAAGTCGTCGCAGCCGTCCTCGTTCACGTCGAACGAGGCCAAGCTGAACCCGAACTGGTCGCCCGCCTCCGCGGCGCCGGGCACCTCGGCGAGATCCTGATCCAACCGCTTGGTTCCCTTGCCGCCGCCGTACACGACATCGATGCGTCCGGCACGGGCCTTACCACCCACTGTGGCCTCGGGGTCGGCAATCGCGATGTCACGGATGCCATCGCCGTTGTAATCAGGGTCCACACCCGAGGCGCACGTGGCCGCGACCGCCTCAGCCGCTCCGACCGGCACCGTCTGGCGCACGACGGACTCACCAGCACCGGAAACACCGATCGCCGCAAGCACGAAGGCCACGCCCACGACCGTCGTCCGCGCCACACCGCGGCGCCATGGTCCGACATCGCGTACGGACACGCCGCGACTCCCCCACCCCATCCCCACAGCCCCCACCTCAGAGAGTCACAGAAAACTCAAAAGTGCACTGAGTCAACGGAACTTGAAATAAGAACGTCAAGGCTCGGCCGATCGGTCACGCACGCCAATTGGCCTGAACATGACCACCCGGCGGGTCTCGCAATTTCCCTGAAGCAACGAGCCTCCATCCCCGCATAGGTCCTGGATATGAACATGCAGGCGCGGGGCAGCATTGCGAACGGAAGCATGCGCATCATTTATCGCTCCACCAGACACGTCCGCAAAGACTTGGCTGATCTCCATCCCTGCAGGCAATGGCGAGGTCAAAGATTCGGAAAGCCCTCGACGGGCCGAGTAGAGACCTGTGCGAGCCACGGTGCGGACGGACGAGGAGCAGCCGAGGAGCGGCTCTGGCCTCCGTGAGTGTTCCGCGTGACCGGAGGAGGCCGTGCACATCCCGTACACCATCTCCGTGGACGTAACCGAATTGAGTGGCCGTGGTGGGGAGCCGAAGTGGCCGTGAGTGGGGAAATCTAAGGCTCTTCGGCGCATTCCGTGAAGCCGGTGGTCTTTGGGTAGCCCTCCGCAATGGGGGATCATGCTGTTGAGCTGCTGAAAGTTCTGTTCCCGTGTCTGTCGCAGGTGGTGGTCGACAGCGTGGTCCGCATCGGTAAGTCCGTGCGGATCAGTGCCAGATGCCTTGTGCCGGCGGCCCGCTGTTCTGGGTGCGGAACGGTCTCGGCTCGAGTGCACAGCCGTTACAGGCGAAGACTCGCCGACGGGGCGGCTGGTGGGCAGGAGACAGCGATCGATCTCGAAGTCCGGCGCTTCTTCTGCGACAACACCGCGTGTGTGAAGAGGACGTTCGTCGAGCAGGTCGAGCGGCTGACCTTCCGGTACGGACGGCGGACCATCGGCCTGCAACGCCTGCTGGAACAGGTCGCGTTGGCGCTCGGCGGCCGGGCGGGCGAACGCCTCGCAGCCCACATGGCCGCCCCGGTCAGCGGGTCCACGCTGCTACGGCTGATCCACCGCCTGGACCTCCCGCCGATTCCGGAGGTGGAGGTGCTGGGGGTGGATGAGTTCGCGTTTCGCCGCGGCCGGAGATTTGGCGCCATCCTGCTGGACATGGCCTCCCGCCGGCCCGTGGATGTGCTGCCCGACCACACCGCGGACACCTTCGCCGCCTGGCTCCGAGACCACCAGCACGTGAAGATGATCTGCCGGGACCGCGGCGGCGCGTTCGCCGACGGCGCCAACCGCGCGCTGCCCGGGATCCCGCAAGTGGCGGACCGCTGGCATCTGCTCCACAACCTCGCCACCGCCGTCGAGAAGGCCGTCAGACGTCACCGTGCCTGTCTCAAGCAACCCGGACCTGAGCCGGACAGCACCGCCGCGCCACCCGAGGAGACCCGCGCTCAGCAGCAGATCCGTGCCCGCTGGAAGGAGATCCGCACGCTCTACCAGAAGGGCATGAGGATCTCCGCAATCAGCGACCGCACGGGCCTCGACCGCAAGACCGTACGCCGCTATGCGCACGCGGCCGCTGCCGAGGAACTGATCCCGGTCCGGCCGGGCCGCCGCAGCACCCTCAGCCCGCACAAGCCCTACCTGGCCGAACGCTGGGCGGAGGGCTGTGACAACGCGCAGACACTGCGCGATGCGACCGCCGCCCGCGGCTACAACGGCAGCCGCAAGAGCGTCCGCCGCTTCCTGAACTCCCTCGCCCGGCGGCACGCTCCCCGGCCGGCGCCTCCACCACCGTATGCCGTCGCGGACGTGGTGCGGTGGATCGTCGGCCGTCCCGAGAACCAGAACGAGCAGGCCCGCCAGGACCTCAAGGACATCTGCGACCGGTGCCCGAGATCGCACAGACCTGCCGGCTGGCCCGAGGGTTCGCGACCATTCTGCGACACCGGGAAGGACACCGGCTCAGGGACTGGCTCGCACAGGTCGACGACTGCGACATCAAGGAACTACGCACCTTCGCACTCGGCCTGCGCAAAGACCTGACCGCCGTCACCGCCGGGCTCACCCTGGCCTGGAGCTCCGGTGCCGTCGAGGGCAACGTCACGCGCATCAAGCTCCTCAAACGCCAGCACTACGGCCGGGCCGGCTTCGCCCTCCTCAGACGCCGCATCCTCCTCGCCCACTGACCACGCCCTGACCCTCGCCGCGGTCTCACGGTCTTTCGGGCAGCAACTGGACCACACCGACCCAGGGGAATTCGCTGGTCGTGTGAACTGCGCGGACTCGCCACCGGCCAGGGGGCAGCGGAACGGGAGCCTGCTCTGGCTGGCGGCCGTCGGGGTACTCCTCATCGAGTTCGGCCCCCGGCGTGGTGGAGTCCATGAGAACGGCAGGCCCGTCCGTCTTCCAGACGCCGACGTCCTCCCACTCGATGTCGGGATCGGTGAGGACGGTGTCCGCAGCGGCGAGCAGCTCGGACTCTGAGTCGGCGGCGAGCCAGCGCAGAAAGACCCGGCGCTCGGGCAGGTACCAGCTGGTGGCGGGCTCATCCGCAAGGACCAGAGCTCGGGCCCCGCTGACGCCGACATCAAGCAGTCCGGCCCAGCCCTCGACCGCGCAGGCGCGGTCGTAGTCCTCCAAGATGCCTGGTTCCTCGCCCCAGTTCTCCGAACAGCCACCCCATTCGGCCAGCACGGACACGGGCACGACGATCACCGGGCCGCCAAGCGACTCCACCCAGCCTGAAGACTTTCGTGTTGAACCAGAAACGGCGCGCGAAGAGTGATCCATGCCGTGAGTGTGCCCTCGGCCACTGACAACGCGCCGCCGAGAACCCGCCCCAGGACCGCCTGTTTCACGGAATGTGCCGAAGAGCCTTTGAACTCCCCGCTCGCGGCCGGTAGTTCTCCCGGCTGGCGGTCGTTTGGGATTCCCCGTTGGCGGCCAGATATTGCCCCGCCCTGGGGTTCGTGTGGGTCAGCTGAAGGGTTTCACCCCCTGCCCGCTGGTGGCCTGGGTGAGCCGGTAGCTGTCACCCTGGGTGACCGCAATGTGTGCGTGGTGCATGAGCCGGTCGCAGTGGCGAGGGTCTTGGGCATGATCTCGTCGAAGCCGGAGGGGTGGGGGGCATGGTGTGGTCCGTGCACGCCTCCGCGTGGGAGGCCGGCCTCGCCGTCGCCCGCGACTACGCGCAGGTACACGGGCACTTCCTCCCGCCGACCTCCGCCGTCTGGGGCGGAGACGGTTTCCCGGTCGGGGTATGGGCCAAGAACCAGCGGGCCGGGGCCAAGAAGGCGCGTGAGAACGCCGCACGCCGCGCGAACGGGGAAACCCAGCGTCTCGTACGCCGGGGAGCTCTCACAGGCCCGCATGGAGGCCCTGGACGACATCGATCCCGGGTGGGCCCCGGAGTGGGAAATCAGCTGGGCCCGCAACCTGCGGCTGCTGCTCCGGCACGTCCAGGCCGGAGGCGCACTGCCCGGCAAGGCGGGCGAGCTGGTGGTGCAGGGTGAAGATCTGGGGGTGTGGATCGCTGGACAGGCGGCCGGGTGGGACAAGCTGACTCCGGCACAGCAGTACTTGCTGGAGAGTCTTGGTGTGGATCCGGACCGGGGAGCGGAGCTCCGGCCGGTGCGGCGGTCCCAGGATGAGCTGTGGGAGCGGAACCTGGCCGCTGCTCGCCAGTTCCACGCCCGTGAGGGTCATCTGCGGGTACCTCGCCTGCACCGCGAGGACGTCGACGGCGAGCTGCTCGGACTCGGGCCGTTCATCTCCAACGCACGAAGGCGCGCCGCCGGGCTCAGCCCCGAACGACGTGCTGCACTGACCGACTTGGGGATGCGCTGGTAGACAGCTGAGGTGGGCAGGAGAGAAAAGGCGGGTACCGAATTCACTCACCCGACCGAGGCTCTTCCTCCTCACCCAACTCCGCCAGCCATCTCGCAGTACGGCGGGTCTCGACATGATCCTCACCCAGCACCCGACGCCGACGCTCCAGCGTCTCCTCCCCCAGCACACGCGCCTCCTGAACCCGCCCCACATCCGCCAGGTCGACGGCCAGGTTGGCCGCCGTGGACAGCGTGTCCGGATGCTCCGCACCCAGCACCCGCCGCCGCCGACAACCCACGCGTTCA
>MWJO01000057.1 GCA_002027195.1 Streptomyces sp. GKU 895 | reverse complement strand
GCGGACGGGGCGCCGCCACCGGCGCCCTGGCCGGGCTTGGGCTGCGGCTTCTTGCCGCCCTGGGCGACGTCGACGGGCAGCATGACCAGCGCGGTCGTACCACCGGAGTCGGACGGCCGGAGCTGGATGCGGATGCCGTGGCGCTGCGACAGCCGGCCGACCACGAACAGACCCATGCGGCGGGAGACCGAGACGTCCACGGTGGGCGGCGAGGCGAGCCGCTCGTTGATCGCGGCGAGGTCCTCGGGGGAGAGGCCGATGCCGGTGTCGTGGATCTCGATGAGCACCCGGCCGTCGGGCAGCGCGTGACCGGTGACCTTGACCTTGGTCTGCGGCGAGGAGAACGAGGTCGCGTTCTCGAGCAGCTCGGCGAGGAGGTGCACGAGGTCGTTGACGACCCGGCCGGCCACTTCGGTGGTCGGCACGGCTGCCAGCTCGATGCGCTCGTACTGCTCCACCTCGGAGGCGGCGGCACGGAGCACGTCGACCAGCGGGACCGGACGGGTCCAGCGGCGGCCGGGCTCTTCACCGGCGAGGACGAGGAGGTTCTCACCGTTACGGCGCATACGCGTCGCGAGGTGGTCGAGCTTGAACAGCGACGACAGCTGGTCCGGGTCGGCCTCACGCGACTCCAGCTCGGAGATGAGCGAGAGCTGGCGCTGGATAAGACCCTGGGAGCGGCGCGAGAGGTTGGTGAACATCGCGTTGACGTTGCCCCGCAGCAGGGCCTGCTCGGCGGCGAGGCGGACCGCCTCGCGGTGCACGTCGTCGAAGGCCGCGGCCACCTTGCCGATCTCGTCGCGCGAGTGCACACCGACCGACTCCACGGACGTGTCGACGTCCTGCGGGTCGGACTCGGACAGCTGCTTGACCAGCTCGGGCAGACGGTCGGTGGCGACCTTGGTGGCGGTCTCCTCCAGCCGGCGCAGCGAGCGGATCATGGAGCGGGCCACGACGAAGGCGCCGACGAGCGAGATACCGAGCACCAGCAGGATCAGCGCACCGGAGATGATCGCTTCGCTCTCCGACTCGTTGCGCAGCTCGCGGGCCTTCTGCTCCATCTGCTCGAGCAGGGTGCTCTCGATCTTGCCCATCTGGTCGATCTTGGTGGAGCTGTCGTCGAGCCAGTCCTTGTACGACCGCTTGTCCAGGTTCTCCAGACCGTTGGTGGAGTCCAGGGCGCGGCTGGCGTAGGTGTCGGCGGACTGGATCGTCGTGTTGTTGTCGCCGATGGGCTCCAGCAGTTCCACGGCGCTGGTCTTGCCGTAGATGGACTGGAAGCTCTTGAGCTCCGACTCCTCGCTCTCCAGGGCCGACTGGGCGTAGAGCCGGTCGTTCTCGGAGAGGTCGCCGAAGGACGTCTTGTTCGCGGGCAGGGCGCGGCGAGGACGGCGCGCTGGATGGAGGCGTACTCCTTGGCGGCGGAGAAGGCCGCCAGGGAACGCGTCCGCTGGATCATGTCGGGGTTGCTGGTGGCCTGCGCCATGTCCTGCGAGAGGTCCAGCAGCTGCGTGATCAGCCGGTGGTAGGCCTCCACGGTCTGCGTGGAGTTGTCCTTGGCCTCGTAGGCGTTGTTGCGGACCTTCTCGATCTCGCGCAGGCTCGCCACCAGGAGCACCACGTTGTCGCGGATGCCCTGGAGGCTGCTGCCCTGGTTGCCGATCTCCTCGGAGGAGTCGACGAAGTCCTCGATGGCGCGGTCGCTCTTGTCCCGCAGCCCCTTGATCGTGTAGTCGCTCGCGCTGGAGCCGTGCGCCAGCGGGCCGGCCGACTGGTCACGCTCGTTCTGCAGCGCCTCGGCCAGGGCCGTGGCCTGCTTGGTCATGTCCGTGAGCAGCTTCATGTTCTCGAGCTGCTGGATGTCGTTGACGTTGTCGCTGATGCGCAGTGCGCCCAGCGAGGTGGCCGCGACGACGGGCAGCGCGAGCAGCGACACCAGGCGCGTGGAGATACGCCAGTTGCGCAGCGCTATTCGCGAGCCGGGGCCGGTCGGCCCCTTCGGCGGCTTGACCGTCGGAGCGGTGGGGTTCGGGGCCCCGGAGGGCGTCGCGCCGGAGCGCGCACCTCCGTCGCCGGACGCCACCTGGCCCGGGTTCTGGGCGTGCTGGGGCGAGGAGCTGCCATTGCTGGGGGCAGTCCCGCCGTGCGGCTCCGGCTCCGCCGAAGCACTGCCATCCCTCTTGAAACGTCCCTGCACTAGCGTCGCAACCTCTGGACCAGGCACCCCCCGCGTGAACGGACGGCACGGTGTCGGCGTACTGAGGGGCGTCCTGAATTACGCCCCCCGATGGTCGTGAGTGACCGGCGCTGGCTCCCCCTCTCGCCGCCACTCGGCGCTCGAGGCGCCCCCTGTGCGCCGGCTCGATCCTGCGGCGGTCCGTGAGATTCCAGCACAGTGCCGGATCTCCAACAAGGGCAGTGGGTCAGGCCGTGACCTACGTGACACCACGTGAGGGCGGAGTCACCGGTCGTAGAAAGTGATCCGGACGATACCGGACGTATGCCTACGGATCGTTGACGTGACAGGGGTGTCCCAGTCGCCATGATCAGGAGCGGAATGATGGCTTCAGGGGGTCAATGTCCGTTTCGTTGGGGTGAGTTGCGAGTCGGAATTGACCGCTTTGCCCCGGGGGTCGTGAGCAAACTCACACGCGGATCATGGGGTCTTCCGCGCTTCGGAGGGGAATTGCATGTTTAGCCTGACGCTTTACATGACGTAACACTTTGACAACCCGCGTCTGCGCGAGGGTCCTTCGGGACTCCGCCGACGCCCGAGGACGACAAGGTCCACTGCAACCGTGAAGACGACGATGATGTTCCGCAACATAGCCAACCCGCGGCGCACGACGCTGGCGCACCTCGAGGACGCCGACGACCTGCAGACCCCGGAGCTCCCGGAGCACTCCGTCGACCTCCCGGCCCAGACGGCCAACCCGCGCCGCACGGTCCTGATGGAGATCCCGGTCACCGCCGCCGCCGAGTAGATCACAGCCGTACGACCACCAGGGCGCCCACGCCGATGCGCGGGGCGCCCTCGGTAATGCGCGAGGCAGCGGCCCCTGACCGCGTTAGCCTGGAGCGTCAGACTCCAGCCAGCTCAGTTAAGGGGCGCAAGGATCCCGTGCGCATCGCCAGATTCTCCATCGACGGGAACGTCGCCTTCGGCGCGGTCGAGGGCGACAAGCCGGACGAGCTCGTCCTCGACATCATCAAGGGCATCCCGTTCGCCGACTTCGAGCTCTCCGGCACGAAGGTCCCGCTGAGCAAGGTCCGGCTGCTGCCGCCGGTGCTCCCCAACAAGGTCGTGGCCTACGGCCGCAACTACGCGGAGCACGCCCGCGAACTCGGCAACGACGTCCCGGACGTCCCGTTCGCCTTCTTCAAGCCGTCCACCTCGGTGATCGGCCCCGGCGACGAGATCCAGTACCCGTCCTTCTCCGAGGAACTCCACCACGAGGCCGAGCTGGCCGTGGTCATCGGCCGCATGTGCCGCGAGGTCCCGCGCGAGCGCGTCAAGGACGTCATCCTCGGCTACACCTGCGCCATCGACGTCACCGCCCGTGACGTGCAGCGGCGCGAGAAGCAGTGGGCCAGGGCCAAGGGCTTCGACACCTCGTGCCCGCTCGGCCCCTGGGTGGAGACCGACCTCGACCCGAGCGACCTCACCATCCAGCTCACGGTCAACGGCCAGCAGCGCCAGCTCGGCCGCACCAGCGAGATGATCCACCCGATCGAGGATCTGATCGTCAACATCTCCGAGGCCATGACGCTGCTCCCCGGCGACGTGATCCTCACGGGCACCCCGGCAGGCGTCGGACCGCTCACCGTCGGCGACGAGGTCGCCGTCACCATCGAAGGCATCGGCACTCTCACCAACAAGGTTGTCAAGCGTGGCTAGCGCACCCGTCCGCGTACGTTTCTGCCCCTCGCCCACCGGTAACCCCCACGTGGGCCTGGTCCGCACCGCCCTGTTCAACTGGGCCTTCGCCCGGCACCACCAGGGCACCCTGGTCTTCCGCATCGAGGACACCGACGCGGCCCGCGACTCCGAGGAGTCGTACCAGCAGCTGCTCGACTCGATGCGCTGGCTCGGCTTCGACTGGGACGAGGGCCCCGAGATCGGCGGCCCGCACGCGCCCTACCGCCAGTCGCAGCGCATGGACCTCTACAAGGACGTCGCCGCCAAGCTCCTCGACGCCGGCCACGCCTACCACTGCTACTGCTCCCAGGCCGAGCTGGACGAGCGCCGCGAGGCGCCCGCGCCGCCGGCAAGCCCTCCGGCTACGACGGCCACTGCCGCGACCTGAGCGCCGAGCAGGTCGAGGCCTACCGCGCCGAGGGTCGCGAGCCGATCGTCCGCTTCCGCATGCCCGACGAGACGATCACCTTCACGGACCTGGTCCGCGGCGAGCTGACCTTCACCCCGGAGAACGTCCCGGACTACGGCATCGTCCGCGCGAACGGCGCCCCGCTCTACACCCTCGTCAACCCGGTCGACGACGCCCTGATGGAGATCACCCACGTCCTGCGCGGCGAGGACCTGCTCTCCTCCACCCCCCGCCAGATCGCCCTCTACAAGGCGCTCATCGAGCTGGGCGTGGCCAAGGGCATCCCGCAGTTCGGCCATCTGCCGTACGTCATGGGCGAGGGCAACAAGAAGCTCTCCAAGCGCGACCCGCAGGCCTCGCTCAACCTGTACCGCGAGCGCGGCTTCCTCCCGGAGGGCCTGCTCAACTACCTGTCCCTGCTGGGCTGGTCCCTCTCCGCGGACAAGGACATCTTCAGCACCGACGAGCTGATCGCGGCCTTCGACATCGCGGACGTCAACCCCAACCCGGCACGCTTCGACCTGAAGAAGTGCGAGGCGATCAACGCCGACCACATCCGCCTGCTGGACGTGAAGGACTTCACCGAGCGCTGCGCCCCCTGGCTCCAGGCGCCCTTCGCGCCCTGGTCGCCGGAGGAGTTCGACGAGGCGAAGTGGCAGGCGATCGCCCCGCACGCCCAGACCCGTCTGAAGGTCCTGTCGGAGATCACTGACAACGTCGACTTCCTCTTCCTGGCGGAGCCGGTCTTCGACGAGCCGTCCTGGGCGAAGGCGATGAAGGAGGGCAGCGACGCGCTCCTGGCCACGGCCCGGGAGAAGCTCGATGCGGCCGACTGGACCTCCGCGGAGTCGCTGAAGGAGGCCGTCCTGGCCGCCGGCGAGGCCCACGGCCTCAAGCTCGGCAAGGCCCAGGCCCCGGTCCGCGTCGCCGTCACCGGCCGCACCGTCGGCCTGCCGCTCTTCGAGTCCCTGGAGATCCTGGGCAAGGAGGCGACGCTGGCCCGCATCGACGCGGCCCTGGCGAAGCTGACGGCGTGACCCCCGTCGCGTGACCCCAATCGCCGGACGCGCCCGCGCGGCCCGGGTTACCGTCGGATCATGAGCATTCACGCCGTGATCTGGGACGTCGACGACACTCTCTTCGACTACACCACGGCGGACCGCGAGGGCATGCGCCTGCATCTGACGGCCGAGGGCCTGCTCACCGGAGACGAGACTCCGGAGCAGGCCCTCGTGCGTTGGCGGACGATCACCGACGCCCAGTGGGCGCGCTTCTCGGCCGGCGAGGTGTCCTTCGAGGACCAGCGCCGCGACCGCGTGCGAGTGTTCCTGGGCGAGCGGCTGACCGACGCCGAGGCCGACGCCTGGTTCCGGCGTTACCTGGCTCACTACGAGACCGTCTGGGCCCTGTTCCCGGACGTCCTGCCGACCCTGGACGCCCTGGCCGCCAGCCACCGGCACGCGGTGCTGTCCAACTCCAGCATCCACGTCCAGGACCACAAGCTGCGCGTCCTCGGCGTCCACGACCGCTTCGAGGCGATCCTGTGCGCCGCCGAACTCGGCGTCTCCAAGCCGGAGGCCGCCGCCTTCCTCGCCGCCTGCGACGCCCTGGACCTCGCCCCGCACGAGGTGGCGTACGTCGGGGACCACCCGGAGATCGACGGCCGGGGCGCCGCCGACGCCGGGCTGCTCTCGGTGTGGATCAACCGCGACGGCGCGTACGCCGACGTCGCCCCACCCGTCGGCCCGCACCGGATCGCCACCCTCGCCGAACTCCCCGCGATCCTCGGCGCGGATACCCGTTTTGGAGCCCCGTCCACCTTCGGGTAATGTTCTTCCTGCGCCGAGGGGAGCGGGCCGAGAGGCCGGAAACCCACAGCGCGAAACTAGAACAAGATCCCCTTCGGGGCTTGCGTTCCAGTGGCCTATGGTGTAATTGGCAGCACGACTGATTCTGGTTCAGTTAGTCTTGGTTCGAGTCCAGGTAGGCCAGCTCGCAGAGCTCATCTGCAAAGCCCCCGTTGTGTAGCGGCCTAGCACGCTGCCCTCTCAAGGCAGTAGCGCCGGTTCGAATCCGGTCGGGGGTACAGATCCTTCCCGCGAAGGTGGCTCGGGTAGCTCCCACCACCATCGATGCAGGATCGCTAGGGCCCCCGTTGTGTAGCGGCCTAGCACGCGCCCTCTCAAGGCGGTAGCGCCGGTTCGAATCCGGTCGGGGGTACTGACTGGTCTAAACCACATTGGTCTATGGTGTAATTGGCAGCACGACTGATTCTGGTTCAGTTAGTCTTGGTTCGAGTCCAGGTAGACCAGCTCGGACCTGCGGTAACGCAGGCTCCACGCCCCCGTTGTGTAGCGGCCTAGCACGCCGCCCTCTCAAGGCGGTAGCGCCGGTTCGAATCCGGTCGGGGGTACGTAGAGGAAGGCCCTCCACTTCGGTGGGGGGCCTTCGCCGTTCCCGGCGACCGGCTCCCGCCGCTCTACTCGAAGCCGTACCGCCGCGTCGACTCCTCCTCCTGCGCGAGCCGGTGCAGCGCCTGGAGCATCGGCTCGACGAGCACCACGCCCAGCACCGCCACCTCCGCCTTCTCCGCCTCCGAGACATGCGACTCCATGAACTCCATGTCCAGCTCGGCGACTTGGTGCATCAGCCGGGCGTACGGCACGAGCGTCTCGGGACTCCAGTCGTAGCCGAGCCGGCGCAGCGCGGCCGCCGCCACCACGAGGGAACGGAACGACGGCGAGATCGTCGTCATGGCCTGGGCGTTGGACCACCCCAGCGTCCTGAGCAGCTCCTCCATCGCGACCCGCGCGCCCTGTACGAACTCGTCGTCCGCGTCCGGCTCCGGCATCTGCGGCAGGGCCCACACGGCCGCGCCCAGGCGCATCGTGCGGGGCAGGGAGTCGTCGTCGACGTGCCCCAGCACCTCCTTGACCGTCGCCACCGGCACCCGGCCCACCTGGATCATCGCGCGGATCAGCCGCAGCCGGCGCAGATGCTCCTCGTCGTACTCGGCGGTGGTCGTGTTGATCTGGCGGCCCGGGGCCAACAGCCCTTCGCGCAGGTAGTACTTGATCGTCGCCGTGGACACCCCACTGCGCTCGCTCAGTTCGGCCAGCCGCATGTCTTGCGCCTTTCATTGGGGAGTGCCACTATCCAAGCATCGTTCAGAAGGATAGTGCCGCTATCCGACGAGGGAGTCGTGGGGGAGCCGTGTTCGCGAAGCCGGTGCTGGGCCGTACGACCGCCGATGCCGAGGGGGACGTGGTGGTCCTGCTCATCGGGATGCGCATCAACCACTTCTGGGCGGTGCACCAGTGGGGGCTGGTGATGGTCTCGATGTTCCGCATGCTGGCGGAGCTCGCCAAGGACCCGGGCCGGGGGCTGCTGGGCAAGGTGATGCTGACGGCGTCGCCGCGGACGTACTACGTCGTCCAGTACTGGGAGTCCAAGGAGAAGCTCTACGCCTACGCCCACGCGCCGGAGATGCGCCACCACCCGGTCTGGGCGCTCCTCAACCGCAAGGAGCGGGAGGGCAAGGTCAAGGGCCACGTGGGGATCTGGCACGAGGCCTATGTGGTGCCCGAGGGGTCGTACGAGGCGATCTACGCGGACATGCCCGCGTTCGGCCTGGCCGGAGCGCACGGGCAGGTGCCGCTGGAGCGCCGGGGGCGGTACGCCAAGGACCGGTTCGCGCACCGGTCGGCGAAGACGGCCGGGAAGACCGGCTGACACGGGGGATCGGGGGAACGAAGGGGCCTGCCGCGGCGTTGGGGCAGGTCCCTTCGTCGATGTCCCGGTCCGGGCTCAGCCCGTGCGGCGCAGGGCCTCGGAGAGGCGGGCCGCGGCGTCGATGACGGCCTGGGCGTGCATACGGCCCGGGTGGCGCGTCAGACGCTCGATGGGGCCGGAGACCGACACGGCGGCCACGACCCGGTTGGAAGGCCCGCGTACGGGCGCTGAGACGGACGCGACGCCCGGCTCGCGCTCACCGATCGACTGGGCCCAGCCGCGGCGCCTGACGCCCGACAGGGCCGTCGCCGTGAAGCGGGCGCCCTGGAGGCCGCGGTGCAGGCGCTCCGGCTCCTCCCAGGCCATCAGGATCTGGGCCGAGGAGCCGGCCTTCATCGTGAGCGTCGAGCCGACCGGGACGGTGTCCCGCAGGCCGGACAGGCGCTCCGCCGCGGCGACGCAGATGCGCATGTCTCCCTGGCGGCGGTAGAGCTGGGCGCTCTCGCCCGTGACGTCACGCAGATGCGTCAGGACCGGGCCCGCCGTGGCGAGCAGGCGGTCCTCGCCGGCCGCCGCGGCCAGTTCCGCGAGGCGCGGGCCGAGAATGAAACGGCCCTGCATGTCGCGCGCCACCATACGGTGGTGTTCCAAAGCCACGGCCAGCCGGTGGGCCGTGGGTCTTGCCAGTCCGGTGGCCGCCACAAGCCCTGCGAGGGTGGCCGGACCGGACTCCAGGGCGCTGAGGACAAGGGCTGCCTTGTCCAGAACGCCGACGCCGCTACTGTTGTCCATGCAACGATACTCACGTCTCACTCTGTGAAACGCAAGTTCCTTTTTTCGTGAGACGCGCAACCCTTGGATGCACAGCGGCCCGCGGACCAAACGGGCCTGGCGGCGGCTGCCCGGGAATCCAGGGGTGCGGGCGCCGTTTCCGGAAGATCTCTAGTTGGGCCGGCGCACCTCTTGCCGGCCGGAGGGAAAGCGATGGGTAGGACACTCGCGGAGAAGGTCTGGGACGACCACGTCGTCCGGCGCGCCGAGGGCGAGCCCGACCTCCTCTTCATCGATCTGCATCTGCTGCACGAGGTGACCAGCCCGCAGGCCTTCGACGGCCTCCGCAAGAGCGGTCGCCAGGTGCGCCGCCTCGACCTCACCATCGCGACCGAGGACCACAACACCCCGACCCTCGACATCGACAAGCCCATCGCCGACCCGGTCTCCCGGGTCCAGCTGGAGACGCTGCGCAAGAACGCCGCCGAGTTCGGTGTGCGCCTGCACCCGCTGGGCGACGTCGAGCAGGGCGTCGTGCACGTCGTCGGCCCGCAGCTGGGCCTGACCCAGCCCGGCATGACGGTCGTCTGCGGCGACTCCCACACCTCCACGCACGGCGCCTTCGGCGGCCTGGCGTTCGGCATCGGCACCTCCCAGGTCGAGCACGTGCTGGCCACCCAGACGCTGCCGCTGGTCCGCCCGAAGACCATGGCCATCACGGTCAACGGCGAACTGCCCGAGGGCGTCACCGCCAAGGACCTGATCCTGGCGATCATCGCCAGGATCGGCACCGGCGGCGGCCAGGGCTACGTCCTGGAGTACCGCGGCTCCGCCATCGAGAAACTCTCGATGGAGGCCCGCATGACCATCTGCAACATGTCGATCGAGGCCGGTGCCCGCGCGGGCATGATCGCCCCCGACCAGACCACGTTCGACTACCTGGAGGGCCGCCCGCACGCCCCCAAGGGCGAGGACTGGGACGCGGCCGTCGCGTACTGGAAGACCCTGAAGACGGACGAGGACGCCGAGTTCGACGCCGAGGTCGTCATCGAGGCCGCCGAACTGTCGCCGTTCGTCACCTGGGGCACCAACCCCGGTCAGGGCGCGCCGCTTTCGGCCCACGTCCCCGATCCTGCTTCGTACGAAGACGCTTCGGAGCGCCTCGCCGCCGAAAAGGCCCTGGAATACATGGGGTTGGAGGCCGGACAGCCGCTGCGCTCCATCAAGGTGGACACCGTCTTCGTAGGTTCGTGCACCAACGGCCGTATCGAGGACCTGCGCGCCGCCGCCGAACTCCTCAAGGGCCGCAAAGTCGCCGACGGCGTACGGATGCTGGTCGTTCCCGGCTCCGCGCGGGTCGGCCTGCAGGCCGTCTCCGAGGGCCTGGACGTCGTCTTCAAGGACGCCGGCGCCGAATGGCGGCACGCGGGCTGCTCGATGTGTCTGGGCATGAACCCCGACCAGCTGGCCCCGGGTGAGCGCTCCGCGTCCACCTCCAACCGCAACTTCGAGGGACGGCAGGGCAAGGGCGGCCGTACGCACCTGGTCTCGCCGCAGGTCGCCGCGGCGACCGCCGTGCTGGGCCACCTGGCCTCGCCCGCCGACCTGTCCGACGCCCCTGTCGCCGCTGGAGTCTGATCAGTCATGGAAGCATTCACCAAGCACACCGGCCGGGCCGTCCCGCTGCGCCGCAGCAACGTCGACACCGACCAGATCATCCCTGCTCACTGGCTCAAGAAGGTCACCCGGGACGGGTTCGAGGACGGGCTGTTCGAGGCCTGGCGCAAGGACGAGACGTTCATCCTCAACCAGCCCGAGCGCAAGGGCGCGACCGTCCTGGTCGCCGGCCCCGACTTCGGCACCGGCTCCTCCCGTGAGCACGCCGTGTGGGCGCTGCAGAACTACGGCTTCAAGGCCGTCATCTCCTCCCGCTTCGCCGACATCTTCCGCGGCAACTCGCTCAAGAACGGCCTGCTCACGGTCGTTCTGGACCAGAAGATCGTGGAGGCGCTCCAGGAGCTGAGCGAGAAGGACCCCAAGGCCGAGATCACCGTCGACCTGGAGGCCCGCGAGGTGCGCGCCGAGGGCATCACGGCGAGCTTCGAGCTGGACGAGAACTCCCGCTGGCGGCTGCTGAACGGGCTGGACGACATCTCCATCACCCTCCAGAACGAGGCCGACATCGCCGCGTACGAGGCCAAGCGGCCCTCGTTCAAGCCGCGGACGCTCGAGGTCTGACCGCGCCCCTCGCGCGACCCAACTGAACAGGTCGAGTTTCGGCCACCGAACACCCCCCGCTGTACCCCCGATCAGCCCGATCGGGGGTACAGCCGTGTCTGCACCCGAACGGCCCTGCGCCCACCCGAAACGCTGCTCAACTTCCCCCGTTAGAAGGGGTGTTGCAGGGGTACGCGAAAGTCGTGGCCGCGGCTTCGGCGCGCGCCCGGAAGGCCGTTGAGGCGGCAGTTGCACCCTGAGCGGGCGACAACTCGCCCCAGATGGCACAATCTGTGCATGGAACACGACGGCCAACTCGAGCTCTATGCGGCGGTCGCGGACCAACTCAAGGAAGCGCACACAAGGGTGCGCGCACTGCAAGTCCCGGAGGGCGTACGGATGGCGCTGACCCGGAAGCTGCTGGTCATTACGGCCGCGGCCAAGCACGATCTCGCCGATGCGGCAAGGCGTCTGGAGGCCTTCACGGCGGACCTCGACGCGGGTCGATTCCCCGAAGAGGAACGCTGAACAAGTCCGAGACAGCCGAACCCGTTGCGGCACAAGGGTGATAAGCCCGTTTCGTGTTTGATTTGCGGTATATATCTGCCTAACGTGCGAAAAAGCCTGAACAGTTTCGTTCGGGCGATGTCTCCGAAGGGGAAGACGTGAACAAGGCGCAGCTCGTAGAAGCGATTGCCGACAAGGTCGGTGGCCGTCAGCAGGCCGCCGACGCGGTCGACGCGGTCCTGGACGCCATCGTCCGCGCGACCGTGGCGGGGGACCGGGTCTCGGTCACCGGCTTCGGTTCGTTCGAGAAGGTCGACCGCCCGGCCCGGTACGCCCGCAACCCCCAGACGGGCGAGCGGGTTCGGGTCAAGAAGACCTCCGTTCCGCGCTTCCGTGCGGGCCAGGGCTTCAAGGACCTGGTGAGCGGCACGAAGAAGCTCCCGAAGAACGACGTCGCGGTCAAGAAGGCCCCCAAGGGCAGCCTGACCGGTGGGGCTTCCGCCACGGTCAAGAAGGCGGCGGCGAAGAAGGCCGCCCCGACGAAGAAGGCGACCGCCGCCGCGAAGAAGACCACGGCGAAGAAGACGACCGCCAAGAAGACCACGGCGGCCGCCAAGAAGACGACGGCGAAGAAGACGACGGCCAAGAAGACCACGGGCGCCGCCAAGACCACCGCCGCGAAGAAGACCACCGCCAAGAAGGCGACGGCCAAGAAGGCCCCGGCGAAGAAGGCGACCGCCAAGAAGGCGCCCGCCGCGAAGTCGACGGCCCGCAAGACCACCGCCAAGAAGGCCACCGCCCGCAAGAGGTAAGCGCGAGCGGTACTCACGCGCCGGGCCGGACTCCGTTCTGGGAGTCCGGCCCGCGGCGCGTTCAGAACGTCTGGAGGGTTACAACGGTGACCTTGTCGCCGTCCAGTTCGATCCGTACCCGCTGCCCGGGCCGCAGCAGCCTCAGACCGCCCGCGTCGAACGCCGGGGCGTCGAAGGGGACCGGGGTGCCGTCGTCCAGCAGCACGCTGCCGGTGCGGGTCTCGGCGTCGTAGGTGTATGCGGTGGCCTGCATGAAGGTCAGGGTAGTGGGTCGGGTGCGGGTTGCGTCGTGGCTGGTCGCGCAGTTCCCCGCGCCCCTAAAAGCCTCTGATCAGCAGCCCTGCTGAGAAGCTCGCCGTCCGCGGTCCCACCCCCAGTGCCAGCGCCGCTCGCAGGTCCTCGCCCGTGTCCACGTCCTGGCGTACGGAGTCCACCCCGGAGAGGCAGAGCTCCACCGCCCCTGACGCCCGATGGCGGGCCCGGGAATCCGTTCCGAAAGCCGGGCGCAATTCCTGGCCCTCGCGGACCGCCAGCAGTGTCGTGCCTATTGCCGCCGCGTCCGGGAGGAATGCGCGCGGGAATTCCGCCACCGCGTCCAGGACCCGGGCCAATTCCAGGGGGCGCAGGGCCGGCAGATCGGCGTTGAGGGCCGCTACGGCACGTCGGGGGTGTGCGGCCCGTACGACACCCGCCCCGTACGCCAGCGCCGCGTTCAGGCCGCCCCGGGGCTCGTCGGGGACGATGCGGGCGCCCAGGGCGGACAGCTCGCGGCCGGCCAGCGGGTCGTCCGTGACTACTGCCACATCCCCGACCGCCCGGCAGGCCAGCGCCGCTGCCACCGTGTCCTGGGCGAAGGCGAGGGCGAGGCCCGGGCGCAGCCCGTCCCCGGCGGTGTCCGAGAGCCTGCTCTTGGCCCGCGCCAGGGGCTTCAGGGGTATGACCAAGGTCCACTGCACGAGCGTTCCGTCCCTCTCTTGTCGCGGCCATTGTCACTCAGCCGTCACCTGGGCCATCTGGCGGTCGTCGCGGCGAGGCGTACGGTGTTCTCGACAGACCGGCGGCCTGGGGCGACACTTGTGCGGCCCTGAAGGCCCCTAGAGGAAGGTGTCCGCGTGCCCCGCCGCAGAATCGGCTTCTGGTACCGCTTGGCAGCGGTGATCGCCAAACCGCCGCTGGTGGTTCTGATCAAGCGGGACTGGCGCGGAATGGAGAACATTCCGGCTGATGGCGGATTTATCACCGCGGTGAACCACAATTCGCACATCGATCCCTTCGCGTACGCGCACTTTCAGTACAACACCGGCCGCGTTCCGCGATTCCTCGCGAAGAGCGGACTTTTCAAGAAGGGATTCGTCGGTGCCTTCATGCGCGGCACCGGACAGATCCCCGTCTACCGCGAGACCACGGACGCGCTGAGCGCCTTCCGCGCCGCGATCGACGCCGTGGAGCGCGGCGAGTGCGTCGCGTTCTACCCCGAGGGCACCATCACCCGGGATCCCGCGCAGTGGCCGATGACCGGCAAGACCGGCGCCGCGCGGGTGGCCCTGCAGACCAAGTGCCCGGTGATCCCGGTCGCCCAGTGGGGCGCCAACGAGCTGCTGCCGCCGTACGCCAAGAAGCTCAACCTCCGCCCGCGCAAGACCTCGCGGGTCCTGGCGGGCCCGCCGGTGGACCTGACGCCGTTCTACGACAAGGAGATGACCCCGGACCTCCTGAAGGACGCCACCGAGGTCATCATGGCCGCCATCACCCGCCAGCTGGAGGAGATCCGCGGCGAGAAGGCGCCCGCCACGCCCTACGACCCGCGCAAGGAGCGGATCGAGCAGCGCCGGCGGAGCCAGGCCGAGGCCGGCCACGAGGAGGAGAGCGCCAAGTGAGCACGACCGTCAAGGCGGCTGTCTTCGGCACCGGATCGTGGGGCACCGCCTTCGGCATGGTCCTCGCCGACGCGGGCTGCGAGGTCACCCTGTGGGGCCGCCGCGCCGAACTCGCGGAAGCCGTCAACTCCACGCGTACGAACCCGGACTACCTTCCCGGCGTCGAACTCCCGGTGAACCTGCGGGCGACGACGGACGCCGCCGAGGCCGCGCGCGACGCAGACTTCACCGTTCTCGCCGTCCCCTCGCAGACGTTGCGCGGCAACCTCGCCGAATGGGTGCCGGTGCTCGCGCCCGACACCGTCCTCGTGTCGCTGATGAAGGGCGTCGAACTCGGCTCCGCCATGCGGATGAGCGAGGTCATCGAGGACGTCGCCAAGGTGGGGCAGGACCGCGTCGCCGTGGTCACCGGCCCCAACCTCGCGCGCGAGATCGCCGCCCGGATGCCGGCCGCCGCGGTGGTCGCGTGCACCGACGAGGCGGTCGCGCAGAAACTCCAGTCCGCCTGCCACACGCCGTACTTCAGGCCGTACACCGAGACGGACGTGGTCGGCTGCGAGCTCGGCGGCGCGGTGAAGAACGTCATCGGGCTCGCCGTCGGCATCGCGGACGGCATGGGGCTCGGCGACAACGCCAAGGGCTCGCTCATCACGCGCGGCCTCGCGGAGACCGCGCGGCTCGGTGTCGCGCTCGGCGCCGACCCGCTCACCTTCGCCGGACTCGCCGGTCTCGGTGACCTGGTGGCGACCTGCTCCTCGCCGCTCTCGCGCAACCACACCTTCGGCACCAACCTCGGCAAGGGCATGACCCTCCAGGAGACCATCGCGGTCACCAAGCAGACCGCCGAGGGCGTCAAGTCCTGTGAGTCCGTGCTGGATCTGGCCCGCAGGCACGGCGTCGACATGCCGATCACCGAGACGGTCGTCGCCATCGTGCACGAGGGCAAGCCTCCGGTGGTCGCCGTCAAGGAGCTGATGTCGCGCAGCGCGAAGCCCGAACGACGCTGAGCGACGCCGGGGCGACGCCACTCCGGCCACGCTGTATCGGGGCTCTACCAACGGGTACTCTCAACGCGATATGAGCACCGAGAACCTCTCCCAGAGCCCTGAGCAGCCGTCTCGCAAGCCGCGCGTGGCCGTCGTGTTCGGCGGGCGCAGCTCCGAACACGGGATCTCCGTGGTCACCGCCGGCGCCGTCCTGAAGGCCATCGACCGGACCAAGTACGACGTCCTGCCGATCGGCATCACCCAGGACGGCCGTTGGGCGCTCACCGCCGACGAACCGGACCGTATGGCGATCACCGAGCGCCGTACGCCCAACGTCGACGAGCTGGCCGAGTCGCACGAGGGCGGCGTGGTGCTCCCCGTCGACCCCGCGAACCGCGAAGTCGTCTACAGCGAACCGGGATCGGTGCCCAAGGCGCTCGGTGAGGTCGACGTCGTCTTCCCCGTCCTGCACGGCCCCTACGGCGAGGACGGCACCCTCCAGGGTCTGCTGGAGCTCTCCGGTGTCCCGTACGTCGGCTCGGGCGTGCTCGCCTCGGCCGTCGGCCAGGACAAGGAGTACATGAAGCGGGTGTTCACCTCCTTCGGGCTCAAGGTCGGCCCGTACGTGGTGATCCGGCCCCGTGAGTGGGAGCAGGACGAGCCGGCCGCCCGCAAGAAGATCGTCGACTTCGCCGGCGAGCACGGCTGGCCGCTGTTCGTGAAGCCCGCGCGCGCGGGTTCGTCGATCGGCATCACCAAGGTCGACGACCTGTCCGGGCTCGACGAGGCGATCGCCGAGGCCCAGCGGCACGACCCGAAGATCCTCGTCGAGGCGGCCCTGCGCGGCCGTGAGATCGAGTGCGGCGTCCTGGAGTTCGAGGACGGCCCGCGTGCCTCGGTGCCCGCGGAGATCCCGCCGCCGGACGCCCACGCGTACTACGACTTCGAGGCCAAGTACATCGACTCCACCCCGGGCCTGGTGCCGGCGCCGCTGACGGCGCAGGAGACCGCCGAGGTGCAGCGGCTCGCCGTGGACGCCTTCGACGCGGCTCCTGCGAGGGGCTGGTCCGCGCGGACTTCTTCCTCACCGAGGACGGCGAGTTCGTGATCAACGAGATCAACACGATGCCGGGCTTCACGCCGATCTCGATGTACCCGCAGATGTGGCAGGCGACCGGGATCGGCTACCCGGAGCTGGTGGACCGGCTGATCCAGGCGGCGCTGCGGCGCTCCACGGGGCTGCGGTAGCGGTCACTTCCCGTAGGGGATCGCCTTCTTGATCGACGCGGCCATGTCGGTCAGCATCCCCGCGGTGTCCCGGCCCTTCGGGACCGTCACCTCGACGTACACCTTGCGATTGGCCGTGGTGAAGCGGGTCGAACCGTCGTCCTGCTTCTCCATGAGCCACTCCACACCGTTCACCTCACCGGCGATCGCGTCCGGGTCGCTCCCGGTGGCCACCTTGGGGTCGACCATCTTCGGCGGCCGGGTGACACCGCAGCGCAGTATGATCGCCGGGCTTCCCCAGCCCGCGGTCAGCGCGGACGCGGGCTCGGGATCGTGCCGGTCGAGACCGTCGACCTTGTCCGGCAGGACACTGTCCAGGTTCCGGCACAGCTTCGCGACCTCGGCCGTGGGGTTGGGAACCGTCACCGAGTCGCTGTCGTCTGCTGATGAGCAACCTGTGGTGATGATCAGCAGGGCGAGCGCGGGCAGGCCGATGAGCCGGTGACGGTAAGAGTTCACCGGCCAAGGGTAGACGGGGGCTACAGATGCACGACCGGGCAGGTCAGGGTGCGCGTGATGCCGTCCACTTGCTGGACCTTCGCGACCACCAGCCGACCGAGGTCGTCGACGGTGTCCGCCTGGGCCCGCACGATCACGTCATAAGGTCCTGTCACGTCCTCGGCCTGGATCACTCCAGGAATCTTGCTGATCGTCTCGGCGACGGTCGACGCCTTGCCGACCTCCGTCTGGATCAGGATGTACGCCTGTACCACGGAACCTCCAGGGCGGCCACGAGGATCATGTGGGGAAAAGGAACGCCACGGTATCGCGTCGCCGCTCGCCGCGGGGAGACCTGCGGGGGCGCGGACACCCGCGCCGGGGTGCAGACATGGCAGAAGTTGACGGTCACTTCGACCGTATCGAGGACACTGGTCACGCGCGACCGGGCACGGCAAGGGACAGAAGGGGCGAAAGGGCAATGAAGGGCACTGTTGGTGAGCTCGGGGAGTTCGGGCTCATCAGGGAGCTCACCTCCCGTCTCACCACCACCCCGGCGGTCCGGGTCGGCCCCGGCGACGACGCCGCGGTGGTGGCCGCTCCCGACCGCCGGGTCGTGGCCAGCACCGACATCCTCCTGGAGGGGCGGCACTTCCGCCGGGACTGGTCCACGGCCTACGACGTGGGCCGCAAGGCCGCCGCACAGAACCTCGCGGACATCGCCGCCATGGGCGCCGTGCCGACGGCCCTGCTGCTCGGCCTGGTCGTCCCGGCCGAACTCCCGGTGACCTGGCCGTCCGAGCTGATGGACGGCCTGCGCGACGAGTGCCAGGTCGCGGGCGCCTCGGTGGTCGGCGGAGACGTCGTACGCGGGGACATGATCATGGTGTCCATCACCGCGCTCGGCGATCTGCGCAACCAGGAGCCCGTCACGCGGGCCGGCGCGCAGCCCGGCGACCTCGTGGCCGTGACGGGCTGGCTGGGCTGGTCGGCCGCCGGGTACGCGGTGCTGTCGCGCGGTTTCCGCTCGCCGCGGGCCTTCGTGGAGGCGCACCGGCGTCCCGAGCCGCCGTATCACGCGGGACCGGCGGCGGCGGGCCTCGGCGCGACCGCCATGTGCGACGTGAGCGACGGGCTGATCGCCGACCTCGGGCACATCGCCGAGGCCAGCAAGGTCCGCATCGACATCCGCTCCGGCGCGATCGACATCCCGTCCCAGATGAACGACATCGGGCAGGCCGTCGGCGTCGACCCCATGCAGTGGGTGCTGACCGGGGGAGAGGACCACGCGATCGTGGCGACCTTCCCGCCGGACGTGAAGCTGCCCGCCCGCTGGAAGGTCATCGGCGAGGTCCTCAACCCCTCGGCGCTGCCCCAGGTGACCGTCGACGGGGCGCCGTGGACGAGCAAGGGCGGCTGGGACCACTTCGGGGACATCGAGTCGTGAAGCCCCCCTGCGTGCTGACGGTCGCGGGCTCCGACTCCGGCGGAGGAGCCGGAATCCAGGCCGACTTGAAGACGATGCTCGCGCTCGGCGTGCACGGCATGAGCGTTGTCACCGCCGTCACCGCGCAGAACTCCCTGGGCGTGCAAGGGGCTTGGCCGCTGCCCGTGGAGGTCGTGCGGGCCCAGTACCGCAGCGTCGTCGACGACATCGGCGTACAGGCCGTCAAGACCGGCATGCTGGCCTCGGCCGAACTCGTCGAGGCGGTGGCCGAGTTGCTTGCCGGGACCGACGCCCCGGCGGTCGTCGACCCGGTCGGGGTGTCGAAGCACGGCGACTCACTGCTGGCCGACTCGGCGCTGGAGTCGGTGCGCACCCGGCTGCTCCCGGCGGCGACCGTGGCGACCCCGAACCTCGACGAGGTGGCCCAGCTGACCGGGGTGCGTGTCGAGTCCGAGGGGGACCTGCGGCGGGCCGCCGGGGCCGTGCTGTCGTACGGCCCGAAGTGGGTGCTCATCAAGGGCGGTCACCTGACCGGGGACGCCGTCGATCTGCTGACCGACGGCTCAGAGGAGCACTGGCTGCGGGCACCGCGCCACGACAACCGGCACACCCACGGCACGGGCTGCACGCTGGCTTCGGCGATCGCGTCGGAGCTGGCGAAGGGGCGGTCCGTGCCGGAGGCGGTGGCGGCGGCCAAGGAGTACGTCACCGGGGCGATCAAGGGTGGGTTCGCGCTGGGCGCCGGCATCGGCCCCGTCGACCATGCGTGGCAGTTCACGGCGTAGGCACGGCAAAAAGCCGGCCCACCTCTCGGTGGACCGGCTCAGTGCAGCGAACCAGCAGTGGCCGCGCGCTTAGCTGTGCGTCAGCGCGAGACCTTGCCGGCCTTGATGCACGAGGTGCAAGCGTTCACGCGCTTCGGCGTCCCGCCGACCACGGTACGGACGCGCTGGATGTTCGGGTTCCAGCGACGGGACGTACGGCGGTGCGAGTGCGAGATGTTGTTGCCGAAGCCCGGCCCCTTGCCGCAGACGTCGCAGTTGGCAGCCACGGGTCACTCCAAAGACTTCAGATGCACTTACGGTTGGCTCCCGGCAAGCCGGGATCGAGATCGTAGGATCAGAGATCTGAGTGGCGCTGCCAGGGGAATGGCCCGATCGGATCGGGCAACCGGAGCAGCATACAACGACTGCGCCAGTAGAACGAAACTACCATGGCTGCTCAGGGCCCTGCTCCCAGCCCTCTTCCGGTGGACACCTCCCCGGGGTCTACGCTGCGTCCACGTCCAGCAGTCCAAGGAGGCGCAGGTGGCGCAGGTGCCGCAGACATTCTTCGATGCTCTCGCGGTGCGCACCTGGTGCGGTCTCGCGCTGGAGGCGCTCGGGCGGGCGCGCGAGGAGATCGACGCGATCAATGTCTATCCCGTGGCCGACGGCGACACCGGCACCAACCTGTATCTGACCGCGGAGTCCGCGGCAGCGGCCGTCGAGGCCGTCTTCACCGCCTACGACGAGAGCGGCCGGCCCTCGCTGGCCGACGCGGCCCGCGCGATGGCGCACGGCGCCCTCATAGGCGCCCGCGGGAACTCCGGGACGATCCTCGCCCAGCTGCTGCGCGGCATGGCCCAGGTCCTCGCCGGCGACAGTGAGGCGTCTCACACCGACGGGACCGGCCTCCGCCTCGCCCTGCGGCGCGCGGCCGACTCCGCGCGGGAGGCCGTGGCCCACCCGGTGGAGGGCACGGTCCTGTCCGTCGCCTCGGCCGCGGCCGACGCCGCCGAAGGGGAGCGAGGGGCGACTGCGGGGGCGGTCGCGCGGGCCGCCTACGACGGGGCCCGGGCGGCGCTCGCGGCGACCCCGGGGCAGCTTGCCGTCCTGGAGCGGGCCGGGGTGGTCGACGCGGGCGGCCGGGGGCTGGTGGCGGTGCTCGGGGCGCTGGTGGAGACGTTCACCGGGGAGGTGCCGCGCATGGTGGCGCCTGCTTCCCCTGGGCACGCGCGCGTGGATGCCGTTGCCGATTTTTCCGACACGGCGCCCATGGCGGCTGTCGACGAGTGCGCCGATGTGCCCGTGGAGGCCGATGGGCCCGCCTTCGAGGTGATCTACCTCCTGGAGGCCGAGGACGCCGCCGTGGCCCGGCTGCGGACCCGACTCGACGCCCTGGGGGACTCGCTCGTCGTCGTCGGGGGCGACGGGCTGTGGAACGTCCATGTGCATGTCGACGACGCGGGCGCGGCCGTGGAGGCGGGCGTCGAGGCGGGGCGGCCGTACCGGATCCGGATCACGCACTTCGCGCTCGGTGACGTCCACACGCGCGGGGGCGAGCGGCCGCCCCGGGAGCGGGTGCAGCGGGCGGTCGTCGCCGTCGTGCCGGGCGAAGGGCTGGCCGGGCTCTACACGGAGGCGGGCGCCACCACCGTGCTCGCGCGCCCCGGCGAGCCGCCCGCCAGCGGGGAGATCGTCGAGGCCGTACGACGGGCCCACGCGCGCGAGGTCGTGCTGCTGCCCAACGACGCCGACCTGCGCCACACCGCGGCCGCCGCGGCCGAGCAGGCCCGCGCCGAGGGCATCCGGGTCGCCCTGATCCCGACCCGCTCCGCGGTCCAGGGCATCGCCGCGCTCGCCGTGCACGAACCCGGACGCCGCTTCGACGAGGACGTCGTCTCGATGACCTCGGCCGCCGGCGCCACCCGCTACGCCGAGATCGCCGTCGCCGAACGCCAGTCCTGGACCCTGGCCGGCATCTGCGAGGCGGGCGACGTCCTCGGCCTCATCGACGGCGACGTGGCCGTGATCGGCTCCGACATCACCTCCGCCGCCGAGACCGTCCTGGACCGCATGCTGTCGGCGGGCGGCGAACTCGTGACCCTCGTCCTCGGCGACGACGCCCCCGACTCCATCGCCGACCACCTCGAAGCACGCGTGCGTGAGGCGTACCTCGCCGTCGACACCGTGGTGTACCGGGGCGGACGGCAGGGCGCGCTGCTGCTCATCGGGGTCGAGTAGCGCCCCGGTCGTTCAGCGACTGTCAGTCGTCCAGCACCTGGAGCATCTGCTGGGCCTCCGCGCAGCGCGCCTGTGCCGTCTCCTCGTCCTCGTCCTCGTCGTACGCCCCAGGGGCCTCGTACGGCTCGTAGTCCTCGTACGCCGCCAGCACCGCACGCGCGCGTGCCGCCGCGCGCTCGGGGCGGCTGAGGTCGGCCTCCAGCCAGCCCGCGGCGAGCTCGGCGCCGGTGCGGCTGTGCAGGGCGTCGTCGCCGAGGGACGCGAACACCACGATGGCCTCGGTCATCTGGGCGAGGGCGTCCTCCAGGGCGGCCTGGATCGTCTCGTCCTCGGCGTCCTCGGCGGCCGAACGGGCGAGCAGGTCGCCGTACTGCCGATGGGTGTGCCCGAGTTCGGCGACGAGCCGCTGGCGGGCCTCGTCGGCCACCGAGTCCGCGCCCAGCGCCTCCCCGCACTCCCGCACCGCCTCCGCCATCAGCTCCCGGGCCTCGTCCTGCCCGCCCTCCGCGCGCAGCGCCAGCCACGCGCGGGCACGCAGCGAGCGGACCAGCCCGTGCACGTCACCGACCTCGCGCCACAGCTCGCCCGCGCGCGTGTACGCCCGGTCGGCCTCGTCGGGCAGCCCCGCCTCGCCGAGGGACTCGCCGGCTAGGTGGGCCAGCGTCGCGTGGTCCTGCTGTTCGGGCCACTCCCGGGCGAGCTCGGCGGCCCGGAGCCGGTGCTCGGCGGCCTCACGGTGCTCACCGAGCTCGCTCAGACAGTCGCCGAGCCACCACTGCGCCTGGACGACCGCGGCGTCGCCGTGCGTGTCGACGCTCAGGTCGGGCAGTGCCGACTCCAGCACCGCCGCCGCCTCGGCCCACCGGCCCTGCCGCAGCAGGAACCCGCCGAGCAGATGCCGCGCCCAGGCGCCGAGCGTGGGCCCGGCACCGGCCTCGTCGGCCCAGTGCGCCGCCTCCAGGGCCTGTTCGGCGGCCTCCTCCGGCTGCCCCGTGCCGCCGAGCACCTCGGCGAGCTGGAGGTGCAGCTGGGCCCGTCCGGTGGCCTCCAGATACGGTGCGCCGTGCGTCAGGGCCGCCCGCAGCGCCCACTCGGCCTGCCCGATGTCGCCGAGATGGTGGGCGAGCCCGGCCAGCCTCGCCTGGTACTCCACCGCGAACCACGGCAGCCCCGCCGCCACGAACCCCTCCGCGGCCCGCGCGAACAGCCCCGCGGCCCTCGGCAGGTCCCCGGCGTGCACCGCCAGCTCCGCGAGCATGGCCCGCGCCTCGGCGTCCCGCGAACCGAGCCGCACGTCCTCGCCGGCCCGCCCGTCGACGAGCGCGAGCACCTCCCGGACGGCGGCCTCGGCCTCGGCCAGGACCGACGCCGGCACGGCACCCTCCTCCTCGGCCGCCTGCACCCGCCGCAGCAGGATCCGCGCCCGCCCCATCAGCACCGACGCCGTCTGCCGTACGCCGGTGCCGTCCTCGGCGTACAGGGCGAGGGCCTCGTCGTACGGCCCCGCGACCGCGGCCAGCGCGCCCTCCACATCACCGGCGAGGGCCCGCATGAACGCCCCACGCGTGCGTGCCGCGAGCGCCTCTCCCGGATCGCCCGCCGCCGCGTAGAGCTCGGCGGCGTCCTCGAACAGGTCGAGCCCGCGGGGCCCAGGTCCATCGCCCGGTGGTCGACGATCTCCGCCCGGTCGCGCGGGTCGAGCTCGACGCCCTCCGCGGCCCGCGCGACCGCCGCCCACGCCTCCACGGCGTTCGGCTGGAGGCCGTCGGACAGCCGGCGCGCCTCGGCGATCAGAGCGGTGAGGTCGCTCTCCGGCGCGGCGGGCTGGGGGCGGAGCGGGTCGGGTGCGGTGGCCTCGCGGGCGGCGCGCACGCCCAACGGCAGCCGCTCGACCAGCGGTTCCCGCGTCATGCGCGCGCGTGCCCGGTCGCTGACGTACGTCGTGCCGTTGCGCCGGTCGAACTGCCCGGCCAGGTCCAGGGCCTCCGTACGCGCGTGTGCCGCCAGTTCACGGGCGGTCCACGTCCGGCCGGCCGGTCCCGGCACCGGGTGGTCGCCCAGGTCGAGGCCGGTCAGCCGGTCCATGAGCAGCGTGACCACGCTCAGGAACTCCAGCTTGCCGCGCGGATGCCCGCTGTCCGTGAAGTACGCCGGGCGTTCCGCGAGCAGCTCCAGACCGCGGGCCTCGTTGCCGGTCAGCGCGCAGAACTCCACATGGTCGGCGTACGCGGAGCGCATGCTCTCCATGGCCCGCACCAGCCGGAAGCCCCGCAGATGGTTGGCCCGCGCCTCGTCCAGGCGGCCCAGCCGCAGCAGCGGGACCAAGGAGGAGGCCAGGACGGTGTGCGGTTCGTGCGCGCAGGTGAACTCGCCCTCCAGGACCGGCGCCCACAGTCGCAGCGCCTCCGCGTCCCGGCCCTGCTCCGCCCGCCACCAGCCCTGCCCGTTCAGCTCGCACGCGTGGCAGTCGGCCATGGCGTCCCGGTCGGCGGCCAGCCACGCGGTGAACGCCCGCTCCGCGCGCGCGGTGTCCCCGACATGCGCGGCCACCGTGAACTCGACGCTGCGCACCGCCCGCTCGGAGTGCCCGGCGAGCCGGTAGCGGTGCTCCATCTCGCCGAGCCACTTCTCTATGGAGGCCAGCGGGATGTGCGGCTGGTCGAGCATCCCGGACGACATCCACTTGAAGACCCAGTGCAGCGAATGGGCCTCGTACTCGTCGAAGTCCTCGGGCCGCTCGTCCCACATGCGCAGCAGACGCGCGAAGGGGACGAACATCTTGTCCTTCTCGGAGCTGTAGTTGTAGACCTTCAACTGGTGCCCGAGCGCCTCGATCACGGCGAGCGGGATGTTCAGCTTCTCCGCCTCGGCCAGCAGCTGCTCCGCGCGCGCGTTGCGGGCCGGGCCCTCCGGCTGCTCGCCGTTCTCCGCCATCGCCCGGCGCAGCGCGTCGAAGTCCGCGATCTCCCCCATCAGTGCCCCTCCTCGCCGTTCGTCGCCCACTCCAGCAGTCCGATGAAGGCCCGGTTCAGCAGCGCCGAGTCGGCGGGCCGGAGCGGCCGCTGCGCCATCAGCAGCGCCTGCCCGTACAGGGACTCCGTGGCGGTGCCGATCAGTTCCGGTTCGCGCAGCGAACTGATCCGCCGGATCAGCGGGTTGAGGTGGTTGAGCACCAGACGCGCGCGGGGGGTGGTGCCGCGCAGCGAGCCGAGGATGCCCGCCCACAGGTCGTCGGCCTGCGCCTCGGCGTCGGCGCGGGCCTGCTCGTGGCGGGCGGCGCGGTCGTCCAGGTGCAGGGCGGGCACGGTGAGCGGGTGGAAGGCGCGCAGGACGACATCACAGCCCAGCGGGTCGAGCGTGGCCCGCGCGGCGGCCAGGAAGCCGGCCAGCGCCAGCTCCTCGGCCGGGTCGACGGCGTCCAGATGCGCGGTCACGGTGTCCGCGTCCAGCTCCGCCACCACCGTCCCCGGCCGCACCGACGGCAGCGCCTGGACCAGGTCGCTGTCGTACGTGTAACCGCCGTTGACCACCCCGATGCCCTGCGCCGACGCGATGGGCGCGACCTGCCGGAACTCCTCGACGGTCCGCGTGAAGTGCACGACCGGGTGGCGCCGCGCGAACTCCGCCAGGGACACGGGCCCGTCGGTCGTCTCGAAGGGCAACCACGGCAGCATCGTGCGCAGCATCTCCGCGTCGTGCCGCGCCAGCGACTTCACGCCCAGGTGGTGCACCGACAAGAACGCCGCCAGCCGTTCCGGATCGCCCGCGGCGAGCCCCGTCAGCCAGGACCGAATCCTTTCCCCCAGCGCCTCCCGTACGGCGGCCAGCGTCTCGTCCTCGTACAGCGCCTCCCGCGACGCGGTGGGCCGCAGACTGTCCGTGTCGAGCACGCACCGCACGAAGAACGCCCAGTCCGGCAGGAGCTGTTCGGCCCGCTCGGTCAGCAGCATCCCCTTGAGGTGGACGCGATGTGTCGCCCGCTGTGCCGGACTGACCGCCGACGGCAGGACGTACGCCATCCCGCGGACGCCGGCGAGCGGCACGTTCAGCTCGATCGAGTCCAGTGGAGTGAACCCGAACAGGTCATGGCAGTGCCGCGCCAGGGCCACCCTGCGGGCGGCGGGGGGAGGGGTGGACCGGTCCCAGGGCGCCGGCGAGATCGGTGACCGCCTCGCCGTCCACCCGCACGTCGTACGGCAGCAGCGCGCCGAAGTCCCGCGCCAGCGTCAGGACCCGCTCCGGCGCCAGCCACTCCCCGGCCCCCGCCCGGGCCGTCAGGTGCACGGTGGTGCCGGGCTCGGGCCGGGCCTCGGGCGCCAGCGTCCGCACGGTGTACGAACCGTCGTCGCTCGCCGTCCACTCCACCGGCGCCGCGTCCGGCGTACGGGCGCTGCGGCTGACCACCCGGATCCGCTCGGCCACCACGAAACAGGCGAGCAACCCGATGCCGAACTGCCCGAGGAACTCGGACCGCGCCTCCTGGATCCCCTCGGCCCGCTTCGAGCTGCGGCCGATGGTGGCCAGCAGTTCGTGCACGTCCGTCTCGGTGAGACCCACGCCGGAGTCCTCGACCCGCAGGGTGCCGCCGGTCGTGTACAGCCGTACCTGGGCCGGGGCGCCCGGCTGTTCGGCCCGCCGGGCGGTGATGGCGTCCACGGCGTTCTGCAGCAGCTCGCGCAGATAGACCTTCGGACTGGAGTAGAGGTGATGGGAGAGCAGGTCCACCAGACCACGCAGGTCGACCTGGAAGGTGTGGGACGGAGAAGCCTGGGATGCCTGTGAGGTCTGGGAGTCCATCGCAACGGCGCCGTGGGCGGGGGACGGTCTACGGCGCGGGGTCGGGCGGTCCCGGTGGGGCGGTGACCGCGGAGGGGATGGCCGGAGGCGCGCCATCCTAAAGCCGGAACAGCCCGCCTGACCAGGTGTTTCGCAAGACGTATACGGCATTGTCAGTGGGGTGGTGTGCAATGGATCTCGTGCCCGCGCTCGAAGAACCACTGAAAAAGGTGCTCGGCCCACCCACCGCGAAGGTGATGGCCGAGCATCTCGGCCTGCACACCGTCGGCGACCTCCTCCACCACTACCCGCGCAGATACGAGGAGCGGGGCCAGCTCACGCACCTCGCCGACCTCCCCATGGACGAGCACGTCACCGTGGTGGCGATGGTCGCCGACGCCCGCCTGCACACCTTCGCCTCCGCCAAGGCCCCGCGCGGCAAGGGCCAGCGCCTCGAAGTGACCATCACGGACGGCAACGGCCGCCTCCAGCTCGTCTTCTTCGGCAACGGCGTCCACAAGCCCCACAAGGAGCTCCTGCCGGGCACCCGCGCGATGTTCGCGGGCAAGGTCTCCGTCTTCAACCGCCGGCTCCAACTGGCGCATCCGGCGTACGAGTTGCTACACGGCGAAGCTGACGAGACGGTCGAGACCTGGGCCGGCGCCCTCATCCCGATCTACCCCGCCACGGCCAAGCTGGAGTCCTGGAAGATCGGCAAGGCCATCCAGACGGTCCTGCCCAGCGCCCAGGAGGCGGTCGATCCGCTCCCGGACTCCCTGCGCGAGGGCCGAGGGCTCCTGCCGCTGCCGGAGGCCCTCCTCAAGATCCACCGTCCGCATACCAAGGCCGACATCGACGACGCCCGCTCCCGCCTCAAGTGGGACGAGGCCTTCGTCCTCCAGGTCGCCCTCGCCCGCCGCCGCCACGCCGACGCGCAGCTCCCGGCGGTGGCCCGCAAACCCAAGTCGGACGGCCTCCTGGCCGCCTTCGACGACCGTCTCCCCTTCACCCTCACCGAGGGCCAGCAGAAGGTCTCCAAGGAGATCTTCGACGACCTGGCCACGGAGCATCCGATGCACCGGCTGCTTCAGGGAGAGGTCGGTTCGGGCAAAGCTCAGCCTCTTGACTCGCTGGTGCTCACGCCCGCCGGTTTTCGTCGCATGGGGGACTTGAGGGTCGGGGAGGAGATCGTCGTGCCGGACGGGGACATCGCGTTGATCGACGGTGTCTACCCGCAAGGAGAGCGAGAGGTCTGGCGCCTGATCCTGTCCGATGGGAGCTCCGTCGAGTGCGACGACGAGCATCTCTGGATCGTCGGTACGAGTTGTGGGTGGCACCGAGGCCAGGCTCCCAAGGTCATGACGACTCGGGAGATCCGGCTGGACACCTTTAAAGCCAACGGATCTTCGAAGTGGTACCTCCCGACAGCTGCCCCGGTTGATCTCGGAGACGATTCGGGGTTGCCCCTCGATCCGTACCTGTTCGGTCTCCTCCTGGGGGACGGATCATTCCGACACAACCTGCGTCTGGCGACTGTGGACGACGAGATCCGGGGCGCTGTCGCGGCAGCAGTGGCGCCTGACTGCCGTCTGGTTCCCGTGAAGGGATCCCGTTGCGACTACACGATCCAACTGACACATCGGGTGGGTGGCGCGCGCAATCCTGTGATTCAGACTCTGCGTGATCTGAACCTGTGGGGCACGACGTCGCACGGGAAGTTCGTTCCCGACGAGTTCAAGAACACTTCGATCAAGAACCGTCTCGCACTGCTGCAAGGGCTTCTCGATACCGATGGCACCGTCGGCAAGGACGGCCTGACTATCTCGCTCTGTTCAGCCTCGCGGAGGCTTGCTGAAGACGTTGCGTGGCTTGTCCGATCGCTCGGTGGTCGCGCACGAGTCCTTCCGAAGAAGCCGCCTTCAACGTCTCGGTAGCTCTGCCTGACGAGTACGCACCCTTCAGGCTCACCCGCAAGGCCGAGCGAGTGCGTTCGCGCCCCAAGTACACCTTCCGGCGAAGTATCCGTGCGGTGGAGCACGTGGGGCGAAAGCCTGTCCAGTGCATCAGCGTCGCCCACCCGAGCCATGCCTACGTCACCGACAACTTCACCGTCACACACAACACGATGGTCGCCCTGCGCGCCATGCTCGCC
Source organism: Streptomyces sp. GKU 895 (assembly GCA_002027195.1). GTDB lineage: Bacteria > Actinomycetota > Actinomycetes > Streptomycetales > Streptomycetaceae > Streptomyces. The sequence continues at coordinate 23,293 of MWJO01000057.1, read as the reverse complement.
ACCGTCGACGCGGGCGGCCAGGCCGCCATGCTCGCGCCCACCGAGGTCCTCGCCCAGCAGCACCACCGTTCGGTCGTCGAGATGATGGGCGAGCTGGCCGAGGGCGGAATGCTGGGCGGCGCCGAGCACGCCACCAAGGTGGTGCTGCTGACCGGCTCCATGGGAGCGGCCGCCCGGAAACAGGCCCTGCTCGACCTCGTCACCGGGGAGGCCGGCATCGTCATCGGCACGCACGCGCTGATCGAGGACAAGGTCCAGTTCCACGACCTCGGCCTGGTGGTCGTCGACGAACAGCACCGCTTCGGCGTGGAGCAGCGCGACGCCCTGCGCGGCAAGGGCAAACAGCCTCCGCACCTCCTCGTGATGACGGCCACGCCCATCCCGCGCACGGTCGCGATGACGGTCTTCGGCGACCTGGAGACCTCCGTCCTCGACCAGCTCCCGGCCGGCCGCTCCCCGATCGCCAGCCATGTCGTCCCGGCCGCCGACAAGCCCCACTTCCTGGCCCGCGCCTGGGAACGGGTGCGCGAGGAGGTGGAGAACGGCCATCAGGGGTACGTCGTCTGCCCCCGGATCGGCGACGACGAGGATGATTCGAAGAAGGCCCGCAAGTCCGCCGAGGACGAGGCCGAGAAGCGCCCGCCGCTGGCCGTCCTGGAGGTCGCCGACCGGCTCACCAAGGGCCCGCTGAACGGCCTCAAGGTCGAGGTGCTGCACGGCCGTATGCATCCCGACGACAAGGACGCGGTCATGCGCCGCTTCGCCGCCGGCGAGACCCACGTCCTGGTCGCCACCACGGTCATCGAGGTCGGCGTCAACGTCCCCAACGCCACCGCCATGGTGATCATGGACGCCGACCGCTTCGGCGTCTCCCAGCTCCACCAGCTCCGCGGCCGGGTGGGCCGAGGCGCCGCGCCGGGCCTCTGCCTCCTGGTCACGGAGATGCCGGAGGCCAGCGCCGCCCGCCAGCGGCTGAACGCGGTGGCGTCGACGCTGGACGGCTTCGAGCTCTCCCGCATCGACCTGGAACAGCGCCGCGAGGGCGACGTCCTCGGTCAGGCCCAGTCCGGCGCCCGCACCTCCCTGAAGGTCCTCGCCGTCATCGAGGACGAGGAGGTCATCGCGGAGGCGCGGGAAGAAGCGATGGCGGTGGTGGAGGCGGATCCGGAGCTGAAGAACCTCCCGGGCCTGCGGACAGCGCTCGATGCTCTCTTGGACGAGGAGAGGGAGCAGTACCTGGAAAAGGGGTGAGGGAGACTCCCTCAGGGGCGCGGGGCTGTAATCCATATGCGGCTACCGCCGCGCGGGCGCGACCAGCCACACTGAAACCTGAAGCCGCCCACGAATCAAGGACCGAAGATGACCCGCGTGATCGCCGGCGCAGCCGGCGGACGTCGCCTCGCCGTGCCGCCCGGCAACGGAACCCGCCCCACCTCCGACCGCGCACGCGAAGGTCTCCTCTCCACCTGGCAGTCCCTCCTGGGCGGCCCCCTGGACGGCGAGCGCGTCCTCGACCTCTACGCCGGATCGGGCGCCGTCGGTCTCGAGGCCCTCTCCCGCGGCGCGAGCCACACCCTCCTCGTCGAGGCCGACGCCCGCGCGCCCGCACCATCCGCGAGAACGTCAAGAGCCTCGGCCTCCCCGGCGCCGAGGTCCGGGCGGGCAAAGCGGAGCAGATCATCCAGCAGCCGGCGCCGGCCGAGCCGTACGACATCGTCTTCCTCGACCCGCCGTACCGAGTCACGGATCACGATCTTCGGGAGATTCTCCTCACACTCCGTTCGGGGGGCTGGCTCGCGGCGGAGGCGCTCGTCACCGTGGAGCGCAGCACCAGAGGCGGTGAATTCGGGTGGCCGGAGGGTTTTGAAGCACTCCGGTCCCGTCGTTACGGCGAGGGAACGTTTTGGTACGGTCGCGCCGCCTCTACGTGCGAAGACGCACGATGACCGGACCGGAGAGCGAGGGATCTCAAGTGCGCCGCGCCGTCTGTCCCGGGTCGTTCGACCCCATCACCAACGGACACCTCGACATCATTTCCCGCGCCTCCCGTCTGTATGACGAGGTCTACGTCGCGGTCATGATCAACAAGTCCAAGAAGGGCCTGTTCGAGGTCGACGAGCGGATCGAGCTGATCCGCCAGGTCACCGCCGAGTACGGGAACGTGAAGGTCGAGTCCTTCCACGGCCTCCTCGTCGACTACTGCAAGCAGCGCGACATCCCCGCGATCGTCAAGGGCCTGCGCGCGGTCAGCGACTTCGACTACGAACTCCAGATGGCCCAGATGAACAACGGGCTGTCCGGGGTGGAGACCCTGTTCGTCCCCACCAACCCCACCTACAGCTTCCTGTCCTCCTCGCTCGTCAAGGAGGTCGCCACCTGGGGCGGCGACATCGCCCACCTGGTGCCGCCGGTCGTCCTGGAGGCCCTCAACGAGCGCCTGCGCAAGGACTGATGGGGCTACAGTCGTCCCGTCCGTCTCCAACACAGCTGTAGAGAGTGGCGAGCACAGGTGGACGTGCAGAAGAAGCTCGACGAGATCGTCGCCGCGGTCTCCGGCGCCCGGTCGATGCCCATGTCGGCCTCGTGCGTGGTCAACCGCGCCGAACTGCTCGCGATGCTGGAGGAGGTCCGGGCCGCGCTGCCCGACTCCCTCGCCCAGGCCCAGGAGCTGATCGGCGACCGCGAGTCGATGGTCGAGCAGGCCCGCCAGGAGGCCGAGCGGATCATCTCCGGCGCGCACGCCGAGCGCGGCTCGCTGATCTCCGACACCGAGGTCGCCCGCCGCTCCCAGGCCGAGGCCGACCGCATCCTCAGCGAGGCCCGCAGGGAGGCCGAGGAGGTCCGCGCCGAGGCCGACGACTACGTCGACTCCAAGCTGGCCAACTTCGAGGTCGTCCTCACCAAGACCCTCGGCTCGGTCGGCCGCGGCCGCGAGAAGCTCCTCGGCACCGGCCCGGGCCTCGACGAGCAGGGCTACGAGGACGAGGACGCCCCCGAGCGCAGCCACGACCCCGAGACCCTGCGCCGCGACGCCGACGCCTACGTCGACACCAAGCTCGGCGCCTTCGAGGCGGTCCTCGCCAAGACCCTGGAGGCCGTCGGCAAGGGCCGCGCCAAGCTGCACGGCCGGATCGCCACCGACGACCTCGGCGCCCTCGCCGACGACGACAGCACCGTCCAGCACTCCAGCGACGCCGACTACCTCGCCGACCTCGCGGCCCTGGCCGAACAGGACACCCCGGCCGCGGCGGCCGTACCGCACCAGCAGCAGTACGACCAGCAGCATGCCTACGGCTACCAGCAGCAGGACACCTACGGCGGCGGCTACCCGCAGCAGCCGGCCTACGCCCAGCAGCAGGACCCCTACGGCTACCAGCAGGCCGATCCCTACGCGTACCAGGGCTACGACGCCCAGCAGGCCGCCTACGACGCCGGACAGGCCCAGCAGGCCCAGCACGCCCAGCAGTCGTACGCCCTCGACGAGACCAGCCTCTTCGACACCGGCATGATCACGCCGGAGCAGCTGAGGGCCTACGAGCAGGGGCGCGGCCAGTAGGAAACCAGTGCGGGACCACCGGATTGGGCCGTGAGCGAAAGGTCCAGTATCCTGGCTCTTCGGTCGCGCGTACGTCCGCGATCAACGCTGCCCGGGAACACCGAAGGGCGGCGTCCCTCTGAGCTCGAAGATCGAAAGCAGGAATGGCTCCCAACGCTCACCTCGACCACCGCAAGCCTCTCGTGTTCGACACGCACGAGCTGGGGCGGCGGCCCGGTGCGCTGCAGCGCCTGACCCGTGAGATCGACGCTCCCAAGGATCTGGGGATCGCGGGAGTCGTCGGAGTGCCGGAAGGCGCCCCGGTGGAGCTCGAACTCCGGCTCGAGTCGGTCATGGAAGGGGTGCTTGTCACAGGCACCGCCCGTGCACAGGCCGAGGGGGAGTGCGTAAGGTGTCTGGAGCCGCTTGAGCTGGAGCTCGAAGCGGACTTCCAGGAGATGTTCTCGTACCCTGACGCCGACGATCGGGGCCGCCCCAAGGCGGAGCCGACCGACGACGCCGAGGAAGACGAGGACAGGCTCTTCATCGAGGACGGCCTGTTCGACCTCGAACCAGTGCTGCGTGACGCGGTGGTGCTTGCCCTGCCGATGCAGCCGGTGTGCCAGGACGACTGCCCCGGCCTGTGCTCCGAGTGCGGAGCCCGGCTGGCGGACGACCCGGACCACCACCACGACGCCGTCGACATCCGTTGGGCGGCACTGCAGGGACTCGCCGGTTCACTCGAAGATGGCGAGAAGGACGAGATGAGCGGCGCCGAAGCGGAAGCGGGCGTCGACGAGAAGCAGGAGAAGTAGCCGTGGCTGTTCCGAAGCGGAAGATGTCGCGCAGCAACACGCGCCACCGCCGGTCGCAGTGGAAGGCTGCGGTCCCCACCCTGGTTGCGTGCGAGCGCTGCCACGAGCCCAAGCAGCAGCACATCGCGTGCCCGTCTTGCGGCACCTACAACAAGCGCCAGGTCCTCGAGGTCTGAGCGGCTGGTGAGAGGCACTGTGTCCACGCCGAAGAAGAACTCTGCGGAGAACACGGCCTCGTCCCACACGCTGTTGGAAGGGCGGCTCGGGTACAAGCTCGAGTCCGCCCTTCTGGTGCGTGCGCTGACCCACCGGTCCTACGCGTACGAGAACGGCGGTCTGCCGACCAACGAGCGCCTGGAGTTCCTCGGGGACTCCGTCCTCGGCCTCGTGGTCACGGACACGCTGTACCGCACCCACCCCGACCTGCCCGAAGGCCAGCTGGCCAAGTTGCGGGCCGCGGTGGTCAACTCTCGTGCGCTGGCGGAGGTCGGCCGCGGGCTCGACCTGGGCTCCTTCATCCGGCTCGGCCGCGGTGAAGAGGGCACGGGCGGCCGGGACAAGGCGTCCATCCTCGCCGACACCCTCGAAGCGGTGATCGGCGCGGTCTATCTCGACCAGGGTCTGGACGCGGCGGGCGAACTCGTCCACCGGCTCTTCGACCCGCTGATCGAGAAGTCCTCCAACCTCGGTGCCGGCCTGGACTGGAAGACCAGTCTCCAGGAGCTCACCGCGACCGAAGGACTCGGTGTCCCCGAGTACCAGGTCTCGGAGACCGGCCCCGACCACGAGAAGACCTTCACTGCTGCCGCCCGCGTCGGAGGCGTCTCGTACGGCACCGGCACCGGCCGCAGCAAGAAGGAGGCGGAGCAGCAGGCCGCCGAGTCCGCCTGGCGGTCCATCCGGGCCGCGGCGGACGACGCGCCAAGGCTGCCGCGGAGGCCGCCGCGAAGGCCGTCGAGGCCGACGCGGATGCCGACGAGGCGTCCGCCTCCGCCTGACCGAACAGAGCAGTACACCGAGCGCCCGTCCCGCCCCGGGGCGGCGCTCGGCTCATACACCGGCTTGTCACGGGGGATGCGATGCCCGAGTTGCCCGAGGTAGAGGTCGTACGCCGAGGTCTGGAGCGGTGGGTCGCCCACCGTGCCGTCGCCGAGGCCGAGGTGCTGCACCCGCGTGCCGTACGCCGTCACCTCGCCGGTGCCGACGACTTCACGCACCGCCTCAAGGGCCATCGCATCGGCGTGCCCAGCAGGCGCGGCAAGTATCTGTGGCTGCCCCTGGAGGACACCAACCAGTCGGTGCTGGCGCACCTCGGCATGAGCGGCCAACTCCTGGTCCAGCCGCACGAGTCACCCGACGAGAAGCACCTCAGGATCCGGGTGCGGTTCGCGGACGGCCTCGGCACCGAGCTCCGCTTCGTCGACCAACGCACCTTCGGCGGACTGTCGTTGCACGACAACACCGAGGACGGTCTGCCCGACGTCATCGCGCACATCGCCCGCGACCCGCTGGACCCGCTCTTCGACGACGAGGCCTTCCACCAGAACCTCCGTCGCAAGCGCAGCACCATCAAACGGGCCTTGCTGGACCAGTCGTTGATCAGCGGCGTCGGCAACATCTATGCGGACGAGGCGCTTTGGCGCGCCCGCATCCACTACGAGCGCCCGACCGCCGGCTTCACGCGCCCGCGCACGGCCGAACTCCTGGGCCACGTGCGGGATGTGATGAACGCGGCCCTGGCGGTCGGCGGCACCAGCTTCGACAGCCTGTACGTCAACGTCAACGGGGAGTCCGGCTACTTCGACCGCTCGCTCGACGCGTACGGCCGTGAGGGCCTGCCCTGCAAGCGGTGCGGTACGCCGATGCGCCGGCGGCCGTGGATGAACCGGTCGAGCTACTTCTGCCCGAAGTGTCAGAGGGCGCCGCGCGTCTCGTCGTAGCGCCGGCGTGCGTCGAGCACGTCGTCCATCCGGCCCTCCAGGAAGCGGATGAGGCCGAGCAGCCGCGTGGCCAGCTCCTGGCCGAGCGGCGTCAGTTCGTAGTCCACGCGGGGCGGGTTGGTCGGCTGGGCCTCGCGGTGCACCAGGCCGTCGCGCTCCAGCGCGTGCAGGGTCTGGGACAGCATCTTCTCGCTCACGCCGTCGACGCGACGGCGCAGCTCGTTGAAGCGCAGCGAGCCCTCGTGCAGCGCGCCGAGCGTGAGCGCGCCCCAGCGGCCGGTGATGTGCTCCAGCGTGCCCCGCGACGGGCAGGCCTTGGCGAACACGTCGAAAGCCAGGTCCTGGCCCCGCTCCGGCGTGCGCTCCTGCGTGATGTCCATGATTCAAGCGTACTCGAACGCAGCGCTAACCGGTAGGTTGCACTAACCAGAAGTTAGTGCTTTCCTTTTCTCATCGTCAGTGACCTGCGCATCCCAGGAGAACGCATCGTGACCAGCCCTGTCGTTTCCATCGCCTACCACTCCGGCTTCGGCCACACCGCCGTCCTCGCCGAGGCCGTCCGCGCCGGTGCGCAGGAGGCCGGGGCCGAGGTGCATCTGATCAACGTCGCCGAGATCACCGAGGAGGAGTGGGCCGTCCTCGACCGCTCCGACGCGATCGTCTTCGGCTCACCGACCTACATGGGCACCGCCTCCGGCCCGTTCCACGTCTTCGCCGAGGCCACCTCCAAGCGCTGGTTCGGGCAGGACTGGAAGGACAAGCTGGCCGCCGGCTTCACCAACTCCGGCTCCAAGAGCGGCGACAAGCTGCACACCCTGCAGTTCTTCCAGATCCTCGCCGCACAGCACGGCATGCACTGGATCAACCTCGGTCTGCACCCGGGCTGGAACAACAGCGAGGGCTCCGAGCACGACCTCAACCGCCTCGGCGTGTTCGCGGGTGCCGCCGCGCAGACCAACGTCGACGAGGGCCCGGACGCCGTCCACAAGGCGGACGTGGCGACCGCCGAGCACCTCGGGCGCCGGCTGGCCGAGACGGCGAAGGTGTTCGCGCACGGCCGCGCCGCCCTCGCCGCGTAGACAGCCGCGCGGACATCGGGACATGCGGAGGGGCTCCCACCCGGTCACCGGATGGGGGCCCCTCGTCGTCTGTGCCGCGTCGTCCGTGCCGCGTCGTGCGTGCCGCTAGTAGCCGAAGTCCTGGGTCCACCAGGGGCCGCCGGCCCCGAAGTGGACGCCGACGCCCAGCGTCTTGAAGTCGCAGTTCAGGATGTTCGCCCGGTGGCCCTCGCTGTTCATCCAGGCCTCCATCACCGCCGCGGCGTCGGCCTGGCCCCGGGCGATGTTCTCGCCGCCCAGGTTGCTGATGCCGGCCGCCTCGGCCCGGTCCCAGGGGGTGTTGCCGCTGGGGTCGGTGTGGTCGAAGAAGCCCTGGTCGGCCATGGCGTCGCTGAAGTCCTCGGCGAGCTTGCCCAGTGCGCTGTTCGCGGAGACCGCGCTGCAGCCCGCCTTCGCCCGCTCCTCGTTGACGAGCTTGAGCACCTCGGCCTCGGCCTGCGCCTCCGCGGAGATGGTGATGCCCGGGGCCGTGCTGCTCTGCGGCGCCTTGGTGGCCGTCTTCGAGGGCTTCGCCTCCGGCTCCTCGGTGGGCTTCTTCGTCGGCTTCTCGGTCGGTTCCTCGGTGGGTGCCGTCGTCGAGGGCGACGCGGAGACGGACGGCGTCGGCGAGGCCGCGCGGTCGCCGCCGCGGCTGGCCGCCTCGTCGTCCCGGCCGGCGTCGGCGCTGTCGGAGGTGCCGCCCTGCTCGGTGGCCGAGTTGGTCGGGGTGTCCGCGGCCTGCACCTTGTCGCCGCCGCTGCCGCCGCCGATCTTGTAGTTGTCGAGGCCCGGCACCACACCGGTGGCGACCGCGACGGTGCCGATGGCGACCGCCGCGGAGACCCCGAGCAGACCGGTCTTCACCGGCGTCACGACCCGCTTCTTACGACGCCGGCGCGAGCCCCCGCGCCGCGGCCCGTCGGCCGGCGAGAAACCCTCGCTCGGGAGCATGACGGTGCTCATGGTCCCCGTGGCCTGGGCGTACTCGTCGTCGGTCGCGTAGAGGTAGGCGTCGCTGCGGGAGTGCGCCTCGGGGTTCAGGTAGGGCGCGATGCCGATCGTGGGGTACTCGCCGCTGTGCGGGCCCCGGGCGTCGGCCTCGAAGTCGTAGGAGAACTGGCGGTCGATGCCGTACGCGTGCTGGTCGATGTCGTACGCGTCCTGCTGGTCGAAGCCGTACGAGTGCTGCGGGTCGTAGCCGCTCGTGTACGAGCCGTCTGTCTGTGTGACCCCCGTGGCGCGGCCCGTGGCGGCGCGGCCGGCGGCGGAGCGTCGGTGGCGTCCCATGTGTCCTGGCCTTCCTCGTCCTTTGCGGCCGACTCGTCCCCGGCGGTCGGACCGAACTCACAAAACCCACACGATCGAGTGAGTTTCGTATGAGATTCATTGGCAGGGGACGGTACCGCATGGCGCCAGGGGAGGGAGCGCCCAGAGAGACTTTGGTTGGTTAGGTTGCACCCATGAGCGAGGATGTGCGACTGGTCGCCTGGGTGCGTGGACGCGTCCAAGGTGTGGGTTTCCGCTGGTTCACGCGGGCCAAGGCCCTGGAGCTCGGCGGGCTGAGTGGTTTTGCTCTCAATTTGGGCGACGGACGGGTCCAGGTGGTCGCCGAGGGCCCGCGCGAGCGCTGCGAAGGGCTCCTCGCCTGGCTTCTGGGTGACGACACGCCCGGCCGCGTGGACGGTGTCACCGAGATCTGGGACACACCCCGTGGGGGTTACGACGGCTTCGCCATCCGTTGAACCGGTTCTGTAAACCACGCCTGGTGGCGGCGGAGGAACATGCCGACGGCAGCTGCCCGAGGCGGAAAGACGCTGGTGGTTGCCAAGAAGGGGTTCTCGTGGGAGGCTCCGCACTTAAGAATGATCGCTACGCCCCGAGGGCCCCGCAGGAGTCGCTGCGCCGCCGTTTCCCGGCCGCGCGCCACCGGGTTGCCCGCCAATACGGGGCGTGATCGTGTTGACCGTCAAACTTTTTGGTGAGACTCTGAAAGCACCCCGCGCACCTTAGCTGTTTGGCATGGTTGAACGGCAGCAGCAACTCAACAGTGTCAAGCATCGCGGGTGCGAATCCCTCACGACCCACACCGCTTCGGTCGGTCACTCAGTGTGGAGGACCATCCATCATGGCAAAGGCGCTTCTCGGTTACGTCGGCGGCTCCGACCCGCGACTCATTGCCGAGATGCGACGGCTCCAGCAGCGCGTACAGGACCTCGAATCCGAGCTCGTACGGATCCAGGCCGAGAACGACGCGCTCGCGGCTGCCGCTTCTCAGGACTCGCTTCTGGAGAGCATCGACGCACACCAGGCGGAGCCTGCGCTCACCTGATCACTGCATCGCACCACGACAAGCAGTGGTTGGGCTGTCCGTGTCAACCGCTAAGTTGTCAGAGTTGCAAGGGACGCTTCGGCGTCCCTTCTTTCTTTCCCCCGCACTCCCCTCACCTTCTTTAACGTCTGATGTGCCCTGCACGTTCATGGGTGAAACCGCGGGCAACCGCACGTTCATGGAGTGAGACAACCGCGGAAGGTAGAGTCCGGCGGCGTGCACCTCAAGGCCCTGACCCTCCGCGGGTTCAAGTCGTTCGCCTCGGCGACCACGCTCCGGTTCGAGCCGGGCATCACGTGCGTCGTGGGACCGAACGGCTCGGGCAAGTCCAACGTCGTCGACGCCCTCAGCTGGGTCATGGGCGAGCAGGGTGCCAAGTCGCTGCGCGGCGGCAAGATGGAGGACGTCATCTTCGCCGGCACCACCGGGCGCCCGCCGCTGGGCCGCGCCGAGGTGTCCCTGACCATCGACAACTCCGACGGGGCGCTGCCCATCGAGTACGCCGAGGTCACCATCACGCGGATCATGTTCCGCAACGGCGGCAGCGAGTACCAGATCAACGGCGACACCTGCCGTCTCCTCGACATCCAGGACCTGCTCTCCGACTCCGGCATCGGCCGCGAGATGCACGTCATCGTCGGCCAGGGCCAGCTCGACTCCGTCCTGCACGCCGACCCGATGGGCCGCCGAGCCTTCATCGAAGAGGCCGCGGGCGTCCTCAAGCACCGCAAGCGCAAGGAGAAGGCGCTGCGCAAGCTGGACGCGATGCAGGCCAACCTCGCGCGCGTGCAGGACCTCACGGACGAACTCCGCAGGCAGCTCAAGCCCCTCGGCCGCCAGGCGGCGGTCGCGCGCAGGGCGGCTGTGATCCAGGCGGATCTCCGGGACGCGCGGCTGCGGCTGCTGGCCGACGATCTCGTACGTCTGCGCGAGGCGCTGAAGGCCGAGGTCGCGGACGAGGCGGCGCTCAAGGAGCGCAAGGAGACCGCCGAGCAGGAGCTGAAGAAGGCGCTCCAGCGCGAGGCGCTCCTGGAGGACGAGGTACGGCAGCTCACCCCCCGCCTCCAGCGCGCCCAGCAGACCTGGTACGAGCTCTCCCAGCTCGCCGAACGGGTGCGCGGCACGATCTCGCTCGCCGACGCGCGCGTGAAGAGCGCGACCTCCGCCCCGCCCGAGGAACGGCGGGGCCGCGACCCCGAGGACATGGAGCGCGAGGCCGCCCGCATCCGCGAGCAGGAGGCCGAGCTGGAGGCTGCCCTGGAGGCGGCCGAGCGGGCCCTCGAGGACACGGTCGCCCACCGCGCCGAGCTGGAACGCGCGTTGACCGACGAGGAACGGCGCCTGAAGGACGTGGCCCGCGCCATCGCCGACCGCCGCGAGGGCCTGGCCCGCCTCAACGGGCAGGTCAACGCGGCCCGTTCCCGTGCCGCCTCGGCCCAGGCCGAGATCGACCGCCTGGCCGCCGCGCGGGACGAGGCCCAGGAACGGGCGGTCGCCGCGCAGGAGGAGTACGAGACGCTCAAGGCCGAGGTCGACGGCCTCGACGCGGGTGACGCGGAACTCGCCGAGCGGCATGACGCGGCGAAGGCCGCGCTGGCCGAGGCGGAGGCCGCGCTGACGGCCGCGCGGGAGGCGGCGACGGCGGCGGAGCGCAAGCGCGCGGCGACGCAGGCCCGGCATGAGGCGCTGGCGCTGGGACTGCGGCGAAAGGACGGGACGGGCATACTGCTGGGCGCGAAGGACCGCCTCACCGGTCTGCTGGGCCCGGCGGCCGAGCTGCTGAGCGTGACGCCGGGCTACGAGGTGGCGCTGGCGGCGGCGTTCGGCGCGGCGGCGGACGCACTGGCGGTCACCTCTCCGTCAGCGGCGGCAGATGCCATCCGACTGTTGCGCAAGCAGGACGGTGGACGTGCGTCACTTCTGCTGGCAGGCGCTCCGGAAACGCCCCTGAGGGGCGCGGGGAACTGCGCGACCAGCCACGAAGCACCCGCAGACGCCTCTCCACCTCACGCGGCATCATTCGTCCGCGGCCCCTCCGACCTCATGCCGGCCGTACGACGCCTACTGGCCGGCATCGTCGTCGTCGGCACCCTCGAAGACGCCGAGGACCTCGTCTACGCCCACCCCCACCTCACCGCCGTCACCGCCGAAGGCGACCTCCTCGGCGCCCACTTCGCCCACGGCGGCTCCGCGGGCGCGCCGAGCCTCCTCGAAGTACAGGCGTCCGTCGACGAGGCAGCCGCGGAGCTGGAGGAACTGGCCGTCCAGTGCGAGGCCCTCACCGAGGCGCAGCACGCCGCGGCGGAACGGCGCAGGGAATGCGCCGCCCTCGTCGAGGAGCTCGCGGAGCGCCGCCGCGCCGCCGACCGGGAGAAGTCGTCCGTCGCCCAGCAGCTCGGCCGGCTCGCCGGCCAGGCGAAGGGCGCCGCGGGGGAGGCCGAGCGGTCGACCGCGGCCGCGGCCCGCGCGCAGGACGCGCTCGACAAGGCCCTCCAGGACGTCGAGGAACTCGCCGAACGGCTCGCCGTCGCGGAGGAGATGCCCGTCGAGGAGGAACCGGACACCGCCGTACGGGACCGGCTCGCCGCCGACGGGGCCAATGCCCGCCAGACCGAGATGGAGGCCCGGCTCCAGGTCCGTACGCACGAGGAGCGCGTGAAGGGCCTCGCCGGCCGTGCCGACTCCCTCGACCGCGCCGCCCGCGCGGAGCGCGACGCACGGGCGCGTGCCGAGCAGCGGCGGGCACGCCTGCGTCACGAGGCGGCCGTCGCCGAGGCCGTGGCGTCCGGCGCCCGGCAGTTGCTGACGCACGTCGAGGTGTCGCTCGCGCGCGCGGACGCCGAGCGGACCGCCGCCGACGCCGCCAAGGCCCTGCGCGAGCAGGAGCTGACCGCCGCCCGCGCCGCCGGCCGCGACCTCAAGGCCGAGCTGGACAAGCTCACGGACTCCGTCCACCGCGGTGAGGTCCTCGGCGCCGAGAAGCGGATGCGGATCGAGCAGCTGGAGACCAAGGCGCTGGAGGAGCTGGGCGTCGAACCCGCCGGGCTGGTCTCCGAGTACGGCCCCCATCAGCTCGTACCGCCTTCTCCGCCCGCCGAGGGGGAGGAGCTGCCGGAGGACCCCGAGCATCCGCGCAACCAGCCCAGGCAGTTCCACCGGGCGGAGCAGGAGCGGCGGCTCAAGGCGGCCGAGCGGGCCTACCAGCAGCTCGGCAAGGTCAATCCGCTGGCGCTGGAGGAGTTCGCGGCGCTGGAGGAGCGGCACCAGTTCCTCAGCGAGCAGCTGGAGGACCTGCGGAAGACCCGCGCCGACCTGCTGCAGGTGGTGAAGGAGGTCGACGAGCGCGTCGAGCAGGTCTTCACCGAGGCCTACCGGGACACGGCCCGGGAGTTCGAGGGTGTCTTCAGCCGGCTCTTCCCGGGCGGTGAGGGACGGCTGATCCTGACCGATCCCGACAACATGCTCACCACGGGCGTGGACGTCGAGGCGCGTCCGCCGGGCAAGAAGGTCAAGCGGCTGAGCCTGCTGTCCGGTGGCGAACGGTCCCTCACGGCCGTAGCGTTGCTGGTGTCGATCTTCAAGGCCCGGCCGAGTCCGTTCTATGTCATGGACGAGGTCGAGGCCGCGCTGGACGACACCAATCTTCAGCGGCTGATCCGGATCATGCAGGAGCTGCAAGAGGCCTCGCAGCTCATCGTGATCACGCACCAGAAGCGGACGATGGAGGTCGCCGACGCGCTGTACGGCGTCTCCATGCAGGGCGACGGCGTTTCGAAGGTCATCAGCCAGCGGCTGCGCTGATCCCGTCTACCCGCTCGTCACTTCTTCAATCCTTGAACTCATCTTTCACAGTGGTGCCTGTTTTCTCACATCGCTTTCGCTGTTGACTTCACAACTTGAAGGCATAAGGTCTGCATCGTTGTTCTTGCCTTCAGGCAGCGTTGCCGATGGCCTTAGGAGTTGAACGTGACCAGCACTGCGCCACCCACGTCAGGAGCCAGGACGGCTCATCCCGATCATCTCGGGCATGTCATCTTCATCGCGGCGGCCGCCGCGATGGGCGGGTTCCTCTTCGGGTACGACAGCTCCGTGATCAACGGCGCCGTCGAGGCCATCCGGGACCGGTACGACATCGGCTCGGCGGCGCTGGCGCAGGTCATCGCCATCGCCCTGATCGGCTGTGCCATCGGCGCCGCCACCGCGGGCCGGATCGCCGACCGCATCGGCCGTATCCGCTGCATGCAGATCTCCGCCGTGCTGTTCACGGTGAGCGCCGTCGGTTCGGCGCTGCCCTTCGCGCTGTGGGACCTCGCCTTCTGGCGCATCGTCGGCGGTTTCGCCATCGGCATGGCCTCCGTGATCGGCCCCGCCTACATCGCCGAGGTCGCCCCGCCGGCCTACCGCGGCCGCCTCGGCTCCTTCCAGCAGGCGGCGATCGTCATCGGCATCGCCATCTCGCAGCTGGTCAACTGGGGTCTGCTCAACGCGGCCGGCGGCGACCAGCGCGGCAAGCTGATGGGCCTGGAGGCCTGGCAGGTCATGCTCGGCGTCATGGTGATCCCGGCCGTCCTCTACGGCCTGCTCTCCTTCGCCATCCCCGAGTCCCCGCGCTTCCTCATCTCCGTCGGCAAGCACGAGCGTGCCCGCGAGATCCTCAAGGAGGTCGAGGGCGAGCGCGTCGACCTCGACTCCCGGGTGGCCGAGATCGAGCACGGCATGCGCAGCGAGCACAAGTCCACCTTCAAGGACCTGCTCGGCGGCGGCTTCTTCTTCAAGCCGATCGTCTGGGTCGGCATCGGCCTGTCGGTCTTCCAGCAGTTCGTCGGCATCAACGTCGCGTTCTACTACTCCTCGACGCTGTGGCAGTCGGTCGGCGTCGACCCGACGGACTCGTTCTTCTACTCCTTCACGACGTCGATCATCAACATCGTCGGCACCGTGATCGCCATGATCTTCGTCGACCGTGTCGGCCGTAAGCCGCTGGCCCTCATCGGCTCGGTCGGCATGGTCATCGGCCTCGGGCTGGAGGCCTGGGCGTTCAGCTTCGACCTGGTCGACGGCAAGCTGCCCGCCGCCCAGGGCTGGACCGCCCTCATCGCGGCCCACGTCTTCGTCCTCTTCTTCGCCCTCTCCTGGGGCGTGGTCGTCTGGGTCTTCCTCGGCGAGATGTTCCCCAACCGCATCCGCGCCGCCGCCCTGGGCGTCGCCGCCTCCGCGCAGTGGATCGCCAACTGGGCCATCACCGCGAGCTTCCCGTCGCTGGCCGACTGGAACCTCTCCGCGACCTACGTGATCTACACGGTGTTCGCCGCGCTCTCCATCCCGTTCGTCCTCAAGTACGTCAAGGAGACGAAGGGCAAGGCCCTGGAGGAGATGGGCTGAGCAGCCCGTACGAACTCGGGGAGAAGGGCTCAAACCCCGCTGCCCCTCTCCCCGTAATCCGCACCGCCGCCCCGGCTCGGCCACTGCCCGAGCCGGGGCGGCGGTGTCGCGTCCGGGCGGTCAGCCGCCGAGCCTCGGCAGGACGTCCTCGCAGAACAGCCGCAGACTCCGCCACCCCTCGGCGACCGGCATCCCCCCGGCCAGCGGATGCAGTACGAGGTTGTCGAGGCCCTGCGCCACGCACTCGTCCGGCGTCAGAATCCGGTACACACCCTCGGCGCGCAGTTCCTCGACGCTCGTGGCCCCCGACTTCACCGCGGACCGGATGTCCCCGGACTGCCAGGAGGCGTACGTCCGGGCCTCGTGCAGGAAGTGCTCCCCGTGCGTGGCCCACACCTCGTCCGGGTCCTCCGCGAGGTGCAGCAGGGGGGTCTCGGCGGCCGGCATCATCGTCCAGCCCTCCGTGCCGTACTCGACGAGCCGCTCCTTGTAGTACGCCTCCAGCTCCGGCAGATGCGCGCTGGGGAAGAAGGGCAGACCGAGGCGGGCGGCCCGGCGGGCGGCGGCCCGCGAGGAGCCGCCGACCAGGAGGAGCGGGTGCGGGTCGGTGTACGGGCGCGGTGTGACGCGTACGGTACGGCCGCGGTACTCGAATTCCTCGCCGGTCCAGGCCTTGAGCAGCGTCTCCAGCAGTTCGTCCTGGAGCTTGCCGCGCCGCTTCCACTCCACGTCGAACAGGGCGTACTCCTCGGGCCGGTAGCCGATCCCGGCGACCGTGACCAGGCGGCCGCCGCTCAGCAGGTCCAGCACCGCGATCTCCTCGGCCAGCCGCAGGGGGTCGTGGAGCGGGCCGATGATCGCCGAGACGGTGACCGCGACGCGGTGGGTGGCGCCGAAGACGGCTGCCGCGAAGGCGAAGGGGGAGGGGAGCCAGTTGTTCGCGACGCCGTGGTGCTCCTCGGTCTGCACGGTGGTGATGCCGTGCTCGTCGGCGTACGCGGCCATCTCCAGGGCGGCCTGGTAGCGGGCGCGCAGGGAGGAGGGAGTGGCGGCGGGCTCGACGAGGTTGAAGCGGACGACGGAGACGGGCATGGGGGTCTCCCTTCACCGGGCGGGTGTGGAGGGGGACGTTAGCTGACGGTGTGTCAGACATCCAGAGCGGTGTCGCAGGACTCCATGACTGATACTGGTCGGGTTATGGAAACCGTCATCCTTGCTGTAGTCATCGCCGTGGTCGTGCTCGGTGTGCTCGGCGGGCTCGTCGTCGGCAGCCGACGCAAGAAGCCGCTGCCCCCGCCGCCTCCCGCAGCGCCCGACATCACCGCCCCTCCGGCCGAGCCGCACATCGGCGACGAGGCCGAGACGCCCCGCGACGAACCGCGCCGGACGATAGAGGAGGTGGACCTGCCCGACGGCTCGACCGGAGTCGCCGTCGGGGAACCGCCCGTCGTCGAAGAGCTCCCGCCGACCGAGATCGAGGTCCCGGAGCCCACCGCCGGCCGCCTGGTGCGGCTGCGTGCCCGTCTCTCCCGCTCGCAGAACGCGCTCGGCAAGGGTCTGCTGACCCTGCTGTCCCGCGAGCACCTCGACGACGACACCTGGGAGGAGATCGAGGACACCCTCCTCACCGCCGACGTCGGCGTCGCCCCCACCCAGGAGCTGGTCGAGGGCCTGCGCGAGCGTGTGAAGGTGCTCGGTACCCGGACCCCGGAGGAGCTGCGCGGGCTGCTGCGCGAGGAGCTCCTGAAGCTGGTCGGCACCGACTTCGACCGCACGGTGAGGACCGAGCCCGAGACCAGCAAGCCCGGCATCGTGATGGTCGTCGGTGTCAACGGCACCGGCAAGACCACGACCACCGGCAAGCTCGCCCGGGTGCTCGTGGCCGACGGCCGTTCGGTCGTCCTCGGTGCCGCCGACACCTTCCGTGCCGCCGCCGCCGATCAGCTGCAGACCTGGGGTGAGCGGGTCGGTGCCCACACCGTGCGCGGTCCCGAGGGCGGCGACCCCGCCTCCATCGCGTTCGACGCGGTGAAGGAGGGCAAGGAGATCGGTGCGGATGTCGTGCTGATCGACACCGCCGGACGCCTCCACACCAAGACCGGCCTCATGGACGAGCTCGGCAAGGTCAAGCGGGTCGTGGAGAAGCAGGCGCCGCTCGATGAGGTCCTGCTGGTGCTGGATGCGACCACCGGGCAGAACGGTCTGGTGCAGGCCCGTGTGTTCGCCGAGGTCGTCGACATCACGGGCATCGTTCTCACCAAGCTCGACGGCACGGCCAAGGGCGGCATCGTCGTCGCGGTCCAGCGGGAGCTGGGGGTGCCGGTGAAGCTGGTGGGTCTGGGCGAGGGTGCCGATGACCTGGCGCCGTTCGAGCCGGAGGCGTTCGTGGATGCGCTGATCGGGGACTGAGCGCCCACTGGGGTGCCGCGATGGGTTGTTGAGCGTCTGCGGCGCCGTTGTGGCTTGTCGCGCGGTTCCCCGCGCCCCTTACGGGGCGCTGTCGGACCGTATGCGAAGAAATGCCCGCCCCCAAGGTGCAGTTGGGAGCGGGGCACTTCGCTTTCTAGGCGCGGGATCGGTGTGCCACGTACGCCAGCGTGCCCAGCAGCAGCCTCGCCGCCGGTGGCTTCGTCGCCGAGTCCAGGGCGGGCGGACGTAGCCAGTGAACCTGCCCCCAGGCCGCCCCCGGTCGGGACGGGGGGAGCCGTGATGTGGGTGCCCGGGCCCAGGCCGCGCAGGTCCAGGGAGGTGGGGTCGTCCCAGCCCATGCGGTAGAGGAGTTCCGGGAGTTCGGCGGCGGCGCCGGGGGCGACGAAGAAGTGGGCGCGGCCTTCGGGGGTGGCGGTCACCGGGCCGAGGGGGAGGCCCATGCGCTCCAGGCGGACCAGGGCGCGGCGCCCGGCCGGCTCGGCCACCTCGATCACGTCGAAGGCCCGGCCGACCGGCAGCATCACCGAGGCGCCCGGGAACTCGGCCCAGGCACTGGTCACCTCGTCCAGTGTCGCGCCCGCCGGCACCTCGGGTGCGAAGTCGAGCGGATGCGCGCCCGGTGCCCGGCAGTCGGAGTGGCCGCAGGAACACGCGCCCGCGGCGGCCCGGGCGCCCGGGACCACGTCCCAGCCCCACAGGCCGGTGAACTCGGCCACGGCGGTGCACTCCGACGAGCGGCCGCGGCGACGCGAAGAGGACCGGATGTCGCGGATCCCCCGACTGCTGCCGATCGTGAAGCCCATGCCCCCTCCAACGGGTCCGGCGCACCGGTGGTTACGAGACGCGCACGGAAAGTGACCTGAGCGGTGTCGCCCCCGTCCACTCGGCGCCCGGTTGTGCCCCGGGTGGTGCGCCCGGTGATGCGCGCCCCCGTGTGCACCGCTCCGCCCACTCCCGGCTGTCCTATGTCAAGTGAATCGCGTACGGACGACTGTGAGTTCATTCGAAGGGGTGGCGAATGGTGGCGTTTCCGGGATCGCCATGGCTGGACGGGTGATCGTAGGATTACTTTGAGTGCACGAGTCCTGGGGGCACATGCACTCGTGGGTATGCCGGAGGCAACTCGGTATCCCGTTCGAAGGGTGACAACCGTCGGACAGGAAGCCGTATTTACCGGCATTCTGATAGGGCTTGGCGCACTCAGCGACAAGTGGTCTCAGGGATGGGGGCGTTCCAGTGAGCGGCAACGGCGGAAGCGGAACGGGCGCCGGCAGCGCGGCGAACGGCGACAAGCGCCCCAATGAGCTGCTCACCTCGTGGTTCGTGCGCAGCGGCTGGTCGAAGGGCGAGCTCGCCCGCCAAGTCAACCGCCGGGCCCGCCAGTTGGGCGCCAACCACATCTCCACCGACACCTCACGCGTGCGCCGCTGGCTGGATGGCGAGAACCCCCGTGAACCGATCCCGCGGATCCTGTCGGAGCTGTTCTCCGAGCGGTTCGGCTGCGTCGTCTCGGTCGAGGACCTGGGCCTGCGCGCCGCCCGCCAGTCACCCTCCGCGACCGGGGTCGACCTGCCCTGGACGGGCCCGCAGACCGTGGCCCTGCTCAGCGAGTTCTCGCGCAGCGACCTCATGCTGGCGCGGCGCGGCTTCCTCGGGACCTCGCTGGCCCTCTCCGCGGGCCCGTCCCTCATCGAGCCCATGCAGCGCTGGCTCGTCCCCGCCCCGTCCACCGCGCACCACGAGCCCGAGCCGTCCGCCGCCGCCCGCCGCGGCCGCCTCTCCAAGCCCGAGCTGGACCTGCTGGAGTCCACCACCGTGATGTTCCGGCAGTGGGACGCCCAGTGCGGCGGCGGCCTGCGCCGCAAGGCCGTCGTCGGCCAGCTGCACGAGGTGACCGACCTCCTCCAGGAACCCCAGCCCGAGACCACCACCCGCAAGCTGTTCAAGGTCGCCGCCGAGCTGGCCGAGCTCGCGGGCTGGATGTCGTACGACGTGGGACTCCAGCCCACCGCGCAGAAGTACTTCGTCCTCGCACTGCACGCCGCCAAGGAGGCGGGCGACAAACCGCTGGGCTCGTACATCCTCTCCAGCATGAGCCGCCAGATGATCCACCTCGGCCGGCCCGACGACGCCCTGGAGCTGGTCCACCTCGCGCAGTACGGCAGCCGGGACTGCGCGAGCCCGCGGACCCAGTCGATGCTGTATGCGATGGAGGCCCGCGCCTACGCCAACATGGGGCAGCCCGGCAAGTGCAAGCGTGCCGTCCGGATGGCCGAGGACACCTTCGCCGACGCCGACGACTGGGACGAGCCGGACCCCGACTGGATCCGCTTCTTCTCCGAGGCCGAGCTGTACGGCGAGAACTCCCACTCCTACCGTGACCTCGCCTACGTCGCCGGCCGCAGCCCGACGTACGCCTCCCTGGCCGAGCCGCTGATGCAGCGGGCGGTGGAGCTTTTCGCCAAGGATCAGGAGCACCAGCGGTCGTACGCACTCAACCTGATCGGCATGGCCACCGTGCACCTGCTCCAGCGTGAGCCCGAGCGGAGCACCGTGCTGGCCCAGGAGGCCATGGTCATCGCCAAGAAGGTCCGCTCCGAGCGTGTGAACACTCGTATCCGAAAGACGGTCGACACGGCCGTACGCGATTTCGGTGATCTGGCCGAGGTCGTGGATCTCACGGACAAGCTCGCCATCGAGCTGCCCGAGACGGCCGAGGCCGTCTGACATCCGCAGGAAACCCATGAACCCCGGCCGCGGCCGGCCCTCCCGAACTGCCCGACTCGGCTCCCCCATGCCAGGTCATCGGAAGGCCGTCCGCGGCGGTTTCTTTCCTTCGATGAAGGTTGCGCCACGATAACGATCCACTCGGCGAACATCCGGCAGTTCATCGACGCGTAACACGCCATGCGCCTTCGTCACGGCGGCGAAACAACGAGGGGCTTCCACCGAAACCGCGCTGCGCCAATCTCATGGCGCATAACCGGCCCACCCCTCAATCCGCTCAGGCTTCGCCCGCACGGGGCCGTACCAACGACGAGGAGACGCCGATGGCACCAGCCATCACGCTCGCCGCAGACAAGCTGTCGGTGGCCAACACAGGTTTCATGCTCATCTGTTCCGCCCTGGTGTTGATCATGACCCCGGGCCTCGCCTTCTTCTACGGGGGCATGGTCCGCGTCAAGAGCACCCTGAACATGCTGATGATGAGCTTCATCAGCATGGGGATCGTCACCATCCTGTGGGTGCTGTACGGCTTCTCCATGGCGTTCGGGACGGACCACGGCTCGCTGATCGGCTGGGAGAACGACTTCTTCGGCTGGACGGGCATCGACAAGGGCGACATCTGGTCCGGGTACACGATCCCGGTCTTCGCCTTCGCCGTCTTCCAGATGATGTTCGCCATCATCACGCCGGCCCTGATAAGCGGCGCGATCGCCGACCGTGTGAAGTTCTCCGCCTGGTCGCTGTTCGTCGTCCTGTGGGCCACGGTCGTCTACTTCCCGGTCGCCCACTGGGTCTGGGGCACCGGCGGCTGGGCCTTCGAGCTCGGAGTGATCGACTTCGCCGGTGGTACGGCGGTCCACATCAACGCGGGTGCCGCGGCACTCGGCGTGATCCTGGTCATCGGCAAGCGCGTCGGCTTCAAGAAGGACCCGATGCGCCCGCACAGCCTCCCGCTGGTCATGCTCGGCGCGGGCCTCCTGTGGTTCGGCTGGTTCGGCTTCAACGCCGGTTCGTGGCTCGGCAACGACGACGGCGTCGGCTCCCTGATGTTCGTCAACACGCAGATCGCCACCGCCGCCGCCATGCTGGCCTGGCTCGCCTACGAGAAGATCCGCCACGGCGCGTTCACCACCCTCGGTGCCGCCTCCGGCGCGGTCGCCGGTCTGGTCGCCATCACCCCGTCCGGTGGTGCGGTCACCCCGATCGGCGCGATCGCGGTCGGCGCCATCGCCGGTGTCGCCTGCGCCGCGGCCGTCGGCCTGAAGTACAAGTTCGGCTACGACGACTCGCTGGACGTCGTCGGTGTCCACATGGTCGGCGGTGTCATCGGCTCCCTGCTGATCGGCTTCTTCGCCAGCGGCAAGGGCCAGTCGGACGTCGAGGGCCTCTTCTACGGCGGCGGCCTGGACCAGTTCTGGAAGCAGTGCGCCGGTGTCTTCGCGGTCCTCGCCTACTCCCTGATCGCCTCCGCGATCCTCGCCTTCCTCCTCGACAAGACCATCGGTATGCGGGTCACCGAGGACGAGGAAGTCTCGGGCATCGACCAGGCCGAGCACGCCGAGACCGCATACGACTTCAGCGGCGCCGGCGGCGGTTCCGCCAAGCCCGCAGTCGCCGCCCCGGCCGCCGAGAGCAAGAAGGTGGACGCATGAAGCTCATCACCGCAGTCGTCAAGCCCCACCGGCTCGACGAGATCAAGGAAGCCCTCCAGGCCTTCGGGGTCCACGGCCTGACGGTCACCGAGGCGAGCGGCTACGGTCGTCAGCGGGGCCACACCGAGGTCTACCGCGGTGCCGAGTACACCGTCGACCTGGTCCCGAAGATCCGTATCGAGGTCCTGGCCGAGGACGACGACGCCGAGCAGCTGATCGACGTCATCGTCAAGGCGCCCGCACCGGCAAGATCGGTGACGGCAAGGTCTGGTCCCTGCCGGTCGAGACGGCCGTACGGGTCCGGACCGGCGAGCGCGGCCCCGACGCGCTCTGACGGAAAAGAACAGGAGCTGCTGGGTGTCGAGTACGGACGTGCGCAAGGAAACAGAGGACTCCGGACCCAGCGGCTACGCGGCGGCCCGGCTGCGTCTCCTCAGCGAGGGGGCGCAGTCCGGGCCGCCGCGCCGTTCGGCCCTCTCCGAACTGACGGATGACTGGCTGAGCGGACTCTTCACGGCGGGCGCCGAGGGGATGCGCGGAGTCTCCCTCGTCGCCGTCGGCGGCTACGGCCGCGGCGAGCTCTCCCCCCGCAGCGACCTGGACCTGCTCCTGCTGCATGACGGCAGCGACTCCGGCGCGGTCGCCGCCCTGGCCGACCGCATCTGGTACCCCGTCTGGGACCTGGGCCTGGCCCTCGACCACTCCGTGCGGACCCCGGTGGAGGCCCGCAAGACCGCCGGCGAGGACCTGAAGGTCCAGCTCGGCCTCCTCGACGCCCGGCATCTCGCCGCGACCTGGGCCTGACCGCAGGACTGCGCACCGCGGTCCTCGCCGACTGGCGCAACCAGGCCCCCAAGCGCCTCCCCGAACTCCAGGAACTCTGCGCCGAACGCGCCGAACGCCAGGGTGAGTTGCAGTACCTGCTCGAACCCGACCTCAAGGAGGCCCGCGGCGGCCTCCGCGACGCCACCGCGCTGCGCGCCGTCGCCGCCTCCTGGCTGGCCGACGCCCCGCGCGAGGGCCTCGACGACGCCCGGCGCCGGCTCCTCGACGTCCGCGACGCCCTGCACCTCGCCACCGGGCGCGCCACCGACCGGCTCGCGCTCCAGGAGCAGGACCAGGTGGCCGCCGAGCTTGGCCTCCTCGACGCGGACACGCTGCTGCGGCAGGTGTACGAGGCGGCGCGCGTCGTGTCGTACGCCAGTGACGTCACCTGGCGCGAGGTGGGGCGCGTGCTGCGATCGCGTGCCGTGCGGCCGCGGCTGCGCGCCATGCTCGGCGGCGGGAAGCCCGTCGCGGAGCGGTCGCCGCTGGCCGAGGGCGTGGTCGAGATGGACGGCGAGGTGGTGCTCGCCCCGGCGCCGCGCGCCCCGAGCGCGACCCCGT
>MWJO01000056.1 GCA_002027195.1 Streptomyces sp. GKU 895 | reverse complement strand
CTTCCGGGGGCTTGGGTGGATGGATGGGAGGCGGGGGGGTGCGTTGTGGGGTGCGGGGTCGTGTGACGGTCCGCTTGGGCTCGTGTTGTGCGGTGCCGGACCCCGTGGGCTCGCGTTGTGCGGTGGTTGTTCGTTGTGGGGCGGGCCGCGCCGGGGTGTCGTCCTCGGAACGGCGCGGAATCGGTCAGCTATGGAGGGCGCCCGTGTTGACGCGCCAACCGCTGCGGGCGGACACCCCCCGACACGTCCCCTCACCGCCGTCGCCGGGCGCGGCACCGTGGTGGGAAGGCCCCAGGCACGTCCGCCTCACCGCCGTCGCCGGGCGCGGCACCGTGGCGGGAAGCCCCAGGCACGTCCGCCTCACCGCCGTGCGCGAGTGCAGCGCCGTGGCGGGAAGCCCCAGGCACGTCCGCCTTACCGCCGTGCGCGTGCGGCTCACCACCGGAGGTCCGTCGTGGCGTGGGCCGAGGCTCGTGTGAGTCTGCGGGTGGCGTGGAGGAGGAGGGTTGCCGCCGCGGCGCCGCAGGCGAGGGCCGGGACGGCGCCGGGGCCCCAGGTGTCCACGAGGGTGGTCACCGGGGTGCCCAGGAAGGCGCAGCCGGGGAGGCGGGACGCGAAGGTCGTGGCCAGGGCTGCTGCTTCGGTCGTGACGGTGGCCGTGAGGACCAGGGCGGGGGCATGGGTGAAGCCGTGGGTCGTGAGGAGGCGGGAGAGGTAGAGCAGGGCGCCGAGGGTCATCGTCTGGGCGTACGGGGCCGGTTCGTCCAGGGCCGTCGCGGCCAGGGCCAGCAGGGCCGCCAGCGTGGACAGGTAGAAGGCGAACGCGCCCAGGAGGAGCGGGTGTACGGCTGCGGCGAAGTCCTCCAGGCCTCGGCTCGCCGTCAGTTTGCGGCGGGCCCGGGTGGTGAGGAGGTGGGCGCTCCAGGCCGCGGGTGCCAGAGAGAGGGCGAGGGCCAGGGCGGGGGCGACCGCCGTGGGCCAGGTGGCGTCCGTGGTGCCGGTCGGGAGGGTGTCGGGGCCGCCGGCGATGGCTTGTCGGAGCAGGCCGTCGCCCAGGAGGGCGTACGTGATCAGCCAGCAGGTGAGGCCGCGGGATCGGGGGTGGGTGGGGTGGGTGGTGCTCAGGGGGGCCTCTGGTCAGTGCCGCGCGTAAGGCCAGGGCCACGGCGAGGGTGCCGGCGGCCGCCGTGAGAAGGCGGGGCCGGCCGTGGGCGAGGTGGATGCCGGTGAGTGTCGCCGCGCACAGTGCGCCCGGGAGGAGCGTGAGGAGCGCCCAGTCGGCGCGCGTGCGGGGCGACTCCGGTGGTGCGGTCGGCGTCGGGGACTCGCCGTCCCGGGAGGCGCGGGCGTACATCTCCTCGGCGAGGGAGAAGACGTCCCGGTGGCGGAAGCGGGTCGCGGTGCGGTCGGTGACACCGTGGGCCTCCAGGCCCGCCGCGATCTCCAGGGGGGTCGACGGCTCGCTCGCACAGCTCGCGGTGACGGTGCATCAGGGCCTTGACCGGGTCCGCGGCCGTTCGGCGCGGGGGTGGGGGCGGTCTGCGCACCGCGAGGCGGGGTGGCGGTCGTCGGGGTGCGGTGGGCGGCCGTGGGTGCCGGGCGGGCGGTCGGCCGCGCTTCGGCGTCGGCCTCGACGTCGGCCTCGGTCGCCGTGCGGTCCCCGTCCGTCAGCCACTCTTCCGACCGCGCGTCCCACGCCCCGGGGCTGCTCGGCGTGCCCGGCCGGTCCCGTTCGCTCATCGCGCCGCCTCCGTCGCGGACAGCGGTGTGTTGGCGCGTACCGGCGGGCCCGCCGCCCAGCCGGGGGCCGCCGCGGGCCACCACGCGGGCGCCGGCGCCGGTCCAGCGGCCCGGCATGTGGGCCTCGGCGGGGACGGCGAACGGGCGGGGTTCTCCCGTGGAGTCGTCGAGGACGACCCGGCGGACCGGGTGGCGCGAGACGATCTCCAGGTAAATGCCGTGAAATGCCGTGATGTTCTGTTCGACGGTGAACAGCTCGAGGGCACGAGCGCGTGCGGCGGCGCCCAGGCGCGCACGGCGCTCCGGGTCGCGCAGCAGCGCCACGCACGCCTCCGCGAGCGCCCGCGGATTGCGCGGCGGTACGACGAGTCCGGTGCCGCCGATCACCTCGACCACCGCACCGACATCGGTGGACACCGTCGCGCGGCCGCAGAACATGGACTCGACCAGGCTGATCGGAAAGCCTTCGACCACGCTCGACAGCACGGTCACCGCGCCGGACGCGTACGCCTCGGCCGGGCTCGGGATGTCCGGGCCCCCGATCTCCTCGAAGGACACCGGGTTGTCGCCGACGGCGTGCAGCCCGTCCGCCTCGTCGGGGAAGAGCTGCGCGGCGAGCGCCTTGCAGTGGCCGAGGTAGGCCGCGCCCTCGCTGCCCGCGGGGACGCCGATGATCCGCAGTCGGGTCTTGGGCTCCTCCTTGCGGATCTCCGCGAAGGCGTGGAGGAGGGAGATCAGGTCCTTCGTCGGTTCCACGCGGCCGACCCAGGCGAGGGTGTCCGGGTCCGCGCCCTCGGGGGACTCGCCCACCTCCGCGAAGCGGGCGGCGTCCATGCCGGGGTAGACGGTACGGATCTTGTCGCGGTCGGCGCCGCAGCGTTCCTGCCAGCGGCGGGCGTGCGCGTTGCCGGGGGTGATGACGGCGGCCCGGGCGTAGACCTCCGCGGCGAGCCTGCCGTGGAAGGCGGCGAGCAGGGCGCGTACCGGCGGAGAGGCGTCGGCGGCGGACAGGTGGTGGGTGCGCAGCTGGACGCCGTACTCGGTCACCAGCAGGGGTACGCCGGAGAAGTGACGGGCGAGCAGGCCGGGGAGCGCCGCCGGGCCGCCCGAGGCGGCGTGGCAGAGGTCGACCGAGCCGAGGGCGTCGTCCTCGTACCAGTCGAGGGTCAGGGGGCGCAGGGCGCGCTCCAGATGTGCGGCGACGGCGAGCAGATCGGGGACGCGCGCCGCGCGGGCCGCGCGCGGGGCGCCCGGCGTACGACAGGCGCGTTCCAGGGCGCGTACGGCGGTCTCGGAGCGGAGCGCCCCGCTCAGGCCGCCCTCGTCACGGGCGAGTTCGGCGAGGCCGTACAGCGCGCTGCCGAAACGGTCCGCCTCAGCGGTCGGCGCCTCTTCGGAGGGGCCCGCGCACAGGACGGCCGCCAACTCGCCGTAGTGCTCGGCGAACCGTCGGCGCGCACGGCGCCCGTGGACGATCCCGTCGTCCTCCACGGTCCACAGCGGGGCCGTCCGTACGCGGCTGACCTGCGGCGGCAGGGTGACCCAGCCCTCGTCCTCCTGCCGCCGGCTGCGGCTGAGCGCGTAGACGTCGAACTCGTGTTGATCGAGCCCGCGCACGAGCCGGTCGCACCACAGCCTGGCGTCACCGCTCACATACGGATAGCCACCCTCCGTAAGCAGTCCGATGCGCACGAGTACACCCCCGATCTCCCGTATGGGGAGCCGCCGTTGACCCGGCGGCTCGCAGCGGGACGAACGTATGCGGACAAGGCGGTGGTGCGACGGACGGTTGTCCGTCGCACCACCAAAAGGGGTGAACGCTCGTAACTTTCCCGTGCGGGTCGCGTTCGCTCGCGCTAAGAGATCAAGCAGTTACGTTACGTCAGGCAGCGGCCAGTTCCCGACGGGTGGCTCTGCGTCGGGCGGCCACCTCGGGGTCGAGTGCCGGTACGGCGGCCAGGAGCTGCCGGGTGTACGGGTCCTGGGGGTTGTCGTACACCTCGTCGGCCGGGCCGGACTCGACGATCCGGCCGTTCCGCATCACCGCCACCCGGTCGCTGACCTGGCGTACGACGGCCAGGTCGTGCGCGACGAAGACGAGTGCGAGTCCGAGTTCGCGCTGCAACTCGCCGAGCAGGGCGACCACTTGGGCCTGCGTGGTGACGTCCAGCGCGGAGACGGGCTCGTCGCAGATGATCACGCGCGGGTCGGCGGCGAGCGCCCGGGCGATGCCCACGCGCTGGCGCTGTCCGCCGCTGAACTCGTGCGGGTAGCGGTCGTAGTGCGCCCCTTCGAGCCCCACGCGCTCCAGCAGTTCCGTCACGCGCCCCCTGATGCGCGTCTCGTCGCGCTCGCCCCGCGCGCGGAGCGGGTCGGCTATGGACTCGCCCACACTGCGGCGGGGGTTGAGGGAGGAGACGGGGTCCTGGAAGACCATCTGGACGTCGGGGCGGACTCCGCCGCCGGGCTTGATCTCCCCGGCCGTCGGCTCCAGCAGCCCGACCAGCATCCGGCCGAGCGTCGTCTTGCCGCTGCCGCTCTCCCCGACGACTCCGAGGGTCTCGCCCCGCCGGACGGTCAGCGAGACGCCGTCGACAGCCGTGAAGGCCTTCTTGCCGCGCCCGAACTCGCGCCGCAGGTCCGAGGCCTCCAGGACGACCTCACCGGCCTCACCGGCCACACCGACGGCCGCCCTGCGCGCGTCCACGCGCGGGACCGCCGCGAGCAGGTCGCGCGTGTACGTCTCCCCCGGCGCCCCGAGGACCGTGCCGACCGGCCCGTGCTCGACCGCCCGGCCGTGCCGCATGACCAGCACCTCGTCGACGCTCTCGGCCGCCACGCCGACGTCGTGCGTGACGAGGAGCAGCCCCATGCCGGTCTCCTCGCGCAGCGTGTGCAGCAGGTCGAGGATCTGGGCCTGGACGGTGACGTCGAGCGCGGTGGTGGGCTCGTCGGCGATCAGCAGGGCCGGTTCGCAAGCGAGCGCCATGGCGATCAGCGCGCGCTGGCGCATGCCGCCGCTGAACTCGTGCGGGCGCGAACGGGACCGCCGTGGCGCGTCCGGAATTCCCACTCGATCCAGCACCTCCACCGCACGCGCGCGTGCGGCTCGTCGCGACACACGCGTGTGCACGCGGTACACCTCGGCGATCTGGTCGCCGATCGCGTAGTACGGGTCGAGGGACGACAGCGGGTCCTGGAAGACCATCGCGGCCTTCCCGCCGCGCAGCCGCCGCAACTCCTCGTCCGAGGCTTGCTCCACGTCGATGCCGGCGACCTCGACCGAGCCGCCGACCCGTGCGCCCGTCCCCCGGTGCAGCCCCAACAGGGCCGAGGCCACCGTGGACTTGCCGGAGCCGGACTCGCCGACCAGGGCGAGGGCGCCGCCCTGCTCCAGCCGGAAGGAGAGCCCGTCGACGGCCCGGAGGGAGCCGAACTCGACCGTGAGGTCCTGGACGTCCACGAGGCTCATGCGAGCACCACCCGTCGGTCGGCCACCGCGTACAGGACGTCCGCGACGGCGTTGGCGAGGACCACGAAGAATCCGATGACCAGGACCATGCCGACCACGACCGGAAGATCGACCACATTGACGGCATGGACCAGTTCCTGTCCGATGCCGGGCAGGCCGAACAGCGTCTCGGTGAGCACCGCGCCGCCGACCGCGCTGCCGAAGTTGTTGGCGTTGAGCGCGATGACCGGCGCCAACGCGCCGCGCAGCGCGTGCCGCCCGATCACCGACCGCTCCCCCACGCCGTACGCGCGGAAGGTGCGGATGTGGTCCTCGGCGAGCGTCTCCAGCATCGACGCGCGCGTGAGGCGGGCGAACGTGGCGGACTCGATGAGCGCGAGCGACAGCCAGGGCAGCAGCAGGTTCCACGCCCACTGCTCGGGGTCGTCGGTGAACTTCACGTACTGCGGGAACGGCAGCAGTCGGAGCTGGCCGCACACGACGATCATCAGCACCAGGCCGATGACGAAGACCGGCGTGGCCACGCCCGCGAGCGTGACGCCGGTCAGCAGCCGCTCGCTGAGCCGGCCCCGCCGCCAGGCGGACAGGACGCCGGTGCCGACGCCGAGGATCAGCCACAGCACCATCGCGCCGAACACCAGCGACAGGCTGACCGGCAGCTTGGTGAGGATCAGCTGGGTGACCTGCTGGTCGCTCTGGTACGACAGCCCGAGGCAGGGCGCCGAGCAGTGCTCCACGGAGGTGCCGGTCGAGTAGTCCTGGCCGACGACGAGGCCCTCCAGGAAGTGCCAGTAGCGCACGTACAAGGGGTCGTCGAGCCGGAGCTGTTGGGAGACCTGGTGCACCTGTTCGGGCGAGCAGCGCGGGCCGCAGGTGATCTGGGCGACGTTGCCGGGGGTGACGTAGAAGACGACGTAGACGATCACCGAGATGGCGAACAGGGTGACGACGGCGCCGAGTGCTCGGCGCAGGAGGAAGCCCGTCATGCCTTGGCCTCCCTCTTGCGGCCCGTGCCGACGCGCAGCCGGGACGCCGCGCGCGGGTCCAGGGCGGTGCGTACGCCGTCGCCGAGGACGGTCAGGGCGAGGACGGTGACGAAGAGCGCGCCGGCGGGCAGCAGCAGGTACTGCGGGGCGGCCTGGTACCAGACGTCGGCGGCGGTGAGCATCTGTCCCCAGGACGGCGTCGGCGGCTTCACGCCGACGCCGAGGAAGGACAGGGCGGCCTCGGCCGAGATGTTGGACGGCACCAGCAGCGCGGCGTAGGTGATGATCGGCGCGGCGATGCCGGGCAGCAGTTCGCGGCGGGCGATGCGCCAGGTGCCCCAGCCGCTGAGCCGGGCCGCGGCCACGTAGTCGAGTTGCTTGAGGGTGAGGGTCTGGGCGCGCACGATCTTGGCGATGGTGCCCCACCCGATCAACCCGATGACCCCCGCGACCAGTACGGGCCGCGGGAAACTCGACGGGACGATCGCGAGCAGTGCCAACGACATGATCATGAGCGGCAGGGCGACGATGACGTCCGTGAACCTGCTCAACAGTTGATCAACCCATCGGTTGCCCAGTGCGGCCGATACACCCACCACAACGCCGATCAACACCTGGACGACCGTGGCGGCCAGCGCGACCCCCAGCGAGACCCGGGCGCCGTACACCAGCCGGGCGAACAGGTCGCGGCCCGTCTGCGGTTCGACGCCGAGCCAGTGGTTGCCGCTGATGCCGCCGAGCGAGCCGATCGGCACGCCGCCGCGCGCGGAGTCCACCAGGGACGAGTGGTACGTGTTCGGGTCCTGGCCCTCCAGCGCGGTGAGCAGCGGCGCCGCGAGGGCGACCAGGACGAGCAGCGCGACGACGCCCGCCGCGACCACGGCGGCCCGCTGCGCCCGCAGCCGCCGCCAGAACTGACGAGCCCCCGAGACCCCGGGACGACTGCCCCGGGGGTCTCGACGGCGACAAGTGCCTCGCTCATCGGGTTACTTGACCGCGACCTGCGAGATGTCCAGCACACCGGTCCAGTCGCTGATCACGACGTTCTTGATGTCCTTGCCGACCAGTCGCTTGTAGACCGGGTGGAACAGCGGCACGGTCAGCGCCTGCTCACCGATCTTCTTGTCCAGTGCACCCCACCTCTTGGCGGCAGCGTCAAGATCGGTCAACTTATTGATCGCGTCAATCTCGGCATTGACCGACTTGTCATTGAGCAGGCCCGAGTTGAAGTTCGCGCCGTCCTTGACGATCTGGCGGCCGTCGAAGATCGGGGCGAGGAAGGGACCTCCGGAGGGCCAGTCGGCACCCCACGCGGAGAGGAAGAAGCCCGGCTCGGTCTTCACGCTGTGGACGGTGTCCGAGTAGTTGTTGTCCTCCAGGCCCTGGAGCTTGACCGTGATGCCGGCCTTCTTGAGCGCGTCCTGGATCGCGGTCGCGATCTCGGGGCTGGTCTTGAAGTTCTGGGCGTTGTTGTGGGTCAGCGTGACGGTGAGCCCGTTCGGGTAACCGGCCTCCTTCAGCAGCTCCTTGGCCTTGGCCGCGTTGCCGGTCGTTCCCGCCGGGAACAGGTCGTAGGGCTCGTACCCGAAGGACTTCTGGTTGGGCAGGAAGGTGGTGGCGGCCTCGGCGAGCGAGGACCCGCCGGCGGCGTTCACGACCGACGAACGGTCGACGGCGTACGAGATCGCCTGCCGCACCTTGACGTTGTTGAACGGCTTGACGGTCGGGTTGAACGCTATGTAGTTCGTGTAGCCGAAGTGGCCGGTGCCGACGCGCGCGGCGAGTTCCTTGTCGCCGGTGACCTTGGCGAGTTCGGCGGGGCCGAGGTTGGTGTCCGTGGTGACCGCCGCCGCGTCCGCTCCCTGGGACGCGGACAGCCGCTGGTTGATCACCGAGGCGTCGAGCCCGGACCTGACGTCGATCTTGTCCGGGTACGCCTTGCGCTCGGCGTCAGTCGAGGCGGACCAGTGCGTGTTGCGCTCCAGGAGGACGGTCTCGCCGTCGTTCTCGTTCTTGACGACCTTGTAGGGGCCGGACGAGACCGGGTGCTCCTCGTACTTCGTGCCGGTGTCCTTGGCCTTCGGCACGGGCGCGAACTGCGTCTGCGTGGCCAGGAAGGGGAACTCGCCCTCGGGCTTGTTCAGATGGAAGACGATGGTCCGGTCGTCCGGCGTCTCGATCGCGTCGAGCCCGCCCTTGTCCTTGTACGGCCCCTGGTAGTCGGCCGCGCCGACCAGCCAGTCCCGCAGATAGGGCGCCCCGCCGGACAGCTCGGGCGCGAAGGAGCGCTCGATGCCGTACTTGATGTCGGCCGAGGTGATCGCGGTGCCGTCCTCGTACTTGAGGCCCGTCTTCAGGGTGTACGTCCACACGGTCGCGTCCTTGTTGGGGCGTCCGGTGTCGGTGGCGAGGTCGGGGACGACCTTGGCGCCGGCCGCGCCGCTCTCGCGGTTGCGGGTGGTGAGCGTACGGAAGACGAGCGAGGGCACGTTGCCGCCGCCGGAGGTGTACAGCCGGGCCGGGTCGAAGTCGGTCTGCGGCTCGGAGTTCAGGACCGTGAGGGTGCCGCCCTTGTGGGGCGTGGAGTCGCCACCGGAGCTCTTGGCATCGTTGTCCTCGGGGCCGCAGGCGGCGGCGCCCGCTGCCAGAACCAGGCTTACGGATGCCGCGGCCACGCGGCGCGCGATGACGGACGGTTGACGCATCGGAGACGACCTCTCGGAAGATGATTCGCCACGTCTCGAATGACGAGACGGTTGGACGAGGGGTGAGACGAAAGTGAACAGACGTCTGCCCGGGCGTCAGGCCGTCGAAAATCCGCGAGCGACAGCTCACGGGAGGAGAAGGAGATCGCGACGCGAACGCCAGAGGGCGGACGTCAGCGACAGTGAATGTCGGCCACGCACAACGCGGTCACGCCGATGAGCGCCAGCTCGATGGCGGCGCGGACGGAGGCGTGAGGGGACGACATGCGCAGAAAATTAGTACGACTTTTCTGCGCATGTCAAAGCGGCCTGTGGGACGTCCGTCAACTCCCGGGATAAGGCCAGGGGTTGGGCAGACAGTGGATCCCGTCGTGGTCCAGGAACTTGGTCTGCTGCTGCATGACCGGGGCGAGCTCGCCGTCCTTGTCGCAGGTCACGTGGTGGTTGCCGAGTCGGTGGCCGACCTCGTGATTGATCAGCATCTGCCGGTAGGCGTGGATCTGGTCGCCGTAGGTCTTCGACCCCTGGGCCCACCGGTACGCGTTGATCATCACGCGCTCGGTGGCGGCCGAATCGCAGGACACGTTGTCCACGGTGGTGTCCAGACCGGACTTGGCGCACCACTTCGCGGTCGTCCCCGGACTGGCGAGCGTGATCACGAAGTCGGGCTTGCCGGAGTAGATGCGCTCGAAGGTGCGGGCACCGTGGTGAGCCCAGCTCCGGTCGTCGTTGAGCGTCTTCTGCACCGCCTCGGCGAACAGCCCCCCGTCGAGCCCCAGCCCCTGCTCGACATCGACCCGGTAGGTGTACTTCTGCCCGCTGCCGGGCGCCTTGGCGACGCCCTTGACCGCGTCGAACTTCCCCGGCCCGGCCAGCCCCGCGGCGAGCGGGTACTTCTTGCCCATCTTCTGCGCGTACGTCAGCGTCGCCAGGCGCGGAGCCGACGACGGCGTCGGCCGCCCGTCCCCGCGCGAGGCCGAGTCGCGGGTGTCCCGCGCGTGATCGGTGGCCGACTGCGACCGCACGTCGGGGTCGTCCCGCCGGTCGGCGACCTGACCGGCGACCACGACGGCCAGCACGGTGGTGACGGCGGCGGCCGCGATCCCGGTGAACGTCCGCCCCTTGCCCCCCTTGCCGCGCACGGCTGCGCCGGTGGGCGCCGCGTCCTCGTCGGTACGCGGTTCCGGGACGGTCTGCCAGTCGCTGACGGAGGCGTACGGGTCCGGGGCCGCGGAGGGACGAGCCGTACGGCGTGAGGGCGCGGGGTCCTGATCGGTACGTGTCGAGAACAGATCGACGTCCTCGTCCCCGAAGGCGTCGAGATAGGCCTGCCGGGGGCCGGGCTGCCGAGGCCCACCGGGAGGCGCCTGCCGCTGTCGGGGCAGGGTGACGCGGGGCCCGGCGCTCACAGCGTGCGCCCCCGACTCACCCCAACCGCCCCCGGATTCCCACTGCTCCGGGTGCCCGCCTCGCACGCGGGGGGTGCCGTGCGCGGGAGTGCCCGCGGCGGGGAACCGGGGCACACCGTGAGCGGGAGTCCCCTCCGGAAGCCGCGGCACACCACGGGCCGGAGTCCCGTCGGGAAGCCGCGGAACCCCGCGTGCAGGCGTCCCTTCCGGCGGCCGTGCCCCCTGCGCGACCCGGTAGACCGGATCCCCGTACACGGCGGGCCCGCCCGGCGCCGGCATCCCCTGCCGCCGACCGGCCGCAGGACCCTGTTGAGCCGGCGCAGTCTGTCCCTGCGGCCCCGGGGAACCCGCGTCCCCCTGACCGCCTCGCCTTGCGGCTGCGTCCGCGGAGTCACCCTTGGGTGCGGGCCCGCGGCGGCTGTGGCGTCCCACTTCGCGCCTCAGCTCCCCGCACTCGAAGACTCGACAGCGCCATCACCGGAGCCGTCACCCGCCACGACAGCAGCCCCCTCGGAGCCACCGCCCGAACCCGGCACCACGGCCGAGCCACCCAACTCTCCCCGACTCGCGAGGAGTTCACCGAACGCCCGGGCCACCGTCTCCGGGTACTCCATCATCGCCACATGCCCCGCGTCCGGCAGGCTGAGGAGTCGGGAGTCGCGGAAGGCGCGCGCCGCCTTCCGGGCCATGCGGTAGCCGACGAGCTGGTCGCGGCCGCCGTAGACGAGGAGTGTGGGCGCGAGGACCCGCTCGGCCTGGCGCCACAGCGCGTGCTGCCCGCCCAGTGTGTACGCGTTGACGATCCCCCGCGCGGAACGCGTCATCGCGTCCCAGAAATACGGCAGTTGCTGCCGCCGCTCCATCTCCTCGACGGCGTGCCGGAAGCCTTCCGGCGACACGCGCGTGGGATCGCCGTAACAGAGCGCCGTGACCCCGCGGACGCGCTGCTCGGCCGTCCAGTCCCGGCTGAGTCGCGCGAAGAGCCTCGTCATGCCGGGCAGGGCCATCAGCGCCGTGGGCACCGCGGTCCGCTGCACGCGGATCTCCGGGAGCGCCGGCGAGACCAGCGTGAGCGTACGGACGAGGTCCGGGCGGACCGCGGCGACCCGGGTCGAGACCGCGCCGCCGAGGGAGTTGCCGAACAGGTGCACCGGCCCACGGCCGGAGGCGTCGAGATAGCGGATCACCGCACGCGCGTGTGCGGTGATCGAGTAGTCGCCGTCGTCCGGCGGCGGTGAATCCCCGAAGCCGGGCAGGTCGACGGCCTCACCGTCGACCACGGCCTCCAGCTCCTGCATCAGCGCCGACCAGTTCTGCGAGGAACCGCCGAGGCCGTGGACGTACAGCGCGGGCGGCAGTCCCTCACGCGCGGGCGGCCTCGACCGCACCGTCAATGTGATCCCCGGCAGTCCGACCGACCGCAGCCGCTCGCCTTCCGCGACCCTGACGGCCGCCACCTTCGGAAGAACATTGGTGGCCGGCACAAGCGGCAG
Source organism: Streptomyces sp. GKU 895 (assembly GCA_002027195.1). Taxonomy (GTDB): domain Bacteria; phylum Actinomycetota; class Actinomycetes; order Streptomycetales; family Streptomycetaceae; genus Streptomyces. Next base: position 41,112 of record MWJO01000056.1, on the reverse strand, counting down.
CTCGGTCGAAGACATGCGGCAATGTTACGAGACGATCACGCACTGGTTCATGTGTTCGCCGTCACAAGGGGGCACTCGCATCCCATCCCACCCCCGGGAAAAGCGCCCAGGGAACACCCGTGGAGCATCAACAGAGCACGCACAGAGCATGCGCGCATCGCATAGCGCCCGAATCGGGTGTCTCCTAGGCTCGTACGCAGGGCACCCGCATGTGGCCCCCTGCTGACCCAGGGACGTTCTAGGAAGGGAGCCCACCATGGCCTACGACCCCAGCGACCCCGACACCTTCGAGAACGGCGAGCCCGTCGAGCTCGACGTCGAGGCCCCGGAGGACGACACCGCCGAACAGCAGACGGACGTCACCACCGACCGCGACGATCCGCTGACCGGCGTGGACCCCGCGCGGGCGAACGAGGCCGACCTCATCGAACAGGCCCGGGTCGTCCGGACCGACGAGGACGACTACCGCTGACGCGCCCGCGGGCCGCCGGTGAGCAGGAAAGGTGCGTGCGCTGCCCGCCCGATCCCTGTTTGAAACCTTTGCACGGCTTTCGCCATCGTCCGGTACGTGAAATTCTGCGCTCGCACCGCGCACACCAGGGTTACCGAAAAGTACGATGGCGGGCGCGGCGCACACCGCAAGTGGACGACTTATGGGAGGCGGCGTGACAGCCATCGAGCAGACAGAGGCGGCACGCCCGCGAGGCACGCGCCTGCCGCGCCGTGCCCGACGGAATCAGCTGCTGGGCGCCGCACAGGAAGTCTTCGTGGCGCAGGGCTACCACTCGGCCGCGATGGACGACATCGCCGAGCGCGCCGGCGTCAGCAAGCCGGTGCTCTACCAGCACTTCCCGGGCAAGCTCGACCTCTATCTCGCGCTGCTGGACCAGCACTGCGAGGCGCTGATCGGTTCGGTACGGCAGGCGCTGGCGTCGACGACCGACAACAAGCAGCGCGTACGGGCGACCATGGACGCCTACTTCGCGTACGTCGAGGACGACGGCGGCGCCTTCCGCCTGGTCTTCGAGTCGGACCTGACGAACGAGCCCGCGGTCCGCGAGCGCGTCGACAAGGTCACGAACGAGTGCGCCGAGGCGATCACCGACGTCATCGCCGAGGACACCGGCCTCTCGCGCGCGGAGTCGATGCTGCTGGCCTCGGGCCTGGGCGGCCTCGCCCAGGTCGTGGCCCGCGCGTGGCTGCACAGCGACCGCAGCGTCCCGCGCGAGCAGGCGGTCCAGCTGCTGACCTCGCTCGCCTGGCGAGGCATCGCCGGTTTCCCGCTGCACGGCACCGAGCACCACTGATCCGCCCGGGGACATTTGTTCCCGCCCGCTGTTCGCTCCTGGCGTTCTTGCGCGGAGCGTGTACGTCCCCTCACCGGGCTAATGTGTGCTGGGTACGGCGCGGAAGGTCGCGCACTTCACTGACCGTCGGAGGGACATAGCCGTGGAGGTCAAGATCGGCGTGCAGCACGCGCCCCGCGAGATCGTTCTGGAGAGCGGTCAGAGTGCCGAGGAGGTCGAGCGCGTGGTGGCCGAGGCACTCGCCGGAAAGACGCAGCTGCTGAGCCTCACGGACGAGCACGGCCGCAAGGTCCTGGTCCCGGCCGACCGCCTGGCCTACGTGGAGCTCGGCGAGCCGGCCCCGCGCAAGGTGGGCTTCGGCGCGCTGTAGGCAGACGCATGAGGAAGGGCCCGGCGACTTCACGTCGCCGGGCCCTTCCTCATGCACACACCCGCTGTCCGCTGTCCGCAAGATTTTTTCTCCACATATGGAGCACAAGTCACGCACAGAGGAGGATTGCATTCCGCAGGTCACGGGTATGACGGGCTACGACCGTGATACGCAGCGTGGCCGTGTGGGAGGGACCCCAATGATCTTGCTGGAAGCGCTCGGTTCCGCTCTGCTCGGTCTGGTTCTGGCGGTCGCCGCCGCGCACCGCCTGGCCCACCGCCTGCCCGCCCGCTCCCTGGTCCTCGCGACGGGAGTGGCCGGCGCCCTCTTCGGCGCCTTCATCACCCACAGCGCCCTGGGCGCGGGCAACGTCCTGCTGACCCTGATCGGCGCGACGGTGGTCTCGATCGCGTCGGTGTCCCTCCTGCTCCGCCCGGCGCGCAGACTCCGCCGCCGATCAGTAGCGGCGTAGCGTTCCGACGCCGCTCAGCGCAACGCCCTAGAGGGGCGCGGGGAACTGCGCGACCGGCCCCCGCCGGGCCGCAACCGCGCGACCACCCGAGCCGCCCCCCACAGAGCGCTACGCCGCCAAGCCCAGCGCGGCCATCCGCTTCGTGTGCGCTCGGTGATCCGCGAGAACATCCGCCCCACCTCGGCGAGATCGAACCCGTCGGCAACCCCGCCGACGAGCATCGTCGACAGCGCGTCCCGGTCGGCGACCACCCGCTGCGACTGCGACAGCGCCTCACCCATGAGACGCCGCGCCCACAGAGCGAGACGCCCGCCCACGCGCGGATCGGCGTCGATCGCGGCCCGCACCTTCTCGACGGCGAACCCGGCGTGCCCGGTGTCGTCGAGGACGGCGAGCACCAGCTCACGCGTGTCCGAGTCCAGCCGCGCCGCGACCTCGCGGTAGAAGTCGCTGGCGATGGAGTCGCCGACGTACGCCTTGACGAGCCCCTCCAGCCAGTCCGACGGCGCCGTCTGCCGGTGGAAGCCGTCGAGCGCGGCGACGAACGGCTCCATGGCCTCCGTCGGCTCGGCGCCGATCTCGGTCAGCCGGTCGCGCAGCTTCTCGTAGTGGTGGAACTCCGCCGACGCCATCTTCGCCAGCTCCGCCTTGTCCGCCAGGGTCGCGCCAGCTTGGCGTCCTCGGCGAGCCGCTCGAACGCCGCGAGTTCGCCGTAGGCGAGGGCGCCGAGGAGGTCGACGACCGCGGCCCGGTACTGGGGCTCCGCGGAGGCCTGGGCCCAGTCCTGGGCGGCCACTCCGGTGTGCTCGGCGGGTGCGTCAGAGGTGTTGTCAGGCGTCGTCATGAAGCGCACAATAGTCCGCTCTCCGACCCTCGGAAGTCCCTGGTCAATCAGTGTGACGACGACTACGTGACCAAATCGGCCATCGCATGTGCGCGTTTCCGGGGTATGGTGGTAATGCGCCTGCTGAGTATGTGCGTCTATGACGACGCCGTATTCGACGGGCCGCGCGTATGAGGATGCCCGGTCGGTGGCCCGATCGGCTCCGACCTGACAGCTCTCCTCGCCCGTACGGCACTGTGCGTACGGCATCCGGAGGGACCCTCAGCGGTTCGAGCGCTAGAGCGTCGGCAGAGGTCCCGTGCCATTACGGCTGGTCCGTAAGGCAGTCGACGTCCCCAGCACGGTCTTTAAGAGACCCCCGAGCTCGCCTCGCACCGCGTACACAGAAGAGGCAGCACCCTGACTACGACGTTCAGAGATCTCGGAATCCTTCCCGAGACCGCCGAGGCCCTCGAGGCCGTCGGCATCATCAACCCCTTCCCCATCCAGGAGATGACGCTCCCCGTCGCCCTTTCCGGCACGGACGTCATCGGCCAGGCCAAGACCGGCACCGGCAAGACGCTGGGCTTCGGCCTGCCGCTCCTCGAGCGCGTCACCGTCCCCGCCGACGTCGAGGCCGGCCGCGCCGCTCCCGAAGCGCTCACCGACGCCCCGCAGGCCCTCGTCGTCGTCCCCACGCGCGAGCTGTGCACCCAGGTGACGAACGACCTGCTGACCGCGGGCAAGGTCCGTAACGTGCGCGTCCTCGCCATCTACGGCGGCCGCGCCTACGAGCCCCAGGTCGAGGCCCTCAAGAAGGGCGTCGACGTCATCGTCGGCACCCCGGGCCGGCTTCTGGACCTCGCGGGCCAGAAGAAGCTCAACCTCAAGCACATCAAGGCGCTCGTCCTCGACGAGGCCGACGAGATGCTCGACCTGGGCTTCCTGCCCGACGTCGAGAAGATCATCGACATGCTGCCGGCCCGCCGCCAGACCATGCTGTTCTCGGCGACCATGCCGGGCGCGGTCATCGGTCTCGCCCGCCGCTACATGTCGCGGCCCACGCACATCCGCGCCACCGCGCCGGACGACGAGGGCGTGACGGTCGCGAACATCTCGCAGCACGTGTACCGCGCGCACAACATGGACAAGCCCGAGATGGTCGCGCGCATCCTGCAGTCCGAGGGCCGCGGCCTCGCGATGATCTTCTGCCGTACGAAGCGCACCGCCGCCGACCTCGCCGACCAGCTCAAGCAGCGCGGCTTCGCCTCCGGCGCGGTCCACGGCGACCTCGGCCAGGGCGCCCGCGAGCAGGCGCTGCGCGCCTTCCGCAACGGCAAGGTGGACGTCCTCGTCTGCACCGACGTCGCCGCGCGCGGCATCGACGTCGAGGGCGTCACGCACGTCATCAACTACCAGTCCCCCGAGGACGAGAAGACGTACCTGCACCGGGTCGGCCGCACCGGCCGCGCGGGTGCCAAGGGCATCGCGATCACGCTCGTCGACTGGGACGACATCCCGCGCTGGCAGCTGATCAACAAGGCGCTGGAGCTCAACTTCAACGACCCGCCGGAGACGTACTCCAGCTCCCCGCACTTCTACGAGGAGATGAACATCCCCGCGGGCACCAAGGGTGTCCTGCCGCGTGCCGAGCGCACCCGCGCGGGCCTCGACGCGGAGGAGCTCGAGGACCTCGGCGAGACCGGCGGTCGTGGTGGCCGCGGTCGCGGCGACCGGAGTGAGCGAGGCGGCCGTGGCGGTCGCGGCGGCCGGGACGAGTCCCGTCCCGCCGACGGCGAGCGTTCGTCCCGTACGCCGCGTCGTCGCCGCCGTACGCGCGGCGGTACCGCGCTGGACGGCACGTCGGCGCCCGCCGCCGAGGCGACCGCGCCTTCCGCGGACAGCGCGGTGGCCGAGGAGGTCCCCGCGAGCCGCACTCCGCGCCGCCGTCGCCGCACCCGCAACGGTGCCGCGCCGGAGCAGGCGCCGACCGTGACCGCGACGCCCGAGGCCACGCCGTCGGAGGCCGCGGAGGCCGCCGTGGAGACGGTCGAGGCCACGGAGACAAGCCGCGTCGGCGTCGCACCCGTAGGCCGCGGAGCCGGTGACCGCCGAGACCGTCGAGGTCGTCGAGGCCGCCCCGGCGGTCACCGAGCCCGAGGCACCGGCCGCGCGCCGCGCCGCCCGCAAGGCCACGCCGGCCGCCGAGACCGCGGTCGACACCGCCGGGCACGGAGGCCAAGCCGCGTCGCCCCGCACCCGGCCGCGGGCCGGTGGCCACCGAGACCGTCGAGGTCGTCGAGGCCGCCCCGGCGGTCACCGCCGAGCCCGAGGCACCGGCCGCCGCGCCGCGCGCCGCCGACCCGGCGCACGGCCGCCGAGACCACGGTCGACACCGCCGAGGGCACGGAGGCCGGCGGTACGCCGCACGCGGAAGACCGCGCGCGGCGAGACCACCGCCGAGGCCGCCGAGGCGGCCGCGCCGGACTGCAAGCCACCGCCGCCGCTGAAGCCGCCGTCGACACCGCCGAGGCCGTCGAAGCCAAGCCGCGCCGGACGCGGAAGACCGCCGCTGCCGCCGTGGACACGGCCGAGGCCGCCGAAGTCGTAGCCAAGCCGCGTCGGACCCGCAAGACCGCCGCGGCTGCGGAAGCCGCCGTCGACACCGCCGAGGCCACTGAGGCCAAGCCGCGTCGTACGCGGAAGACCGCCGCCGCTGCCGAGATCCCGGCCCAGGCCGCGGAGGAGGCGGAGGCGAAGCCGCGTCGTACGCGCAAGACGGCCGCCGCCGCTGCCGCCGAGGCCGCGGTCGACACGGCCGAGGGCACGGAGGCCAAGGCCACGGTGCGGCGTACCCGCAAGGTCGCCGCTGCCCCCGTCGAGACGGCCGAGGCGACTGAGGCCAAGCCGCGCCGGACCCGTAAGACGGCCGCCGCCGCGGAGCCGACCGAGGCGAAGCCGCGTCGGACCCGTAAGGCCGCTGCCTCCGCCGAGATCCCGGCCCAGGCCGCTGAGGACGCGGAGGCCAAGCCGAGGGTGCGGCGTACGCGTAAGGCTGCGGCCGCCTCGGAAGGCTGAGCACGCGTTGGTCGCCGCGCCTGGTCCACCGACAGGTGGGCCGGGCCGCCGGTGTTTTGGGCCGCGGCGACAGCCGCCCCTCACCACAGGCCCCGCCCCTGAGGCCGTCGGCCGGGCGCACGCTCCCCGAGCCCAGGCCCGCCCCTGAGGCCGTCGTCGCCGGGCGCACGCTCCCCGAGCCCAGGTGGTCCACCTCACGCCGCGCCCTGAACCCCCTCCGGATAGCCTCGAGACATGAGCCGTCCCCCCCACCTTCGCTCCGCCCCCCCGGCGCCCGCGCCTACTCGCTGCGCACGTCACGCGGTGAGTTCGCCGTGGTCGACGCTCCGGTGGCGGACGGCGTCACGCCGCGCGGAACCGCCCTGCTGCTGCCCGGGTTCACCGGCAGCAAGGAGGACTTCAACCCGCTGCACGAGCCGCTCGCGGCGCGTGGGTACCGTACGGTCGCCGTGGACGGACGCGGCCAGTACCAGTCGGGTGGGCCGGATACCGACGAATCCGCTTACGCGCAGGACGAGTTGGCGAAGGACGTGCTCGCTCAGGCGGCTGCCGTCGGGGCACCCGTGCATCTCGTGGGGCACTCGCTCGGCGGGCAGATCGCGCGGGCAGCCGTGCTCCTCGACCCCACGCCCTTCCGCTCCCTGACCCTCATGTCCTCGGGCCCCGCCCAGATCTCCGGCTCCCAGCAGCAGCGCGTCAAGCTGCTCCGGGACGCGCTGGCCGTGATGAGCATGGCGAAGGTGTGGGACGCGATCCAGGCCATGGAGCCGCCCGAGGAGACCGACACCGGCGAGCTCGACGAGGGGCTCGACGACCGGGACGATCTGCGCCGGCGCTGGCTCGGCAACAAGCCCGCCCAACTCATCGCCACCGGCCGCCAGTTATGCACCGAGCCGGACCGGGTCGGCGAACTGGCCGCCGTGGCGCTGCCGTTCCATGTGCTGTCGGGGGCGCACGACGACACCTGGCCGGTGCCCCTCCTCGACGACATGGCCGTCCGGCTCCACGCGCACCGCACGGTCATCGCCGGTGCCGAGCACTCCCCCAACACCGACCGCCCCCTCGAAACGGCCCGCGCCTTCGCCGACTTCTGGGACACCGTCCCCGGCGACTAGTACTGCGTCTGCAAGTGCTCCCAGAACCCGTCCCGCAGCGCCCGCCTCAGGTCCGCCTGGCCGCGCAGGGAGTACTGGAGCATCCCCTCCGCCTCCACCAGCAGATCCTGGTCGACCGACCCGGGCAGGTAGGGGTGGCCCGGCAGCAGCTCCACCAGGGCGTCCCGGCCGCGTGCCGCCAGCCACTTCGCCGCGATCTGGGCGCCGACGAAGCGGACGTCCTCGCGGGCGGGCCGGTTGACCGAGGCCTCGTACGCGGCGGACGTGCGGCGGGCGACGTACGGCTTGAAGAAGTCCAGGTCGAAGACGCGCTGGCTGTCGACCTCCCAGAGCAGCGGCTCGGCCTGGTTGCGGCCCTCGGGGGCCTCGATGCCCCAGAGGTGGACGCGGGCGCCGTAGCCCTGCGCCGCCTCCACCGCCGACACCAGGTCCTCGTCGCCGCCGAGCAGGGCCGCGTCGCTGATCGCGCGGTGCCGGGCGAGGGACTCCAGGTCGGAGCGGATCAGTGAGTCGACGCCCTTCTGCTGGTTGTTGGCGTTGAGGTTGCCCAACCGCACCTTGACGTCCGGGAGTTCGGCGATCGACTGCTGCTCGGCGGTGTGGATGCGGCGCCTGGCCCCGTCGTACCAGTAGACCCGGAGCAGTCTGCTGTCCGCGAAGATCGTACGGGCCCGGTCGATGAGCGCCTCGATGAGCCCCTCGGTGTCGATGTCGAAGGAGCGGCGGTCCTCCGTCCCGGCGACCAGGCGCCCCGCGGCCGCGTAGAGATACCCCGCGTCGACGAAGATCGCGTGGGTCGAGGGCGTCTTCGCCACCTCGGCGAGCATGCGCTGCAGCAGCTCGTTCGTGCGGTCGATGCGGGCGCCCAGCGCCTGGAGGTCGTCGTTCATCGCCACCATTGTCCCGGCGGTCACGCTGCGAACACAACCGGTCCCGGTCAGTCTCATACAGACCACTTACCGGTCAGTAGTTAGTCGTTCGAAAAATTTCTTTAGCGTAGGGAATGTTTGTAACACGCAGCCCGTTGGATACAGACGTACGCAGCTGTTCTCCTCAGGAGGATGACCAGACGAAGGGAGAAGCCCATGCGCTTCGAAATCATGCGACTCGACGATGTCGACGGTACCCCCGTGGACAGCACCGTCGTGGACGCCGCCTCCGTCAACCGGATCGTTCAGCAGGCCGCCGCCATCGGACAGCGCCTCTGGATTCGCCCGGCCGACACCTCGGCCTCATAACAACCAGCTTCAGAGCCCCCGCACGGCAACGATGTCGTGCGGGGGCTCTGTGCTTCCCGGGAAGCCGTACGGGCTCAGCTCCCCCGGATCACCTGCGTGACCCCGTTGATGATCTGCTGCACGGCGATCGCCGACAGCATCATCCCCGCGAGCCGGGTCACCAGGACGACACCGCCGTCCTTGATGACCCGGATGATCAGCAGCGAGTACCGCATGACCAGCCACAGCACGACGTGGATGGCGAGGATCGCCGCCCACACCGACACCTGCGTGGCCACACTGTCGGCCTTCTGCACGGCCAGGATCACGGACACGATCGCCCCCGGCCCGGCCAGCAGCGGCATGCCCAGCGGCACCAGGGCGACGTTGACGTCCTTGGTCTGCTTGGGCTCGTCGGTCTTGCCGGTGAGCAGGTCCAGCGCGATCAGCAGGAGCAGTAGTCCGCCCGCGATCATCAGGGCGGGCACGGAGACGTGCAGATAGTTGAGGATCTGGTGGCCGAGGAGGCCGAAGACGGCGATCACCCCGCCCGCCACGCAGACGGCCTGGAAGGCCATCCGCTTCTGCACCTTGCCGGGCCGGCCGGCGGTCAGGGCGAGGAAGATCGGGGTGATCCCCGGGGGATCCATGATGACGAACAGGGTCAGGAAGAGAGAGCCGAAAACGGCAGCGTCGAACACAGGTGAGCCTTGCGAGAAGAAAGAAAGGTGGATCAGGCGAACGTCGGCGCGGTCCCTCAGGCCCCGCCGGTCCCCGGCACCGGGAACGCGCCCGTCGCCCGCCGGGTGATCTCCCCGTACACCTCGGGGTCGGTCCGGAACTCGCCGAGCGCCACCGTCTTGCGGCTGCCGTGGTAGTCCGAGGAGCCGGTGACGAGCAGACCCAGGTCGGCGGCGAGCCCGCGCAGCCGGTCCCGGGTCTCCGGGTCGTGGTCCATGTGGTCGACCTCGATGCCGTCGAGCCCGGCCGTGGCCATCTTCGCGATGGCGGCCTCCGGGACGGTACGGCCGCGCTTGTGGGCGCCGGGGTGGGCGAAGACGGTGACCCCACCGGCGGCCTTGACCAGCCGGATCGCCTCGAAGGGGTCGGTCTCGTGCTTCTCCACGTAGGCCCGGCCGCCGTCGGCCAGCCAGTCCTCGGTGAAGGCGTCGCTGACGGTCGGTACGACACCGAGCTCGACGAGCGCGGTCGCGACATGCGGGCGGCCGACCGAGCCGTCGCCCGCGATCCGCGCGACCTGCTCCCAGGTCACGGGCACGCCCAGCGCCTGGAGCTTCGCGACCATCCCGCGCGCCCGCGGCACCCGGTCGTCCCGCACCAGCTCACGCTCGGCGAGCAGTTCCGGCTCCGCGGGGTCGAAGAGGTAGGCCAGCAGGTGCATGGAGACGCCGTCGATACGACAGGACAACTCGGCCCCGGTGACGAGCGTGAGCCCCTCGGGCAGCGCGGCGACGGCCTCGGCGTGGCCGCGCGTGGTGTCGTGATCGGTCAGCGCGACGACGTCCAGCCCGGCGGCGGCAGCGTTGCGCACCAGCTCGGCCGGGGTGTCCGTACCGTCGGACGCGGTGGAGTGGGTGTGCAGATCGATACGCACGACGCGGACTCCAGGCGGTGAGGGTACGGACGGGGACGCTCAAGGATAACCGGGTTTTGAGGCCCGATGTCACACCCGAACCCTGTGAGTGACCTTTACACAGGCGCACCTCAGGGGCGCGGGGAACTGCGCGACCAGCCCCGACGAACCCGCAGCCGCCCCTCAAGCACTCCCGGTACCTCAGTGGGTGCTACGGCTTGAGCAAGCGCGGCGACAACGCCCCGCAGGGAACCAGCTCCACCTCGGCCCCCGCGTCCCGCAGATCCGTCAGCACCAGTTCGTCGTACATCAGCAACCCCGACTGCTCGGGCCACACGACCGCCCACAGCCACAGCCCGAGCGCCTCGCCCGCGAACACGGCCCGGTCGTCCGGCGTACCGGAGACATGCCACAGCGGGGTCGGCCGGCCGGCCGCGAGCACCTTGGCCTGGGCCGGCTTCTCGACACTCATGTACGGCCCCGGGTCCGGCCCGTCGATGCCCGCGTAGCGCGCGCCGAGGCCGACGCCGAGCTCCTCGGCGACGAGGATCAGCTCGCCGAAACCGCCGAGCGGTCCGGGCCCCGAGCAGGCCACAGCCGTCGCACGTCCGCCACTGCGGTCGTCACCGGCACTGCCGACGCCCGTGAAGAGCCAGCCGACCGGCAGCGGCCACGGCATCCACACCGGCACCTGCGTGCGATGCACCACGACGCCGAGGGCCTCGACGCTGGGCGGGAGCACGGGCTGCAGCGGGTGCACGGTCCCGTGCACGTCGCACTGCCACGAATCGGCGAAGAGTCCGGGAGCCCTGACCCGGCCACCACACTTCGGGCAACTGGGTTCGCCCCTCATAGGGCCCCACGGTCCTACCCCTGCCCCGTCACGTCAAGGACGATCACCCGTCCGGACGGAATGGTTCACCGGACGCAGGTAGATGTAGCTTGCATTAATTAGCCACCCTAACTTACTATGTGCATATAGCAACCATCTCGACAGCCGTTCCCACCGGAAAGAGAGAAACCATGGACGCCCTCGACGCGGGAGCGAGCAGCCTCCTGCGACAGTCCAAGGCGGTCTGGGCCACGGCCGGCGCCTCCGTCGTCGCCTTCATGGGCATCGGGCTCGTCGACCCGATCCTGCCGTCCATCGCCCAGGGCCTCGACGCCACCGCCGGCCAGGTCTCGCTGCTCTTCACCTCGTACTTCCTGATCACCGCGTTCGCGATGCTGGTCACCGGCTGGGTCTCCAGCCGGATCGGCGGCCGCAGGACGCTGCTGCTCGGCCTCGCGTTCGTGGTCGTCTTCGCGGGTCTCGCCGGGACATCGGGCTCGGTCGCCGAACTCGTCGGGTTCCGGGCGGGCTGGGGGCTCGGCAACGCCCTGTTCGTCTCGACGGCGCTCGCGGTGATCGTCGGCGCGGCGGCCGGAGGAAGCGCCGCGGCGATCCTGCTGTACGAGTCCGCGCTCGGCCTCGGCATGGCCTGCGGCCCGCTGCTGGGCGCGCTGCTCGGGGACGCCAGCTGGCGCTACCCGTTCTTCGGCACGGCCTTCCTGATGGCGGTCGGCTTCCTGTGGATCGCGGTGTTCCTGAAGGAGCAGCCCCGGCCGGCCGCGAAGACCTCACTGCTCGACCCGCTCAAGGCGCTCGGCCACGGGGGCCTCGCCTCCGCCGCCGCCTCGGCGTTCTTCTACAACTACACGTTCTTCACCGTGCTGGCCTTCACCCCGTTCGTGCTGGACATGACGCCGTACAAGTCGGGTGCCGTGTTCTTCGCCTGGGGTGTGCTGCTCGCCGTCTTCTCGGTGATCGTGGCCCCGCGGCTGCAGGCGCGGTTCGGTTCGCTGAAGGTGCTCGGCGGCTCGCTGGTGCTGCTCGCGGCGGACGTGCTGGTCCTCGGCTACGGCAGTCACACCACCGCGGTCGTCTGCACGATCCTGTCCGGCGCGTTCATCGGCGTGAACAACACCGTCTACACCGAGTTGGCCCTGGGCGTGTCGGACGCCCCGCGTCCGGTCGCCAGCGCCGGCTACAACTTCGTGCGCTGGTTCGCGGCCGCCGCGGCGCCCTACTTCGCACCGCGGATCGAGGAGTGGACCGACCTCCACATCCCGTTCGTGGTGGCGGCGGTCACCGCGCTCGTGGGCGCCGCCGTGGTCGTCGTACGGCGGAACGCGCTGACTCATGAGGTGGAAGAGCTGGAGTCGAAGCACGCCACAGAGGACGGTGTGGCGGTCTTCGTCAACTGACGCTTTCCGGCCACCACTTGGTGAGCTTCCTCACGCGCGGCTCACTCCAGCGGGACGGACTTCCGGGACGGGTCCCTGAGGTCCGTTCCGTTCGTCAGCCAGCGCTCCTGGAGGGCCTGGGCGCCGTGCACGCGCTTCCAGGCGGCCTCGTTCGGGGTCATCGGCAGCAGGGGCAGGAACTGGACCGGGTCCATGGGCTCGTCCAGCTCCAGGTCCTCGACCAGACCGCCCGGTTCGGCCACCAGGACCGAGGTGAAGGGGGCGCCGGGCCACAGCGGTCCACCCACGTCGAGGGACGCACCGGGGGCCACGATCACCCCCTCCACCTGCGGCGACGCGGCGAGGACGGCGAGCGCGCGGAGCACCTTGTCGGTGTCGGCGAGGCCCGCGCGGACCGACAGGAACAGCTCGGCGCGGGGGCCCTTGACCGGGTCGGCGAGCATCGCGGTGGGGTCGCCCATCGGTGCCGCGGACATGCCGAGCGTGGCGTAGCGGACGATGTCGCCCTCGTGGAAGCGGAGCACCTCGATGCGGTCCGTGCCCAGGAAGGTGACCGCCGCGCGGGCGTCCGGCTCGCCCAGCGCGGTACGCAACCGGGCCTCGACCAGAGGAAGAACATCAGCCATGCCGCGAGCATAGAACTCGTCAGTACCGGGCAAAGCAGCGCCTTGACACTTCAGGCGGCTGATACTCTTGCCCGGTCGTTCGGGGCAGCACGCAGATGGGGGTACCACCCAGGCCGTTCAGGCACTGGGGGAGTCGCGATCGAGTCCCGACGCCATGAAAATCCCCCACGGGGGAACTCCCCTAAGGGGAATGGACGTCCCTTACGAGGGACGGCCGGAGGAGGTGGGGCTGTCATGGATCGAAGTCACCCGTGCAGTACCACTCGCTCTTCCGCCCGCTGATGTAGCTGATCCGGATTCCGGCTGACCGCCGCCTCTCTTTCACGCTCGCGTCTTCATCGGAAGAGCACTTCGTCTCGATCTGCCTGATCTGTCTGATTCGAATCAGCATCTGTATCAGCAACGAAGCCTGCCCCCGCAATGGTGCGGTGCTCCCCGCTTTGTGGACGTGCCAAACATCCGCAGTCAGGACGTCCTCATTCCGGGCAGTTCCACCCGTTGAAGCGGCCTTTCGTTGCCTGTCGCGAAGGAGCCTGCCATGTCGATGATCCGCGACCTGCGCGCCGTCGTCCGCCCGTCCCGTCCCTCGCTCCGCAAGAGCGTGCGCATGGACAGCGGGGCGTACGACACCACCCGCGACCCCGGCACCCCCTCGGCCGTCGTCGACTGCGCCGTCTACCGCGACGGCGCCCGCGTCGAGACACCCCTGCCGCTGACGCCGCACGAGGCGATGCGTCAGGTGCGCCGCGACGGCGGCTTCGTCTGGATCGGTCTGCACGAGCCGACCCAGGCCGAATTCGCCGGTATCGCGAGCGAGTTCGGACTGCACCCGCTGGCCGTCGAGGACGCCGTCCAGGCGCACCAGCGGCCGAAGCTGGAGCGCTACGACGACTCCCTGTTCACCGTCTTCAAGACCATCCACTACGTCGAGCACGACCGCCTCACCGCCAACAGCGAGGTCGTCGAGACCGGCGAGGTCATGTGCTTCACCGGACGGGACTTCTTCATCACCGTCCGGCACGGCGGCCAGGGCTCGCTCCGGGCGCTGCGCCACCGCCTCCAGGACGACCCGGAGCTGCTCGCCAAGGGCCCCTCGGCAGTGCTGCACGCGATCGCCGACCATGTCGTCGACGGCTACATCGCGGTCGCCGACGCCGTGCAGGACGACATCGACGAGGTCGAGACGGACGTCTTCTCGCCGGGCCGCAAGGGCTCCCCGCGCGGTTCGGACGCCGGCCGGATCTACCAGCTCAAGCGTGAGGTGCTGGAGTTCAAGCGGGCGGTGTCGCCGCTGCTGCGGCCCATGCAGCTGCTGAGCGAGCGGCCGATGCGGCTGATCGACCCCGACATCCAGAAGTACTTCCGGGACGTCGCCGACCACCTCGCCCGCGTGCAGGAGCAGGTCATCGGCTTCGACGAGCTCCTCAACTCGATCCTCCAGGCCAACCTCGCGCAGGCGTCCGTCGCGCAGAACGAGGACATGCGGAAGATCACCTCGTGGGCGGCCATCATCGCCGTACCGACGATGGTGTGCGGCGTGTACGGCATGAACTTCGACTACATGCCCGAGACGCACTGGAAGTACGGCTACCCCGTGATCATGATGATCACCGGCGTGATCTGCCTCGGCATCCACCGCACCCTGAAGCGCAACGGCTGGCTCTGAGGGCGCCTGGATAGGCTGCCCCCATGACTAGCGAGCTGCTCGACCAGGCCCTCGTCGAGGAGGCCACGAAGAAGTCCGGCCTCATCTGGGTCAGGGGTCCCGAGGGCCCCGCCCGGGCGCTGTGGCACGTGTGGCACGAGGGTGCCGCGTGCCTGGTCGGCGACGGGCCGGGCGAGCAGCCGCTGCCGGGGCTGACGGACGGCGGTGCGGCCGAGGTCACGGTCCGCAGCAAGGACAAGGGCGGGCGGCTGGTCTCCTGGACGGCGAAGGTCGTGGAGCTGCCGTCGGGTTCGCAAGCCTGGGAGGCGGCCGTCGCCGAACTCAAGGGCAAGCGGCTCAACGCGCCCGACGGGGAGGCGATGCCGGAGCGCTGGGCGCGGGAGTGCCGGGTGCTGCGCCTGGAACCGACCGGGGCGACCGCGCCGCTGCCCGACGGCGACCTGGCCGGGCCGCCGGTGCCGACGTCCGCGACGACCCGGCAGCCGATCCCGGCGGGTCTGCCGAAGCTGCTGCTGAAGCGGCGCCGCCGGAAGTAACCGGGTCAGGACGTCGGCAGCTGCTTGCCGTAGTCCACCGTCTCGTCCTTCGCCGGCGCCGCCAGCTCGAAGGGCTTGCCCCAGCCGGAGAAGGTCAGTGTGCCGGCGCCGCCCGCGCGTTCCAGGCGGAGCGGGTACGGCTTGCCCTCCAGGGACACGTCCAGCGTGCCGCCGGCGCCGTCGTCGCCCGTGATGCGGATCGTGCGGGTGCCCGACTGCTCGTGGTGGCCGTCGGTCGCGAGGTCGCCGTGGAGCGTCAGCAGGCTCGACAGCAGGACGTCCTTGTCGGTGAAGCCGCTGAACTTCCTGTACGACGGGTCGCCCTGAGGCACCTTCACGAACTTGCCGTCGAGCTTGTCGGCGGCGGCCGTGTCGGAGCCCTTGTCGTCGCCCTCGCCGTCCTGATGGTTCCAGAACCCGGCGTCGGCCTTGAGGAAGAGCTTCTCCCCGATCCGCAGCAGCCTGAAGGTGGCGCCCTCGGCGGTGACCGACCCGGTGCCGCCGTCCGCCTTCAGCTGCATGTCGAGTTTGTAAGTGCGCCCGCTGGTAACCACGGTTCCGGAGAGACGTACCGTGTCCGCGGACTCGGCGGCGGCCTTGGTCTTCGTCTGGATCTGCTCGGCCGGCAGCTTGCCGACCCCGTTGGTGCCCGCGTCGGGGTCGTCACTGCCGCACCCCGTCAGGACCGTGCCCGTCACGACCAGGGCGCACATCGCGCCCCTGAGTCCCGTCCGGTGGGTACGGACCTGGGGAATCGCAGTCACAGGTGGGGCGCCTTTCCGACGAGGGGCCATCAAGCGGCGTACCGCAGGGTACCGGGGCCCGGCGGACCGAGCGGAGCCAGTCCGTCCGCACCGCCCACCAGGGCGCCCCTCATCGGGACGGGCTAGCCTGAAGCCCACTTGACGGACAATTCCCGCGGATCACTTCACCGGGACAGACGGATCACTTCACAGGGAAAGGAGGCACGGCGATGGCAGGGGGCGCCCCCAGGATCTTCGTCTCGCACCTCTCCGGCGTCGCCGTGTTCGACCCCAACGGCGACCAGGTCGGCCGGGTGCGCGACCTCGTCGTCATGCTGCGCGTGGGCCGCAGGCCGCCGCGCGTGCTCGGCCTGGTCGTGGAACTGTCCACGCGGCGCCGCATCTTCCTGCCCATGACCCGGGTGACCAGCATCGAGTCCGGCCAGGTCATCACCACCGGCGTGCTCAACGTCCGCCGTTTCGAGCAGCGGCCCACCGAGCGCCTGGTCTTCGGCGAGCTCCTCGACCGGCGCGTCACCCTCGTCGAGACGGGCGAGGAGGTGACCGTCCTGGACGTGTCCGTGCAGCAGCTGCCGGCCCGCCGGGACTGGGAGATCGACAAGGTGTTCGTCCGCAAGGGCGGCAAGGGCGGCGCGTTCCGGCGCAAGGGCGAGTCGCTGACCGTCGAGTGGTCCGCGGTCACCGGCTTCTCCCTGGAGGAGCACGGGCAGGGCGCCGAGAGCCTGCTGGCCACCTTCGAGCAGCTGCGCCCCGCCGACCTCGCCAACGTCCTGCACCACCTCTCCCCCAAGCGGCGCGCCGAGGTCGCCGCCGCCCTCGACGACGACCGGCTGGCCGACGTGCTCGAAGAGCTGCCGGAGGACGACCAGATCGAGATCCTCGGCAAGCTCAAGGAGGAGCGGGCGGCCGACGTGCTGGAGGCCATGGACCCGGACGACGCGGCCGACCTGCTGGGCGAGCTGCCGACGGAGGACCAGGAGCGGCTGCTGAGCCTGATGCAGCCCGCCGACGCGGCCGACATGCGGCGCCTGATGTCGTACGAGGAGCACACCGCGGGCGGTCTGATGACGACCGAGCCGATCGTGCTGCGGCCCGACGCCACCGTCGCCGACGCCCTCGCGCGCGTGCGCAACCCCGACCTCTCCCCCGCGCTCGCCGCCCAGGTCTACGTCTGCCGGCCGCCCGACGAGACGCCGACCGGCAAGTACCTGGGCACCGTCCACTTCCAGCGGCTGCTGCGGGACCCGCCGTACACGCTGGTCAGCGCGATCATCGACGACGACCTCCAGCCCCTGGACCCGGACGCGGCGCTGCCGGTCGTCGCCGGGTTCTTCGCGACGTACGACATGGTCGCGGCGCCGGTGGTGGACGAGGCGGGGTCACTGCTGGGGGCGGTCACCGTGGACGACGTACTGGACCACATGCTCCCCGAGGACTGGCGGGAGACGGAGTTCCATCTCGACGAGGCCGAAGAGGGCGGGGTGGCCGCTCATGGCTCCTGAGCGCGAGACCCCCCGCGAGCGCACCCCCAGCGGCGCCACCGCCACCACCCGCCCGCGCACCCGGCTGGACCAGCCCCGGCCGCCGCGGCGGCGGCTGCTGCCCGAGTGGGACCCGGAGGCCTTCGGGCGGCTGTCGGAGCGCATCGCGCGCTTCCTCGGCACGGGCCGGTTCATCGTCTGGATGACGGTCGTCATCATCGCGTGGGTGCTGTGGAACGTGTTCGCCCCGGGCGACCTGCGCTTCGACAACTACCCCTTCATCTTCCTCACCCTGATGCTGTCGCTACAGGCTTCCTATGCGGCGCCTCTCATCCTGCTCGCGCAGAACCGTCAGGACGACCGCGACCGCGTCAACCTCGAACAGGACCGCAAGCAGAACGAGCGGTCCATCGCCGACACCGAGTACCTGACCCGGGAGATCGCCGCCCTGCGCATCGGCCTCGGCGAGGTCGCGACCCGCGACTGGATCCGCTCCGAGCTCCAGGACCTGGTGAAGGAGCTGGAGGAGAGACGGGACGGGCACGGTGTATTCCCGGCAGAACGGTCAGCGGGACGTGACGCAGACGACCGCTAGGGCTGTCCAGGGCCCCGGCGTTCAGCCGTACCATCGTCCTTATGGCTAGCGAAGACGCGGTGCGCGAGGCACTGGCGACGGTGAACGACCCCGAGATCAACCGCCCCATCACGGAACTCGGGATGGTCAAGTCGGTCGACATCGGCGCGGACGGGGCGGTCGCGGTCGCGGTGTACCTGACGGTCTCCGGCTGCCCGATGCGCGAGACGATCACGCAGCGCGTGACGGACGCGGTCGCGGCCGTCGACGGCGTCACCCGCGTCGACGTCACGCTCGACGTGATGAGCGACGAGCAGCGCAAGGAGCTGGCGACGGCCCTGCGCGGCGGCCAGACCGAGCGCGAGGTCCCCTTCGCCAAGCCCGGCTCGCTCACCCGCGTGTACGCGGTCGCCTCCGGCAAGGGCGGCGTCGGCAAGTCCTCGGTGACGGTGAACCTGGCGGCGGCGATGGCGGCCGACGGCCTGAAGGTCGGTGTCGTCGACGCCGACATCTACGGCCACTCCGTACCGCGCATGCTGGGCGCCGACGGGCGTCCCACCCAGGTCGAGAACATGATCATGCCGCCGTCGGCGAACGGCGTGAAGGTCATCTCCATCGGCATGTTCACCCCGGGCAACGCCCCGGTCGTGTGGCGCGGCCCGATGCTGCACCGCGCGCTCCAGCAGTTCCTCGCGGACGTGTACTGGGGCGACCTGGACGTCCTGCTCCTCGACCTCCCGCCGGGCACCGGTGACATCGCGATCTCCGTGGCCCAGCTGGTCCCGAACGCCGAGATCCTGGTCGTGACGACCCCGCAGCAGGCCGCGGCCGAGGTCGCCGAGCGGGCCGGCTCCATCGCCGTCCAGACCCACCAGAAGATCGTCGGCGTGGTCGAGAACATGTCGGGCCTGCCGTGCCCGCACTGCGACGAGATGGTCGACGTGTTCGGCACCGGCGGCGGCCAGACGGTCGCCGACGGCCTGACCCGCACCACGGGGGCCACGGTCCCGGTCCTCGGCGCCATCCCGATCGACGTCCGCCTGCGCGAGGGCGGCGACGAGGGCAAGCCGGTCGTCCTGAGCGACCCGGACTCCCCGGCCGGCAAGGCCCTGCGCGACATCGCGGGCAAGCTCGGCGGCCGCCAGCGCGGCCTGGCGGGCCTGTCCCTGGGCATCACCCCGAGGAACAAGTTCTAGGACCTCGTACGACGATGGGGGCGCGTCCGCAGCGGACGGCGCCCCCATCGTCGTATCGCCGTGCCTACGCGTACGCGCCGATGTCCTTGATCATGGCGAAGCCGAGCCCGTACGCGCTCATGCCTCTTCCGTACGCCCCCACGTGCACGCCCTCCGGGGTCGAGCCGGCGAGCACCCAGCCGAACTCGGACTCCCGGTAGTGGAAGGGCGTGGGCACGCCGTCCACGGGGAGCGACAGCGTCGACCAGTCGGAGCCGTCGAGGTCGTCGGCCAGCGCCCACGCCGTCTCGGTCTGCTGGTCCAGCCAGTCGTCGCGCAGGGAGTGGTCCATCGAGCCGGGCCAGGTGAAGGACAGCAGCCCCACGCCCGCGAGCCATGCCGCCGAGGAGACCGACGTGGCCTCCAGCAGACCCGTGCCGTCGGCGCTCCTGCGGGACGGATTGGCCGCGACGGTGACCACCACCGCGAACTTCTCCTTGTCCTCCGAGGCCTCGTTGCGTACGGAGGGCTCGTCACCGTGCCCGATCGAACCGTGCTCGACGGCACCGTCGGCCGCCGTTCCGACCTGCATCAGCCACCGCGGCCCCGTGAAGGCCTCGTCGAGGCCGTACCACGGGAAGGGCGCCTGCAGGTAGCCGTCGACCGTGCGCCGGGCGGAGGGGACCTGTTGTCCGCCCTCCGTGGCCGGCGCCTGCGCGACTGCCTGACTCGTCGTCTCCATGTGCCCGGACGCCTCCTCGTTCCTCGTCGGACCGGGACACCCCGCCCCCCTTCGGGCGACTCGTCCGGTCCGCACAACAACTCGGCAGCATAGCCACCCCACCGGGACCAGCAGCGAAACCGCCGGGTGCGCGGGGCGTCCGGGGGTCCGGTTCAGGCCGGGCGGGGCCCCGATGACGTATGAAACGCGTCACGCACGACAGAGCCGCACGTCGCTGACGTGCGGCTCCCGTGGGTCGGTACGTCGCTCAGGTGGCGTCCGCGTCGAAGACCGGGCGGTCGTCCTTGCCGTCGTCGTCGGGCTTCTTGGTCATGTCGACCCGGCCGCCGGAGGAACCCGCGGAGGACTCCGAGTCGCGGCCGTGGACCGCGTCCGTGACCTCGGCCATCTCCTTCTTCAGGTCGAAGCCGTTGCGGATCTCCTTGAGCCCCAGTTCGTCGTTGTCCAGCTGCTTGCGGATGAACGTCTTGGGGTTCAGGTCCTCGAACTCGAAGTCCTTGAACTCGGGACCGAGCTCGGAGCGGATGTCCTGCTTGGCGCTCTCCGAGAACTCGCGGATCTTGCGAATGGTCCGCGTGACGTCCTGGATGAGCTTCGGGAGCTTGTCCGGACCGAAGACGAGCACGGCGAGCACAACGAGCGTCACCAGCTCGAGCGGTCCTATGTCATTGAACACCTGAAGCTCCTTGCGATGTCCGGGCCGGGTCCACGGTACCCGGCGATCCGGTACGACCGGTACTGTCCCGAGCCCCCCGAGTGCACGCGCATGAGCGGTTTTGTGGGTTGTTTGCCATGTGGGACGGGGTTTCCGGGCGCCACTATGAGGTTTCTGTCAGTCGCCGTCCGAGGAGCCGAGGACCAGGGAGATGGTCAGCTCCTTGCCGCCGCGCTCCACGGTGAGCTCCAGCCGGTCCCCCGGGCGGTGGGCGCGGGTCTTGACGATGAGTTCCTCGCCGGAGTGGACGCGCTGGCCGTCGACCTCGGTGATGACGTCGCCCGCCTCGATGCCGGCCTTGTCGCCGGGGCCGCCCGCGTTGACCGCGGCGCCGCCGTCGTTGCCCTTGGTGCCGACGCGGGCTCCGTCGCCGGAGTAGTCCATGTCGAGCGTGACGCCGATCACCGGGTGGGTGGCCTTGCCCGTGTTGATCAGTTCCTCGGCGACGCGCTTGGCCTGGTTGACCGGGATGGCGAATCCGAGACCGATGGAGCCGGCCTGGCCGCCGCTCTCGTCGGAGCCGCTGTCGGCGGAGCGGATGGCGGAGTTGATGCCGATCACCCGGGCCCTGGAGTCGAGCAGCGGTCCGCCGGAGTTGCCGGGGTTGATGGGCGCGTCGGTCTGCAACGCGTCGACGTAGGACACGTCGCTGCCGTCGCCGCTCTCACCGCCGGCCGTGATGGGCCGCTCCTTGGCGCTGATGATGCCGGAGGTGACGGTGCCCTCCAGGTCGTAGGGAGCGCCGATGGCGACCACCGGATCGCCGACCTGGACGTTGTCGGAGTTGCCGAGTGTCAGGGGGGTGAGCCCGCTGACGCCGCTGACCTTGACCACGGCGAGGTCGTAGCCGCTGTCCCGGCCGACGACGGTGGCCTTGGCGGTGTCCCCGCTGTGGAAGGTCACCGATATCTCGCCGTCGCCGCCGGCGGGTTCGACGACGTGGTTGTTGGTGAGGATGTGACCCCGGTCGTCGAGCACGAAGCCGGTGCCGGTGCCGGATTCCTCGGAGCCGGTCACATGCAGCGTGACCACGCTGGGCAGCGCCCGCGCGGCGATCCCGGCCACGCTGTCCGGAGCCCGCCCAGCAGGCTCCGCCGCGGCCTGCGGCAGCTCTACGTCCCCCATGCCGCCGTTGCGCTCCAGATACGCCCCCACGGCCCCGCCGACGCCCCCTGACACGAGCGCCAGCAGCACGGCAGCCCCGACGAGCACCTTCCTCGCCCTCTTACGCCGCTGCTCCTTGGAGGGGACGGCGGCGCCGTTCTGCTGGAAGGGGGTCTGGAGGTGGTGCTGGACGGCGTCTGGACGGGGGGTGGCGGCCCAGGGTCGTAGTTCTGCCAGGGCTGGCGGGGGGTGGCGGGACCGGGGCTGGGTGGCGCTGTGGGCGAGGCCGACGCCGACGCCGGCCCGGAGTGGGGCCGTGGCGCGCTCGGCGCGGGTGCCGTGCGGCTGGTGGCGCCGGGGCCGGAGGTGCTGTGGGGTGGGCAGGGGCGGCGGGCGTGGGCGGCGCGGGCACGGCGGAGTTCCGTGGGACGGGTCGTCGCCGGGTGCTGGACCGGTGGGCGGGGCCGGGGCCGGGTTCGCCAGGGCGGGGTGCTGTAGGGTCGGGTCGTGCAGGGCCTCGGGCGCTCGGCCACGGCCGCGGGCCAGCAGGGTGCGCGTCAGCGGCGGCGGTGTCTGCGGCGTCTGTTGCCGGCACCTCGGTGGGGCGGTCCAGCTCGAAATCGCCGGAGGCGTCGGAGGCGTGGGAGACCACGGAGGCGCCGTCGCTCGGCGGCACGTGCAGGTCCGACGCGTCCGGTGCTTCCTGCGGTGAGCGCAGCTCGAAGTCCCCTGCGGGGAGACCGCGCTCGGAGCCGTCCACGGGTGCGGCGTCCTGAGGTCGCCTCAACTCGTAGTCACCTTCGGGCGAGGCGGCCGCGTCGCCGCCGCCCCCACGGCTCCACCACTTCGCCTTCGTGGGCTTCCCCTCGTTCATGCTCTCCCCACAGCCGGGGCCCGTCCGGCACGGCGGACCCCACTCACCCACACCTCTCAGGCACAGCGCCTCGGCGACACGGCCTGAGCTGCCGGACAGGACACGGCACGGCTCTTACTGGATTCAACCAGGTTCACCGGCCGACGCGCAGACGCCGGTCAGCCGGTGGGGCCGGAGAAGGTGGAAGGAGAAGAGGTCGCGTCGGGGACGGGTGCGGCGAGAAGGGCGGGCGGGGTGAGGTCCGTGGCGGTGGACCACGAGGTCAGCGTCAGCTGGGGAGTGGTGCTGAGCGGACGTATCAGCGGGGACATGGCGGCCGCGCCGGCCACGACGGGTGTCGTCAGCGTGCGCGAGACCGGCTGGGCCGGTACGCCGGGTACGAGCGGGGCGGAGGCCTCGGTCGGGGCGGACCCGGTGTCGTCGATCCGGGACTGACCGGCGGCGAGCAGCGGGCCCACCGCACGGCGGCGCTGGCTGTCCGGCGTGGCCGCCCCGGTGCCCTGGGAGCGGGCCGGGGTCACATTGCTGCCGCCCGCGCCACCGCGCGCGTCGGTGTCGGCCGGGACGCCGGTCGTGACACCGCCCAGCGCGATCGCGGCCAGCGACACCGCACCGGCGGCGACGAACGCGAACCGCATGCCGCGCGACGCCGTCCGGTCGGCTTCGTGCCGGCTGACGTCGTGGATGCGGAAGCCGCCGCGGTCCAGGCCGGCCGGGAGGACCGAGCCGTGCTGACGGGCCGGGACGTAGTCGAACTCGAAGCGCTCACCGCGCTTCACGCCGAAGACCCCGGCGGTTCCGGGTCGTCTGCGAAGCCGTCGGCGAACCCGTCGGGGAAGCCTCCCCCGAACGGCGAGCCACCGCCGTCGTCCGTGCCACCTCCCGCGGGCAGCCCCTGCAGGCGCGCCAGGAAGCTCTCGGACGGGGGTGGCGGGGCCGCCTCCGCGAAGACGTTCTTCAGTCGGCGCTGGGCGTCGGCCTCGGCCTTGCACTTGGCGCAGGTGGCCAGGTGGGCGAGGACGCGCTCGCGCGTCTCATGACCGAGCTCGCCGTCCACAAGCGCGGCGAGTCGGTCTCCCAGATGCTGCTCCGCGAGATGCCCTTTGGCGGGGTTGGGCCGTGATCCACTCACGCGGTCGCGCCCCCTCCCCCCAGTGCGGCGACGCGGGGCACGAAGGAGCGGCGCTCCTTGCGGGCCTCCGGAGAGCGGTGCGCGAGGGCCTTGCGCAGCTGGGAACGGCCACGGTGGATACGGGACCGGACGGTGCCGAGCTTGACGCCGAGGGTCGCGGCGATCTCCTCGTACGACAGTCCTTCGATGTCGCACAGGACGACCGCGGCGCGGAACTCGGGCGCCAGGGTGTCGAGGGCCTGCTGGACGTCCGCGTCGAAGTGGGCGTCGTTGAAGACCTGCTGGGGTGAGGGCTCGCGGCTGGGCAGGCGCTCGGCCGCGTCCTCGCCGAGGGCGTCGAAGCGGATGCGCTGCTTGCGGCGCACCATGTCCAGGAAGAGGTTGGTGGTGATGCGGTGCAGCCAGCCCTCGAAGGTGCCGGGCGTGTAGGTCGACAAGGAGCGGAAGACGCGGACGAAGACCTCCTGGGTGAGGTCCTCCGCGTCGTGCTGGTTGCCCGTCAGGCGGTAGGCGAGCCGGTAGACCCGGCCGCTGTGCGTGCTGACGATCTCCTCCCACGTCGGAGGAGTCCACGCCTGCCCGTCCGCGTCGGTGGAGAAGGTCGCGGTCTGGCTGTACTCGTCGTGGCTGGGGTCAGCAGCGGTGTCGTTCACGGATTTCGGCCTACCCGCCGATCCGAGGAAGCGCCGCAGCACTCCTCCGCGATCCACAGGCGCAGCCGCACCTCCCCTGTCGGCTCTGGTGGTGTCCAGTGGAGCCCCTACCATAGCCACCTCGCCCGTTAGCTCCGGATAAGCGGTTTTACGAGAGTTTGATCTGGGCTGATACCGCTCGTACGGCTGCGTCACCGCCCGCTCGGGGCCCTGTCCGAGCCCCTGCTCCTCATCGTGATCCAACTGTGTCCCCCCGGGTGCGTCTCCACCCCTCTAAACGCCCGGTCCCATCAGCAGGTTCCCGCCCCCAACGGATACAGTCACGCCCAGGCAACCACGGGGACAGGAGAGGGTCATTACCGCCAACCGGCAGACGAGCTGGGCGTTCGCCGACGCCTATGTCGCCGAGGACGAAGCGCTGCACTGGGCCCGCGACCGGGCCCGTGAGGCAGGGCTGCGCTCGGTGTCGCCCGGCGCGGGTGCGGCACTGCGGTTGCTGGCGGCCTCGGTGGACGCCAAGGCGGTCGCCGAGATCGGCACCGGTACGGGAGTCTCCGGCATCCATCTGCTGCACGGCATGCGCCCGGACGGCGTCCTGACGACCGTCGACCCCGAGCCGGAGCACCAGCAGTTCGCCCGTCAGGCCTTCCGGGCCTCCGGCTTCGCCAGCAACCGGGCCCGCTTCATCCCCGGCCGCGCGCTCGACGTCCTGCCCCGGCTCGCGGACGCCGGCTACGACCTCGTCTTCTGCGACGGCGACCGCCAGGAGGTCATGGACTACCTCGCTGAATCGTTGCGCCTGCTGCGACCGGGGGGCCTCGTGGTGTTCGAGGGGGTCTTCGCGCACGGCCGGACGGTGGACTCGGGTCCGCAGCCGACCGAGGTGCTGCGGCTGCGCGAGCTGCTGCGCGCGGTGCGGGAGAGCCCGGAACTGGTGCCGTCGTTGCTGCCGGTGGGTGACGGACTGCTGTGCGCGGTCAAGCGGTAGGGCCGGGCCCCGGCTGAACAAACAGCGACCCCGGCACCGTATGGGATGCCGGGGTCACCGAAAGGGTATGGTCGCGTCCCGCGTCAGCCGACGACCTTCTTGAGGGCGTCGCCGAGCGCATCGGCCTCGTCAGGGGTCAGCTCGACGACGAGCCGACCGCCGCCTTCGAGCGGAACGCGCATGACGATGCCCCGCCCCTCCTTGGTCACCTCGAGCGGGCCATCGCCCGTCCGCGGCTTCATGGCCGCCATGCTCGTTCCCCTTCCTGAAACCAGCTCATCGTCTAAGCCGACGGCCCTGGGAGGGCACGCGTGTCGTGCGTGGGCACGCGACACCGGCATCGAACACATTGCTTCCAAGCCATTATCCCGCATCTCAGGACCCGATGACCAACATCAGTCGGCATCGCTTGGGCAACGCGCGCGAGCAAAACCACTCAATTCGGCGATGTGACTGCGATACTGCGCGGCCGTGCGCATGTTCGGCGACAGAATTCGGCCGCGGATTCTTTGACGCAGGTCACACGTCCGTTCCGGTCCCTGAGCGGTGATCTCCGCCATGCTGTCCTACTGAACCCGCAAGTAACCCGCAAGGACGCAGGAGGGGACGCACATGGCCGACACCGTGCTCTACGAGGTGGGCGACGGACTCGCGACGATCACCATCAACCGGCCCGAGGCGATGAACGCCCTGAACATCGCGACCAAGGTCGCGCTGCGGGACGCGGTCCGGGCCGCGGCCGGTGACGACGCCGTGCGGGCCGTGCTGCTGACCTCCGCCGGGGAGCGGGCGTTCTGTGTGGGTCAGGACCTCAAGGAGCACATCGGGCTGCTCGCGGAGGGCTCGACCTCCGTCATGAGCACGGTCACGGAGCACTACAACCCGGTCGTGCGTGCCCTGACGGAGATGCCCAAGCCGGTGGTGGCCGGGGTGAACGGGGTCGCGGCCGGGGCCGGGTTCGGGCTGGCGCTCGCGGCGGACTACCGGGTGGTCGCGGACACGGCCGGGTTCAACACCTCGTTCGCGGGGGTCGCGCTGACGGCGGACTCCGGGATCTCGTGGACCCTGCCGCGGGTGGTGGGCCCCGGGCGCGCCGCCGACCTGCTGCTCTTCCCGCGGACGATCAAGGCCCAGGAGGCGTACGAGCTGGGCATCGCCAACCGTCTCGTCCCTGCGGCTGAGCTGCACGCCGAGGCCGAGAAGGTGGCCCGCGCGCTGGCCGAGGGGCCGACGGTGGCGTACGCGGCGATCAAGGAGTCCGTCGCCTACGGGTTCTCGCACTCTCTGGCGGAGACGCTGGAGAAGGAGGACGAGCTGCAGACGCGGGCGGGGGCGTCGGAGGACCATGCGATCGCTGTGCGGGCGTTCGTGAACAAGGAGACGCCCAAGTACCTGGGGCGCTGAGCGCTCAGCTCCGCCTGGCCGAGCAGTCGGCCAGGTGGTCGTTGACCAGCCCGCACGCCTGCATCAGGGCGTACGCCGTCGTCGGCCCCACGAACCGCAGGCCCTTCTTCTTCAGGGCCTTCGACAACGCCGTCGACTCCGGAGTGATCGCCGGGACGTCTCCCACCCTTCTGGGAGCCGGCCCCGGCGTTTTCGGGGCGTGCGACCAGATGAGCTCGTCGAGCTCGCCCGGGGCCCAGTCGGCCAGTACGCGCGCGTTGGCGAGGGTCGCGTCGATCTTGGCGCGGTTGCGGATGATGCCCTCGTCCAGGAGGAGGCGGTCGCGGTCGGCGTCCGTGAACGTCGCCACCTTGGCGATCTCGAACCCCGCGAAGGCCGCGCGGAAGCCCTCCCGGCGGCGCAGGATCGTGATCCAGGAGAGGCCGGACTGGAAGGCCTCCAGGCAGAGTCGCTCGTAGAGGGCGTCGTCGCCGTGGACCGGGCGGCCCCACTCCTCGTCGTGGTAGGCGATGTAGTCCTCGGTGGACACGCCCCAGGGGCAGCGCAGCCGGCCGTCCGGGCCGGCCAGGGCGGTTCCGTCGCTCACTGGTCCTCCTGGGCGGGCTTCTCCATGGAGACGTGCGAGGTGCGCGTGCCGTGGGCGGCGGCCTGGGCGCCGGCCAGGGGCCGACTCCAGGTCGGCGATGCGCGCGTCGCGCTCGGCGAGCTCGGCGCCGAGGCGGCCGAGGGCGTCGTCCACGTCGGCCATGCGGTAGCCGCGCGCGGCGAGCGGGAAGCGGAGGGCCTCCACGTCGGCGCGGTGGACCGGGCGGTCGTACGGCAGGGGGTCCTGGAGGCGCTCCGGAGCGGCCTCCGGGAGGGGGCCCGTCTCGCCGCCGCCCACCACGGCGAGCGTCACCGCGGCGACCACGACGGCGAGCGCGACGACGAGGAACAAGAACATAACCATCGCTGTGGGCCCCCACGCTCGGTGAAAGTGTCGGACTCCGTATCGGACTCTGTGTCGGAGTCGAATGTGTCAGAGTCCGATCGTGCCATGCGAGTCTGACAGTTAGGGTCGCAGGCGGCCGCCGGCCGGCGACTTGCCAGGACGTACTAGGAGAGGTCACAGGGGATGCTCAGGCTGGGCACGCGGGAATTCGAGCCGCACGAGCCGGTGATCATGGCGATCGTGAACCGGACCCCGGACTCCTTCTACGACCAGGGCGCGACGTTCCGTGACGAGCCGGCCCTCGCGCGCGTGGAGCAGGCGGTGGCCGAGGGTGCCGCGATCATCGACATCGGCGGGGTCAAGGCCGGGCCGGGCGAAGAGGTGTCCGCCGAGGAGGAGGCGCGGCGGACGGTCGGGTTCGTGGCGGAGGTGCGGCGGCGGTTCCCCGACGTCGTCATCAGCGTGGACACCTGGCGGGCGTCGGTCGGTGCGGCCGTGTGCGAGGCGGGGGCGGACCTGCTGAACGACGCGTGGGGCGGGGTCGATCCGGGACT
This sequence comes from Streptomyces sp. GKU 895, assembly GCA_002027195.1. Lineage (GTDB taxonomy): Bacteria > Actinomycetota > Actinomycetes > Streptomycetales > Streptomycetaceae > Streptomyces. The sequence continues at coordinate 12,970 of MWJO01000056.1, read as the reverse complement.
CGCGGAGGTGGCCGCGCGGTACGGGGTGGGGCTGGTGTGCACGCACGCGGGCGGGGCCGAGCCTCGTACGCGACCGCACCGGGTGACGTACGACGACGTCATGGCCGACATTCTGCGGGTGACCGTGGGGCTGGCCGAGCGGGCCGTGGCGCTGGGGGTGCCCCGGGAGTCGGTGCTGATCGACCCGGGGCACGACTTCGGGAAGAACACGCGGCACAGTCTCGAGGCGACACGGCGGCTCGGGGAGATGGTCGGGACGGGGTGGCCGGTGCTGGTGTCCCTGTCGAACAAGGACTTCGTCGGCGAGACCCTGGACAAGCCGGTGAAGGAGCGCGTCGTCGGGACGCTCGCGACGACGGCGTCTCGGCGTGGCTCGGGGCGCAGGTCTACCGCGTGCACGAGGTCGCCGAGACCCGTCAGGTGCTGGACATGGTGGCGTCGATCGCGGGCCACCGGCCCCCGGCGGTCGCCCGCCGGGGACTCGCCTGATCCGCCGGACGGGCCCTAGCGGCCCGCCTCCTTCGACACCAGCGCCACCGCCTCGTCCACGTCGTCCGTGACGTGGAACAGGAGCAGGTCCTTCTCGGAGGCCTTGCCCTGGGCGATCAGAGTGTTCTTCAGCCAGTCCACCAGGCCGCCCCAGTAGGCGCTGCCGAACAGGACGATCGGGAAGCGGGTGACCTTCTGGGTCTGCACGAGGGTGAGGGCCTCGAAGAGTTCGTCGAGCGTGCCGAGGCCGCCGGGCAGGACCACGAAGCCCTGCGCGTACTTCACGAACATCATCTTGCGGACGAAGAAGTACCGGAAGTTCAGGCCGATGTCGACGTACGGGTTGAGGCCCTGCTCGAAGGGCAGCTCGATGCCGAGGCCCACCGAGATGCCGTTCGCCTCGCAGGCGCCCTTGTTGGCCGCCTCCATCGCCCCTGGACCGCCGCCCGTGATCACCGCGAAGCCGGCCTCGACCAGGCCTCGACCGAGCTGCACGCCCGCCGCGTACTCCGGGGAGTCCGCCGGTGTCCGCGCCGAGCCGAACACGCTGATCGCGGGCGGGAGTTCGGCGAGCGTGCCGAAGCCCTCGATGAACTCCGACTGGATGCGCAGGACCCGCCAGGGGTCGGTGTGGACCCAGTCGGAGGGGCCGCCCGCGTCCAGGAGCCGCTGGTCGGTGGTGCTGGCCGTCACCTGTCCACGCCTTCGGAGGACGGGTCCCAGGCGCTGCTCCGACGGTGGCTGCTTCTTCCCCTCGGGGTTGCCGGTAGCCATGTGCGCTCCCTCCATTAGCGGGTAGTTCCGCTTCAGCGTAGATCTACGCGGGTTACGGAGGGGGGACGTGTGCGTGTCCGCCGGCGGCGGCCTTGCCGCCTCATGCCGTCAGCCAGGCCCGCAGCCGCTCCTCCGCGACCGGGATCAGTGACGCCTTCACCCGCTCGTCGACCTTGTGGGCGAGCAGCGGGTTGCCGGGGCTGTAGTTGACGGCCGGGATGCCCAGGCGGCTGAAGCGGGACACGTCCGTCCAGCCGTACTTGGGGTGGACCTCGCCGCCCACGGCCTGCACGAAGGCGGCCGCGGACGGGTCGTTCAGGCCCGGCCGGGCTCCGCCGGTGTGGTCGTCGACGACGAACTCGTCCACGCCGCAGTCGGCGAAGTAGTCGCGGACGAAGGCCTCGGCCTCCTCCTCGCTGCGGTCGGGCGCGTAACGGAAGTTGACGGTGACCGTGCAGGCGTCCGGGATGACGTTGGTGGCCACGCCGCCCTCGATGCCGACGGCGTTGAGGCCCTCGTGGTAGCGCAGGCCGTCCACCACCGGCCGGCGCGGCTCGTACGCGGCCAGCTTGGCCAGCACGCGCGCGGAGGCGTGGATCGCGTTGGAGCCCATCCACGCGCGCGCGGAGTGCGCCCGCTCCCCCTTGAACTTGAGCAGCACCCTGAGCGTGCCCTGGCAGCCGCCCTCCACCTGGCCGTCGGTGGGTTCGAGGAGCACCGCGAAGTCGCCCGCCAGCCACTCGGGATGGGCCTCGGCGACATGTCCCAGACCGTTGAGGTGGGCGGCGACCTCTTCGTTGTCGTAGAAGACGAAGGTGAGGTCGCGGTTGGGGGCCGGGACGGTCGCCGCGATGCGCAGCTGGACGGCGACGCCGGACTTCATGTCGCAGGTGCCGCAGCCCCAGAGGTAGCCGTCCTCGTCGAGGCGGGAGGGGACGTTGTCGGCGATGGGGACGGTGTCGATGTGGCCGGCGAGGATGACCCGCTCCGCGCGGCCCAGGTTCGTGCGGGCCACCACGTTGTTGCCGTACCGGTCGACCGTGAGGTGCGGCAGGGCGCGCAGCGCGGTCTCGATGGCGTCCGCGAGGGGCTTCTCGGTGCCGCTCACCGAGGGGAAGTCGACGAGCTGCGCGGTCAGCTCCGCAGCGTCCAGCGTGAGGTCAAGCGGGGTATCGGCCATGGCCTTGACCCTAGCGCCCGGGCCCTCGCGGCCGTCGTCCACACCCGGCTCGGGCACCACAGGCCCCTCCAGTATTTTGTACGGATGCCACAGCCGTCACCCACTCCCCGACGCCGTCGTCGTGGCCGCCTCCTGCGTTTCGGGGCGGCCCTCGTGGTCCTGTGTGCCGTCGCGGGCTATCTCGTGGTGCAGTACGTCACCGGGGGCGCGGACGCGCCCGGCTGCAAGGTCGTCTCGGGCAAGGGCGACGGGGCGGAGTACGAGTTCACGCCGGAGCAGGCGGTGAACGCGGCGACCATCACGGCCGTCGGCACCGGGCGCGGGCTGCCCGAGCGGGCGGTGGCGATCGCGCTGGCGACCTCGATCCAGGAGTCGGGGCTGCGCAACATCACCCACGGCGACCGGGACTCGCTCGGCCTGTTCCAGCAGCGGCCGTCGCAGGGCTGGGGCACGGAGCGGCAGATCATGGACCCGGCGTACGCGGCGGGGAAGTTCTACGAGCATCTGGTCAAGGTCTCCGGTTACACGAAGATGCCGCTCACGGAGGCCGCCCAGCGGGTGCAGCGCAGCGGCTACCCGGAGGCGTACGCCAAGCACGAGCCGGACGCGGTGCTGCTCGCCGCCGCGCTCACCGGGACCTCTCCGGCGACGCTGACCTGCGACGGGCGGCAGGCCGCCACGCAGGCCGCGGGTCCGGACGGGGTGCGGGACGCGCTGGTGAAGGACTTCGGGCGGGACGCGCTCGACACGACCGCCGAGGACGTGGCGAAGGGTACGAAGTCGTCGTCCGCCGCCACCGGGGACACGGCCGGGGAGCGGACGCTGATCGTGCCGGTCACCGGCCACGACCCCGCCAAGCGCACGGTGCGGCAGCGGGGCTGGCAGCTCGCGCACTGGGCGGTGGCCAACGCCTCCGCCCTGCACATCCAGAGCGTCACCTACGCCGGGCGGCGGTGGACCGCGGGGAACACCCAGAGCGAGTGGCGGGCCGTGCAGAGCACGGGTGCGGGCGGGCGGAGAAGGCCGCCGGGTCCGTGCGGATCGTGACTGCTCAGTAGTACGGGCCGTCACTCGCAGGGGTTACGGGGGCCCGACTCGGACGCGGGTGTGCGCAGGTTTTCGTCACCTCACTCTCGTATCCGGGAAATCCCTTGAGAACACAGGGCTGTAAGGATTCGGCGGACTTTCGGATCGGGCGCCTTTTGCCCGTTTTTATCCGCAGCCGATAATGCGACGCATTGCCAACTCTTTACGTTGGCCGTCCGCAACCTTCGCGGGCTTCGAGCGGTAGTCACTGCGTCCGAGCCCGGTGATCAACTGCCGGGAGCGGGTGCACACTTCCTCGTTCTCTCCCGTCAAAGGAGCATCATGTCCCTCCCCCTGACCCGCAGGATCGCCCGTGCCGCGCTGCTCGTCGCTGCGGGAGCGGCAGCCGGGGTCGGTGCGGCCGGCTCCGCCAGTGCGGCGCCCGCCGAGCTCCCCGCCACCCCGAACCTGGGCGGTCTGACCGCCCTGGACGCGGCGAGCGTCGGCAACAACGTCGACGGCGCGACGCAGAGCGTCACCAAGATCGCGGGCAACACCGGCGGCAACGCGGTCAAGAAGGCGGTGCCGACGGCGGGCAAGACCGGCGGCAAGGTCGCGAAGAAGGCGGCCCCGGCCGCGCAGCAGACGGCCGGTGACGCGGCGGGCTCCGCCGGGGACATCCTCGGTGACACCACGTCCACCGCGACGAAGGGCGGGCTGCCGACGGACTCCCTCACCAAGGGCGGGCTGCCCGCGGCCGACTCGCTGCCGGTGAAGTCGCTGCCGCTCGGCTGAACGGCCTGAAGCACGAAGGGGCCCGGGGTTCTCCCCCGGGCCCCTTCGCGTCGTCCCGCCGGCTACAGACGCTCGACCGCCGCCCGCACCCGTTCATCGGTCGCCGTGAACGCCACACGGACGTACGTCGCGCCCGCCTCCCCGTAGAAGTCGCCCGGCGCCACGAGGATGCCCAGCTCGGCCAGGTGGGCGACGGTGTCCCAGCAGGACTCGCCGCGGGTGGCCCAGAGGTAGAGGCTGGCCTCGCTGTGCTCGATGCGGAAGCCGTGCTTCACCAGCGCCTCGCGCAAAGCCTCTCGGCGGGCCGCGTACCGCTCCCGCTGCTCCTGGACGTGGACGTCGTCGCCGAGCGCCGCGACGACCGCCGCCTGCGTCGGGGCCGACGTCATCATTCCGCCGTGCTTGCGGATCTCCAGCAGGGGGCCGAGGACGGCCGGGTCGCCGGCCAGGAAGGCCGCGCGGTAGCCGGCCAGGTTGGAACGCTTGGAGAGAGAGTGGACGGCCACGATGCCGTCGTACGAGCCGCCGTTGACGTCCGGGTGCAGGACCGAGACCGGGTCGGCCTCCCAGCCGAGCTCCAGATAGCACTCGTCGGAGAAGAGCAGCACGCCGTGCTCACGGGCCCAGGCGACGATCCGGGTCAGCTCCGCCTTCGACAGGACCTTGCCGGTGGGGTTCGACGGGGAGTTGAGCCAGAGCAGCTTCAGGCCCTCGGGGTCCAGTTCGGTCGGGTCGTCGTAGACCTCGTACTCGGCGCGGGCGAGACGGGCGCCCACCTCGTACGTCGGGTAGGCCAGCCGTGGGTACGCGACCTTGTCGCCGGGGCCGAGGCCCAGTTGGGTGGGCAGCCAGGCGACCAGTTCCTTGGAGCCGACGATCGGCAGGACGTGCCGGTGGGTGACGTCACGGGCGCCCAGGCGGCGCTCCAGCCAGCCGGTGATCGCGTCGCGCAGGGCCGGGGTGCCCCAGACCGTCGGGTAGCCCGGGGAGTCCGCCGCGTCGATCAGGGCCTTCTGGATCAGCTCGGGGACCGGGTCGACCGGGGTGCCGACGGAGAGGTCGACGATGCCGTCCGGGTGCGCTGCGGCCGTCTTCTTGTACGGCTCCAGCTTGTCCCAGGGGAAGGTGGGGAGGCGGTCGGAGACTGCGGACACGGGGACTGGCTCACTTTCTGGTACGTACGGCAAACGCCTCGGTCCCGTACGGCGATCAGAGGTGATCTGGCCGTACGGGACCGAGGCGGCACGAAGCTGCGGGCCGCTGGTGCGCTTACGCCTGGGGCGGCAGCGCGGCGATGAAGGGGTGGTCCCGCTCGATCAGACCCAGCTTGCTGGCGCCGCCGGGGGAGCCGAGCTCGTCGAAGAACTCGACGTTCGCCTTGTAGTAGTCCTTCCACTCCTCCGGAGTGTCGTCCTCGTAGAAGATCGCCTCGACCGGGCAGACCGGCTCACAGGCACCACAGTCGACGCATTCGTCCGGGTGGATGTACAAGGACCGGGAGCCCTCGTAGATGCAGTCGACCGGGCACTCCTCGATGCACGCCTTGTCCTTGACGTCGACACAAGGCTGCGCGATGACGTAGGTCACGCTGTCGTTCCTCCTCGATAGGGCGCTGGCGGGCCTCCATAGGCTCCGCCGCCTGGCGCGCGGGAGCGCGGCGTCGTCGATGCCCGCCCCTAGTATCTCCGTTCTTGGGCATGATCCGAACAGGAGGGGTGAACTGACCTGTGGAAATCTCTGCGACGGGGCGCCTTGAGGTCCGTATCACCGCAGCTGACGTGGGTAAACGGGTCTCCGTACGCCGCATGAACGATCCTGCGGTTCCGGGTGAGAAGTTCACCGACACGGTGGGTGTTCTCGCATCATGGGACACCGGTGTGCTTCGGATCACACGCAAGGACGGCGAGACTGTCCGCATCGCGGAATCCTCGCTGGTGGCGGGCAAGGTGGTGCCGGGCGCCCCGGCCCGCCGCCGGGGGCCGTCCGCCTCGTACGCGGAACTCGCCCATGTCTGCACGCGCGCGTGGCGGCCGGTGGAGAGCGAGCGGCTCGGCGAGTGGGAGCTGCGGGCCGCGTCCGGCTTCACCCGGCGAGCCAACTCCGTACTGCCGATCGGCGACCCCGGCATGCCGCTGGACGACGCGCTGGAGGCCGTACGCCGCTGGTACGGCGCTCGCGGGCTGCCCGCGTACGCGCAGACCGCGACCGGCGCCGAGGGCACGCAGGAGCTGCTGTGCGCGGAGCTGGAGCGGCGCGGGTGGGTCCGTGAGGTGACGGCCGAGCTGTGGATCGGGGCGCTGGCACCGCTCGCCGACCGGGCCGGGGGCGCCGGGGGTGTCGCGGTGGAGCTGTCCCGGGACGTGGACGAGGCGTGGCTCGCGCGCTACCAGCGCAAGGGGGTGAGCGAGGTGGCGCTGAAAGTGCTGTCGAGCGGGCCCTCGGTGTGGTTCGCGCAGGTGCCGGGAAGCGGTGGCGTGCCCGCCGCCATCGGGCGGTGTGTGGTGGACGGGCGGTGGGCGTCCTTCGCCGCCGTCGAGGTCGATCCCGAGCAGCGGCGGCGGGGGCTGGCCACCGAGGTGATGGCCGCGCTGGCCCGGCGGGCGCTCGAGGAGGGCGCGTCGGCGGCCTGGCTCCAGGTCGAGGCGGAGAACGCGGGGGCGCGGGCGCTGTACGCCGGGATGGGCTTCGGGGCGCATCACGCGTACCACCACTACCGGGAACCGGCCGCCGGGGAGAGCGACCGGTGAGCGTCCGGTACCGATCGCTGTGAGAGGGCACGAGCCAGCTATGCGTCTGCCGCATCCCCCACCCCCGGAACGCTCCGCCGAACTGCGCCGGCGGTTCGCCGAAGAGGCCCGCTCCGAACGGCCCGACCTGTCCGCGCTGTGTCTGCTCCTGGGCGCCGAGGCGGACGGCGGCCTCGACGAGGCGGGCATCGACGCGGCCCAGATCGCACTGGACGAACTGGCCGGGCGGCTGCCGTTCCGGCCCGGTGGGCCGCGGTCGTGGGCGGTCGCTGCGGGAGCTGCTCGGGGAGCGGTGCGGGTTCCGCGGCTCCGCCGGGGACTATCAGCGGCTGGAGTCGTCGTTGCTGCACGAGGTGCTCCGGCGGCGGCGGGGCTTGCCGATCCTGCTGTCCGTGGTGTGGATGGAGGTGGCCCGGCGGGCCGGGGCGCCGGTGTACGGGGTCGCTCTTCCGGGGCACTTCGTGGTGGGGTTCGGGGCCGCGGAGGAACAGGTGCTGGCCGATCCGTTCGACGGGGGGCGGGTGCTCGCCGGGGCCGACGCGGAGTTGTTGGTCGCGGGGGCCACGGGGGCTTCTCTTGAACCGTCCATGTTGGCGCCGGCCGATCCGCTGGATGTGGTGCTGCGGATTCTCAACAACGTGCGGACCTGGGCGGCGGCTCGGCCGGAGCGGTCGGATGTGGCGCTGTGGGCTGTGGAGTTGTCGCTGTTGTTGCCTTCTCATCCGGCTCGGTTGCGGTACGAGCGGGCGCAGTTGCTGGTGGAGCGGGGTGCCTTCGTCGAAGGGGCCGCGGAGTTGGAGGGGTACGCGGAGGTGGTGGCGGCGGTGGACGAGTCCGCTGCGGATCGCCTGCGGCGGCAGGCTCGGGCGCTCGGGCCAGGCTCAACTGACATCGCCGTAGGGGCTTTTGCCGGTGGGCTTGCGCGTTCGCTGTGGCTGGTCGCGCAGTTCCCCGCGCCCCTGAAAGACAGGCCGACTACAGCCAGCCCTTCTCCCTCGCCAGGCGCGCTGCCTCTGCCCTGTTCCTTACCGCCAGTTTCTGGATTGCCGTCGAGAGATAGTTGCGGACCGTGCCCTGTGACAGATGCAGCTTCGCTGCCAACTCCGCGTTCGTGGAGCCGTCCTCCGCCGCCCGCAGGACCTCGCGCTCCCGGTCCGTCAGCGGGTTCGCGCCCTCCGCCAGGGCCGCTGCCGCCAGGGTCGGGTCGATGACCCGCTCGCCCGCCAGTACCTTGCGTACCGCCTCCGCCAGTTGGGCGGCCGGGGCGTCCTTGACCAGGAACGCGTCGGCGCCCGCCTCCATGGCGCTGCGGAGGTAGCCGGGGCGGCCGAAGGTGGTCAGGACGACCAGCTTCACGTCCGGCAGGGCCGCGTGGACCTGGGCCGCCGCCTCGATGCCGGTCATGCCGGGCATCTCGATGTCCAGGAGGGCCACGTCGACGCCGTGGGTCCGTGCCGCGGCCAACACCTCGTCGCCCCGGGCGACTTGGGCGACCACCTCGATGTCGTCCTCCAGGCCCAGGAGGGCGGCGAGGGCCTCGCGGACCATCGACTGGTCCTCGGCGAGGAGGACCTTGATCGTGTGGCTCATGCCCCGGATCCTACGGGCGTCACCGCGCCCGCGGGCACCCGGGCGAGCAGCCGGAAACCGTGCTTGGTGCGGCCCGCCTCCAGGGTGCCGCCCGCCTTCCCCAGGCGCTCGGTCAGGCCGGTGAGGCCGTTGCCGGGGCCCTTGCCGGAGCCGCCCGAGCCGTTGTCCTCGACGGCGAGTTCCAGGACCGGGCCGTCGAGGGTCTGGCGGTGCAGGACCTCGATCGTGCAGCGGGTCGCGCCGCTGTGCCGTACGACGTTGGTGACCGCCTCGCGCAGGGCCCAGGCGAGGGCGCTCTCGCTGTCCTCGGGCACGCCGGTGAGGTCGGGTTCGGCGGGTACGTCGGCGATGACCGCGGCGGCCGTCAACGCGACCTGGGCACCCGCGAGTTCCTCGGACAGCCGGGGCCTGCGGTAGCCGGAGACCGCCTCGCGGACGTCCACCAGGGCCTGGCGGCTGACCTGTTCGATGTCGGCGACCTGCTGGGCCGCCTTGTCGGGGTGGTCCGGGAGCATCCGGCCGGCCAGTTCGCTCTTCAGCGTGATCAGGGAGAGGGAGTGACCGAGGAGGTCGTGCAGGTCGCGGGCGAGACGCAGGCGCTCCTCGTTGGCGGCGAGCTGGGCGACGGTGGCGCGGGCCTTGCGCAACTCCACGGTGGTGGAGACGAGTTGCCGGATGCCGGTCATGGAGTAGCCGACCAGGAGCACGACCAGGAAGAGTCCCCAGGCCTCGTCGAGATCGTGGGCGTGCCAGCCCGCCAGCATCATCGCGGCGGCGGTGAGCGGGATCGTCCAGTAGGCGGTCCGCAGCGGGAAGGCCACCCCGCAGGTGACCGAGACGTACACGAACAGGCCGAGCCATTCGCTGCCGAAGCCGAAGGCCAGGGCGAGTCCGAGCACCCAGAGGGCGGCGGCCAGGACGTTGATGATCCCGCCGCGGAAGGTCCGGCGGCCCATGGTGCGGAAGACCAGGGTCAGATAGAGCCCGACGAAGGCCACGAGGCCCGTCCAGCCGGCAGTCGTGACCGCGGTGGTGTGGTCACCGGAGTTGAGGTCCTGCACCGGGGAGGCCAGGAAGACCAGCCAGGGCAGGACCCACACCAGCTTCCGGATCGCCTCACTCCGATTGCGGGGCGGCTGGCCGATCTGGATCAGCCGTTCCGCCCGCGCTTCCTCGTCGGGCCGCAGATCGTCCGTCATCACACTCACGCCTTCAGCGTGTCCTTCCGGTACAGCCAGGCCGCGCCGCCCGCGAACAGGGCGAAGAAGACGGCGAGGACGGCGATGTCCTTGGCATGCGGGGCCTGGCTCTGCTCGATCGCCTGCCCGAGGGCAGCGTACGCGTGCGTGGGCACCCACTTGGCGATGTCCTGGAGCCAGGCCGGGAAGGTCGTCGTCGGCATCCACAGGCCGCCGAGGATGGACAGCCCGAAGTAGGTGATCATCGTGATCGGCCGGACCGCGTCCCCGCTCGCCAGGTACCCGATGGCCACGCCGAGCGCGGCGAAGACGAGGCTGCCGGCCCAGATCGCGCCGGTGAGCGCGAGCCACTGCCAGGCGTCCAGGCGTACGTCCTTCACGGCCGCGGCGACGACGAAGACGACGACTATGGAGGGCAGGCTGACCACGGCCGCGCTCGCGGTCTTCGCGAGGACATAGCCGCGGCCGGGCAGCGTGGTCAGCCGCAGCTGCCGTACCCAGCCGCTCTCCCGTTCCTTGGCGATGCGCTCGCTGTTGCCCATCAGCACGGCCGTCAGGGCCCCGAAGGAGGCCATGGAGACCATCATGTAGGTCGGCAGGGTCAGGCCCGTGCCGTCGACCTGGTCCGTGCCGTCTGCGCTGCCCGCGATGAGCAGGAAGAGCAGGGACGGGTAGAGGACCGAGAAGAACAGGAACTTGCGGTTGCGCAGGGCGCGGTTGAGCTCCAGCTTGATCAGGCTGTTCATGAGGTACGGGCCTCCTCGGCCTCGGTGATGGCGACGAAGGCCTGCTCCAGGCCGAGCCCGGCGACCTCCAGGTTGCGGGGGTAGAGGCCGAGGCCGTACACGGCGTGGACGGTGGCGTCGGCGTCGGAGGACTGAATGCGGACGGTGGAGCCGGAGACGCTCAGGTGGGCGAGGAAGGGCAGCTCGCGGAGCGCGTCGGGGTCGATCGGCCCGTCCAGGTCGAAGGAGATCCGCCGCGCCCCCGCCTTCGCCTTGATCTCGGCGGCCGTTCCGTCGGCCAGCAACCGGCCCCGGTGCAGCACGAGCACGCGGTCGGCGACGGCGTCGGCCTCTTCGAGGTAGTGGGTGGCGAAGAGGACCGTCCGCCCCTGGTCGGCCTGTTCGCGCATGGTGGCCCAGAAGGCCTGGCGGGTGGTGACGTCCATGCCGGTGGTCGGCTCGTCCAGGACGATCAGGTCGCTGTCGCCCGCGGTCGCGAGCGCGAAGCGGACGCGCTGGGCCTGGCCGCCGGAGAGCTTGTTGACCTTGCGGTCGGCGATCTGGGTGATGCCGGCCCGGGCGAGGACGTCGTTCGCCTTGTACGGCTTCGGATGCAGGTCGCAGGCCAGCCCGACGATCTCGGCGACGGTCACCTCGTCCATCAGCCCGCCGCTCTGCAGCATCGCGCCGACCCGCCCGGCGACGATCGCCTCACGCGGGCTCGTGCCGAAGAGCCGGACGCTGCCGCTGTCCGGCTGCTTGAGCCCGAGCAGCAGGTCGAGCGTGGTCGACTTGCCGGCGCCGTTGGGGCCCAGCAGGGCCACGGTCTGTCCGGGATGGAGGCTCAGTGTCAGACCGTCGACGGCCCGGACCTCGCCGTACGCCTTGCTCACCTGGTCGAATGCGACCGCTGTCGTCGTCATGTGATCCAGGGTGGCCTTCGGGGGCCCTCGTCCGGCAGTGTCGGCGGTCCTGACTGCCGGATGACAGATGTCATACGACGACCAGGGGCACCCGGCGGGTGCCGGATGCCCCTGGTCAGAGCCTGGTGCGGCTAGCTCGGGTCGGTGTCGATCGTGACGATGCGCTCCGCCGGGGTCTTGCCGCGCAGGGCCTTGCGGAGGGCCGAGGCGACGTCCTCGGGCAGGACGTCCCGCTTGCCGCTCGCGCCGTTGATCTGCACGCCGACGAAGGTGGTGCCGTACGCCGCCTTGAGCGCCTTGAGGTCGTAGTAGTCGACCAGCTTGCCGTCGACCGCCTTGAAGCTCAGGATGTCCGGCAACGACCGCTGCCCGAAGTCGATGAAGTGTGCCGGATCGGTCTGCACCCGGACGGTCTTGGCCATCGCGGGCTCCGCGATCGACTTCATCACGTCGTCGACCTCGGCGTTCGAGACCGTCGGCTCCTTGGTGGTGGTCGGCAGCGTGATCGCGCCCGCCGAGCCGTTCTCCACCTGGGTGCGGTACGCCTGCTCCACCGCCGCCATGGACTTGGCGACGTCGATGCCCTTGCCGGGCTTGCCGTAGACGGCGACGGCCTTGCCGTTCTTGAACTTGATCGTGCCGTCGGTCGCCGAACCGGAGCTGCCGGAGGCGTCCTCCAGGGCCGCGGTCAGTTTCTCCTCGTCGACCGGCATCTCCGGCTCGATCACCCGCCGGCCGCCGAAGAGCGAGCCGATCACCGAGACCGGGTTGTAGTCGCTGGTCGCGGCCTTGCTGACGGTGGCCTGCATGTCGAACTGAAGGCCGGCCTGGTCGGGCTGGAGCTGGACCGCCTTGCCGTCCACCGACAGCTTCAGCGGCTGGTTCACCTTCTTGTCGAAGGCCGCGTCGAGCTTCTTGACCGCGTCGTCGCGGGTGCCGCCGCCGATGTCGACGCCGAGGACCGTGGTGCCCTTGGGGACGTCGGAGTGGTTCATCAGCAGGCCCACGCCGTACGCGCCGCCCGCGATGACGACCACGCCCACGGCGAGCAGGGTCAGCTTGCTGCGGCCCTTCTTCTTCGCCTTCTTCTTCGACGACGACGCCGGGACGTTCTGCGCGACCGGCTCGGGCAGCTTCGGGGGGCGTGTGCGGCAGCGGTCCGTCGGTGCCGGCGCCGGGCCCGAACGGGGCGTTCTGGGCGGTGGGCGGCACGACCGGGATACCGCTGGTGACGGTGTGCCCGGAGACGTTGTCCGGCGGGGTGCCGTAGCCGGGGCTGCCCGGTTCGGGAGCCGGCTTCTGCGGGGTGAGGATCGCGGTGTCGTCACTCAGGCCGCCGCCGGGGCCACGGCCGGGGGCGGTCTGCGGGCCGCCGTGGGGGCCGACACCGGGACCGCCGGGGCCGCCGGTTCCGGGGGGCGCGCCGACACCGGGGCCGGCGAGGCCGGCGGAGGCGTTGGGCATACCGGGGCCGCCGAGACCGCTCGGGGCGCCAGGACCGCCCGCGCGGCGGTGACCGCCG